>NZ_JAALJH010000086.1 GCF_011064615.1 Aquisphaera insulae | reverse complement strand
GTAGATCGGGCCTACTGCCAGATTCCTGAGATCGTGATCGTTGACCGCGCGATTCCGGATGCGCCACAACGCCTGTTCAGACCGCCCCAGTCCTGTCGACACCTTCTGCCTGTCGACGGCTTCGAGGCCGCCCTTCGGCTTCTCCGGGGCCGCGTTGCGTGCAGGACCGCCCGGTTCCTGCACGACGGCAGACCCCGCCCCGGATGCAATAAGAAGGAAGAGAGATGATGTGATGAGTTTTGGAATTGATCGGACCTGATACCGCATCGCAATCTCCTGGAGGACATGGCCTTCAAGACCAATCAGGGCCAGCGCACTCTTTCTTGTTGATTGTCCTGGCGATGGGATAGAAACCCTCGCCTTCAGGCGACTTCTTCAGGTTTTACCCTGTTTTGCGAGAGCGTCGGTGGCGATGACTCCGTGTTGATTTCATCGTGAGCGGAGGACTTCAGTCCCGAGTTCACGATGTCCTCGAACCTACCAGCTTCCAGCCGTTCGTGGTTGAGTATATCAGCGGGCGACCCGTCAGATGGGCCGGATCGCCGGACGTTCGCCCCGCCTGCCGGCCGCGACGATCTACTTCTTCATCGGCACATTGGCCTGTCGCGCGCGTCGGATCATCCATTGCAACGCCTGGTCATTTTCGCCGATGTATTCGTGTGTAATCGTCGCCTGCCACGTGGCGTGCCGGGGATCCAGGACGCCGAACGGGTTCGGGAGATACTCCAGCGATTTGAGAGTTTCAACGGTGTCATTGATAATCTTATTACCAATTCTCATTACAGTGGATTTGGTCACGTGGCCGCCATTGACGGTCCCAAGGAAATCGAGGCCCAGCGTACCTACCCTCGAAGACTCAAACAACTTGGTCTCCGTGCGATCTTCCAGTCGGATCGAGTTGTTATGGGCAAAGGCTATGGCCTGTTGCGTCCCGCCGTGCGAATTCGATGAAGGACGAGGGTGAGGGCCCAGCCCTTCATTCACCAGATCCCCTGAACGCGGCTGAGAAACGTACACAAGGCGCTGGTCGCCTGACGGATCGTGACGGCCGGCGCCGGGTTCGCGCGCTGGTGAACCAGGGTATTGCGGTATTCACGGACGCGGTGGACGGCATCTGTTTCGGCCAGCGGGATGGATCCCTCGGCCCGCACACGGTTGACCATGGACTCGGCAGTGCGGGGCCGGCGGAGCCGGGAGTCCCGGATGAACTGCTGGAGGGCCGTCTCGAATTCGGAGAAGATCCGCACGAGAAACGTCCCTTCCAGGTTCGCCGACGCTGCCCGGATGTCCCGCTGCTTGATATGACCTCGAAGGAGCGAGGGATCGTCGCTGACCGCAGAAAGGAGGCGATCCGTGCCCCATCGGATCGTCTGACACTCGCGTTCGACGTCCTTGATCCGTCTCATCCAGCGAAATGCCTCATCCGGCATGAATCTGCATCGCGTCGAAAACCCGGCGGATCGTCGCCTTCGTCAAGGGCCTGACTCGATCGGCTCGACCGTTACCTGGAACCACGTCGTCGAAGACATATCGCACCTTCCAACGATCTCCCTCGTTCGTGAGCCGGGCGACGTCGTCATACGAGGGCATCAGGCAGAGGTCCACGACACCTTCAATGCCCGGGGCCGATCGGCCGATCGGCTCCAGGTAAAGACGGACCGATTCCCTCTGAAGCAAGAGACTGGGAGCACGGTATCCGCCGATCTCGGCATCCTCCATGCGCTTGTCAACAACCTTCGCAGCCCAGTCGAGTTCATCGGCCCAGCCCTTGACTGTGGTCACCAGATCGCGGAGTCGGCCCAGCCACTCAGTCCGCTCCTGAACGCGACGACGGGCGAGCGATTCGAGCTCCCCCCGGACGGTTTCCCGTTCCGGAGCCCGGAGCCAGTGTATCTCCACCAAGTCCCCGGTGCCGCGGACGGATGCGACATAGCGAGTCGCCGGAAAGAGCGATTCTCCAACTGACTGCAGCGGCCCATCAGCCCCCGGCGTGAACGTAAAACGAAGTGTTCCTTCGACATCCGGATCGTCGTCCACCTTCACTGCGACGGTTGCCGGGGCGTAGCGTTGACGAGCCATCTCCGCCTCCGCAAGGGATTTACCACACCGAACACGGGCTGCAAGACAATCCCATCCTCAACGAAATAACCTCGCACCATCGTAGACCAAGACCCTTCTCCTGTCATGATCCGAAGCTCTCAAATCCCGGACATACTTTAATCTATTCTCATTAATTTCCCCAAACACCCAAACTCACCCGGCAGCCCAGATGGCTTCGCAAGGCTCTTACCTCCCTTGCCGCAAGCCCGGGTTATGCCGGGCGGGCGGATTGCCGAAAAGATTAGCAACGGAAGATGCGGCGGCGGGCCGCAATGATGGGGAAGGCACGTTCGCTCATGGGCGGCGAGGGCGTGCGATGGTGTCGGTCAGGAGGATCGCGATGGGGCTTTCACCGTCGAACGGGCCCGGGATGTCGAAGCGGAAGGTCCGGCCGATGCTGGAAGGGCTCGAGGATCGCTGGGTCCTCAGCACCGCGTCGTCGGGGCTCTCGGCCGTCGCCGACGCGGCATCGGCCGGGGGCGTCTTCTCGAAGAACTTCCAGACGTTCCGATATCGGACGCCGCAAGGGACCAACGTCCTGATCCAGGTCGTGGGCAAGGGGAGCCTGGAGGGGACCACGGTCGATTCCTCGGGCGCGCTCCACCTGCTGTTCAGCAAGACGAACTCCTACAGCAAGATCATGTCGAGCCTCCACGGCGGCACCGGCCAGGCGGACCTCGCGAGCATCTACCACCGCGACCTGTACGTCAACGGCGCGGGGGGGAGCCTCAGCGGCATCGGCGGCAGCGTGATCAAGATGATCAACCTGCCGTCGTTCAACCTGATCGCCGGCGGCCGGATCAACGTGACCGAGGGGATCAACACCCTGGCGCTCAACTCCGTGGGCCCGGCCACCCAGATCCAGCTCCGCGAGCTCCCCTCGGACGTCACCGCGGGCGCCACCAGCGGCACCACCACGAGCACCAGCACCAGCGGCACCTCGACGAACGTCGTCAGCGACCTCTTCCTGGTCCAGAGCCTCGCCGGCATCAACGGCGAGTTCGTGTCGGCCGGCAACATCCTGCTCCAGAGCGATCCGGGGAGCCCGAGCCCGCCCCCCGCGCCGCCGGGCGTGATCCTCAAGATCAGCCACATCAACGGCAACATGACGACCCTCCCGGACCTCCAGACGGATTCGAGGATCTTCGGATATGACTCGGCCACCGGGCAGGTCCTCCGATTCAGCCTCGACCTGAACCAGAACACCGGGGCGGTGGACACGAGCTTCGCCCCCATCCAGGTCCAGGCGGCCGGCTCGACGAACCCGGTCGCGCTCTCGGTGGGCCGCAACGGCAGCCAGCTCGTGCTGATGGTGGGCACGGGCTCGACGATCACGGTCTACAACGCCACGTCCGGGGCCCTGGTCGGCTCGTTCGCCACGCCGGCCGGCATGGACATGCTGGGCTCCACCGACACGGTCTCGGTGATGGGCAACACCCAGACCAATCAGCTCCAGATGATCGACGTGGCCGCCAGCCTGGCGGCCGGCACGGCGGTCCTGCCGGCGGGCAGCCCATCCAACTACACGCCGCAGGCCGGCGTCAGCTTCGTCGGCGGCCTCACCGGCATCCCGGGCTCCAACCAGGTCTATTCCACGATCGCCGCCACGTTCAATACCCTCACGCCGACGGTGACCCAGCTCGGCGAGCTGACGGTCAACACCTCGGCGGCGATCCCGAACGCGTCCGGCGGACTGACGCTCAGGCGGGTCTTCAGCTCGGCCTCGCAGACCGCGATCAAGTCCGGCGGGTCGTACGTCCCCGTGGATCCGAACAATAACCCGCAGGATATCGGCGTGTCCGTGGGGTCGATCGACGCCTACCTGGCGTCGAACTCGATCGGCACCAACGGCTCGGGCCAGGCGACGAACACGATCCGGGTGCTCGGCCCGCAGTCCCTGAATACCTACGCGACCATCGCGCTGAACGCCCCCGGCCCGATCACCGACCTGAGCGAGTCGTTCCGCCCGGACATCAACGGCAACGCCGCGGCGGGCACCGGCCCGGCGCTGATCGACGTCCAGGGGAACATCCAGTCGCTCCGCGGCCTGACGGCCAACGGCCTGGTGCTCAACGACACCGGCTACCTCAACCTGGTCCGGACCGGGTCGCTGTCCAACAGCGTCATCGTGGCCCAGCCGATCGGCCACGTGAAGACGCCCATGTCCAAGCGGACGAACGTGAGCCTGGTCTCGACCAGCAACCGCGACTACGGCACCCGCGGCGGCGTCACGCTGAATCCCAACCTGCGGCAGATCGGCCCGCTCTCGTTCACGAACGACACGACGAACTGAGAGGGGCCGGGGATGAACCGCCCCGGCGGCAAGCCCGGGGCGGCCTCGTTCAGGACGTCTCGTGGACGAGGTAGGCCTCGACCATCAGGACGCTCGGGCCGGCGCGGCGGACGATCGCCAGCCGGCTCTCGGCGCTGGCAACCTCCTCGAGCTGCTCGCTGAGGAACCACTGGAGGAAGTTCAGGGGGATGTACTCGCGGCCCTCGGTCGCCAGCGCGACCAGGTCGTAGATCTGGCGGGTGGTGGCCACCTCCGAGTCGAGCGCGACCTGGGCGGCCTCGAGGGCCGAGCCGAACTCGTTCCTCGGCTCTCGGATCGCCGGCAGGATCGGGCTGCGGCCGGCATCGAGGAGGAACTTGTTGAACTTCATCGCGTGGTCGCGCTCTTCATCGGCCTGCTTCGAATAGAGCCGGGCGAGGGCGAATAGGGATTCCTTTTCAAAGTAGTTTGAGATGGCCAGATACTGGAGGTAGTTCGCCAGTTCATTGCCAATCTGCTGGTTGAACGCCTCGGCAAGCTTGTCGCTGATGAGCATCGGTCGCCTTTCGTCCTCGTCACTCCCCCCGCATCTTCGGGGTACGACCCATTGTCTCCGGGCCAGGGTGCGGCCACAAGACCGGCCGAGTCTCGAAGGACGGAGGAGTGGGAGGCCGATCGCCGGTGGACTTAGGACCGCGTCCGCGCCCGAAACCGCGCGAAGCCGGCCAGACCGGCTGCCGCCAGGCCGCCCAGGATCAGCCCGGATGGCTCGGGGATCGCGGCGGTGGTGAATGCGACCTCGGTACGCACGTCATAGCCGGTCGTGAACGAATCCGCCAGCGTATCGCCGTTCACGGTGAGGTCCATGGCCAGCCGATTGCTATAGTCGATCTCCAGGACGTAAGCCGTGTCCGCATCGAGGATGCCGCCCGCGACGCTCACGCTCGTCGTCCCGGGGGGGAGGAAGTCCTGCGAGTAGACCACCGCATTGTCGCTGGCCCGGAAGATCGTCACGAATGCGGCGGCCGACGAGGCGTTCGGATCGGCCGTGAAGCCGTTGAACATCAGGCTCGTACCCTTGGAGGCGTCCAGGCCCTGCAGCGCGTCATAGCTGCTGGCGGCCAGGATCGGCACCGCCGAATAGAGATCCGGCCCGTAGGGCCCGGCGGCCAGGGTGGTGCCGGCCAGGTTGCCGCCGGTGATCTCGGCACTGAACATGCCTCCCGGCGACAGATAGCCGGCGAGCTCGGGCTGGGTGATGAACGGCGTCGCGTAGCCTGCGATGTTGCCCGGCTGGATGCCGTAATCGAAGGGAAGTCCGCTACTCGTCCCGTTGGCGGACGAAACGTCGGCGGGATCGCTGTAGAAGATCCGCGACGAAAAGAAGTACCCCTTGAGATCGGGGGCCCCGGAGGCCGAGGTCTGGGCGTACACCGCGTTGCCGAAGACATCCGCCCCCGTGATGCCCGCGCTGGCCGAGGGCGCCGGCATCGTCGCCAGGAACAGGCCCGTGATCGCCGCCGCGCATCGAATTCCTGCGATCCGCATGTCACTCCTCCGCTGCCGGTCCGCCGATGATCCTCTCTCCGCCATGGTGTAGAACGCGCCACCGGCCCGGGACCGGACAAAGACTCCAGGAATCGCCGCGGGAGGTGATCCTGTGCGACATGTCCGGCGATTTTCCTTGCCCTGTCCGGGCCGACGGCAAAGGGCACGCCGGAGGCCTTTCCAGGAACATGCGATCCGCACCAGTCGGCATTGACCGGCCTGGTGTTACGGCATAAGTTGCCCCGGATGGTCCTCAACGCCGAACGCGGACTCGTTCGAATCGAGAACGGGACGCCCGGCCACGTGAGGCCCGGGCATTTCTCGGCCATCTCGTCGCAAGTCCTTTAAAATCCCAAGGATTCGCCCGCCCCGGGGAGGGAGAAACTCGCATGTGGCGCGGGGCCTCGACCGCCGCCTGGTGCACCTGTCTTGCCCTGCTTGCGGCGTCCGCCGGATGCAGTTGGGCGGGCGCGCGCAAGGGAGCGGCGGGCGCGCCGCTCACGGCCGAGCAGGCCGCGCGAGTCCAGGCGATCGGCGAGCAGGCGCAGGCGGCCCTCGATCGCCAGGACCTGGAGCAGGCCAGGCTCGCCTTGCTCCAGCTCGTGGCGATCACGCCCGCCTCGTCCGAGGCCCAGCAGCGGCTGGGGAAGGTCCTCCAGCTCCAGGGAAGGCTCGGCGAGGCCGAGGCGTGCTTTCGCCGGGCGCTCGAGCTCGATCCGGACTATGTCACCGCCCTGGTCGGCCTGGGGACGATCGAGGCCGCGCGGGGCGACACGGCCTCGGCCCTCAAGCGGCTCGACACGGCGATCGAGATCGAGCCCCACGACGCCGAGGCGCGATTCGCCTCGGCGAGCATCCTGGAGTCGATCGGCCGGACCGACGAGGCGCTCGCCGGCTATTTCCGGACGATCGAGCTGAACCCCCTTCAGGCCGAGGCCAGCCGGCGGATCGGCGCGATCCAGCTCGCCCGCGACCAGCCCGACCAGGCGCTCGCCCGGCTCGACCAGGCGGTGGAGCTCGCCCCGGCCAGCGGCGAGGCCCATCTGCTCCGCGGCCAGGCCCACCTGATCCTCCGCCACAACGCCGAGGCCCTCGCCGACCTGCGGGCCGCGACGACCCTCTTGCCCGACCGGCCGGAGGTCCACTACCAGCTCGCCCTCGCGTTCGAGGCCGCCCAGAAGAAGCCCGAGGCCATCGCCGCCGCCGAGAAGGCCCTCCGTCTCGCCCCCGACTACGCCGACGCCAGGGACCTGTCCCAGAGGCTACGCCGCTGACGACCGAGGCCCTCGGGAAGCGACGTCACGGTGACGATGACGGCGACGACCATCTCATCCGGTCCGGGGCCGGACGATCAGGATCTCCTGGGTGCAGGAGAGCCGATAGACGCCGTCGGCCCCCCGCGCGTGATCGTCGAGGTAGCGAACGACGTCGGCCCGGTCGATCGGCGTGGGGATCGGCAGGACGTTCAGGACGAATTCGGCGATCGTGAGAGCATCCCCGGGATCGGCGGCGACGATGGTCGCCGGGACGGTCTCGATCCGGCTCTCGAACCGGGCACCCTGCCGGGCGTCGAACTCGCGGCGGAGCCCCTCCAGGTCGAACGATCGGCCGGTGAAGTGGCGGAGCATTCGCATGCAATCGGTGCCGGGATCCTGGAGGATCAGGGCGAGCATCCCCCCCTCGCCCACCCACGAGGCGAGCGCCTCCAGGTTCGCGAGCCATGCGTCCCGGTCGACGTAATAGAAGACGTGCGAGCAGAGCACCAGGTCCGCGGCGCGCGACGGGGCGGCCTCGATCAGGCCGGTCGAAAGGACCTCGGCCGTGGGGCAGGCCCGCGCCAGCTCGTCGCGGAGCGAGGGATTGGGCTCGATCGCGATCGTCGAATCGAACGCGTCGACGTACCAGGCCGTCACCTGCCCCGTCCCGGCACCGGCGTCGATGAACGTGGCCCGCCGGGGCAAGCCCGCGACGGCCTCGTCGATCCATCCCTTCAGCCGGGTCTTCTGATCGGTATGAGCCAGGAATACCGCGAAGGCGCGGTGGTAATCCTCGCCCCGCGAGTCGAACTCGCGGACGTACCCCTCTTCACGCATCCCCCCACGGGCATCGGCGTTCGACATGTCGTGCCCCACGAATGGAAACCTCCGGGCGGATGATCCTCGAGGATGCCGGAATCCGGGGTCGAACGAGACCGGGCCGGCCTCGGCGGTCCCCGAACGGCAGGGGCATCGCGGAGATCATTCTGCGATCCGCCGCCATCTCGGTAAAGAGGCAAGGCCACACCGCCTGGCGGCCGCGACGCCGGCGCCCCAGCGATCCGACGCCTCGTCGCATGCTCGACCAGGGCAAAGGGCGTCGGGATCGATGCTAGCCGAACGAGCGCGCGTTGAGATGGATCCGTTCGCAGCCGGCCACGTTGATGACCAGGACGATCGCCAGGATCAGGAGGAGCCCATAGAACCCCATCCGGGTGCGGGCTCTCAGGGTGAAAATCCCGTGGACCAGGTAGGCGATCCAGATCAGGACGATCCACATGATGTTCCCCGGCCTGTCGGGGCTGCCGGAGTCGAACCATGCGATCAGGCCGGCCGGGAACATCCACGAGAACATCGTGTAGATGAGGACGGCGTCCCTGCCGGGGACCGTGCCGGCGAGGAGCGGAGGGATGAAGAGCCGGCCCAGGTATGCGGCCATCCAGGCCCCCGCGTAGAGCAGCCAGCGCGTCTTCAGGGAGACCTCCGGTGGGTCGCTCGTCATCGGTCCGAGCTCTCGCGAGTGGATGGCCCTGCCTCCCTGATCACCGTCGAAACGGGCCGTCTCCGCGGATACACTTCGAGGCGGCTCCCATTCCGTCCAGGTCATCCTACAACTTGACGCATCATGATTTCACGAAGAAATGGCACTCACGCCCTCCGCATGGCCTTCGCCCTGGGCGGCGTCCTGATGGGGACGGTATCCGCCGAGGAACCGACGCGAACGGGCGTCCTCTATCGAACGGTCCGGGTCGATGGCCTGAACATCTTCTACCGGGAAGCCGGCCCCAGGGACGCCCCGACCATCCTCCTGCTCCACGGCCTGCCGTCCTCGTCGCGGATGTTCGAGCCGCTGCTCGCACGCCTCTCCGACCGATTCCACCTCGTCGCGCCGGACTATCCGGGATTCGGCCACAGCGATTGGCCCGACCCCGGGAAGTTCGCCTACACCTTCGACAACCTCGCGAGGATCATCGACCACTTCACCGCGGCGGTCGGAATCCCGCGCTATGGCCTCTACATGCAGGACTACGGCGGCCCGGTCGGGTTCCGGCTGGCGATGGCCCACCCGGAGCGGGTCCGCGGGCTGATCATCCAGAACGCCGTGGCCCACGACGTCGGCCTGGGCCCGGCCTGGGCGACCCGTCGCGCCTACTGGGCCGACCGGGCCGCCCACGAGGCGGCCCTGCGCGCGAACCTCCTCTCGCTGGAGGCGGCCCGGACGCGACACGTCGGCGGCGACCCGAACCCGGAGCGATATGATCCCGATCTCTGGACCGACGAGTATGCGTTCCTGACGAAGCCCGGGCAGGCGCAGATTCAGGCCGACCTCTTCTACGACTACCGGTCCAACGTCGCCTCCTACCCGAAGTGGCAGGCCTGGCTCCGCGAGACCCGGCCGCGGCTGCTCGTCCTCTGGGGGAAATATGATCGGTCTTTCACGATCGAGGAGCCCGAAGCCTATCGCCGCGATGTCCCCGGCGCCGCGGTTCACGTGCTCGATGGAGGCCACTTCGCCCTCGACACGGCCGCGGACCGGATCGCGGCACTCGTCGCCGAGTTCATGGGCTCGAGTCGGTCAGCACCGCAGGGCTACCGCGCCATAGGTCCAGGTGTGCCAAGGATGATTTGCGATAGCTGTAGTTGTCATCCCAACCGGCCTTGAGACGCTTCGTCACGCCGCTACCTTTCCCCGGGCCTCGCCGCACCAGCGAGCCGGCCACGCGGCGGATCAGCGTCAGGTTTGCGCCGGCGTGCTCCGCTCGGATCCGGCTACGGTCCTCGCGGCGTCGATCGTCACCAAGGCCCCGGCCAGGTCGAGCGTGCGGAGCAGTCCGGGGATCGCCGCCACCCCAAAGGCGGTCGGGTCGAGCTTGGCGAAGACGCGTTCGAATCAAGAATCATGCGATGATGCGTCCTCAAAACGAGAGTTTGCCCGCGGGCCCGCTTTCTAGGTGGCATCCATGACCCGGGCTACCGTCATCGACCGGCCTTGATGCGAAGGCGGCTCAGGTCAACGCGAGCGGCGTGGACCCGGCCCCGTCTGGCGTCGTTGAAGGTCAGGAGCATGGTGCGGCCGCCATCGGGGCTCGACCACGGATGAAGCTCCGCGACGTAAATATTGCTGGCGGGCTGTTCACCGAAGAGGGGCGTGTGGCCGGCCTTCGGAGCGGCGGGGGCGCGGAAGATCTCCACGGCATTCGACCAGGGGCCCTCGGGCGAATCCGCGACCCGGGCCACCACCTCCAGTTCGTCGTTGATGGTGGGGACGGCGAGCGGGGCATAGGCGGCGACCCACTTGCCCAGGCACTCGTTCCGATGCACCGAGACGGCGTGGCCTTGCAGCTCGAAGAAGGAGCGGGCCGATTCCCGGACCTTACCCCATCGGCCCTGGCCATAGGCGACTTCCCAGGCATCGGGCTCGTCGAGTCTCGTCATCGGGACACGGACCAGGCTGGTCGCCCAGCCCATCCCGAAGGTGCGTTCGCCGGGCAGGCCACGCCGCTGCGTCCGGCGGACCGCGTAGGTCGCGAAACTGTAGAGGTACGCTCCCTCGATCCACGGGGACCGGCCGATCTCCAGCGGGCCAAGGCTGATGGCCCCGCCGACCCTGGCAGGAAAGGGGAGCACGAGGGGGCGACCGTCCCGAGCCGAGAGGCGCTGGAACCGGAGCGGGTCCGTCGCGGGCGAGCGGGCCAGGGAGTATCGGGTGGGGGCCTCGGGTTTGGCCGCGTTGGTCAGCATGATGAAGACGTAGACCCAGTCACCGGCCCGCAGGCCGCCGACGGGCCAGATCCGATCCCCGGCGTCGAACGACTCGCCCTCGACGAACGGGATGGCCTGGCCGGCGACCGGGAGATGATTCTTCAACCCTTTGGCGGGGGCCCAGTAACTCAGCTCGAAGGCTCGATCCTTCGCCGGAAGGGTCATGAGGGCGGCGGTATTGCAGCGGCCGACCTGCCCGTCCGCCAACTCCTCCTTGAACCGGAGGACGTCCGCCCTGTCCGGGGAATGGCCCACGACCGTGTCGCCGAAGAGCCAGAGCACGCGACGGTCGCCCAGGTCGATCGAGTGGCCGCCGTCCGCGGAGACCACGAACCGGGGATGGCTTCCGCCCTGGAGCGGGAAGAGGTCCGCTTCCTGGGCGGTCGGCAACGCCGAGGCATCCAGGATGGGAGGCAGCGGGTCGTCATCGGCACCAGAGACAGGCACCCCGATCACGCCCATTACCAGCAACGTGAGCAGCGTCCGCGTCATCTTCGACTCCGAGGCACGAATCCCTACCGGGACGAGCCGGGTGATTACGCAACACGTCGCGACGATCCCACGGCCCAGGGTAGCGGATGACGGGGCCCGCCGCCATGTCGGAGGGCGGGGACGAGGCCGAGGTCTTTCCACTCGAGGAAGCATCTCGAAAGTGGGAGATCCGGAAGGTCCACATTCGGAGTCTTCGGGAGTCTGACGTCAATTCATACGTCATTTCGTCACATCTCAGTCTCTTCATCCATTGAATGTCTACACCGAGAGTGCGGTAGCCCTGGGGAGCACCGGACTCGCGCGATGGGATCGAGCTGGCGCGCTCAATCTCGCGACGCCTGGCCGCCGCCGCCCGCGTCGCCAGGGCAATCCGCCGGGCGATGGTGTGAAGCCATGCGCCAAGCGTCACCCGGAGGCGCAACGAGCCGATCTTGCGGACCAGGACCATGAACGTCGCCTGGAAGGCATCCTCGGCGTCGTGCGGGTTCGAGACCGTCGACCGGCAGACGCACCAGACCAGCGGCCCATGACGCTCCACGATCGCCTCGAACGCCGCCTCGGCGTCGAGCCGGTCCCCCGCCCGGTTAGCCTCCCGGAACCGGTCTCGGTATCCGTGAGCATTCTGACCCAATTAGAGGGGCGGCGCGGCAAGCTTGTTCCCCGAATCTTCCGATATTCGAGGAGCGATTCGACGTGGGGCACCCCGCGTCGAGGTCGAGATTCACGACCGCGGAGGCGGGGAGGCGGCGGGGAAGGTGGTATCCGATACCCCCGCGTTCGAAGGGACGGAATCGGGTCCAGCACCGGCGCATTCGCGGAGATGACGCCCGCCGCCTCGCTCAACGTGCTCTCGCGTTGACGCGACGGGCCAGCGCGAACGCCGCCACGCCGATTGGCGGGAAGATCGCCAGCGCGAAGAGGCGCTGGATCAGGCCGCGGTAAGTGTGCGTATCCAGCCCGGTCAACTGCATCATCACGGGGACCATGGCCGCGAGCAGGACGAGATTGGCGAGGAAATACGCGCGGAGTCGCCAGTCAACGAGGGGCCTCATCGAGACAGCCAGCAGGATCGGCTGGGCGAGCATGAAGACGAGGAAAACGGGGTGGCCGCCGTGCCTTGGGTCCGGCATGGGAAAGTAGCCCGCCCACAAGGTCTGGACGCCGTTCATCGCGATGGCCAGCGAGGTCGGCCAGGCGAAGAGCCGATTGATGCCGAGCCGCTCGAAGGCCAGGAGGAAGCCGAACGCGGCGACGAGGGTGGCAACGCCCTGGACCATGATCCCCAGGTTGAAGATGACCGGATGACCCGAGCGGTCGGAGCCCAGCTCGCTCGCCGTGGTCCCCACGAAGCTGAACCCCGGGAAGAACGGCGCGGCCGCCGCCTGGATGCCGTAGTAGAGGAACGGGATCGCGATCCCGAGCCAGAGGGCGCGGAGCGTGAGCCAGTCCGCGGTCGTGCCGTGACGCATGAGATTCCCCGCCTGGATTTCCGGGCGCCGACGCACTCGGCGCAACATCGGTTATTCGCCCGCCAGGCGCCGAGATTGTGCATCCGGAAGGAATGTTGATCGGTCCGATCGATCGGAGCCCGACGGGATTGCCCCTCTCATCCGACGGCGAGCGACGCCGGCGAGGGGGGCGTCGATCGAGCAACCGCGAGGATCGGCCCCCGCGGTTCATGCACCGTCCGACTCGCGGCCCTTACCCGCCAGTCCTCGGCTCGGGTCGACGAGGAGCCAGCAGGCGGCGGCGAGGGCGAAGGCCGCGACGTAGGTCCCGAAGGCGGATTCATAGCCGGAGAGGGCGGCGAGCCGTTTGTCGACCTCGGTGAGCGCGATCGGAGCGACATGGAGCGCCTCGGCCCGCGCGGCGATCGAGCCCTCCACCAGGGTCCCCGTCAGCCAGCCGGCCAGCGCGTTGCCCAGCGTGCCGACCGTATTCATGCAGGCCGCCGTCAGCGCGGCGTGGTCGCGGCCGAGGTCCTGGCAGGACGCCCAGCTCGCCCCCAGGGTCAGGTCGATCGCGAACGCGGCCAGGGACACGAGCACGCAGAAGACGTGGACGTTCCCCGCCCGGGCGGCTCCCCACCAGCAGGCCGCGCCCATCGAAAGGGAGCAAACCCCGAGGAGACGACGGGCTCGGCGGCGGTCGCCCAGGAGCCGGGACAGTCCGCCGACGGCCGGCCCGCCGAGCAGGCAGCCGGCCGCCCCGACCCAGAGCGGTGCGCCCTTGTAGATGGCCCCGATCCGGTCCGCCGCCCCGATCCCGAACCGCTGCTCCACATACGTCGGCAGGTAGCTCAGGTTGAAGGCCCAGGCGTAGTTGACCAGCAGGTACATGACGCAGAGGGCCCAGAGCGCCCGGCTCGTCGCCAGGGCGTTCCAGGGGATGGCCGAGGGGCGACCATGGTGAGGTCCCATGCTCCGGCCCATGGCCCCGGCAGGCGGGTCGGGGAAGCCGAGGCGGAAGGCGACGGCCCAGGCGACGCCGATCAGGCCGAAGAGCAGGAAGGCCCACCGCCACGAGGGCCATCCCGGCGACGAGGCGGTCCCCCCCACGAGCACGGCCCAGAGCAGCGGCGTGAGCCCACCGGCCAGTCGACCCGACATGAACACCAGGCCCTGGGCCGTTTCCCACCGCCGGGGCGGCAGGCGGTCGTGCAGGGCCCGGGTGATGTTCGGATAGGCGCCGGCCTCGCCGGCGCCGAAGAGGAAGCGCAGCACGATCAGCGTGCCGACCCCGCCCAGCATCAGCCCGCCGACCCTCAGGCCGACCAGCCCCGTCATCGCCGTGCAGGCCGACCACCAGACGACGATCCGCGCGAGCATGGCCTTCGCACCCAGGCGGTCGCCCATCGCCCCGGCGGGGATCTCGAAGGCCGCGTAGGCGATCGCGAAGGCCGTGATCGCCCACTTGAGCTGCGACGCGTCGGCCAGCCCGAGCTCCCCGGAGATCGGCTTCAACGCCATGCTGAAGCAGGCCCGGTCCAGGTAGGTGATCATGGACAGGGTGCAGACGAACGCCAGCACCAGCGGCTCGCGCGAGGCGGCCGGCGAGGGCGGCGAGGGCGACGGCGACGGCGGCTCCGGGGCGTCCGTCGCCATCACCTCGACTCGCTGACCAGGGTGGAGCGGACGAAGTCCTCGTCGATGGTCACGCCCAGGCCCGGGCGGTCGGGGACGGCGATCCAGCCGTCGACCGCCTGGACCTTCTCATGGGTCAGCTCGTGCCGCAGCGGCGAATCCTCGACGCAGTCCTCGAACAGGAAGGCGTCGCGGCAGGTGGCCAGCCAGTGGAGGCTCGCGGCCACGGTCACCGGGCTGGTGTAGCAGTGATTGCAGAGCCGGGCCCCGATCTCCTCCACCCGCTGGCGGATGTAGGCCGAATCGGTGAACCCGTTCCGCGACAGGTCGACCTGGTAGACGTCCAGGCAGCGGCCGTCGATGTAGGGCCGGAACGACTGCCGGCCGCACTCCTCCTCGCCCGAGGCGATCGGCACCGGCGAGCGGTCGCGGAGCCAGCGGTAGCCCTCGTAGTCGTCCGGGTGGAGCGGCTCCTCGAGCCAGCCGATCCGCTGCTCGGCGAAGGCGTTCGCCCGGTCGAGCGCCGTGCGCGCGTCCCAGACGCAGCCGGCGTCGATCAGGAGCGTCGCGTCGTCGCCCAGCCCCTTGCGGGCGCCGGCGACGAGGTCGCGGTCGACGGCCTCGGACTGGCCCATCGGCTCCCAGCCGAACTTCACGGCCGTGTAGCCGGCGTCGATCCACCGCCGGCCGATGTCCGCGGTCTGCTTCCCGTCCTTGCCGAAGAGGATCGAGGCATAGGCGCGGAAGCGGTCGTGCCGCTTGCCCCCCAGCAGCCGATGGATCGGCTCGCCGTACTTCTTCCCCTTGATGTCCCAGAGCGCCATGTCGATCGCGGCCATGGCGGTGATGGTCGTGGACCGCCGTCCGCAGTACATGGTCCGGCGGTACATCGTCTGCCAGAGCCGGTCGGTCTCGAGCGGATTCTCGCCGACGAGCAGGCCGCGCAGGCCGGTGGCGACGTTGTGGCTGAACGGGGCGTCGATGACGGCCTTGACCATCTCCGGCGAGGAATCGGCCTCGCCGATCCCCTCGATCCCCTCGTCGGTCCGGACCCGCACCAGGACCGAGTCCTGGCTGCTCGCCGTCTTGGCCTCCACGTTCTTGATCCGGAGGATCTGGCAGACGATCTCGGTGATTTTCATGAATGATTCCTGAGCGGACCTGGATCGGATCGGATTGGATTGAATCAACGGGGCGTACGTTCAGGACGCGACGCGGGCGACCACCACGATGTGCTGCCCGCGCGGGACCGGCGCGGCCCAGGCCTGCGCCAGGACCACGCCGTCCACGCCGGCGACGGCCGGCCAGGGATCCATGTCGATGTGGTCGAAGTCGTGGAGCAGGCCCACGGCCTCGCCCCGGCGGACGGAGGTGCCGCACTCGACCAGCGGCTCGTAGTGGCCGTCGAAGGGGGCCACGGTGAAGCAGTCCCGGTCGATCATCTCGAGGACGCGCTGGGTCCCCGCGCGATGATACCCGATCGGCTCGATCTCGCCCCGGAGCTGCCCCTGGCGGATCGCCGCGGCCAGGACGCCGTGCTTCGCGTACCGGACGCCCTCCACGTTCACCGCCCGGCCCCAGCCCAGCTCGGTGCCCACCGTGATCTTGACCAGGCGTTCGGCCTCGCTCGGCAGCAGGCCCGGGGTGAGGTTCTGGTAGACCATCAGGCAGGGGGTGCCGAACCACCGCGCGGTCTCCTCGATCTCGCGGGCCAGCGCCGGGTCGTCCACCCGGTGATAGTTGGCGCAGAGGGCGAACCGCGCGACGTCGCCGCCGGCGTGGAGGTCGATCACCGTGTGGACCCGCGGCCAGATCCGTTGCCGCACGAAGGCGGCCACGCGGTGGGTGATCCCGGCCAGCGCGGGGGTCACCCCGGCGCCATCGACGAACGCGCGGTTCAGGTTCACGCCGTCGTCGAGCCGGCTCTCCCGCGTCCCCGACCGGAAGGCGGACGGGTTGAGCACCGGGATGAAGATGATCCGCCCGCGGACATCCTCGAGCCGGATCGTCCGCAGCAGGTGCTTGAGGGCGATCGGCCCCTCGTATTCATTGCCGTGGTTCGACCCGAAGGCGACCAGCCCGCGGCCCTCGGCCGCCTCCGGGCCGACCCAGACCGTCAGGGGGATGAGGTGGTCGCCCCAGATGCTGTCGTGCTCGAGCGCGACCCAGTAGTCGCGGCGGCCGGGCGAATCCAGGTCGAGCCGATCGGGGCGGGCGACGACGCGCGTCATGGCGTGGCAGTCTTCCTTTCGTGGGAGATCAGGCGACGATCGGCCGGACGACCCGGCCGTGGACGTCGGTCAGCCGGAAGTCCCGCCCGGCGTAGCGGAAGGTCAGGCGCTCGTGGTCGAAGCCCAGGAGGTGGAGGATCGTCGCGTGCAGGTCGTGGACGCTGACCGGATCCTCCACGGCCCGGAACCCGAATTCGTCGGTGGCGCCGTGCACGGCCCCCCCCTTGACGCCGCCGCCGGCCATCCAGACCGAGAAGCCGTAGTGGTTGTGGTCGCGGCCCAGCGCCGACTTGCCGCTGCCGTCGAGCTCCACGGTCGGGGTGCGGCCGAACTCGCCCCCCCAGAGGACCAGGGTGTCCTCCAGCATCCCCCGCCGCTTCAGGTCGGTGAGCAGGGCGGCGATCGGCCGGTCGATCTCCGCGGCCAGCGTCCGGTGATGGGCGGCGAGGTTCGCGTGGTCGTCCCAGGGCTGGCCGGCGCCGTGCCAGAGCTGGACGTATCGCACGCCGCGCTCCAGCAGGCGGCGGGCGATCAGCGTCTGGCGGCCGTGCACGGTCTCGCCGTAGAGCTCGCGGATCGCCGCGGGCTCGCGGCTTGCGTCGAACGCGTCGGCCGCCTCCACCTGCATCCGGAAGGCGGTCTCGAACGACTGGATCCGGGCGTCGAGCCTCGGGTCGGGCCGCTCGCGGCGATGCTCCGCGCCCAGCCTCCGGAGGAGATCGAGCTGCAGCCGCTGGGTCGCCCTCGAGGCGTGCGGGCTGCGGATGTTCTCGATGAGCTTCTCGACGTCGGTGTTCTGGGGGTCGATGAACGTCCCCTGGTACGCGCCGGGGAGGAATCCGGAGGCCCAGTTCTCCGCGTCCTTGATCGGGTAGCCCCCCGGGCACATGGCGACGAACCCGGGCAGGTTCTGGTTCTCGGTCCCGAGGCCGTAGAGCACCCAGGCCCCGACGCTCGGCCGCGCCATGACCGAGTCGCCGCAATTCATGAGCATCAGCGACGGCTCGTGGTTGGGCACCTGCGCGACCATCGACCGGATCACCGCGATGTCGTCGGCGTGCTCCGCGGTCCGGGCGAACAGCTCCGAGATCTCGAGCCCGCTCTGGCCGTAGCGGCGGAACTTGAACGGGGAGGCGAACGCCGCCCCGGTCTTGCGTTCGGTGGCCAGCTCGAGCGGGATGGGCCGGCCGTCGTACCGGGCCAGGGCCGGCTTGGGGTCGAAGGTGTCGACGTGGCTGGGGCCGCCGTTGAGGAAGAAGTGGACCACCCGCTTCGCCCGCGCCGGGAAGTGCGGGAGCCTCGGCGCGAGGTCCCCGGCGTCGGCGGCCGAGGCGGGATCCGCGGCGCGGGCGTCCGTCCCCATCAGGAGATCGGCCAGGCCGAGCGCCCCCAGCCCCATCGCCGACCGCCGGAGCATCGCGCGGCGGCCGATCGGCGGGCCCGATGCGTCGTCACTCATGGGAAGATCCTCCGGCCGTTGCACACCCATCCCATCCCATTCAATCAACGAACATGAATTCATTGGACATCAACAGGACCTGGGCGAGCTGCTCGCGGGGCGACAGGCCGTTCACGGCCGGGCCGCGGAAGTCGCGCGCCGCGTCCCAGTAGCCATCCATCGGCGCGGGGCCGGCGTCGACCCGCGTCGCCCGGATCCTCGGCGCCCACAGGTGCTGGTCGCTGTTCAGGCCGTCGCGGATGTCGACCACGAAGTCGAGGACGTCGCCCGGCTGGACCGAAACCGCCGGGGCGTCGATGGCGACCTTGCCGGCGTGGACGACGGCCTTCCTCAGCACGCCCAGGCGGCCGGAGACCAGCCAGGCCCGGACGCCGTCGCCCACGGTCGGGTCGTGCTCGAGCGTGGACTCGACCGCGACCTCGCCCCGGATCGGCGACGTCCAGCGGCGGGCGATCGACCGAGCCAGGTCGTCCCCCGGATGCCCCCCCTCGGCCGTGATCCGCGCCCAGCCGAGCTTCGGGTCGGGCCACTGCGGCCCGCCCCCCCAGCCCTTGCCGTCGAAGGAGGGCATGGGGCGGAAGTCCGTCCCGGGGCCCTTGCCCAGATCCACGGTGATGCACCCGTAGCTCCAGGCCAGCGACTCCGCCGGCGTCCTCGCCGCAGGGACCGCCGCGGCCGAGGCCAGGAACTCGACGGCAGCCGATGCCTCGGCGGCCGTCGGCTCGCGCTGGAAGGCGGCGACGAACAGGGCCCGGATCGCGGCCTCGTCGCGCCCGGGAAGCCGGGCCGACAGCGCCCGGGCGCGGGCGGCGGAGAACGGGTGGTTGAGGGCGAACAGGGCCTGCTGCGGGACGGTCGTCTCGCTCCGCACCGGGATGTGCAGGTCGGGGTTGGCGAAGTCGAACGTCCGGTAGACGCCCGGGAGGAACTGGCGGTCCACCTCGCCGTAGAGCGTCCGCCGCCGGCTCTCCGAGCCGCCGAACAGGGGTTCGCCCCGACCGCCCTGGCGCGGGTCCAGCTCGCCGGTGACGGCCAGCAGCGAGTCCCGCGCCTCCTCGAATGTGAGACGATGCGGATTCATCCGCCAGAGCAGGCGGTTTTCGGGATCCTTGTTCGTCGCGATCTCGTCCGCCGTCCCGCCCTGGCCGCCCGATCGCTGCCGGTAGGTCGAGGACAGCAGGATGACCCGCTGGATCGCCTTGGTGCTCCAACCCCCGTCGATCAGACGACGGGCCAGCCAGTCGAGCAGCTCGGGGTGGCTGGGCGGCTCGGCGCGGATGCCGAAGTCGCTGGGCGTCCGCACGAGCCCGGCGCCGAAATGGTGCGCCCAGATCCGGTTGACCCAGACCCGGGCGGTCAGCGGGTTCTCCGGATCGACGATCGCGCGGGCCAGCTCGAGCCGGCCGCTCCCCTGCGTGAAGGCCGGCGCGTCGGGACCGGCGATGACGCGGAGGAACCGCCGGGGGACGACGTCGCCCGGGTTGGCCGCGTTCCCTCGCCTGAAGACCCGGGGCTCGCGGATCTCCGCCCGATCGACGAGGGCCGAGGCGAACGGCGGGGCCACGGGGGTCTCGATGAGCCAGCGGTCGAGCGCCCCCTGAAGGTTCCAGAGCTTGACGTCCTGCTCGTTGTCCAGGAACGCCTCGATGGTGACGATCGGCTCGTCCGGGATCTCGCAGGGCGACTCCTCGGGCTGGTAGAGCACCCGGCGGAGGGCCTCGGCGTCGGGATCGGCCAGCCCCTTCGCGGCGGGGTTGGCCTTGCGGGCCTGTTGCCACTCGCGGTCGATCTCCGCGAAGAGCCGGCCGTACCGCTCGGCGACCTCGCGGATGGTCGCCGGGGGCGAGGCGAAGGCCGCGGCCACTCGCGCATTGAGCGGCGCCGCGCCCGGCGCGGCCGGCCCGTCGAGGGCCGAGGCCGCGGCGGCGGAGAACCCGGCCTCGGGGAGGGCACGGAGGCGTCGCCAGGGGCGGAACACCGGGTCGTCGACCGCGGCCATGGCCGCCAGGTACGCCTGCCAGCGCCGGACCGACGCGGGCACCAGGTCGTTGGGACCGAGGATCGTGTCGAAACCGTCGGCCGGGATCTTCGAGAGGTCGAGCTGGGCCGCCAGGTAGTCCGCGACCCGCGTCCGGATCCGCCGCGAGGCCTCCGCGCGGGCCGCCGCAACGGCCGCCTCGAGCGCATCCCGGCGCTTCTCCAGTCCCGCCTGGAAGGCCCTCCGGATGGGCTCGGCACCGGCCGGCTCGCCGACCGCCACCAGCCGCTCGGTGCAGTTCATGAAGACGCCGTAGAGCGCGTAGTAGTCGGCCGTGGGGATGGGGTCGAACTTGTGGTCGTGGCAGCGGGCACAGGCGACGGTCAGCCCCATGGTCCCGCGGGCGACGACATCGATCCGGTCGTCGATGATGTCGTGGGTCACGCCCAGGAAGCGGCGGCCGAGCGTCACGAACCCGAGCGCCGCCAGGGCCTTCGGATCGCTGGCCTCGGCCCGGTCGGCGGCGATCTGGTCGAGCAGGAACCGATCGTACGGCAGGTCTCGGTTGAACGCCCGGACGACCCAGTCGCGATAGGCCGGCGCGTGGACGAAGAAACGCTCCTCGCGGCCGTAGACGTATCCCTTGGTGTCGGCGTACCGCGCGACGTCCAGCCAGAGGCGGGCCCAGTGCTCGCCGTACCGCGGCGAGGCCAGCAGCCGATCGACGAGCCTCTCATAGGCCGCCGGGTCGGGATCGGCGACGAACGCCGCGACCTCCTCCGGCGTCGGCGGCAGGCCGGTCAGGTCGTACGAGACGCGACGGATCAGCGTGCGGCGATCGGCCCCGGGCGCGGCCGGCAATCCCGCCGCGTCGCGGCGGGCCGCCACGAAGGCGTCGACCGGCGTCCGGACCCAGCCCGGATCGCGGACCGTCGGGGGCTCGGGCCGGGCCATCGGCCGGAACGCCCAGTGTTTGGCCCAGGTTTCCTGGCGCGTCGCCGCTCCCGGGCCGGCCCCGGCCGGCCACGGGGCCCCGCGCGCAACCCATCGCTCCAGGGCGGCGACCTGGGCGGGCGGCAGGGCCTGATCGGGAGGCATCTTCAGGTCCCCTTCCCTGCGGATGGCCCGCACCAGCAGGCTCTCCCCGGGCCTCCCCGGGACGACGGCGGGGCCGGAGTCGCCCCCTTCCAGGAGCGTCGCCCGCCCGTCGACGCGCAGCCCCCCCTTCCGCTTGACGGGCCCGTGGCAGCCCGCACATTTCTCGATCAGGACCGGGCGGACCTCGGCCTCGAACGCCTCGACCTCCGCGGCCGGCTGCCCCCGCGCCGGCCCGCCCGCAAGGGCGACGAGCGCGGCGATGGCCGCGATCGTGATCGCCCGTTGGAGACGTCGACCGAGCATGAGGAACCTCCCGACGATGAACCTGCATCCGCATCCGCCGGACCTGGACCCGACCCGACGCGACGGCGGGATTGTAGACAATCTGAGTCGGATCGTCTACACTCCACCCTTCGCGGCCGGCGCCGGTCGGCGCGGCCCGTCTCTCTCCCTCCTCGCGAGCGTTCGATAGCCATGGCGTCCGAAGGCGACGGCAGATTCGAGTCCTCCCTCAGCCGGGTGCTGCGGGAGGAGATCCTCACCGGCCGGCTGCTCGCCGGCTCGCGGCTGACCGAGGCCGAGCTCTCCAGCCGGTTCGGCGTCGGCCGCGGCCTGGTCCGCGAGGCCGTGCAGGCGTTGTCCTCACAGGGCCTGCTCATCAGCCGTCCCAACCGCGGCGCCGTGGTCGCGCCGGAGGCCCCTCGCGAGATCCGCAACCTGATCGTCCCCATCCGCCGCACGGTGGAGGTCTACGCCCTCCGCCTCGTCTTCGACGAGCTCGGCGAGCCCGACTTCACGGCCTGGGGGCGGATCCTCGAGCGGATGCGCGACGCCTGCCAACGGCGAGACTTCCACGCCATCGCCGAGGCCGATCTCGCGTTCCACCGCCAGCTCCTGGAGCGCGCCGGCCAGCCCGACCTGATCGTCATCTGGGAGACCCTCGTCGGCCGGATCCGCTCGCACTTCCGCAAGACCCAGAAGCTCACCGCCGACGCCATGGAGATCCACGAGGAGCACCGCGCCATCCTCGACTCCTTCCGCGGTCGCGACCTCGCCGCCGCCGTCCGGCTGCTCAAGGAGAAGATCACCTGATCGGGGCCCGAGCCGTACCGGGATACCCCTGGGAGCCGAGGGGACGGCGATGATCGCCGAACCGTGCGCTTGATCCATCGGCCGGCCGGTCACACGGAGAATGCCATGGCCAGGAGCCACCCCACGATCACGAAGAAGCCGAAGAGGAGCACGGCCAGGGGCTTCGACACGTCCCGCCACAGGTAGATGCTGGGCACGATGCTGTAGGTGCCCAGCGTCATGGCGAAGAGCATGACGAAGCCCGGCGAGACCCCTTCACCCTGCAACTGGGACGCGAACATGACATCCAGTGCGATGGGTACCGGCATGAAGGTCGAGAGCGCGCTCGCGGCCAGCAACCGCAATGGCGACGGCCGGGCGAGGAGGCTGGTCCAGGGGACGAGCTCGAGCAGGGCCGCGGCGACGAGGCTCGCCAGCAGCATGATCGCGACGGTCGGCTTCAGCAGCATCCAGGCGTTGCGGGCCATGTCCCGGGTCAACTCCTGGAGGACGGGCAGGAACGGCTCGCTGCAATCCGGCCTCGGCGTCGCGGGCAAGTCGCACGATGATTCGCCCAGGTCGGTGATGACCAGCTTGACCTGATCCCTCCGCTCCAGCCAGCCAATCAGCCCGGGGACGACCGCGGTGATGACCAGCAGCAGGACCAGGTACTTGGCCAGCACCATCGACAAGGGCAAGGCCATGATCGTCATCATCACCACGACCGGGTTGAAATTGGGCGAGCTGAAGAGGAACCCCAACGCCGTCTCCACCCGGCCGTGGCCCCGGGTCACGCCGCAGGCCGCGGGCACGGCGCAATTGGCGCAGACCCCCATCGGCACGCCCACGAGCGCCCCCTTGATGGAATTCAAGTAGAGGTTCTTGCCGATCTTCATGGGGTAGTAGCGGAGCGTCGTGTGGAGGAGTGCGCCGAAGGCGATGCCGAATGACATGCCGATCTTCATGCCGTCGAGCCAGTTGATCATGTTCGCGGCCAGTCGCCACCAGAGCGGGTCGCTCGCGTCCGCCGCGACCAGGGCGCTGCCGAACGCCATGCTCGCCACCGGCTTGCCGAGATGCTCGGCCTTCTTGAAGAGCTGCGGGTAGCGCGAAGCGAACCAGAAGAGGCTGAGCAGCGAAAGCGTGGCGATCCCCAGGATCAGCGGCCGCCAGTGGCAGCGGATCCGCGAGACGCGAAATGCGAGGTCGGCCGTGGTCATCTCGTCCTCTCCCTGCCGAAGGAATCCCTGCTCGATCGAGCCCGAGGCGCCGGTCCGACCGACCGGTGCGATCCCACCGGGATCGATGGCGCACCGGCCGCGGACGGAGATCTCGACGATGCCGTGTCACCCGGGCGTTCAGTAGGCGCCGCCGGAGACGACCTCGCCGCCGCGAAGCGTGATGATCTGGCGGAGCACGACGACGTTGGTCGACTCCTTGAGGAACCGCACGGAGCCGTCGCCCATCAGGGCGTTGGCCCCGCCGGGATGGAACGCGAAGATCTCATCATTCGCACCGGCGTTGTTCGCCGACGTCGGATTCGGGAAGACGTAGGCCGTCGTCGCGCAGGCGGGGAGGCCGTGATTGTTGACCTGGCCGGAGACGTTGTAGGCCCCATCGGGGCAAGCCCATCGCCAGAACCGCCTGTAGAACGTCGGCCCGTAGACGTCCCTGAGGACGTTCGGCTGGGCGGGGGAATAGAAATTCTCCGTGGCCCCGGAGCAATACCGGGCATCGCGGCCCGCGTCCTCGGCCACGGCGATGGTATTGCTCAGGCCGTCGGTAACCTCGGCGATCCTGGTGCGGTGGGCCTTGAGCATCCCGTCGGTCCAGGTGGTGCGGTTTCGATAGGGCGTGATCGGCGACGACGCCAGCAGCCCCGTCCGCCCCTCGGGATCGATGTCGGTGCTGCACGTCGCCCCGTAATCCTGATACGCGTAGCCGATCCCGGTCGCCAGGGACATGGTGTCGTACGGGTCGATCGCGTCGCGATACTGGTCGCCTTGCCGCGCGGTGCTCGGGCAGAGGAACGCCGAGATGATGGTCGTGGAGGCGGTGAAATTGGAACCCGAGACGTGGTTGTAGTCGAGCGAGAAGTTCAGCGCGTCGAAGACGGCCTTCTGCTCCATGTACTGGAGGATCCGCGGCATCAGTCCCACGCCGTCCGCGAACAGGTTGCCGGGCACCGGGCCATCGTAGGCCGAGCCCTGCCCCGCGGGCGGAAAGCAGTTATTGGCGCTCTCATAATTATGCAGCGCAAGTCCCATTTGCTTGAGGTTGTTCGTGCACTGGGCGCGTCGCGCCGCCTCTCGGGCGGACTGCACGGCCGGCAGCAGCAGGGCGATGAGGACCGCGATGATCGCGATCACGACCAGGAGTTCGATCAGGGTGAAGCCGACTCGTCGGCCCGCTCGCAGGATTCGTCCGTCGATCATGGAACAACCCCCTCCGGGTGAGAACTCGTTGAGCTTGCAGAGCACGTCAGGCCGCCTCGCCGCGGGGCGAGCTCACTTGAGGCGAAACGGATCGAGAACCTCGATCCCCGCCTTGATGTTGACCTCGATCCCGGACGTATCCTCGTCCATGTAGCGGCCCGGGATCTTGGCCTTGGGATCGAGCTTCGTGACGGCATCCCCCGTCGCGAATGGCTCGACCCGCACGCGGTATCGTCCCTCGGCGATGCCGTCGTCCGGCGTCTCCGTCGTGAGCCGAAAGGTCCCGTCCTCTTGCAGCGTGCCCACCGCCTGGCGACCCGTCGTCCCCTGCGGAACGAACGTGACCAGGCCGCCGGGGACCGGCCGCCCGTCGCCCAGGAGCACCGAGCCTCGCACGGGATGTGTGGCGATCGCCTCCCCGCGGTCGCTCCCGCGACAGCCCGCGAGCATCGCGGCCAGAGTCAACGCGCCGATCCCTCGGGGACACAACGAGGCGGGGGATGCCGGCAACCGGATGCGCAGCCCGAACGCCTTCACCAGGTGATTGTTCGAAATCATGTCAATCTCTTTGTTTTTGCGTGCAGCGAAGGGTCGATCGTCACACTCCGCGTCGATACCGCCTCGCGGATTCGGCGCACGAGTCTGCTTCGGGTCTCGGCCGGGTGCGCAGCCGCTCCGTCAGGAGCGAGCGCAATCCCCGCAGGCAGTCCTGGACGGACGGCCTCGCCCCGATCGGGCGATCCCGATGGAGATCTCCGGGGCGGAAGTCCCGATCACCGTCCGGATTTCCGTCGCGGAGGACGATCGATGCCACCCTCACGGATGGGGGGCAGCGAGAGGAGGGAAGTGGAGTTCGAGAAACGCCCCCCCGCCATTCCCGCGAGCGAGCCGAGAGTGTCGTGGCAGGCAGGGTCGTTTTGCCCCGAGACCGACGGGCCGGGCAATTCCGAGGTCCCCGATCGCCTGGAGCACGACATCCCCGTGCAAGGGGGACCGGGAGACTTTCCGGAACGAGAGTGTCCGGAGTCGAGGAACTCCCGATCGCGACGCTCCGATTCTCCAGGAATCACCAGCATCGGAGCGAAGGTGTGGCTCGATCGACCTGGCACCACGTCGCCGCACGAAGCCGACGCCCGAGGGCTGGCGATGCAGCCGATCGCGAGGAACACGCCGATCGCGGCGAGCTCGCGAAGGAGCCGGCGGCCTGATGCGAGAGAAGGCATGGAGACACGCCCGGGGATCGAAAACACCGCAAAAGTGGATATCTCACTCTGACGGACATCCCCGAGGCATGTCAAGCGCCCAGCCATCTTTCCCGGGCAATGGCGGAGGCCGTCGGGCGCGGAGAGCATTGCCCGGGCCCTCCGGAACGGCCGATAATGGTCGACGGATACCCCACCGATGGGGCCCGTGACGGCAAGGCCAACCTCGCCGCGCAGGATCGGATGCGCCGGATCGCGACGAGGCCCGACCTGATCATCCCCGGCCACGACCCGGGCGTACTCGTGCGATTCCCGAAGCGCGGCGATGGGATGGTGCGGCTGGATTAGGGCCCTGATTAGCGGATCGCCGGCTCCGTCCGGCAATCGTCAAGTGCCCTTGCCGCCGGCCGAAGCACGAGAGGTCGCCGGACGGAGCCGGCTCCCACGAAGTGCATCCTTCGCATGCGATCCGGGCGCCACGGCGACCATCGCGACCTAGCGGCCCTGAATGCGTCCAAGGGCTTCGGCGACGGCCTTGCGAACGGTCGCGTCCTCGTCGTCGAGTGCTTCCTTCAGGTCCGGGATCGCGGCGACGGCGCCCGGGCCGATGGCACCCAGGGCGTACGCGACCTCCGAGCGGACTTCCTCATCGTCGTCGTCGAGGGTGTCGATCAGGGCCGGGACCGCGGCGACGGCGCCCGGGCCGATGTCGCCGATCGCATAGGCGGCGGCGTGGCGCAGGTCGTCGTCGTCGTCGCCGAGGGCCGCGGCCAGTGCGGGCACCGTGACCGGCGAGGCCGTGCCGATCGCGCCGAGAGACTGGGCGGCGGCCTGGCGCAGATCCGGCTTCGCCTCCTTGCTCGTCAGCAGGGCCGCGAGCGAGGGCGCGGCCGAGCTTGCGTCGCGGCCGATCGCCCCCAGCGCCTGGGCCGCCTTCAACCGTGCCGATGCCGAGGGATCCGCGAGCTTGCGGGCCAGGTCGGGGATCGCCGACGTGGCGTCCGGGCCGATGTTCACGAGCGCCTCGATGGCGGCGACGCGCGTGCCCTCATCGGGATCGCCCAGGGACTTGACCAGCGCG
Source organism: Aquisphaera insulae (assembly GCF_011064615.1). Lineage (GTDB taxonomy): Bacteria > Planctomycetota > Planctomycetia > Isosphaerales > Isosphaeraceae > Aquisphaera > Aquisphaera insulae. The sequence goes on along the minus strand of NZ_JAALJH010000086.1, from coordinate 11,816 downwards.
GGGACCGATTCCTTCGCCCCGGGTCCGATCTTGCCGAGGGCCGCGGCGGCGGCTTCGCGTAGCGACGCGTCGGCGTCGGCGAGGCGACTCGTCAGCACCGGCGCGGCGGCGGCCGCGTCCGGACCGATCTCGCCGAGGGCCACGGCCGAAGCCTGGCGGAGTGGAGCGTTCGTCGACTGCAAGGCGACGAGCAACGCCGGCACCGCCTGCCTGGCCGGGGCGCCGATCGCCCCGACGGCGATCGCCGACGCGACGGCCGCCTGGGGGTCCTGGTCCTGGAGCGCCGCCGCGAGGTCGGCCACGGCCCCTTGAGCCGAAGGGCCGTAGGTCGCCAGCGTGAGCGCGGCCGTCCGTCGCACCCCGGCGTCCGGGTCCCGGAGCATCCGAGCGAGCGTCGGGACCGCGGTGTCGGGGGCAACCTTGTTCGCGGCCAGTGCCACGATGGCCTTGCGGCGCTGGAGTGCGTCCGAATCCGCCGGCCCGGGACGCCCGGGATCGCCGGCGATGGGAGCCTGGGCGTGGACGATCTGCGAGCCCGCGGCCAGTCCGGCCGCGATGACAAGGGCGAGGAAGGTTCGCATGGAGGCCTCGTCGAGTCGGTGAGGGATCGGATTCAAGGACGGCGCCGCGTTCACTTCTTCCCGTGGTGTCCGTGCCCGTGGCCGTGAGAATGCGAATGGGAGTGCGAGTGCGAGTGGCCGTGATGCGCGTTGTGGTGCGCGCCGTGATGGGCGTGGGGATGGGTCTGATGGGCAGCGGCTCGTTGGTGCGGATGTCGGGTCGGATGCTGCGCGCCGTGGTGGCTTGCCTCGTGCGAATGCTCGTGGTGCTGGTCGTCATGGTGCCAGCGATCCGCGTGGCGGAAGCCGCCGCCGCCCGTCCAACCGCCCCCGCCGCCGTACCAGCCGCCCCCGCCGCCGTACCAGCCGCTCCCGCCTCGGCCATACCAACCGCCCGACGAGTTGACGTAAGAGGTGCTGTCATATGACGCCGCGCCGGGAGTCACGACGTTCGCGCTCGACGAGGTCCCCGCAACGCCGTTGCCCGGGACGATCTGCGTCGCGTATCCGCTGGCCTGAAGCTCCGCGACGGTCGCATTGGCCGCGGCATCCGAGTTGGCCCCCGAGTAGAAGACCCAGGGGGAGTCGGCGTTGGCGCGATAATAAACGTTGAGCACCGAGGCCTCGGCCCTCCCGCCGTGGAACAGCGTACTGGCCCCAAGGCAAACGATCATTCCTGTCATGCGTGCGCGATCAAGCATCATATCCCCCCGGCCAGGATTGTCGCGGCTCGCGTCCACGAAACGAGCGCTCGGCCACAATCGAACCCTAGACCACGTTTTCGAAGCCGGTCCGAATCCGGCCTGAATCGGTCGCGCTCGATCGCCGGCCGGGGCAATCCTCGCAGGGCCGATATCACGGCACCGACGGCCTCGGGACGACTCGTGCGTCCTCCTCGGGGCGGCCCCGGCTCTTCATCGCGAGGGACGCGAGGCGCGGATCTCGACGAGCACACTCTCCGCGGCCTCGTCCCCCGCGTCCGGCCTGACCGTGACGCTCGTCCCGCCGAGGATTTGCCCGCCCTGATGGGCCATGAGTCCGTACGAGCCCGGCACGAGTCCCTCGATCCGGAAGGTCCCGTCCGCGGCGACGGGGATCGCGTCGCGAAAGACGACCGCCCCGGCAGGGCTCTCCTGCAGGGCCGCCCTGCCGCGCCATTGCTCCTCATCGCCGGGGAAGCCGAAATGGGGAGCCGGAGGATGGGCGGAGATCGTCACGCCCTTGCAGGAGCCGAGCCCGGTCACCCGACCGACCACGGCCCGGCCCCGGCCGCCGAGCACGACCTCGGCCCCGTCTCCCGGCGGCACGTCCAGATGCATCATGGGAAATTGATACGACGTAAGCCCCTTTCCATCCCGCGTCGGGGCAAGCCGAGAGAGCTGGGCCCCCCCGGGCGGGATGTACCGGAATGCGAAGCGGCCATCCGCCCCCGACCGGATCGTGGCGTACATCCCGACCATGTCCGGGTAGAGCCATTCCCGGGATACGATGAGCTCGATCGGTTCGTCCCGGCCGGGTCGGTCACCCCAGAGGATGCGGCCCCTGATCCGCCCCCACGCCCGGAGCCGCAGCTCCGTGAAGGAGGTCGGCCTGTCGCCCGCGCCGAGCAGGTCCGCGAACGGCCCGTCGAGGTATCCGGACTCGTGGACGACCACGACCACGGCGGCCGGATCGGTCTCGGTCGTCAGCCGGAACTTGCCGGCGGCGTTGGCCCGCGTCGTGGCCGGCTGCTGCCAGCGGTCCCCGAGCTTCTCGGCCGGCGGCTTCCCGGCCCCTTCGATCGTCGGCCCCGCCAGTCGCAAGGTCCGGTTCGGCAGGGCGACTCCGATCGTGGCCGCGGCGGCCGGCGATCCGTCGGGGGACAGCACGATCCCGCGGGTGCCGTGATCGGGGCGGAGCCGGACCGTCAGGTTCCTGAGCCCATCCTCCCTGCGCAGCCAGTCCGTCGTCGACGGCCGGTAGCCGTCGGCCTCCACCCGCAACTGGAAGGTCTCGTACGACCGCTCCTCGGGCCAGACGTACCGACCCCCGGTCGACTCCCGGACCAGGTGCGGCTGCCAGTTCGCGACCCGCCTCCCTCCCGGCCCCGCGTGCGGGACCGCGGGCACGACGAGGAAGCGTTCCACCGGGCGGCCCGTCTCCTCGTCGAGCACGGTGAGGACGACGAGCGGCCGGTCCTCGATCATGGCGACCGGCGCATGGGCCGCGGCCGTTGGGATCCACCTCGAGAGGGCAGCCAGGAGCACCATCGTCCGCATCATCATGGGAACCGCCCGGATCGCCTTGAGGGACACGACTCCACAACGGGGCAGCACGACAGGGTATCGCGAGTCCACCCACGCGACATCGTAGCAAGCCTCGAGGCGAGCGGGTTCCCCTTCCGTTCGCCTTCCGAGATCGATCGGCCAGGTTTCGAGGTAAGCTCGTCGCCATCACCACGCTCGAGACGCGGCCCCGTGGCTTCGTTCCGGGGAGATGTCCGGGTCGCGGCTCGTCGGCGAGGGCGGACGAGGAGGTCGAGGATGGGCCGCCCCGGCCCGACCGGCCCGGCAATCCCGCTCGCACGATATTCATATTAAACTGGTTGCACGTGGCCCGACGAGGATGTACCCTTCTACTCCATCGCACATTCGATCGTCTCACTGACGATTCCTCCAGTCCCCGAACTGCGACTCGATCCCGTGCTCATGCAGACCGCCGTCGCGATACGATCGGCATGGTTGAGGTCCGCCGCGTTCTCGACGCTGACGGCCCTGGCACTGATTGCGCCGACGGCGGCGGAGGCCGGCTGCAAGCTCCACCGGGTGACGTCCACCAACACGGCCGGGCTCGCTCGCCTGAGCGAGATGTGGGCTCTCGGCCAGTCGGTCAATCCCGGGACGCCCGACCCGGCCCATGCTCCGGTGCCCTGCTCCGGGGCACTCTGCTCTGGCATCCCGGCCGCGCCCGCGGAGCCGATGGTCGTGCCGGTCGACATGAGCGGCCAGTGGGCGATACTGTCCGTTCCGCTCGACGCGCTCGCTTTGGAATCCGATCACTTCCCATCCGACGAGACCGACTCCCTTCCCTCGTTCTGCGGACTCGCCGTCTTCCACCCTCCCCGATTGAGCGGGCCGGCGTCCGCCTGACGCCCACGCCCTTGCGCCTCCGGGCTCCCCGACCCTCGGCCTGCTGATGCGGCTCGTCCTCGCGCGGCGTCAATCCACCGGGCGATGGCGTCGCGAAGCCTGTCGCCCCTGCCGCCGCCGGTTTGGCGGAGCGCGGCGAGTGCCGTGGCGCCCGTGGCGTGGACCGCGCTCGAGGCACGTCGATGGTCACAGCGGCCGTCCACGGGCCGGGACGCCGGCCGGGGGACCGTCCGAAGGATCCGCCGTCCGCGGACTCACCCATGTCGTGGAGGCCCGCCTCCGCGATCAAGGTTCGTCACAACCGGCTACCACACGCCGCGCGGACATTCCTGACGGATCGCGGGGCCGAATGGCCCGGTGATCGTCGTCCGCGAACTCCTGATTCGACTCGAAATTGTTCCTCTCTCTCACGCAAGGAGCTGTTTTCATGCCCAGACGTTCCGGCTTCACGCTCATCGAGCTGCTCGTCGTCATCGCGATCATCGCCGTCCTGATCGCCCTCCTGCTCCCCGCGGTGCAGTCGGCCCGCGAGGCGGCCCGCCGTGCCCAGTGCGTGAACAATCTCAAGCAGCTCGGCCTCGCCCTGCACGGCTATCACGACACCCAGGGTTCGTTCCCGATCGGCAAGCTCCTCAACGTGACGACGAAGATGACCAACGACATCTCGCACCAGGCGCGGCTGCTCCCCTACATCGAGCAGTCGGCGCTCACGAATGCGATCAACTTCAGCCTGACCTCCCAGACGGTCCAGAATTCGACGGCCCTGGTGACGAGCGTCAACGTCTTCGTCTGCCCGAGCGACGCCGTGGACATGCTCCCCGCCGGCTGGGCCGGCATCAATTATCGGGCCAACTGCGGCACGAGCATCGTCAACTCGTACGGGACGCAGGACACGTCGCAGGTCAACGTCGCCATGCCGCCGCCGAACGGCCTGCTGTTCACGGACTATGCCGTGAAGATCGCCGCCGTGACCGATGGCACGAGCAACACGGCCGCCTTCAGCGAGCACGTGAAGGGGGACTTCAGCAACGGCGTCTCCACCGAGCTCTCCGACACCTACAAGCCGGGGACCTACCCCGCCAGCGCCGACGAGGCTTACCAGCAGTGCCGGGCGATCAACATCCTGGACCTGACCATGCAGGGCAACTCGAACGGCGGCGCGCCCTGGTTGACCGACCAGCACACGGGTACGCGGTACTACCACGGCAGCCCGCCGAATTCGCGGTCGTGCATGTTCCCGCCCTCGCGGATCAGCACCACCGCCAACAGCCGGCACCCCGGCGGGGTGAACGTGACCCTGGCCGACGGGTCGGTCCGGTTCGTCAAGACGTCGATTTCCATCCCGACCTGGCGGGCCCTGGGCACTCGTAGCGGCGGAGAAGTCATCAGCAGCGACAGCTACTGAGACCTGAGATTGATACCGATCCCTGTCCCACGCGATCCGCCTCCTGTTCGGAGACCCCGCCTTGAACCCGACACCGACTCTCTGGCTCCGCCGGCCCCGATGGCCGGCCGCCCTCCTGATCCTGCTGGGGACCGCCGGCTGCGGGATCGGCGCGAAGCCTTCCGATCCCACGGACGGCCGCAACGCAATCGTGACCGTTCTCGACGCCTGGAAGGCGGGCGAGAAGCCCGAGGCCCTGGCGCAACGGAGCCCTTCCATCCACGTCGCCGACAGCGACTGGAAATCCGGCCTGACGCTCCAGGGCTATGACGCAAACGGCGAGGGCAAGCTCGTCGGTTCGGACCTCAACTACAAGGTCGTCCTCGAGCTGAAGGACGCCAGGGGGAAGGTCGTGAAGAAGGAAGCCACCTACGCCGTGACCACGCATCCTCAGCTCCTGGTCATGCGGCAGGACGATTGACCGGCCTCGGCGCGACGAACATCCCGAACCCATTCATGAGAGGAATCCACGCCATGAGAGGAATCCTGCGAACGGCCCTCGCGGCCTCGATGCTCACGATCGTGCACGCCCCCTGCCCCGCGGGCGACGATCGGGCGGCGGACGAGCCGTCGAAGGTCGCGGCGACCCGCGACGACCTGAAGGCGCAGCTCGAACGATCCAAGGAGTCGCGACCCCGGCTCCCGCTCCCCCCGCCCACCGACGCGGAGATCGCCGAGGCCAAGGCCCGCGCCGCGGCGGCCGGCCCCCGGGGGAACATCCCCGGCATGGGGGGCGGCATCGTCAACAACGGACGCCTCCGCCAGCTCCACATCGATCCCTCCCTCCTCGGCTCGGCCGCCGGCGGCTCGCGCGAGCCCGACCCCGCGATGACCGTGGATAACACCTTCAAGACGATGCTCTTCTGGATCGTCTCCCGGGCCAACAACTGCACCTACTGCCAGGGGCACCAGGAGGTCAAGCTCACCGGCGACGGCGTGAAGGAGGACACGATCGCCGCGCTGGACGGCGACTGGTCCGAGTTCACCCCGGCCCAGCGGGCCGCGTTCGCCTTCACCCGCAAGATCACCTTCGAGCCGCACGCGCTGACCGACGCCGACATCGACCGGCTCCGCGAGCACTACAAGGACCTGCAGATCCTCGAGATCCTCCTGAGCGTGGCGGGCAACAACGCGACGAACCGCTGGACCGGCCCCCTGGCGATCCCCCAGGAGAAGCACCGGACCTTCCTCACCCCGACCTCCGACAAGTACAAGGCGATGCGCAGCCTGGTGGCGCCCCTCGATCCGAACGCGGCCGGCATGGCCTGCGCGAAGCCGGTCTCGCGCGGCGAGCTCGAGTCGCGCGAGCAGGTCGAGAAGGCCCTCGACGCCGCCCGCAAGCGAACCCCCCGCCTCCCGCTGGCCGACGAGGCCCACGCCCGCGCGGTGCTCCCCTCCGACTGGTCGGCCTCGGCGCCCGCCCCGGAGTGGGCCCGACTGCTCGGCAACTTCCCCAAGGGGGGCAAGCGTCTCGCCGACGCGTTCGCCCGCGCCGAGACCAAGGGCAAGCTCAGCCCGGCATTGAAGGCGAAGATCGCCTGGGTCGGCGCCCGCCACGACCGCGCCTGGTACGCCCTGGGCCATGCCAAGCAGCGGCTCAACGACCTGGGCTTGACCGACGACCAGGTCTTCGCCCTGGACCGGCCCGACTTCTCCAGCACGCCGGCCGAGCAGGCGGCCCTCGCCCTCGTCCGCAAGATCACGGTCAGCCCGGCGCTGATCACGGACTCCGACGTCGAGGCGGTCCGCAAGCACTACTCCGACTCCGAGACGGCCGAAGTCGTCTACCTCGCCACCCAGGCCGCCGCGTTCGACCGCATCACCGAGGCCGCCGGCCTCCGCCTCGAAAACTGACGCGTCATCCCGTCGCGACCCGATCGTGACCGAAGCTCGCGGGTTCGACGGACCGAACCCGCGACGGCGATCGATTCCCGGGTGCAAGGTGGTCAGGCGTGGCCGTTTTGCCTCCGCTCGGGGCCGTCGAGATGCCGGGCCAGATAGGGCGCCGTGCGGCTTTCGGGACTTCGCGCCACCTCGGCCGGCGGGCCGGCGGCGACGATCTTGCCCCCCTCGTCGCCGGCGCCGGGGCCGACGTCGACGATCCAGTCGCTGGAGGCGATGACCTTGAGGTCGTGCTCGACGACGAGGACGGTGTTGCCGGACTGGACCAGGTTGTCGAGCTGGGCGAGGAGCTTGTCGACGTCGGCGGGATGGAGGCCGGTGGTCGGCTCGTCGAGGATGTAGAGGGTATCCCCGCGCTGGGGGCGCTGGAGCTCGGTGGCGAGCTTGATGCGCTGGGCCTCGCCGCCGGAGAGCTCGGTGGCGGGCTGGCCCAGGCGGATGTAACCCAGGCCCACCTCGCGGAGGACGGTCAAGGGGCGTAATACCGCGGGCTCGGCGGCGAAGAAGTCGCAGGCGGCGTCCACGGTCAGGCCCAGCACGTCGGCGATGGTCTTGCCGCGGTACCGGATCTTCAGGGTGTCCTCGTTGTAGCGGGCACCGTGGCAGACGGGGCACGGGGCGTACACGCTGGGCAGGAAGAGGAGCTCGACCATCACGAAGCCCTCGCCCTCGCAGTTGCCGCAGCGCCCCTTGGCGACGTTGAACGAGAACCGGCCGGCGTCGTAATGGCGGGCCTTCGCGGCCTTGGTCGCGGCGAAGAGCTTGCGGATTGGGTCGAAGAGGCCCGTGTACGTGGCGAGGTTCGAACGCGGGGTCCGGCCGATCGGCCGCTGGTCGACGCGGACGAGGCGGCGGATGCCCTCCATGCCGGAGACGATCCGGCCGCCGGTCTCGGCCGAGGTCGAGGGGCGTTCCAGGTCGTGCGTCTCGTCCTCCTCGACGGGCGGTTCATGGCCCAGGTGCTCGGCGACGAGCTCGACCAGGGCCTGGCTGACGAGGCTGGACTTGCCCGACCCGGAGACGCCGGTCACGCTCGTGAAGACGCCCAGGGGGAACGCGGCGTCCAGATCGTGGAGGTTGTTCCGCGTCACGCCGGCCAGCTTCAGCCAGGCCTTCGGCGTGCGGGGCTGCCGGCGCGGCGGCGGGGCGTCCTGGAAGAGGTGGCGGCGGGTCTGGGAGGCCTCGATGCCGCGGAGGCCCTCGGGGGGGCCGCTGTAGAGGATCTCGCCGCCGTGCTCGCCCGCGGCCGGGCCGACGTCGACGATCCAGTCGGCCCGGCGGATGACCTCGATCTCGTGCTCGACGACGAACAGCGAGTTGCCCGCGGCCTTCAGGCCGTCGAGCGCCCGCAGCAGGGCCTCGGTGTCGGCGGGATGAAGCCCGGCGGAGGGTTCGTCCAGGACGTAGACGACGCCGAAGAGGTTGGAGCGCACCTGCGTCGCCAGCCGCAGGCGCTGGAGCTCGCCCGGCGAGAGGGTCGGCGTCGATCGCTCGAGCGTGAGATAGCCGAGCCCGAGGTCGATCAGGACGGCGAGGCGCCCCATGAGGTCCTGGGCGATCCGCCGGACGACCAGGAGCGTCTCGGGGTGCTCCCTCGCGAGTTTTTCCATGCCGGGGGCCTTGCCGTCGGCGTGGGGGCGGAGGATCCCGGCCAGTCGGCTCAGCGGCTGGCGGGACATCTCGGTGATGTCCAGGCCCGCGAACGTCACGCTCAGGGCCTCGCGGCGGAGCCGCTTGCCGCCGCAGGTCGGGCAGTCGGCGCTCAGCATGTATTGCAGGGCCCGCTTCTTCATGAGGGGGCTCTGGGTGGTGGCGAACGTGTGCAGGACGTGGCGGCGGGCGCTCGTGAAGGTCCCCATGTAGCTGGGCGGGTCCTTCCGCTTCAGGGCCTTCCTCACCTCGTCGGCGGTGAAGCCCGAGTAGACCGGGACCGTGGGCTGCTCGTCGGTGAAGAGGATCCAGTCGCGGTCCTTCCTCGGCAGCTCACGCCAGGGGCGGTCCACGTCGTAGCCGAGCGTCATGAGGATCTCGCGGAGGTTCTGGCCGTGCCAGGCGGTCGGCCAGGCGGCGACGGCGCGCTCGCGGATCGTGAGAGAGTCGTCCGGGACCATCGATCGCTCGGTCGCGGTGTAGACCCGACCCAGGCCGTGGCACTCCGGGCAGGCCCCCTCCGGCGTGTTGGGCGAGAACCCCTCGGCGTAGATGATCGCCCGGCCCGGCGGGTAGTCGCCCGCCCGCGAGTAGAGCATCCGCAGCAGGTTGGAGAGCGTCGTCACCGACCCGACCGAGGACCGCGTGGAGGGGGTCCCGCGCTGCTGCTGGAGGGCCACCGCCGGGGGCAGGCCGTCGATCTCGTCCACGTCCGGGTTGCCGAGCTGGTGGAAGAGCCGCCGCGCATACGGCGAGACCGATTCGAGGTAGCGCCGCTGCGCCTCGCCGTAGAGCGTCCCGAACGCCAGCGAGGATTTGCCCGATCCGGAGACCCCGGTGAAGACCACCAGGGCCTCGCGAGGGATCTCCAGGCTCACGTCCTTGAGGTTGTGCTCGCGCGCCCCCCGCACCCGGACGAACCCGGTGAAGGCCGGTCGTGCGATCTCGCGCTGTTGCCCGTCGGATGCCATCCGGCCGCCTCGCGTTCAGGTCCCTGCTCGCGGTCGCGAGGTGCCGGCCCGCGCCGGGTCGACGATCCGGCCCGTTCCCTCTTCGTCGTCCTACCTTACGCAAGTCGCAAACAGAGTGCCACGAGCACCGCGCCGAATCGCGACGGAGCCACGCCTGCGAGGTTGGCACCTGGCACGGAATGACGTGCGTGGGGACCGGATGAACAGGCCGCCTCGACCACGACGGATGCTCTCACGGTCCTGGCGGTGCCGCGAAACCTGGCCGTCGCCTCAAGACGTGTCTCTGAGGAGCCTGTCCCCCAACATCGCAAGAGCGAAGACCAGAGACACGACAACGACGAGGGCTGTGATGCCCAACCAGAGAAGCAGTCCCTTGACGTGTGACAAATCGAACCACATTCTTGCCAAATAGGATTTGAATTTGATTATTTCAACGTGCCATCCCAATTCGTCTCCCTTGGTGCGACCAAACTTCATTCGGAGCTCGCCATTGTCCACCTCCCGAATGGCTCGGAACCAGGTCCAGGCCGCCTCGCGCCATTGCGGCCCATTGACATACCTCAGAGCGACCTGCCTGGCGCGACCATCGGCCAATCTCGTAGCCTCGACCTCGAGCAATTCCGAACCGACGCGCATGAAGAATCTGCCGAGCTTTGATCCGGGATCTGAGAGATCGCAGTATCGTCCCAGGGCCTTGACGTAATCGACCCGGATTGCGGATGAGCCCTCCTCCTCGCCGAGGGTATCATTGAATCCGTGGGTCACGGGAGCGATCTTGCCGTCCTGAATCTTGAACAACTCGTTCGATTCCAGATCGACAATCAGGTCGGACGCCCCCTGCGACAGGTACAAGAGCATTATGAAATACAGCCGGTACTCGTCCAATGGGATCTTTTCATTGACCTCCCCCAAGATGCTTCGGGGCAGGCCCTTGAAATCGGTGCGTCCTGACGATCCGCCGGACGGCATTCCAATCACCTCATTGCGACAACCCTGGATCGATCAGGCCGGGGAAGGGGGACAGGCACCTCGAAGACTCGGAGCCAGTCCCGGTTTCCCGCCGTCCCCCGGCCTTTTGGGACAGTCACTCAGGAGTTGGTCTCCGGCTTGAGGACCTCGGCGCGATGTTCTCGCAGGTATCTTGCGACCTGCTCCTTGACGGAACGCTCCAGATCCCAATCCCCGGAATACTCGCGATCGAGACGGCTCCACAAAGCCATCGTCTCCTTGTAGGGCAGGGCCTTGATCGCTTCGATGCGATCCTCGCGCGATGCCGGCACGCGGGCATCGGGGAAGACCGAACACGCCTCCAGGAGGATCGCGCGCGGGCCGTCTAGGCCCATCTCCTCGAACGCGGTCAGGATCCGGGCCACCTCCCCGCCCGAGGGATTGAGGAAGAACCAGGCGTGGCCGTTCCGGAAGACCTCGGCGTTGTAGGTCTGGTAGGAGCAGAAGTTCATCTCGGGCCGGGAGAGGCCCAACTCCGGGTCGCTCTCGTCCCTCGGTTCGATGCACATGCCGATACCAGAGACAACTCTCTCCGGATCGGGGTTGTCCAGGATCCGATCGATGAGGTCGCGACTGATCCGAGTCAGCGGTCCCCCACCGGCAGCCACGAAGGCCGCGGCCGCCTCCACCGCCTCGTCCAGCGAACCGTACACGGACGGCTCGACCTCCGAGGGGCCGAACGCTCCCTCGGGCGGCCCCTTGATTCCCCAGCCCTCGACCGTCGGGTAAACCACGACACTCCTGCCCTGATGGACCAAGCAATCGTCCGAGGTCGGGTCCGGCCGGGTGGTGACGTAGATCGAGCCCGCCTGCAAGCTGTCCCATTCGCCGGCGGAGAACCCGAGAGCCTTGAGGTGGACGATGGCCTCTTTTCGCGTCTTCATGAGCTCGACCTCCACCTCCCACCGCCCAAGCTCAGCGGCCCCCCACCAGGCGAGCGAAGTTGGATTGTAGCACAAGGCGCAGATAAGGGCCGAGTCTCCGGCTGGGATGCTGGAACGTCAATGCTCACGATGCGTGAGGTTCCTACCGGATTTGTTGCGCGGGATCGAGGCTTACTTGACCATCCACAGCCTGCCCGGGGCTCGGCAGGAGCCTCGCCCTCCCGAGTGATTCCCCATGAGCTCCCCACGAGCCGATGGGTGGCTGTGGA
>NZ_JAALJH010000085.1 GCF_011064615.1 Aquisphaera insulae | reverse complement strand
GAAAGGGCCATCATCATGACCGGACGACGCGGACGGACGCGGCGGGCGATCGGCTCGTTGGCGGCATGGGCAGTTTCGCTCTCGATCACTATGACGAGTGGATTCGCGGCCGATGGCCTGCAGGCGGGCGCGGCGGCCCGCGTCCTCGAGGCGACGGACGACCTGGTCATCGGCGGCGGCATCGGGCCGGGCAAGGCCAGTGGCCAGGAGGGGGAGCTCCGAGCCTCGGCGATCGTGATCCGTGCGGCGGACGGGACCAAGGCCTGCCTCGTCGCGTGCGACGTCCTGATGCTCGAGCGCGACGTCCTCGACCCGGCCGCGCGGGCCATCGAGGCGAGGACCGGCATCCCCTTCGATCACATCCTCATCAATTGCACCCACACGCACCACGCCCCGACGACGGTGACCGTGCACGGCTACAACCGCGAGGAGGCGTTCTCGAAGCAGGTGGGGAAGAAGGTCGAGGAGGCGGCCGTCGCGGCGAACGACCGGCTCGCGCCGGCGACGCTGAAGTTCCGCCGCGGGGAAGAATCCTCGGTCGGCAAGAACAGCCGCCTGCTCCTGGCCGACGGCTCGATCTACTGGGTCGGCTCGATGGCCGACGCCGTCCGGCCGACCGGCCCGTTCGACACCGACCTGCCGGTCCTCGCCTTCGTCCGGCCCGACGGCAAGCTCGAGGGGACGCTCTTCAATCACTCGACCCACACGATCGGCACGGTGAAGCCCGGCGTCCGCTCGCCGAGCTTCTACGGCCTGGCCGCCCAGGAGCTCGAGAAGGAGCGGGGCGGCACCTTCGCCTTCTTCGAGGGCGCCTCCGGCTCGACCCACAACCTCGACCTCAAGATCCCCGAGGCCATCTTCCGCATCAAGGCCGCCGTCGCCGAGGCGCTCGACCGCGCGGCGCCTCGCCCCGTGCCGACGATCCGGGCGAAGCGTGCCGAGGTCACCCTGAAGTATCGGACCTACGACGAGGCCGCGGAGGATGCCAAGGTCGTCGCCTACTGCACGAAGCGCCAGCCCGCCCCCTACCACGAGGCGACGATCGCCGTCTTCCGGAACAGCCGCAAGGTCCTCTCCCCGAAGCAGGGCCGGGACCGCAAGACGTGGGTCCAGGCGGTCGTCCTCGGCGACATCGCACTGGTGGGCATCCCGGCCGAGTTCTTCACGACGCTCGGCCAGGAGATCAAGCGCCGATCCCCCTATCGGGACACGTTCGTCTTCGAGCTGGCGAACGACTACGTCGGCTATGTCCCCGACGCGCCCGCATTCGACAAGGGGGGCTACCAGACGTGGACCGGCCTGCACAGCTTCGTCGCCCGCGACTCCGGCGAGATCCTCGTCGACGCGGCCGTCGGGCTGCTCGGCGAATTGCAGCCCCCTTCCCGCGATCGTTGACGAGGATCCACGATGCCCCGACTCGGCCTCCGGCTGGCCCTGGCCCCCCTGTTCCTGGCCCCCGTCGTCCTCGCCGAGAAGCCCCCCACGCCCGAGGAATCTCGCGCCGCGCTGCGGCTCGCCGACCCGGCGCTGACGATCGAGCTGGTCGCCGCCGAGCCGGACATCTCGGCACCGGTGGCGATGGCCTGGGATGAGCACGGGGCCCTCTACGTGGTCGAGATGACGGACTATCCGATCTCCCCGGACGGCGGCCGGGTGAAGCGGCTGGAGGACCGCGACGGCGACGGCCGATACGAGCGCGTCACCACCTTCGCCGACGGCCTCCACTGGCCCAATGGCGTCCTCCCCTGGAACGGCGGCATCCTCGTCACCGCGGCGCCCGACCTGGTCTTCTTCAAGGACACCAACGGCGACGGCCGGGCGGACGTCCGCACCGTGATGCTGACCGGCTTCGGCGAGGGGAACCAGCAGCTCCGCGTCAACAGCCCGACATGGGGCATGGACAATCACATCTACCTGGCCAACGGTCGAAGCGGCGGCGCCGTGCGGCGGCCCGGCGATCCGCCAGCCAGAGGCGTCCCGATCCCCCGCAACGATCTCCGGCTGGAACCGACCGGCGTCACCGCCCTTCCCGTCGCCGGCTTCAGCCAGTTCGGCCTCCCCCGCGACGACTGGGGCGATCGATTCCCGTCGTGGAACACGGTCCCCATCCGCCACGTCGTCCTCGAGGCGTCCGACCTCGGCCTCGCCGCCGACCCCCGCACGGTGGCCGACATCCTGGACATGGCCGACGGCGGGCGGGTCTACTCGATCGCCCCGACGCAGCGGCGGTTCAATGCCGAGACCGTCGCCTTCTTCAACGCCACGTGCGGCCCGACCATCGAGCGCGGCGGCCTGCTCGGCGACGCCTACCGCGGCGACGCCCTCTTCTGCGAGCCGCTCACCAGCCTGGTCCAGCGTCGCAAGCTCGTCCCGGACGGCCCCACCTTCATCGCCCGCCGCGCCCCGGGGGAAGCCGATCGCGAGTTCCTGGCCTCGACTCACGCCTGGTTCCGCCCCGTGAACCTCGCCAACGGCCCCGACGGTGCGCTCTACGTCGCCGATTTCTGCCGGGCCTGGGTGGAGCACCCGGACTTCGTCCCGGAGGGGCAGCGGAAGGCCGTCGACTTCCGCGAGGGTTTCGAGCACGGCCGGATCTGGCGGATCGCCCCCCGCGGCAGCAAGCCCGGCGAGGCCGCCCGCAAGCCGGGCACGGCCGACACGGCGGGGCTCGTCGCCCTGCTCGAAAGCCCCGACGGCTGGCACCGGGACACCGCCCAGCGGCTGCTGGTCGAGCGGCCGGACGGGAAGGCCGCGGCGCCGGCCCTCCGCCGGCTGGCGACCACCTCGATCGTCCCGGTCGCAAGGGCCCACGCCCTCTGGACCCTCGTCGGCATGGATTCGCTCGATGACGAGACGCTCCGGGCCACGCTCCGCGACCCGAGCCCTCGCGTCCGCGAGCAGGCGGCCCGCGTCGTCGTCCGGGCGGGGCGGGCGCCCCTCTTCGCGGCCGAACTCGCCGCCGCGGCGGACGACGCCGACCCGCGGGTCCGCCTCCGCGCGGTCGTGGCCCTCGCCAGGCTCAACACCGACGCCGCGCGCGACGCCCTGGCGCGGGTCGCCGCCCGCGACGCCGAGTCTCCGTGGACGGCCGCCGCGATCCTGGGGGCGATCGCGGCCTCGCCCGCCAAGTTCCTGGACATCCTGGCCACCCGCCAGCCGGATTGGCTCGCCCGGCCGACCGAGGCCCAGCTCGGCTTCCTGGCCCGCCTGGGCGCGATGATCGGGCCCTCCCCGGACCCGGAGCTCGTCACCGCCGCCCTCGGGCACGCGGCCGCCGCCCCCGACCGGGCGGCCGGCTTCGCCCTCCTGGAAGGGATCGCCGAGGGACAGGCGCGAGGGCCGTCGAGGACGTTCGCCTGGCCCACCCTGGAGCCCGCACCCCTGCCCCTCCGGCAGGCCGTCGAGCGTCTCCGCCG
Organism: Aquisphaera insulae; assembly: GCF_011064615.1. Classification (GTDB taxonomy): domain Bacteria; phylum Planctomycetota; class Planctomycetia; order Isosphaerales; family Isosphaeraceae; genus Aquisphaera; species Aquisphaera insulae. The sequence continues at coordinate 35,577 of NZ_JAALJH010000085.1, read as the reverse complement.
GGCGGCGGCGGCCGCGGCCAGGGACGCCGCCGCCCCCCTGCCCGCCCGCGAGCGAGCGTTCGCCGCCCTGCTGGCCGCGCGCGACCCGGCGGCGCGAGAGCTGATCCCGGTCCTCGTCGGCGCGGGCCAGCCGGCGACGCTCCAGTCGGCCGCGGCCCGGGCCGTCGCCGCGGCCGGCGGCCCCACGCTGGCCGACGTCCTGCTCGCGCGCTGGGACGACCTCGCGTTGACGACCCGCCGCGTGCTGCTGGGCGCGCTCAGCTCCTCGCCGGCGCTGGCGACGAGGCTCCTCGAGGCGGTCGCGGCGAAGCGGCTGGCCGCGTCCGAGATCGATCCCGGCACGCGCGACGCCCTGCGGCGGCTTGCCGATCCGGCCTTCGCGAAGCGCCTGGACGAGGTGCTCCCCGCCGCCGCGGGAGCCGACCGCCGCGCGGTCCTCGCGAAGTACGCCCCGGCGGTCTCGGCCGCGGCGGGCGACCCCGCGCGGGGTCGCGACCTGTTCGCCAAGAACTGCCAGACCTGCCACGCCCGCGGGGGTCGGGGGCCGAAGGTCGGCCCGGACCTCCTCAGCGTCGCCGGCCGTCCCCCCGCCGATCTCCTGGTCGCGATCCTCGACCCCAGCCGCGAGGTCGCCCCGGACGGCGTGGCCGTCGTCGTCGCCACGGCCCGCGGCGACATGCTCACCGGCCTCCTCGTCGAGGAGACTCCGACCACCCTCCGCCTCCGCCGCGCCGAGGGCCTCGAGGACGTCATCCCCCGCGGCGATGTCGAGGCCCTCCGCTCCACCGGCCGCTCCCTGATGCCCGACGGCCTGGAGCAGAACCTCTCCCCCGCCGACCTCGTCGACCTCATCGCCTACCTGAAGTCGCCCGAGGCCCCCGCGCCGGGGCCGTGACTGATGCGTTGTCATTCCAGGAGTGCTCCGCGTGTCACGCGCGGGAACCATGACGATCCTCCACCACGGAACCACGGCCGCGCGAGCCATCGCGATCGAGCAGCATGGGCCAGACCCCTCATTCCGCGAACCGGGTAGTACAGGACTTCCGACGGCCGAAGGGCTCTCCGCGGTCATTGCAGACGGTCGCTCCTGCGGCACTGGCATGCCCGAGATCGCGGCACGTAACAAGGACATGCTATTCCCGGACGAGGGGGGTCCGGCTATTGTGGAGTTTGAAGTCCCCGGATGGATCATGGACCGGATTTACGCCGATCCCATCGCGGCGGCCCTCGCCCGGGGCGGTGAGATACGCTTCGAGGCGGAGAGCGGCCTCGACGAACTGATCGCGGAATGGCGCCACCTCAGGAAACGGGTCATCCTCCTGTGATCTCAACCAGCTCGATCGCGGACATGCTTGCTGCCCCTCTCGGTGAGGGTTGGACCGTCGATCAACTGGCGGAGGAGGTCCTCGGGGCGGTCGCGATCCAGGGGCCGGAGGGCCCGAGCGAACTGGTCCTCGACGCCGATAGTCTCGAAGATCGCCAGTCTCGCCGATTGGTCCGGCCACTCCTGGCGCGATTCGCAACCCTTTCCGCAGCCGAGGCCGGGACTCCCCCGAACCTCTATGGCGGCCAGCTCGCATTCCGCCGGCCGGGTCCGGGCGGCACGGTCTGGATCCTCGGCGAGTTCGAAAACTCGCAAGCCAGGGCCCGGGTGGCGTTGCGGCGATCTTCCCTCCCTCCGACCTCATCGCCTACCTGAAGTCGCCCGAGGCCCCCGCGCCGGGGCCGTGAAGCGCCGGCCGCGATCGGCCCGGCATCCGGATTCGGTCGGTGCGGTGCCGGCGAGACATCCGCGTGGTGTCGCGGCGGCGCACTACCCTTGTTGGGGGCGGCATGGCACAATGTGGCCTTGTTCCGAGACTGGGGGCGCCGGATCTCCGGGACGGACAGATCAGGGCGGGCACGACGCCTTCGTGCCCCGATGGCTCGCGTCGGGAGTATCGCTTCATGAGTCGTTCGTCTTTCGTCCGGGGGGCGGTCGTCGCGATCGGCTGCTCCGTCGCCATGCCGTCGGGGGCCGTTCGGGCCCAGGAGCCGGAGACCATCCAGGCGATCCACGAGGAGTTCGCCCGAGGATACATGCAAATCGAGAAGACCCGGCTCGATCGCCTGGCCAAGCTCGCGGCCCGGCAGGAGCCCGCCCTCGCCGCCGCGACCTACGAGGAGCTCTTCCGGCTGGCGATCGCGGCCAACATGTTCAAGGAGGTCGAGCCGGCCGCCGCCGCCGTGATCCAGGGAGGTAGCCCGTCGCACGCCACCTCCGCGCTGGCCCACCTCGTCAAGATCATCGCCCAGGCGGATCGCGGGGAGTATGAGGCGTCGCTGGCGGCCCTCAAGGAGGCGGTCGCGAAGGCCGCCCAGCAGGGGGACGCGGGCCTGTCGCCGGAGGAGATCCTCGGGATCACCGACGCCTACTACCAGCGGCTTGTTCATGCCGACCAGATCCCCATCGCCATCAAGGCCTTCAAGTTCTGCCTGGAGAACTCCCCGAGGCCGGTCATCCACGAATTCCTGGCGGAACGGCTGAAGCGGCTGGAGATGGTCGGCAAGCCCGCGCCGGCGGTCCGGGGCACCGACCTCGACGGCAAGCCGTTCGACCTGGCCGCGCTCAAGGGGAAGGTCGTGCTGATCGAGTTCTGGGCGAGCTGGTGCCTGCCGACCGAGGCCCAGGTGGAGCAGTTCCAGCAGGCGGCCGCATCCTACCAGGGCAAGGACCTCGTGATCGTCGGCATCAACCTCGACACGCTCCAGGACGAGGGGCTCAAGCCCGAGACCATCCTGCCCAACATCCGCCGGTTCCTGCTGGACCACAACGTCCGCTGGCCGACGCTCCTCAACGGCAAGGGTGACGCGGACTACGCCGCGGCCTTCGGCGTCGTGGACATCCCCGCGAGCGTCGTCATCGGCAAGGACGGCAACATCGTCCAGCTCGACGTCGTCCGCCAGAACCTGGCGAAGGTCATCGACCGCGAGCTCGCCCGCTGAGGTCACGCCCCGTCGGATCGCGGTTTTCAGTCATCCCTCGATGCGCCCCGGCAAGCCGCCGGGGCGTCTCTCATTAGGGGATCGGCGGCGGGCCGCCCGTGGACGGATCGGCGACGGTCGCGACCTGGCCGAGCGAGTCGTACAGCGACAGCATGAACATGTGGAAGGTGTCCGCGACGCGGGGCGTGGACTTCTCGCGGACTTCCTTCAGCGCGGGGCGGCCGTAGTCCAGGAGCTTCTGCCGGGCATCGGCCACCGAGGTCAGCGTGGCGGTCCCGTGGGCGAGCGTCTGCAGGAAGACCTGCAGGCTGGCCTGGTCGGAGACGTCGCGTTTCGGCTTCAGGTCGCCGTCCACCGGAGACTCTTCCGGCCAGACGAGTCGACGCGTGGCGTCGAAGAAGCTGGCGAGGGGGATCTGAGGGCGGACCGGCGCGGCCGGCGCCGGATTCGGCGTCCCGGCCAGGGCCACCGCCTGGTCCCCCGGCGAGGGTCGCGACGGGGCACGCTCGGTGGTGGGCCGTCGACGCGACACGCTGTAGCTCGGGACGAAGCTGTTGTCGCGGAGGTTGTTGATGTACGCGTTGGGGTTGCCGGCGTAGATGTTCCGGCTCTCCGGGGCCTGGGCCCTCCCGGCGCGAGACATGGCGTTCTCGTTGATCAGGTTGGTCGGCGAGGGGACGTAATTGAAGCCGATACCCCAGCCCATGCCGCCGAAGCCCATGCCGAACTGGGCATGGGCACGCGAGGGGAGCATCCCGAGGGCGGCGAGGGCCGCGAGCGGGACGAGCCATCGGGATCCACGGCGGTCATTCCAGGTCATCGGCCGGTCCTCGGATTCGGGATGCTCGTTCGGAGAGAGGGTGAGCGACGGACGGCGGGCGGCGTGCCCGACTTGATTCTAACCGCCATGCCCCGGCTCGGGGAAGGCATCGAGCGGCGACCGCGGGGCGACGGCCCGCGGCGAGGCGGCAACGAAACACGACGGCCCGTCGCGGTGGACTTGCCGCGACGGGTCGCCGTGTCTGGAGGTCCCGTGAGTTCCCGAGCCGGCCGGCGCGGGCCGGAGGTCAGGTGCCGAACTCGGGGCGGCGGGAAGAGAGCTGGGACTGGAGCCGCTGGATGATCGACGAGTGCATCTGGGAGACGCGGGACTCGCTCAGGTCGAGGGTCGCCCCGATCTCCTTCATCGTCAGCTCTTCATAATAGTAAAGAATGATAATAAGTCGTTCGTTGCGGTTCAGCCCCTTCGTCACCATGCGCATCAGGTCCTTGCGCTGGAGGCGGCGGGTGGGGTCCTCCCCCTTCTTGTCCTCGAGGATGTCGATCTCGCGGACGTCCTTGTAGCCGTCGGTCTCATACCACTTCTTGTTGAGGCTGATGAGGCCGACCGCGGAGGCGTCCATGGCCATCTTCTCGAACTCGGCCATGGGGAGGCCCATCCGCTCGGCGAGCTCGACGTCGGTCGGGGGCCGGCCGTGGCGGGCCTCGAGCTCCTTGCGGGCCTCTTCCATCTTGCTCGCCTTGGAGCGGACCAGGCGGGGGACCCAGTCCATGGTCCGCAGCTCGTCGAGCATGGCGCCCCGGATCCGGGGCACGCAGTAGGTCTCGAACTTGACGCCGCGGGTGAGGTCGAACGCGTCGATGGCGTCCATCAGCCCGAAGACGCCGGCGGAGATCAAGTCGTCGAGGTCCACGCCCTCCGGGAGCCGCTGCCAGATCCGCTCGGCGTTGTACTTGACCAGCGGCAGATACCGCTCGACGAGATGGTTCCGCATCTCCGTGGTGGGGTGCTCCTTGAACTCGCGCCAGAGTTCGGTCACATCCACATCCACCTTGGTTGACATCCTGACCTCCATGTCGGCTGGGCGTGAGGCGTCACATCCATGTGTCCAGGGAGAGCGGACGGGCCGCCCGCGAGATCGCCGATCGCCGGCGAACCGCCGCGTCCCCACCGCGCCGCGATGCCTTGCCGCCCGTGCCGGCACCCGGCGATCGCCCTGATCCCTCACGCCATCCAGGGAACTCCAACCTATTCGATTATCGGATCGTCGTCCCAACCCGCTTGAGCCGCACTACCCTCCCGACCGAGAAATCGTGAACTCCACGTCCGTCCTCCTTTCCTCGCTCGCGAAATCCCTGGAGCCCGCGCCTCGACGTGCCGCGGGGGCCCCGCTCGTGTTGCTCCGATCACGTGGCCAGCCCGAGGGCCCGTCGCGCGGCCCGGGCGAGCCAGCTACCGCGCCGGGGCTCGCCGCCGGGGCACCCCGCCGGCAGGCCCGTGCCGGCGGCCTGCCTCGGCCTGCCCGGCTGCTTCCATTGCCGATGGGCCCGGACGAGCTGCCGCAGGTTATCCGCCTGATCGGACACGTCGCCTCCCTTCCGGCGAGGGGATCGGGGTAGTGATCCATCTTGCTTCCCCCCTTACCAAGGGGGGATTCAGGGGGGTGATCCTCGATCGCCTCGGCAAGCACCATCCACCCCCTCCAACTCCCCCTTGGTAAGGGGGAGAGCCGGATTCCGAATTCCCGCTCGCCCGGTACATGCTCCGGGGGCCCTTACGCAACCGACCTCTCGACCGGGTCATCGGATCCCCTCCATGCCGAGGACCAGGCTCGCCAGCCGCATGCGGTCGGCCGGCTCGATGTCGTCGGGGACGGCCTGGCCGGTGGTGAGGTAGCTCACCGGGAGGTTCGAGCGGCCGAGGAGCCCGAGCGCGGCGCCCAGGCCCTCCGCCTCGTCGAGCTTGGTCAGAATCAGGCGATCGGCCCGCACCCGGGAGAACCGCTCGGCCGCGGCGTGGAGCGTCCGCTCGCCCGCCCCCGCGCTCAGGACCAGGTGCACCTCGTCCGGCCGCGCCCGCTCCATGAATTCGCCCAGCTCACGGATCTTCACCTCGTCCCGCGGGCTCCGGCCGGCCGTGTCGATGAAGGCGATGTCCACCGCGCCGAGCTCGTCGAAGGCCCGCTCCATCTCCGCGGGGTCGTTGGCCACCGCGAGCGGGACGTCGATGATCTCCGCGTACGTCCGGAGTTGCTCGACGGCCGCGATCCGGTAGGTATCCAGGGTCACCAGCCCGACCGACAGCCCGTGGACCAGCTTGAAGTCGGCCGCGAGCTTGGCCACCGTCGTCGTCTTGCCCACGCCCGTCGGGCCGACCAGGGCCACGACGCGGCGGGTCCCCCTCACGGCCCGGATCGGCGGGGCGACCGGGATGCAGAGTGCAACGGCCTCGCGGAGGGCCGCGTCGACCTCCCGAGGATCCAGGAACTGATGCGGCTCGAGCGATTCGGAGACGGCCGCGACGATCCGCCGGGCCAGGGCCTCGGGCACCTCGGCCTCGATGAGCCTGGCGTAAGGGCCGACGAGGGGGCCGGGCAGGTCCGGGATCAGGTGGTCGATCCGGCCCATCCGGCTGAGGGCGTCCACCCGCTCGTGCAGCCGGCTGAGCTCCTCGCCGAGCCGCGCCTGCGCGGTCGCGGAGAGGCCCGCGGACCGGTCGCGGAGCCCGGGCTCCCGCGGGGCCGTCGGCGTCTCGACGTCGATGGCCGCGGCCGATGAGGGCATGGTCGCGGAGGCGCGCACCTCGATCAGCTCGCGATCCCCCAGGCCGAACATCCGGCGGCGGCGGACCGAGCGCGAGGCGAGGATCACGGCATCGCCGCCGAGGTCCCGGCGGACGCGTGCCAGCGCCTCCCGCATCGTTCGTGCCCGGTAGATTCTCGCCGCCGTCGACATTCACGGACCTCGCGGTTACGGTTTCAGGCCAGGGCCTCGGTCGTGGAGAAGGAGGTCACGATCTCGGGCTCGCGGTCGCGGTCGCGGCGGGGCGACGGCCGACGCCCGGGGGCCGTGGCCTCGCCGGGGGCGGCCTCCGCCTCGTCATCCGCGTCCTCCTCGATCACGCTGCCGAGGATCTCCACGGGCGTATCCCGGGGGATCTCGCGCTGGCTGAGGACGACCAGCCGCGGCAGGTCGGCGCGGGTCAGGTCCTTGAGCACCGGGCGGGCCGCGGCCGACGTGAGGATGACCGGCGGCAGCCCGGCGTCCACCAGCGTGGCCACCGCCATCGCCACCGCGCGGACGACGCTCCGCGTCATCTCCTCGCCCAGGGCCTCGGCCGGCCGGGTGTCGGCCTCGCCGCCGGCCTCGGAGAGCCTCACGTCCAGCGGCTTCGAGAGCGTGACCACCCGGAGCCGGCCGTCGCCGCCGCGATGGCTCTCGGTGATCTGTCGGGCCAGCCCCTGGCGGACGTGCTCCGTGAGCACCTCCACGTCGCGGGTCCGGCCGGCGTGGGCGGCCAGGGTCTCGAGGATCGTCTCCAGGTCGCGGATGCTCACCCGCTCCCGGAGCAGGTTCTGGAGCACCCGCTGGAGCTCGCCGGGGCGGAGCAGGCTGGGGACGACCTCGGCCACCAGCGACGGCGCCGTGGCGCGGACGCGATCGAGCAGGCGGTCCACCTGCTCGCGGGTCAGCAGCTCGTCGGCGTGGTTGCGGATGATCTCGCCGAAGTGCCCCGAGACCACCGCCGAGGACTCCAGGATCCGGCAGCCGGCGAGCTCCGCGACCTCGCGGCCGTCGGCGTGGATCCAGACCGCGGCCTGGCCGGTGATCGGGTCGATGCCGTCGCGGCCGTCGGGCCGGTCCACCAGCCCCGCCGGCGGCACCGCCAGCAGCCGCCCCGCGTGCGCGGTCCCCTGCCCCGCGATCGCGCCCCGGATCTTCACCCGGTATTCATGCGGCGTCAGCCCGATCTCGTCGTGGATCCGGACCTGAGGGATGATCAGGCCGAGCTCGCGGGCCATCCGCTGGCGGACGGTCCGCAGCCGCTCCAGGAGGTCGCCCCCACGCGTCGGATCCGCCAGGCCGATCAGCCGGTAGCCGATCTCCAGCTCGAGCGGGTCGACGTGCAGCAGGTCCTCCATCCCCTCGATGCTCGACGTGGGCGCGACGGCCCCCGACGGCTCGGCCGCGTGCCGGGGCCCGGCGATCGGCGAGTGGCCCCCGTCGACGCGACGGTCGGGACCCTGAACCTGGCCCGGCCTGTCCACGACCGCCGCCTCCTCCGCGACGTCCTCCCCACCACGTCTCCCCATCAGGACGGCCCCGGCGCCGAGGGCCCCGGCCAGCGTCAGCAGCGGGGCCTTGGGCAGCGGCGTGAAGGCGAGCAGCCCCAGGAAGACGGCCGCCGTTCCCAGCACTTTCCGATCGCGGAAGAGCTGCCCGGTCACGTCGCGGCCCAGGTCCGTGGAGGACGACGACCGGGTGACGATCAGGCCGGCCGCCAGCGAGATCAGGAACGCCGGCACCTGGCTCACCAGGCCGTCGCCGATCGTCAGCTTGGTGAAGACGTTCACCGCGTCGGCGAAGCCCATCCCATACTGGAAGACGCCCAGGAAGAGGCCGCCGCAGATGTTCACCATCAGGATGACGACGCCCGCGATGGCGTCGCCGCGGACGAACTTGCCAGCCCCGTCCATCGCCCCGAAGAAATCCGCCTGGCGGTAGACCTCGTCCCGGCGCTCGTGGGCCTGGTGCTGGTCGATGAGCCCGGCGTGCAGGTCGGCGTCGATCGCCATCTGCCGGCCGGGGAGCCCGTCGAGCATGAACCGCGCGGCGACCTCGCTGATCCGGGTGGCCCCGCGGGTGATCACGACGAACTGGATGACGACCAGGATCGAGAACAGGATCACGCCGACGAGCACCTGGTCCCCCGCGACGAACTCGCCGAACGACCGGATCACGCCGCCGGCCGCGTCCACCCCGAGCTCGCCGCCGCCGGTCAACACCAGCCGGGTCGTCGCCACGTTGAGCACCAGCCGGGTCAATGTCGTCGTCAGGAGGATGGTCGGGAAGGCGCTGAATTCCTGGGGCGTCCGGATCGCCAGCGTGGTCAGCAGGACCACCACGGCGAGCGTCAGGTTGGCCGAGAGGAGGACGTCGAGCACGGCCGGCGGGATCGGCACCACGAACACGAGGATGGCGCCGACGATCACGATCGGCATCACGAATCCGGAGGCATGCCGCCACCCGGAAGCGAGCGGGCTCGAACTCGTGCCTGGCATCCGTCCCCCTCCGCGTTCCTGCCCCCGACGATGCCGACATGGTCGGGCCAGCAGGACACCGGGAGCGGATCCTTGCGGATCCTCCCCAAGCCCACCCTGCCCGGATCGGCAGCGTCGCCTTCGCCCCGGCTCGCACCGGGCTGTCTCGTCCGCTCAACGTCTCTCAATGCAGCCGTGAATCGGCTCGACTCGGAAGTGTGCGGGGACCATACCGCCACCGGCCCGAGGTGTCCAGAGCGAATGGCATGCAATCGGCGAGGGGTGCGGCCGGGCGGCGACCCTGGAGCCCGATTGGCTTTGATCGTCGCCGGGGCGAAACCCCGCTCAGCCCTTTAACTTTCTATTTCAAAATACTTTACGATCGATTTTCGGATTGGCTTTGATGGTGCCGTCTCAAGAAACCGAGGTTCCGGTCCAGGAGTGCTCGACCGTGGTCGCAACGATGCCGTGGGATTGCCCTGGGGGAAACGCACCGACACCACGGAGAGGCAAGCCGTCCCGCCGGCCAAGGTTCGATCCCCGGCCACGGCGCCCCGCGATGCCCCACCACAGCCACCCGGACGCCCCGAAATTGGGTCCGTTCGTCGCGAGCCGATTTCCGACATATCGCTGCAAATCTTTGGTGCAATTCACTTTAAATCAGAAAAAACCAGCTTCACCCCCCGAATTTCAGGGCGATGGCGCCCGTTCTTCGCGTCGTTCGCCAGCCGGAGCGTTGTCAGAAATCAGGGGCCTTCAGGCCACACTTCATCGTGAGACCTTCACTCTCCTGGATTTCAGGGCCGATCCCGGCGCACATCCTCACCGCGACACGATGCCCCTATTCTAGACAGTGCGCCATGTTTCACGTTTTCCGTCGCTAGACGTCGCGATTTCACGAAGATTGTTCCCGCCGAAACTGGCGAAATCCCGACGTCTAACCCGAATGGCCGGGCCTCAGAATTCGGAGAGCCTGACCGCGGGCATCCCGCCTCCGAGCAGCTTTCCGTCCCACCCGCCCTTGACGAAACAAGCTTTGCACCACAAAGCTCAACCGGATTGCGATCCAGCGATCGTCTTCGCACGGGGGGCCGTCCCGATGGTTCCGAAGTTTCACGTCCTTGCCGCGGTCGGAGTCCTGCTTCACTCGGGCTGTTCCGGATCGCTTTCTCCGACCGAGGTGCTTCAGGGCCTCTACGGTGCCCCGCCCCCTCCGGCGGTCAAGATCGTGCACTTCTACGGCGATCGTTTCGGGATGGACCCGAGCTTCGCCTGGGTCCTCTCACCGGTCGACGACACTTACCTCAAGACGCTCATCAAGACAAAGGGCCTGAAGACGCCCGCCCCGGGCGAGAAGCCGACGATGGTCCGCTACGGGTTCCCAAGCTGGTGGGACCACGACCGGATCGAGGCGCTGTCGGAGCTCTACTTCGACGACAACGAGGGCTTGCGGCGGATCTGGGTGGATCGGGACGGGGGACGCCTGTACGTGGAGTTCATCGGGACGTGATGGTCGCGGCATTCGGTACGTGCTCAGATGATCCGGATCGATGGGCTGTGAGACCTGACCTGAAGACAATCTGCACTTGTCCTCTGTGAGTCGTTGACGGAACATCAACACAGGAATCCAGGCCCTAAGAGGCGAGAATCATGACGACCATCACCATCGAGGAAGCCCAGGCGAAGCTACCCCAACTCATCGACCAGCTCGCCCCCGGCGAGGAGGTCATCATCTCGGATGGTCAGAAGACTGTCGCCAGACTGGTGGGACAGTCGGGGCCGGCACGGCACAAGCCCCGGCAGCCGGGCAGCGCGAAGGGGAAGCTGGTGATCCTTGAGGAAGATGACGAACACCTGAAGGACCTCGAGGATTACATGCCGTGAGGCTGCTCCTCGACACCCACACCTTTCTCTGGTTCGTGCTCGACGATCCTCGGCACACCGCCGTCCTGACCACGATGCCCTTCCACCACAAGGACCCGTTCGACGGCCTGCTCATCGCCCAGGCGATCGTCGAGGGCATCCCGATTATCAGCGCGGATGAGAAGTTCGACGCCTACGGCGTCACTCGGATTTGGTAGTTCACGCGTTGCTTCTTCCCGACCGCTTCTCGGCTGGAGGAAAGGTGTAGCGGTCCGCCTAACGCCTCGCGAAATCGGGAGATCCCAGGATGAACGTGAACAGGATCAGGAGCGTCAGGATCACCAGCACGGTCGAGATCAGGCGGAAATGCGAAAGCAGGCCGTGGAACCACGGTCGCGGGGCATCCGCCGGGAATCGGGCGAGATACTGATCGATCTGCTCCAGTTGTTGCGACGGTAGGAGCTTCTGCGAACCATCAAGCCCGGCGCGCGAAAGTGCGGGGAGGACCTTGAAGAGATAGAGATAGTTCCCCAGGCTGGCGTAGACCATCCCGAACGCCAAGACGAGGACGAAGAAGAGCGTGGAGACGTCCATGGGTTCGAGGACCCCCTTTCTGGTGGGGTGATCCGCCCGGATTGACGCAGCCGATCGTCAGGTTGAAGTCGGAGCGGCCGCCCTGAGGTTTCGAAGGGCGACGTCATCATCACGCTACGTTAGCGACTTCGGCCGCCGCGGCAACAGGTCCACCACGGCGATCCGGGCGACGAGCTTCCCATCCAGCGCCAGCTCCACGGCCTGGCCCTCGGCGAGGACCTCGACCTCAGCACCAGAGCGGTAGACCTCCAGCCGGCGATCGGGGATGTTCACGATCCAGTAGACCGACAAGCCGCCACCCAGATAAGTCTCGGAAAGCTCCCGGTCGGCCTTCAGCGATGAGTCCGCGACCTCCACGACAAGGGCGACGTCCGCGGGCTCCGGGTCGCGCCCCTCGTAGTCATCGTGGACGCCCCGCACGACGGCGACGTCCGGCTCCGGCTCGCTGTCCCGGCCGGGCAGGACGACGGGCGCCTCGACCCGCACGACCCAGCCCGGCCCCGTCGCCGCGGCGATCGCGTCCTTCACCTTGCCGACGGATGCGCTGTGCCTCGTCCCCTTCGTCATCTTCCCGACGATCCTCCCCTCGATCAGCACCACGGGCGCCTTCTCGTCGATGATGCCCGACTCGATCAGCTCCTGATACTCCGCCACCGTCATCCGCCGCGGCCGTACCGGAGCGCTCACCGTCGCCGCCTGCCCGATCGTCCTCGTCATCGTCTCACCTCCCTCGAATCGATCCCATCCGCTCTGCCTCCATCATCCCTCTTCCTCGCCTCGTCGAGTAGCCTCAGTGGCGGCCGGTCCCCGGTCAACTGACCGGCCTACGGCCGAGAGGACGGCCTCGGGATCAAGGCAATCCGCCAGGCCGTCTTTCGGAGGCTGCGACCGGCCAGGCGTCGGCGAGGGCGGCGATCAGGTCGGCGGGGAGCGACTCCGGTGCGCCGGGTGCGTTGGCCGCAAAGGGGCCAAGTCGGAGTGACAGGGCGGGTGCCTCGATCTCGGGGATCCGCGCGGTGCGATTGGTGAGACGAAGCTGAAAGCCGGTCGCGCCCTTGGCCGCCGAGCGGACGTTCACGCGGCGGGGGGGCGGGCCGCCGCCGAGGATGATGGTCAGGCCGTTGGCACCCGTGACGATCAGCGTGGCGCCGGCCAGCAGCTCGGGGGCGTCGCCGCGCCAGGCCCGCGCCATCCGTCGGCGCCTCGCCCGCAGGGAGAGGTCCCCTTCCAGCGCCTTCTGGTCCTCGCGATGTTCATCGGGCGTGGTCCGCAACATCGCCTCGAACCGGGCCATCTTCAAACCCAGGTCCGCCAGGCCGACGGCGACCATCACCGCGGCGAGCACCCCGAGCGGCCAGAGGATCACTCGTCCCGACGCCGAGGCGAGGGTCGCGGAGTCCAGCAGTCCAAGCCGCCGCAGCTCGACCCACTCGGACCGGATCGCCCAGGCCGAGACCGCCACCAGGACCACCGCCTTGACCGTCGCCCAGGCGATCCGCTCGAGCCCCGCGCCGAGCCCGCCGCCGCGGCCCACGGACCAGAGCCGCGAGAGATCGGGGGCCAGCAGCGAGGGGGCCCACAATCCCCGCACCTGGGCCTGATGGGCGGCCACGGCACCGAGGGCAAACCCCATCATGAGGACCGCCAGCGGCGCCGCGATCGCCGCCGCGGCGGCCCGCAGGTCGGCCACGAGCTGCACGGCGTCCGCCGCGATCGGCACCGCGTGCAGCGGACGGCGAGTCAGGGTCGCCAGGCTCCGAACGAGCTCACCACCCCACGAGCCCAGCAGGACGACCGCCACCAGCCAGCCGGCCGCGGCCGTCAGCTCGGGGCTGTGCGCGACCTGGCCCTGCTCGCGGGCGAGCTGGCGACGACGCGTCGACGCGGGCTGGGTGCGATCTTCGGACATCAGGAAAAACCCGGGGAACGAACCACAGAGGCACAGAGGACACGGAGAAGAAGGGGAAGAGAAGAGGGAACGGGGAAGGTTCTTTTGTAGGGTGTGTCAAGCGCAGCGCGGACGCACCGTGACCGCCCTGTCCAGGAAAATTCGGAAGGCAAACGGGATGAGGAGAGAGAACCAGAGAATTTTGGAATGAACTGGATGTCCATGTTTTTCATCATGATCCACCGCCTCCCCACGGCCAGCCGGCCCATGCCTGCGAAAGCGTGGCGACGAGTGCCCCAAGTGACAGGATGACGAGGACGATTCCCAGGAGCGATCGGAGCGGCAGGGACATCGCCAGCACGGGTATCGCGGGGGCGAGCCGGCCGATCCAGCCCATGGCCAGGCCGGCGATCGCCAGCGCGATCGCCGCGGGGGCGGCGGCGCGGAGCGACAGCGCAAGGGCTCCGCCCACCTGGGCGAAGACCTGAGAGGCCGAGGCCGCATCGAGGAGGAAGCCGCCGGCCGGGACGACGCGATAGCTCTCCGCGACCGCCGCGACCAGGACGAGCGGGCCCTGCATCCCCAGGAAGACGCCCAGCGCGATCAGGCCGTAGAGATGCCCGAGCGCGGAGGACTCCTCCCCCGTCTCCGGATTGAAGAGCGTCGCCGCGGACAGTCCCGCCTGGGCCGCGACGAGATCGCCGGCCTGACGGGCACCGGCCACGATGAGCCCGGCGGAGAGCCCGAGCAGGGCGCCGAACACGGCCTCCAGGATCGCCGCCCACGCCAGGGCCGGACCGGTCGGCGTCGGGCCGATCGTCGGCTCGAGGACCGGGATCAGGACGACGCCGAGCATCACCGCGAGCAGGAGCTTGAACCGCACGTCCACGCCCGATATCGCCGTCAGCGGGGCCGTCGCGCAGAGGCCCGCGACCCGCGCCACGATCAGGATCCCGGCGGGACCGTGCAGGCCAATCCAGTTCGCGTCCAGCGAGATGGCGTCCAACGCCCCCCCCAAAAAATCCCCTGCCCTTCTCCCCCGCGTCCCCTGCGCCCCCGGGTTTCGTCTAAGGTTTACATCAGATAGGGGATGCGGCCGATGAGGTCGGTGGTGAACTCGATCCAGCGGCCCACCATCCAGGGCAGGATCAGCAGCAGCACCAGCAGCACGGCCGCCAGCCGCGGGACCAGGCCGACGACCGGCTCGTGCAACTGGGTGAGCGTTTGGAGGATGTTCACGGCCAGGCCCACGACGAGCGCCGCGGCGAGCAGCGGGCCGCCCAGCAGGAGGCTCATCCGCAGCGCCTCGCGCGTCCAGTCGATCACATGACTCAGATCCATGGTCGACCCTTTCTCCATCCTATCCGGACGGGCCGGCGAAGCTCGACAGGAGCATGCTCGAGACGAGGAGCCAGCCGTCGGCGAGCACGAAGACGATCATCTTCACGGGCATGGCGACGAGGGTCGGCGGCAGCATGTACAGGCCCATCGCCGCCAGCACGGCGGAGACCGCCAGGTCGATCACCAGGAACGGCAGGTAGAGGTAGAAGCCCATGACCAGCGCGGTGGTCAGCTCGCTGAGCAGATACGCCGGCGCGACGACCCGGAACGGGAACTCGTGGCCGTACTGGGGCTCGACCCGTCCGGGTGACGGGGGATATGCGTGATGATAGAGGGTCCACAGATAATCGGTGTGCTTCGTCCTCACGATCTGGTCCACCATGAATCCCTTGATCGGCGCGGAGCCGGCCTTCCAGGCCTCGGTTGGCGTGGACTTGCCCGCCTGGAAGGGGACGACGGCCTCGTGGTAAACCCGCTCGCCGACCGGCCGCATCACGAGCGCCGTCAGCAGCAGAGACAGGACCATGAGCACCTGGTTGCTGGGGACCTGCGGGCTCCCCATCGCCTGCCGGAGGAGGACCAGGACGATCTCGATCCGGACGAAGGCCGTGAGCATCAGGACGCCCATGGGGGCCAGCCAGATGACCCCGTAGAGGGCCATCGTGGACGCCGTCCGCATCGCATCCCTGGCGTCGGGGAGCGGCGAGGACCGCGGCGAGGCCGGCTCCTCGCTCGCGGGCGGACTCGACACCGAGGCCGGCGGCGCGTTCGGCGGAGCGGGGTGGACGGCCTCGGCCTCGGCCTTGAGGACCTCGGCATCGAACTTCGGCCGGTCGAAGCCGTAGATCGAGGGGCGTTCGTCGGGGTCGCCAGGGGACTGGGCGGACGACGCCCCCCCGCCGGCGGCGAGGATCACCAGCGCGGCCAGTCCGGCGGCCAGGGCGTGGCGACGAGGAGGGCGTTCCGGATCGGTCATTCGTCGCCTCCCGGTCGGTGCGGAGTGTCCCCGGTCGGGTCGATCGCCTCGCCCTCGAGCTCGCCGAGCAGCGACGGCGCGCCCTGGGGACCGGTGCCCACCAGGAGGACGCGCGAGCCGGCCCGGACGAGGACGATGGAATGCCTGGGGGAGAGGCTCACCTTGCCGACGACGCCGACCGCGGCCGTCGATCCCGGCGGCCGATACCGGCGAGCCGCGACCGCGGCGGCACCGCAGGCGGCGAGGGCCAGGGCGATGCCGGAGGTCCCCAGCCACCAGCTCCCGCGGCTCGAGGCCGACGAGGACGCATCCGGGGTAGACGCTGCCGAGGAGAACCCGAGGCCGGCGAGACGTCCCGAGGGGGGCGGCACGCGGACTGGTTCGTGGTCCTGCGCCCCGGCGGACGACACGGTCGCGATCACCAGAGACGCGGTCGCGAGGCAGACAAGGATGATCCGTCCGGGTGTCTTGGGCATGAGGAGCCTCCTGCTCCCGGGGTGCGGCCGGCGGGCCGCACGGTTAGACGAGGACCTCGTCGCGGCCGCTCGGGTCGGGAAGGCGGACGGAGCCCTGGTCGTGGAGCCGGCGGAAGCGCTCGGCGAGGTCGGCCTGGGCGGCCTCGGCCTCGGAGAGGCGGAACGGGCCCATGGATTCGAGGTGGGCACGGAGCGACGCGGCCGATCCGGGATCGAGCGCGCCGAAGACCTTGGCGCGGACCGGAGGCGCCGCGCCGGCGATGGCGAGAGCCCAGGTGGCCAGGTCCTCCTCGTGGTAGCCGCCGCGGACGTCCCGATCCTCCATCCGCAGGAGGTCCTCGAAGACGAAGCAGAGCCGGCGGAGGCCCTGGCCGAGGAACTCCTCGAGGACGGCCTCCTGCTCCGCGGGGTCGATCCGCTCGAGCCGGGCGATCTCCCAGGTGACCGCCTCCACCGCCGCGCGGTCGAGGTACTGGAGCAACTGGGAGGCGAGCGACTGCTCGAGGCTGACCAGGACGATCGCCGCCTTCCGGAGCGGCGGGATCTCCTCGGTCGCGACGGCCGACGACGGGGAATCGAGGGCGTTCGCGACCGTCGCCCCCTCGGGGGGGACGGCCTTCGCGGTCAGGGTCGTCATGGGGTCTGGCCTCCCTGGCTGGTCCATCGCTCCAGGACGCTCACGGCCGATTCGGGATTGAGCCGGACGAATTCGCGGACCCGCTCCGACGGCCCGGGGCTGGCCGCGGAGCCTCGGTGGTATCGCACGCCCCGCGGGGCGGCCTCGCGCCGGGCCGCCGGGCGGAGTCCGGTCCAGAGGCCCCAGGCGACAGCCGCCGCGACGGTCGCGATCAGGGCCGCCGCGGCGCCGATGACGCCCCAGCTCGCGGCGATCGGCCGGGGCTCGGCGGCGGGCATCGGCGTGACCGCCGCGGGGAGCTCGTCGGGGATCACGCTGATCGTCGCCTGCCAGGCCTCCGGCCCGCTCAGGGGGACGACGGCGGCGATCCCCGTCCGCACCAGCTCCTCGGTCTTGATGACGAGCTTCTGCAGCTCGTCCGGGGAGGGCTCCTTGTGGCCCGGCAGCATGATCACCTGGTAATAGTAGCTCCGCGGCACCTTCACCCAGATGCGGCCTCGCTCCCGTTCGGGCCGCGGCGGGGACGGCAGCGGCTTCGGGATCGACCGGGCGGGGGGCGGCGGCTCGGCGATCTCCATCGGCCGATTGATGACGATCGAGGGGCCGGCGGCCTCGGGGGCCTTCGTGCCGTCTCCCGCGGGCCGCTCCTGGGGCCGGGGCTCGGCCTCGGCCGCCTCGGGGAGCTGGACCGAGATGCCCACCCCCTTGATCCAGTCGAGCTCGTCGAGGATCTCGCTCTTCAGCCGCTCCTCCTCGGCGAGGTTCTTCGACAGGACGCCCAGCGAGGGATTGGCGGCGTCGAGATACTTGTGGCCGCGGCGGTCCACCACGGTGATCGATTCCGGCGCGATGCTCCGGTCGAAGCCGGTCACGTAGGTCGCGATCGACTGCACGGTCTGGAAGGGGAGCGGCCGGTCTCCTTCGGTCTCCAGGCGGACGAACGCCGAGGATCGCTCCGGAGGCTGGAAGCCGAGGCGAGGTCGTGGCGTCTCGATCCGCACGAAGGCGCCGACGATCCCCTCGAGCTCGACGAGCATCGCCTCGAGCATCTGCTCGCGCTGGCGGTGCTCGCGTGCCTCCCGCTCCGAGAGGGGGTCGAAGAGGCCCGGCGCCGGGGCCTGGTCGCGGATCTCGCCGGGGAGCCGCGGGCCGAGGTCCAGCTTGGCGATCAGCGCCTCGGCCGCCTCGCGCTGCGAGGTGGGGACGGCCACGCGCCGCTGGTCGTCGATCTGGTAGGCGATCTGCTTGCGATCCAGGGCGTGGCCGACCTTGCTGAGGTCATGGGGGGCGAACCGCCGGCCCATGCCCAGGTACGAGGTCCCGGGCGTGCCCAGCGACGGGGCGCTCACCAGGGCGACGACCGCCGCCACCGCGCCGATCGCGCCGGCGATCCCCCATCGGACCGCCCTCCGCCGGCCCGCCGACTGGCGACGATAGGCGTCGAGCCAGGGGCGGATTCCGTCCGCGACCGGGCCGAGAGGCAGCCAGGTGAAGCTCCGCATCCATCCTCCTCCGGACGACAGCCAACTGCCAGACGCCCCGGACGACACGCCCATCCCTGGAGGCCCCGTCCGATGCCGTCGGCGGCGAGAGAGTTATCCACAATCGCCGCCTTCTGTCAATCGCGGGGTGGCGGAGTGATGGGGTCACGAACGGCGGAGCGACCCGGCGACCCGGTTCGAAATGCAACACTGCCCCCGCGATACCCGAGGGCATCGCGGGGGCCGTGAAGTTGACCGGCCGGAGGGGCTCCGGGACGAATCCCGATTCACCCTCTCGGCCGGGAAGTATGGCGTGGTCCGCGGGATCGATCAGTTCCCGGCGGGGGTCGGCAGGAGCAGCCCGCTCTGGTTGACTTCCGGAGCCGGGGGAGCTTCTTCACCGGCGACGGCCGGGGTCATCTCGGCGGGGACCGAGGCGATCGTCGGGGCGGGCTTCACGGCCTTGAAGGCGTGCTGGCCGGCGCCGTAGACGGGGGCCGCCTGGGGAGCCGCAGCCGGGGCGGCATATCCACCCTGGCCGGACGGGGCGGCATACCCACCCTGGCCGGACGGGGCAACCTGGCTCGTCGGGTAGACGGCCGGGGAGCCGCAGGTGTCACAACCGGTGTCGCCGCAGCCGCTCTTGTGACCCCAGAGCCGCTTCTTCTTCAGGACCCACTCGTAGGTGACGGGCGGGTGAAGGGCGCTCTTCAGCTTGCCGTGCAGGTCGCCAAGCTTGCAGCCCACGCCGCTGAACTTGTCGTGCAGGCCGCTCAGCAGGCTGCACTTCTTGTGGCCGGTGTCGCCGCACTCACCGACGGTCACCGGGCCCTGGGCGCTGGCGATCGGCCCACCCTGAGGGGAAGCCAGGCCGCACGTGGAACAACCATCCGCCATGCACACGCTGGTGAACCCCAGAGCGACGGCAAGGCTGAGGCTCAAGGTCAAGGGCTTCAACATGGGAGAATACTCTCCTAGGCTAACGTAAGTTCGAGGGCGGCGTGGCCGGCCGGCCTTTGCGCTCGTCCCTGCTTCTCTTCGGTCGTCCATGGCTCCGATCCCACGGTTGAGGACTTCCCGGGTCCCGAGGCGTCTCCGCCTCCCCGCAAGTCGGTGCCACCAGTTTGGTGCTCCCGAGTCCTCCGCATGGGTCTACCATGCTGAGGCACTGTTTGTATCGTCATCCGAGTGCCCGCCCTTGAACGCGCTTCACCTTTTGTCACAACACTTTACGACAAGACAAGGGCCGGTTGACGGGGTCAGTAAAAATGGATAATCCACGCAAATCAAGATAGCCACACAACCGGCGTAATCGGAAAATTACCCATGTTTCATACTTCCCATCTTCTCGAAACCACGCGATCGACAGGCCAGGAAGGTCCCGCGCGACTCCTCCCACAGGAAGGTTCGGCAGGATCTCGGGGCCTTTCGAACGCCCATAGCGGCAAGGTCTGCGGGATGGGCAAGGGAGACCGGGCTCAGCGAATCGCGTCGGCGACTCGCGCGGGGATGGCATCCACTCTGAGGAGAGCCAGGGGGGTGCGTTTGCGGTTCTCTTCGCGGAGGAGGGGCGTCACGCGGCCCGCCAGGTCCGGCGACCAGCGCTGCAGGAGGGGGACACGGATCAGGAGGTGGGAGGCATCGGCATCGCGGCGGGGATGATCGACCCAGTCGCGGAGGAGCTGCCGCTGCCGCTCTTCGAACCGAGCCGCGACTTCGGCGGCAGCCTGCCGCGAGGTCCCGGCGCTGAGGGCGTTGCCGAGCTTGTCATGGCTGTCGCTGTAGCGGGGCTGGCTTCCCGGGACGGGGGCGAGTTCCCGATCGCTCAGGTAGAACCAGAGCCCCTCGTCGATCTCGTGGAAGAAGCGGAGAGACGACGCGTTCGTCCCCGTGCCGGCCGGCGCCAGGCGGGCGATCTGCTCCGCCAGTCGGCGATGGCCCCGCTCCGGATTGTCGATGGGTGCCAGGATCCCATACCCGATCAGCACGCCGGCCGCCCCCGCGGCGGCGGCGGGAAGGAGCGAGGCGGCGCCCAGGCCACGCCTCTGACACCACGCCCCGAGGGCCGCCGCGAAGGGCGGAATGGCCGCGAGCAGGGCGAGCCAGCCGAGCGGAGTCGCCGCGAGGGCCCTGCGGCAGGCCGCCGCGGCCACGAGTCCCGCGACCGCCAGGAGCCACCACTGGATCCCGAGGAGGCGGCGGGCCCGCCTCGAGGCAGCGGTCGGCACGACCGCCCGCGCCAGGGCATCCAGCCGGATCCAGGCCATGCCCGCCAGGATCGCGAGGCCCGGCAGGCACGGGACGAAGTAGTTGGGCTTGGCCACGGCCCAGGTGCCGAGCACCCCGAGGTTGCCGACCGCCCAGCTCCAGGGGAGCCACGGATCCCCCCGCCGCCAGGGGAGGACGAGCCCGCGGTCGGCCCGGATCGGCAGCGTGACGCCGACGATGCCAAGGACCAGCCACGGCAGGATCATCAGCGGTGCCCCCAGGAGGATGCTCCCCCGCTCCTGATGATTCAGCGGCAAGGCCCCGGTCTTCTGCCCCATCTCGGTCGTCCAGACCCCGAGCGCCTGCGGATCGGCGGCCAGCACGAGCGCCGGCCAGGCGACCGCGAGCGCGAGGAAGACGAGCACGCCCGGCAGATCCCAGAGCCGCCGGAGACAGGCCCGCAGTCGACGGGTCGGCGCGAGATCGGGGAGGATCGCCACCCCGACGAGCATCAGGATGATCGGCCCCTTGCAGAGGAACCCGAGGCCGAGTGCGACATGGAAGAGCACCGCCCAGCCGCGACCGCCCTGGTCGCGGATCCGCCGCCAGGCCGCGTAGACCGCCAGCGTCGTGCAGGCGGCGAGCGGGCCGTCGTTGCCCGCCTGCCGGAGCTCGGAGAGGAACAGGCCGGTCGTCGCCAGGATCATCGCCGAGGCGAGCCCGAGCGGCCGCCCGCCGATCCGCTTCCCCAGGGCGTAGACGAGGGCCACGCACGCCAGCCCCGACAGCGCGCTCGGCAAGCGGACGACCCATTCCTCGCGGCGGCCCGTCAGCACGAGCAGCCCGGCGATCGTCCACCGCGGCAGCGGGGGCTTCTCCAGCCGGGGACGGCCCTGGATCTCGGCGACGAGCCAGTGCCCGTTGGCCACGGTGTCCAGCGCCTCGGCCGCGGCCCGCTGCTCGCGCTTGCCCCAGAGCTCCACCGAGCCCAGGCAACCGAGGAACGTCGCGCAGGCGAGGACGCCGGCCAGGATTTCCGGCCACCACTCCCGGGCCGACGATCGGAGCCATCCCCCCCGCCCCGGGACCATCGCGGACCTCCGTGCGCACGCC
This sequence comes from Aquisphaera insulae, assembly GCF_011064615.1. Lineage (GTDB taxonomy): Bacteria > Planctomycetota > Planctomycetia > Isosphaerales > Isosphaeraceae > Aquisphaera > Aquisphaera insulae. The sequence continues at coordinate 13,974 of NZ_JAALJH010000085.1, read as the reverse complement.
GACTTATCCCGCGGATCCGTCCGCGGCGGCCAGAACGTATCGCGAAGCCTCGATCAGGGCAAGCCGGGGTCCGAGCACGGGAGATCGGAGAGCGGCTGGGATCGCGGGATGAGCCCCGGTATGCTGATGTGGGATTTATCGCAGGAAGCCGGTGAACATCGTCCTCGACTTGATGGCCGGTCCCATGGTGGCACCGGCCAGGCCATCGCTCGCACGCATCTTGACCGTTCATTCGAAGCGTCAAGGCGACCGACCCGGAGGAGCGAGATGAACCCATCCTGCCCCGACATCCCGGGGTATGCCGTCGAATGCGAGCTCGGGCGAGGCGGCATGGGGGTCGTCTATCGAGCCCGCAGGGAGTCGACGGGACAAAGGCTCGCGCTCAAGGTCATCCTCATCGATGGCCGCGAGGTCGGTTTCCAGGAACTGGCCCGGTTCCGGATCGAGGCGGAGGCCATGGCCTGCCTGAACCATCCCAACATCATCAAGGTGCGCGACATCGGGCTTGTCTGCGGGCATCCGTTCCTGGCCATCGACCTCGCCCCGGGGGGTAGCCTCCGCGATCGCCTCTCGGGGCGGCCGTTGTCTCCCCGATGGTCCGCCGGCTTGGCCCGGACCCTGGCCCTCGCTCTGGGACACGCGCACGGCCGGGGGATGCTCCATCGCGACCTGAAGCCCGCGAACGTCCTCTTCATGGAAGAGGATGTCCCGGTCCTCTCCGACTTCGGGCTCGTGAAGTTCGCCGTCCCCCTGGGGAAGGTCCACGACGCCTGCTGCACGATCGATATGTCGTCCATGCTCGACGAGCTGCTGGCCTCGCAGTTCGCCGCCGAGCTCCGCGCCCAGTATGCCCCGATCAGCGGCCCCGACGGCCCCGAGGATTCGGTCCTCGATGAGCTCTGGCGGCAGTGCGACACGCGGACCGGCCTGCTGCCGCCCAGGGAGGCCAGGCGGGCCGCCGTCCGCCTGTTCCTCGACGTCGCGAGGCGGGGACGCACACGCCCGGGCCGGCCGGAGCCCATCCTCGACGACCTGACCCGGTCGGGCAGCCTGATGGGCAGCCCGACGTACATGGCCCCGGAGCAAGCGGCCGGCGACCTGGATCGAGTAGGACCACAAACCGACCTCCATGCCCTCGGCGCGATCCTCTATGTCCTGCTCACCGGACGCCCCCCGTTCCAGGCCCCGCGACTGGATGCGCTCCTTCAGCAGGTGAAGTCCGCCGTCCCCGTGCCGCCGCACCAGCTCGTCGCGGAGATCCCGGAGGAGATCGAGGCGATCTGCCTGAGATGCCTGGAGAAGGCCCCGGAAAGGCGATTTCGGGACGCCCACAGCCTGGCGGAGGCCCTCTCGAACTTCCTCGGTCGTGCCGCGTCGTCAGGAGAGGTGCCCGCCCGGCGGACGTCGATCCCGGAACGTTCCGCCGGCTCGAGCCCTCCCCCCAAGACGCGGGCCGGAACATCGACGACGCTTGACCAACCCGGAGAATCGAAACGGCGATGGTGGCCGTTCCGCCGGTCGTAGGGGGGCCGCCACGGGGAATGCCATCGGGACAGGGAGGCTCGACCGCGGCCCGGGGGCTGCACCGCCCGGCCGTCAGCTTCCTCCGATTCGCACCCGGTCCGCACCACGCCAACTGGGCAAGTCGTGAACCTGATATCGCGGGGCACCATCATGAAGCTCAATCACCTGAACCTCTCCGTGACGGACGTGACCGCGGCCCGCAGCTTCCTCCAAACCTACTTCGGCCTCCAGGACGGCGGGGGCAACAGCAACATCGCCTTCCTGCGCGATGACAACGGCATGGTCCTGACCCTGACCCACATGAAGGTCGGCGGCGAGACCGAGGTGCGCTATCCCGCCACCTTCCACGTCGGCTTCATCCAGGAATCCGAGGCTCGGGTCGACGAGCTCAACCGCCGGCTCAAGGATGACGGATTCGACGTCCCCCCGCCGTCGCGTCAGCACGGATCCTGGACGTTCTACTTCCAGGCCCCGGGCGGATTTACGATCGAGGTCCTGGCCTGAGTGGTCGCCCGGCTCATCGCCGAATGAATCCTCGCCGAGGAGCGAATCCAGTCCGGATCCGGGCCGGGGCTCAATGGTCCAGCCAGCGGTCGGACATCACATCCCGGTGTGAGCCGGCCATGACCTTACGCTCGGGCAACGGGTCATCCCAGCGGGCCTCGGCCTTGTCGGTCATGATGCCGAACCACCAGCCGCCGCAACGTACCCAGCCCTTATGAATGCCCGTTTTATCCCGGACCGTCACGCGGTAGACGGTCTGGTCCTTCGAGCTCCTCCAGAAGAAGGGCCCCTTGAAGAAATGGCGGTACTCGGCCTCCAGGATCTCGTACCCATTCCGGTCGGCCCAGCGATCCAGGATCTGCCTCGAGCGGCGGAAATGCCATGCAATCGTGCCGGCCACGACGAACAGGACGAAGAAGACCCCGAAGACCGACATCTCAGGATGGGCGACAGCAAGCGTAACCATGGAATCCCCATACCTCGGGAACGGGATGAAGTGGACCGCGGGCTGAGCATGCATGCTCCACCGCATCGGTCGGCTCTCCCGATTGACCCGAGATATTCGATCCCCGGCGACGCTCATTGAGGGGAATCGTCGCCGCCGCGGCGCTTCTTGCGTGGGGTCGCGATGGCCAGAACCTGAACCCGAATGTCAGCTTAGCTTCGGCACGTCCTCGCCCAGCGCCGTGGCCAGGTCGATGAGGTGCTCCTGCTCCTGGACGAGGATCTCCCGGATCTCCTCGGCCATGGCATACTCGCCCAGGGCCTCGCACTGGCGGACGCGCTCGCGGTAGTTCTTGATGGTGTCGACCTCGTTGTCGAGGTCGAAGCGGAGCATGTCCTTCGCCTCCTCCGAGGTCTTCACCGGCTTCGGCGAGACCGTGGGCATGCCGCCGAGATAGTCGATCTGCTTGGCGATCGTGAGCGCATGGGCGAGCTCCTCGCTCGCGTGCGTGACCAGCTCGTCGGCGATGTTCATGTACTCGGCCCCCTTCAGGACCTGCGAGTACACCACGTAGGCGATGATCGCCTGGTACTCGCGGGCGAGGTCCTCGTTCAGGGCCTCGATCAGTTGCTCGCGGGAGATCGTCCCCTTCGAGTCGGCCATCGTGCTGCAACTCCTCGGTGTCCTCGGATCCGATCCAGGTCGATGGATGAGAAGGTTGCAATTCTGGTGCCCGCGGGGGCGATCGCGTCCGGATCATCGGGTCGACGACGCCAGCCCGGCGGCGGCCCGAGGCGACGCCTGGCCGCCCTCCTCCGATGGTTCTTCGTGCGGCTCGAGCAGGGCATCGAGCGCGGGGCTCTCCGGCGTCATGTTCACGAGTTCGCGGAGGATGACCATCATCGGCAGGGCGGCGATCATGCCGAGCGGGCCCCAGAGCCAGCCGAAGAAGAGGATGGCGACCAAAACCATCACGGGGTCGAAGTGGACCGCCCGCCCGTAGACGAGCGGGGAGATCACGTAACCCTCCAGCGTGAGCCAGCCGAGGATGACGCCGAGCATGGTCACGGGCTGCCACCAGCCCGTCCCGGCGGCGAGCGCCACCAGGGTCACGAGCGAGCCGCCGACCATCGGCCCGAAATAGGGGACGAACTCGAGCAGGCCGAAGATCAGCCCCCAGAGATAGGGCTGCGGCAGCCCGAGCAGCCAGGCCGTCGTGCCGATGACGAGGCAGCCGCAGAGCGACACCATGACCACGAAGCCCCCGAACGTCGTGATCCCCTTCTGCGCCCGCTCCAGCCCTTCCCGTCTCGGGCGTAGCCCCAGGGAAGCGAGCATCCGGAAGATCCGCTCGAGCAACTCGTCCCGCGCGTCGAGCAGGTAGAAGAGGAACGAGAGGCAGATGATCGCGGAGCCGAGCACCCCCACGAAGCCACCCAGCCCGGACATCGCCCAGGAGCCGACGCTGGACATGTTGTTGCGGATCAACCGCGCCCAGTACTCGACGCGGTCCGGAGGGCCGGGATCCTCGGCCGTCTCGGGTGCGGCCGGCCCGGCCTCGTCCCGCCCGCCATCCTTCGAGGCGGCCTGCTCCTTCTCCTCCTCGGCCTGGATCAGCTTCAGCGAGCGGAGCAGTCGCTCGCCGCCGACGGCCTTCGTGCCGTCGGCCATGAGGTGGCTGAGGCGGTCGAAATACTTGTCGGATTGCTGGAGGATCGTCCCGGCCTGGTAGACGAGCAGGCCGGAGGTGCCGATCAGGGTGCACGTGACGAGGACCAGGCAGATCAGGCTCGCGACGGTCCGATTCAGGCCGTGCGCTTCCAGCCATCGCGCCAGCGGCGAGAGCGCAATCGCCAGGATGAGCCCCAGGACGAACGGGACCAGGATCGGCGCCAGCAGCCAGGCGGCCCCGGCCAGGAGGAGGCCGGCGATCCAGAAGAGGACGGTCGTCTGGGTGTCGAGCGTCTCGGCGACCGGCTTCTCTCCCGGCATCGCGGTAGGGGGCATCCGCCCGGGGGCATTCGGCATCGGGTTCCTCCTCGCCCAGCGTCAACTTGCGTCACGCAAGATGCCCAATGCAAGTGCCATGCCGGGCGGGGCGAGGAGGGCCGGAGGCGGGACGGCTCAGCCGCGATCGTCATACCCCTTCGGATGGGCCTTGTGCCACTTCCAGGCGGACTCGACGATCGGGGTGATCTCGACGAATTTCGCCTTCCAGCCCAGGGCCTGGAGGGCCGCCGAGGGATCGGCCACAAGCGCCGGGGGATCGCCGGCGCGGGGGCCGGCGATGTCCGCCGGGATCGGATGGCCGGTCACCTTGCGGCAGGCCTCGATGACCTCCTTCACGCTCGTCCCCCGGCCGGTGCCGAGATTGAGCTTCAGCTCGGTCCCCTGCCCCAGCTTGTTGAGCGCAGCGAGGTGCGCCGTGGCGAGATCATCGACGTGGATATAGTCGCGAATGCAGGTGCCGTCGGGCGTCGGCAACTTGTCGCCGAAGATCGTGACCATCTCGCGACGGCCGAGGGCCACGTCGAGGACCAGCGGGATGAGGTGCGTCTCCGGATCGTGATCCTCGCCGATGTCGCCGTCGGCCGAGGCGCCGGCCGCGTTGAAGTACCGGAGCGCCGCGTAGCCCCAGCCGTAGGCCCGGGTGTAGTCCGCCAGCGCGTGCTCGATGACCAGCTTGGTGAACCCGTAGGGGTTGATCGGCCGCTGGGCCTGGGTCTCGCGGATCGGGACCGAGTCCGGCTCGCCGTAGGTGGCGCAGGTGCTCGAGAAGACGATCTTCGAGACCGACGCCGCTCGCATCGCCTCCATCAGGGAGAGCGTGCCCAGGATGTTGTTGCCGTAATACTTGGCCGGGTCCGTGACCGACTCTCCGACATACGCATAGGCCGCGAAGTGCATCACGGCCTCGATCTTCTTCTCGCGGAGGAGGCCCTCGAGCTTGTCGCGGTCGAGCAGGTCCCCCTCGATGAGCCGGCCGGCCGGGACGGCTGCGCGGTGGCCGTACACGAGGTTGTCGTAGACCCAGACGTCATGCCCCTCGCGGGCCAGCAGCTTCACCGCGTGAGAGCCCACGTACCCCGCACCGCCCGTCACCAGCACGTTCATGGTCGTTCGTTCCCCTTCGGGCCGATCGCCCGGATCAGCCCTGGTATTCATCCCCGGCGCCGAAGCGACGGACACACTCCGCGATCTGTCGCTTGGCCGCGCCGACGAGGTCGGCGGTGGCCCCTACGACTTCCCACCGCGCCAGGCCGTTCTCGCTCTGCGAGACCCGCTGGCTGACCTGGATCCAGTCCTCCGCCAGCGTGGTGTGCTCGTCCACGTCGAACGGCAGCCCGCGACGGAGGAGCGTCGCCTCCAGGTCCATGCCGTTCTTCATTCTATCGAGCGATCTCGCCCCGGCGCCCTCGAAATGGAGCCGGACGGCCTCAAGCGCGGCGGCGCGCTGCTCGTCGGTCGGGAACTTGTAGCCCCATTCGCGCTGGCGGGCGGTCGTGGCCTGGATGCCGATCAGCCGGTCGAATCGCTCCGGATGGTCCCGCCAGGTCTTCGCGATCAGGAGGGCGAAGTAGAGCGTGTTCTCGGTGCAGTACCGGCCGCCATCCGGACCGGTGAAGGCCTCGTAGTAATGGGCCGACTCCTCGACCGAACCCAGCCGGGCGGGGTCAAGCTTCAGGCTCTCCTTGATCTGCGAGTGGCCGTTGCGGATGACGTCCACCGCCAGGCCGGCCTTCGCCATCTCGATGATCGCCAGCGGATTCGACTTCAGGTCGGCGAAGACCCCGAGCCCCGGCGCCGAGATCCGCCTGCGGATCTCCGGCAGGACCGCCGCGTAGACGAAGCTCGACGACAGGTAGGTGCCGTCCCCCCGGTAGATGTCCAGGCGGTCGCCGTCGCCGTCGAAGAACATGCCCACCTGGTAGTTGCCGGCCTTCATCGCCTCCAGCCCCGGGCGGACGACCGGCAGCTTGACCGGGTTGGGGTCGCCCAGCGGGAAGGTGCCGTCGGGCGTGAAGTGCATCGGCTCGAGGTCCGCCCCGGCCAGGCCGAAGGCCATCATCATCTCCCGCCCCGAGGCGCCGAAGAGATAATCCTGGAAGACCTTCGCCCCCTTTAGCCCGCCCGGCCCCACGCCGGCCAGCTCCATGCTCCGGCGGACGAACTCGCCGATCCGCTCCTCGATCCGGAGCGTCCCCTTCCGCGGCGACGACGCGCCCTCGCCCTTGAGGTACAGCTCCTTGATCCGGTCGAGCCCACCCAGCGGCCCGATCCCCTCCGCGATCGGCACGACGCCCGGCGCCAGGATCTTCTGCCCGGTGTCCCCCGACGGGTTGTGGGACGCGCCGACGATCGCCGCCGCATACGACGGATTGCACACGGCCGAGTCGTAGAAATAGGACGTCGAGCACGCCCCCGGCAGATAGATCACCTCGAGCCCCGCCGCGCGGAAGGCATCGATGCAGATCGTCAGGTACTGCGGCCCCGTCCGCCGGGCGTCGTGCGCCACGACGACGCCGGGGGCCCCGAGATCATCGCGGAAGTACTTCGCCTCCGCCCGAGCCAGCCGCGCGGCCAGCTCCGCCGTCAGGCCCGCCGCCGGGGTGCGGATGTCGTAGGCACGGAACATCGACAGGTTGAGCGGATCGTCCACCGTACACCTCGCCATATTCATCTAGATCGATAAGATCGCCCATAATGCCTTCGATGCGCCTCGATCACCGTCCGGACCGCCTCACCCCGAAATGGCAGGCGCCCGGCGAGGTCCCCTCGAACAGGTAGGGGGTGCGGCCGGTCTCCTCCGCATAGCGGCGTGAGATCTCCGCGACCGCCGGGCCGGCCGAGTCGCGGCCGAGGATGGCGACCGTGCCGCCGCTGCCGCCGCCGGTGATCTTGGCGCCGTAGAGGCCCGCGGCCGGCCCGGCCTCGCGGACCATCTCGACCAGCAGGTCGGTGCCGTCGGAGCCGAGCCCGCAGGAGGAGTAGCTCGCGTGCGAGCCGAACATCAGCTCGCCCATCTCGCGGAGGGCCGCCTCGTCGCAGCGGCCCGAGAGCAGCTCCGCGAACCGACGGACCCGGGCGTGCTCGCCGATCGGGTGGGCGGTCGGCTTCAGGACGGCGTAGGTCCGCGAGGGGTCGACTCGGGTCACCCGATCGGTCGTGCCGCCGAAACGCCCCAGGAACTCCGCGCCGGAGAGCGTCGCCGGCAGCCCGGCCGCGAACTCGCGGTCGAACTCACCGGGCGTGAGGTTGGCCACGAAGCCGGACCACCGCGGGTCTTCGATCGCCACCACGCCCGGCTCGGCGGTCGGCGACGCCTTCAGGCCGGCGGCCTCGGCGATCATCCGGTAACCCATGAACGCGCCGGTGCGCACCGAGGTGTAATCGCTGCCGGTCACCGCATGGCGTATCCCCGAGTCGATCCCCCAGAAGCCGATGGCCGGCGGCAGGTCGACGTACCCCTTCACCTCGGCCGGCTGGCAAAGAAGCGCCAGCAGGGAGCCCGCCCTGCCGACGGCGGAGGCCATCTGGTCCATGATCCCGCAGGGCGCGCCGACGACGAAGTTCTCCGCCATCTGGCAGAGCCGGGCCACCTCGGTCCCCTCGATCGTTTGATCGAGGAGGCCGGTCGCGGCCTGCATCACGGCGACCTCGAGCGCCGCGGACGAGCTGACCCCCTTCCCCTCCGGGACCTTCGATTCGACGAGGACCTTCAGGCCGCGGTCCACGCCGAGCGTCAGGCCGCGCTCGCGGTGGAGGACGGCCAGGACGCCCACGACGTAGGAAGCCCAGTGCGTCTCCGGGTCGCGAGCGAGCCACCGCCGGGCGGCCTCGTAGCCGCCGTCGAGGAGCAGCCGGGTGGTCGGACCGTCGATCTCGAGCCGCCGCGCGGGATGCCCGCCGTCGGACGGCCGGCTGACGATCGTCAGGCCCGGTCGTCCCGACTCCTGGGCGGCGACCAGCGTGGCCTCGCGGATGGGCCACTGGAGGACCAGCGAGCCCGAGTAGTCGGCGATGCCCCCCATGACGTCGAGCCGCCCCGGCGCCCTGGCCGCGACGACCGGCGAGCCCGCTTCGAAGAGGGGGCCCTCGCCGGGTTGCCGGAGCCGGTCGAGGAACTCGGCGACCTCGGATTCGGCCACGGCTACCGTCTGCTCGCGAAGGTCAGGCATGGGCGGCGACCTCCCCGGCATGCCGGTAATGGACGGGCGGGACGGCCCGGAGCTCCGCGGCCTTCTCCTCGGGCGACGTGTCGCTCAGGAAGCTGCCGCCGCCGACCTCGGGGCCGGCCAGGTACTTGAGCAGGTTCGGCTTCCGCAGGGGCGGATGGAACTCGATGTGGAAATGGAAGCCCTCGTGCGCCTTGCCGTCGGTCGGGGCCTGGTGCAGGGCCATCACGTAGGGGAACGGCATCTTCCAGAGGTTGTCGAACCGGACCTGGACCTCGTGGAGGACCTTCGAGAAGTCCCGGAGCTCCGCGGGCGAGAGGTCCGCGAGGCTGCCGTGCGGCTGCTTCGGCACCACGAACGTCTCGTACGCGTAGCGGGCGAAGTAGGGCAGGAAGGCGATCGCCGAGTCGTTCTCGGCCAGGATCCGCCGGCCGTCCTCGCGCTCGGAGGCGATGATGTCCTCCATCAGGACCCGCCGGTTCTCCCCCCAGTACCGTTTCGAGATCGCCGCCTCGTTCTCGATCGTCTTGAAGACGAAGTTGGTGGCGTAGATCTGGCAGTGCGGGTGCGGGTTGGAGACGCCGACGGCCTCCCCCTTGTTCTCGAACATGAGCACGTGATTGACCTCGGGACGCGAGCCGAGGTCGCGATACTGCTCCTGCCAGCAGGCGAGCAGGGCCTCCACCTGCCCGGCGCCCAGCTCCGCGAGGGTCATGTCATGCCGGGGGGTGTAGCAGACGACGCGGGCGATCCCCTCGGCCGGGCCGTTCCGGTAGATGCCGGCCGGCCTCGGCAGGTCGCGGGGGGCCTTCGGGCCCACGCACGGCGCGTCGTTGTCGAAGACGAAGACGCCGGCATAGTCCGGGTTCGTGGCCCCGCTGACCCGCGTATTGCGGGGGCAGAGCGGGCAGCCCGGGTCGTATTCCGGGATGACCTTCTCCTGCCCTTCGAGCGTCCCGCCCACCCACGGGCGGTTGTTCCGGTGGGCCGCGACGACGACCCACTCCTCGCGCAGAGGATGCCAGCGCTGTTCCCACGTCATGTTCACGACCCTCGGAGGAAAGCCGGTGTGTCCCGACCGGAGACAGCCTACCCCCGGCTGCACCGCACCGCCAGATTGCGATCGCGCAATAAAATACGAGTTTTGCGCAGGCCTCCCTGGCGGGCTTTCCGCCTCGCCGCGAGAATGGTGACGGCCGCGACGGCGACACGGCGGGGGGGAGGATCGACGATGTCACGGATCCCGAAGGTGGCGCTCCTGATCGAGACCTCGCGGGGCTACGGGCGGGGCCTGCTGCGGGGGATCGTCCGGTACGCCCGGCTGCACGGGCCGTGGGGGTTCTACCTCACCCCCGGGGACTTCGCGCAGGTCCTGCCGCGGATGCAGTCCTGGGGGGGGACCGGGATCATCGCCCGGGTGGAGACGGCGGCCGTGGCCCGCGCGATCCTCGAGTCCGGGCTGCCGGCGATCGCGCTGGACCTCGCGGAGGAGGAGATGAGGCCGGAGCACCCGCTGGGGCATCTCGCCGAGGTGGAGTCCGATTCCGCGGGGGCCGGGCGGCTGGCCGCGGAGCACCTCCTGGGGCTGGGGTTCCGGAACCATGCCTATGTCGGCACGGGAGACCGAGTCTGGTCGCTCCGCCGTCGGGCCGCGTTCGTCGACCGGATCCGGGAGGCCGGCTTCGAGCCGCACGTCTACGAGCCGCCGCGGTCGGCCCGCGACCGGTCGTGGGGCCGGGAGCAGCCGATCCTCTCCGACTGGCTCTGCCGCCTGCCGAGGCCCGCGGGGCTGATGGCCTGCGACGACGACCGCGGCCGTCAGGTCCTGGAGGCCTGCCGCGCCGGGGGGCTCGTCGTGCCGGAGCAGATCGCGGTCGTGGGCGTGGACGACGACGAGCTCCTCTGCGAGCTCGCCGACCCGCCGCTCTCGAGCGTCGCCCTCAACGCGGAGGCCGGCGGCTACCGCGCCGCGGCGATGCTGGACCGGATGATGCGAGCCCACGCCGCCGGCTGCCGCCCGCCGAGGCGTCGGCCCCGCCCGGCACGGCTCGTGGTCGAGGCGCTCCGCGTCGTCCCCCGGCGGTCCACCGACGTGATCGCGCTCGACGACCCGGAGGTCGCCGCCGCGCTCCACTTCCTGCACAACCACGCCGGCGAGCCGATCGGCGTGGCCGACGTCGTCGCCGACCGGCTGATCTCGCGGCGAAGCCTGGAGATGCGCTTCCGGGCCACGGTCGGCCACACGATCCACGACGAGCTCCAGCGGATCCGCCTCGAGCGGGCCCGCCGCCTCCTGCTCGAGACCGACCTGCCGATCCCGGGCGTCGCCCGCGCCGCCGGCTTCTCCAGCCCCAGCTACCTCGCCCAGGTCTTCCGCCGCGCCCTCCGCACCACCCCGGCCCGCTACCGGAGGGAGTCGCGGACCCCGAGCCACTGATCAACCTGAGAAGCCGATCCCGCGTGTGAAGTAGAAGGGGTTGTCCGAGGTCACGAGCCGCTGGGAGCCCTCGCTGACCAATACCCGCTACCGTATTAGGCTGGCGAACCGAGTCGGTGGCGCTCTGCGAGCGTGCCCAGCGAGCTATCTCGCTCGATCTCGGCGGCCACGTGCGGCCGCGTGGCCCGATCGAGGTTCAGGAAGCGAAATCCCACGGCTGTCCCCTCTCCTTCGAAGGCGTGAGTCGGGAAGTTGGCCCTCCGTAGGGGCCTGTATTCCCCTGGAGGGACTGGACGAGTCACCTCTCCTTCCGGACGCCCTTGAAGGGCTCCCCGTCCTTCTTGACGTCCATGAAGCGGCCGGTCTCCGTGTCCCGCTTCACCCACTGCTGGGTCGTCGGATTGAGCACCTGCGACCGATCTCGCACCGCTCCGTTGCGGTGCCCGTCACCTTTGGGCGGATTGGTAGCCATCTTCACTTTCCTCAGACTCGGGCCACGCCAGCCGGTTTCTACTGCCCGGCTGATTCCAGCCCTCTACCTCAATCCTATGTTCGATTATCGAACAATCAAGGAAATTGTTGACTTTAAAGTGGAATCACTTTACCTTACTTTCGTACAGCAATCGCACATCGACGGACAACCTTGACGCCGATGGGAGGCCCGTATACGGTAACCCGGGCTCCCTCTCTCTCAAGGCTCTATGAACTTAACTCTTTTCCTTTAAATAGATTAAGCCACGAATCGACCAGCCAATAGCCCGGTCGGAACTTCGGCGACAAGTCGCACTTGGCATGCGATGAGGAGGAGAACCGTCTCGGTTACCACCGTTCACGATGGAGGAAGGACGTCATGGCCCTTGACGCAATCACCCTGGGAAGGAGGCTCAAGGAAGCTCGAGAGAACAGGAGGCTAACCCAGGAAGAGGCCGCTCAGGCTATCGCCCTGTCGCGAACCGCCCTGGTGCACATCGAGTCGGGGAAGCGGTCGCTGTCGACCCTGGAGCTGTCCGGGCTCGCGAAGCTCTATCACCGCTCGGTCATGGACTTCTTCGCCGAAGGTGAATCGCAGGCCAGCCGCGAGGAGGATCCCCTCCTCATCCTGCACCGGCTCCCGCCCGAACTCCTGGATGACCAGGAGGTGAACCGGCAGGTATCCCGCTGTGTGGAACTTTGCTCCATCGGGGTCCACCTGGAGGCGACCCTCGGGCTAGACGACGCCGTCAACCTGCCCGCCTACGAGTACCGGGCCCCGACCCGGCCCTCGGAGGCGACTCGCCAGGGCGAGAAGGTGGCCGAAGACGAGCGTCGCCGATTGGGCCTGGGGTACGGCCCCATCGCCGACATGGCCGACGTCATCAGCACCCAGGGCATCTGGGCTTCCGGGGTGAAGGGGCTGCCCGACGACATGTCCGGCATCTTCCTCCGCCATTCCTCGATCGGGCTCGTCGTCCTCGTGAATTACGGCCACCTGAGGGCCCGGAAACGGTTCTCCTACGCCCACGAATACGCCCACGCCCTGCTCGACCGGAAGACCACCAGTGCGATCGTGACCCGAGAGCAGAACCGCCAGGACTACATCGAGCGGAGGGCGAATGCCTTCGCCGCCGCTTTCCTGATGCCGGAGACCGGCGTCCGGTGGTTCATGGAGACCCTCGAGAAGGGCGGCCCCAGCCGACGGCAACGCATCACCTATTCGTCGGCGGGCGATGAGCCGGTGGAAGCCGAGGAGCGGCCTGCAGCGGGCTCGCAGCAGATCACCTATCAGGATGTCGTGGCCCTGGCGAACCACTTCGGCGTCAGCTATCCGGCGGCCACCTATCGCCTGAACGACCTCGGTTACCTGAACGCTCGGGAGAAGGAGTCCCTACTCCAGAGGTCCTCGCTCGGCTTCCGGCTCCTGGAGTCCTCGGGCAGCAACGAGGATGGACAACCCCAGAGGAAGCCCGACCGCGAGCTCGTGAGCCAGATCACACGCCTGGCCGTGGAAGCCTATCGCCGCGAGGAGGTCTCTCAGGGATGGCTTCGCGACCTGAGTGATAAACTGGACATGCCCGCCAAAGACCTCATCGAGCAGGCCGAGGCGGCGACGGAGTGCTGATTGCCCCACTTCGAGGATGAGACACAGATGACCAGGGACGGTCTCTCACTGGCGATCATCGACACGTCGGTCCTGGTCAATTTCCTGGCGATCGACCGGACCGACCTTCTGGCTAGCCACCCGACCTATCGCTTCCTCGCGGTCGACCTGGTGCGGGACGAGGTGACGAGGCGGGCCCAGGTCGACCGATTCCGGGCGGCCCTCGCAGCCGGCCACGTCCTGCCGGACGGCCCGCCCGAGACGATCGGCATCGACGAACTCGCTGCGTTCGCCACGCTCTCAGGGCTCAATGCCCTCGGGCTCGGCGAGCAGGCCGCTGCCGCCGCGGCCCACGCCCGAAATCTGCCCCTCTTCATGGACGACAGGCGTGCCTGGAAGCAGCTCGCGAAGGTCTTCCCCGCGATCGTCCGCGGGGACACGGTGAGCCTCGTCGTCTCCCTCATCAGAGCGAACGTCCTCGACGTCACCCAGGCCGACGCCATCAAGGGAGAGTGGGAGAGCGAGCACAGCTTTCGATTGAGATTCACGAGCTTCGCCGAAGTCGTCTGACCGCCTGCATCCGCACTCCGCCGCGACCTGTTCTCGAGGCCGATTCCCCATCTCAATCATTCATTTTCCCCGCCCATTACCTCGGCAAGGAAGAAGATCACCGTAATTGGGCTCTTACCGCCGACAGGGAAGCCGGCCCGCATTCACTTCCCCCCTTACGAAAGGGGGATTCAGGGGGGTGCATTCGATCGCCCTGGCCGGCACAAAGCACCCCCTCCGACTCCCCCTTCGTAAGGGGGAG
>NZ_JAALJH010000084.1 GCF_011064615.1 Aquisphaera insulae | reverse complement strand
TCGTCCCAAGGTTCAGGCCGCCGACGCGTTCGGCCGGTCCGAGCCACTGTTTGTGACTCGTCCCGGCCGTTGTTTCGTGGCCCTTTTGTGCTTGGGACAGGGGTAATACTAACCGAGAATACTCGCAGGTCAACACCCTGCTCCGGAATTTCGCGTGATATGCTTGGAGTTGGCCGACCCAGGGACCAGGGGCCAGCCAGGGATGGATGATTCGTCGGGGTGACGGATCGTCGGTGCGGAGGGAGTCACACGTCATGGCGGTAGCGACGGCCGAGACGACCCGGGCCGACTGGGTCTCCACCATGCTCTTCGACCGCGGATACCTGGCGAGGATCCGGGGCGAGGGGATCAAGGTCTACCTGGCGATCATCGAGGCCGCGGACGGGCGGTCGGATTGCAGCGTGACCATCAGCCTCAATCGGCTCATGTCCCGGACGGGGCTCTCCTGCCCCGCCGTCCTCGACGGCCTCGGCCGGCTCGAGGCGCTGGGGCTGGTCGTCTCCACGACCCGCCAGCGCGGGAAGGTGAAGACCTACTACATCCCCGGGCCGCCGGACGGCCCGGCGGACTGAGCGCCCGCCTCCGGCCTTCTTTATCTTCCAGGCGCCTCATCCCGACTCGGGGCCGCGAGGCCCCGTCCGTCTCCCCAGCAAGGTAGCCCAGGCGATGGCGTCGTACTTCTTCCGGGTCGAGCACGACCTGCTCCGCTCCGAGGCGTTCAAGTCGATCGGCGGGTCGGCCATCAAGGTCTACCTGGTGATCGGCCTCTACTCCGACTTCGGCACGGACTGGGCCTATCCGAGCATCCGCACGATCGCCCGCCAGGCGGGGCTCTCGCGCCAGACCGTGATCACGGCGATCGAGGACCTGACCCGGGCCGGCGTGCTGGCCGCCAGCCGGTCGAAGGGGCGATCCACCGCCTACAAGATCCTCCGTCAGCCGGCGCCGGCCGAGCGGCCCACCGGCAAGCGGGGTGAAAAACCTGATAACCCGTCCAGGAAGAAGGGCAAAACCGGTCCAGAATTCTTAGATCTAGGGGCGGAAACCGGTCCAATTTTCTTAGATGAGCCCTCGCTGGCCGGTCCAGAACCTGGACCGGTGGAGGCCCGGACGGTGGGCCGGGGTGGCCGGGACGTTCGGCCCGAACAAGAACCAGCTTCGAAAACCGACGAGACAACCACCATCCCGATCCCGGGGACGCCGTTCCGGATGACGGCCGAGGGGCGGCTCCTTGTTGCTGTTGATTTGCAGGAACTGCTGACGGACCAGGGAATCCCGAAGAACCTCGCCGGCAAGCTCGTCGCCCAGAAGGATCCCGAGGCCGTGGCCAAGGTCCTGCTGAATGCCCTCTACCTCCAGAGCCAGGGCAAGCTCCAGAACGGCGCCGGCTACATCCGGGCGGGGATCGAGGACGGCTACGACCTCCTTCCCCAGGTGGCCACCCGCCTGGAAGGGCGGCGGCGGGAGCTCGAATCGCAGCTCCGGGCCCTCGAAACGCGGCACCAGAAGTCGATGCAGGCCGAGGCGAAGGCGTCCGAGGAGGCCGCGATCGCCTACGTCCTGGAGCAGCTCGGCCCCGAGGAGGTCGAGCGGCTGACCGCCCGGGCGATCTCCCTCCTGCCCGAGCCCCTCGTCCGCCGCAATCCCACCCTCTCCAATCCCTTCGTCCGGGGCAAGGTGTATGAGCTCGCCTGCGGCGAGCCGGTGGAGTGAGCGTCCCGGGACGCTGAGATCACCGCAAGTCGTTGCGGGCGAACGTCTTTCTCGGGCGTGTCGAGCGGAGCGGAGATCCCCCGGATCGCCGTCCCCTTGCGGCCAGGATCCGCATCGAGCTCCCCTGCCCCGGATGCGATCGCCTCATCTGCGTCCGGGTGCATGACCCGGCGGCCGCGGTGCGCCCTCGCCGCGTTTGCCCTATCCCCTTATGGGCGATGTCATTTTGGCGGGTGCCGTTGTGGCAGTATGACATTGCGTTTGCGGGACGACAATCCCCTGAATTCCCCGGGGGATCGAGGGCTCCTCGGCCAGCCTATTGCGTATAAGGGGCAACGATCCCCGGGGCGGCATCCCGCGGATTCGACGGCCTTCGCATGACCAGGAGGTCGCGGACCTGCCCCAGGAGCCGGCCCTCGGTCCGCGCCCGCCGGACCTGCTGCGGGAGGTAGGCCCCGTCCATCGGGCAACTGATCCGACGCTCAGGCAGGAACCCGGCGCGGAGCGAGGCGGCATAGCTTATAAAGGCGTGATCCAGGTAGCCGTGGCCCGCGGGGAGGTCCTTCTCTGTCTGCGAGGCCAGGAGGATGGCGAAGCAGCCGCCTGGGTGGAGGGTGGCGAACGCCCGGCGGGCCAGCTCCTCCAGGAACTCGATCCAGCCCGAGAGCGGCAGCGCGGCGACACTCCCCTCGGGGTAAGAGCGTGCGAGCATGCTGTGGTAAGGAGGGTCGCAGAAGATCAGGTCCGCGCCGGCGGCTTCCGGGGGGAAGCCGTGGCGGATGTCGTGGCGGCGGATGTCGTGGCGGGTGGGTTCCAGGTCGTAGGCGAGGCAGCGCCGGCCCATGGACTCGCAGACGTCCAGGGTGGTTCCGCCGCCGGCCATGGGGTCGACGACCAGGCCGCCGACGGGGCTGAAGTAGTGGAGGGCGTGGGCGATGATGGCGGGGGGGATGGAGCCGGGATGGGGGATGCCGAAGGCCCGATCGTGGCGGAAGGCCCAGACGTCGTAAGGTGTTGGACGAAAATCGGTTGTGAACCGATCGCGGCGCCGCAGGTCCTTGTAGGCCGCGTGGATGGTCTTGGTCCCGGCGTCGAGCTGCTCGATCCCGCTCCCGGCCCGGACGTCTCCCTCCCGGGCGGCCCGCCAGATGGCGCGGGCCTGGCGGTAGACGTCCTTGCCTCCGATCCCCAGCCGTTCCGCGATCGCCGCGTCGGTCCGGCCCGCCTCCCCTGTCCTGCCCTTACCTCCGCTCTGATCGTCGGAATTCCGACGATCGGGGAATGGGGCCTCTTCGGGCGATCCGGCCTCGGTGCGATCGGGACGACGCAGGTTGTCTAGACTTCGCTGCTTCGCCCGGCGGGCGACGATTTCCTCGAGGACGTCGGCCTCGCGCATCCGCTGGCTGAATGACTTGGTGCGGTAGCGGTTGAATTCGAGGATGAGGTGCTGGCGGGCGGTCTCGGAGCGGACGGGGCGGATCTCGCAGGGGACCTGCTCGAGTTTGAGTTCCATGGCGCAGGTCCAGCGGCGGTGGCCGGAGAGGATCTCCCAGCGGTTGCTGGCGGCGGGGGTGACGACCAGGGGGACGAGGATCCCCTGCTCTCGGATGCTCTCGAGGAGGTCGTCGGATTCGGCGGCGGGGTCGCCGTAGATGGACCGGCTGATCTCGCTGGGGATGAGGTCGCGAGGGTCGATCGGGCGGATGGGCGGGTGGAGTTCGTGGACCTGCGTGGGGGGATGATCCCGTGCCGGGGACCTGGCGGCGGAAGCGTGCATGGTGGAACGTCCTTGTTCGATCGGGGCCCGTGAGCGAGTCGGCCGCAGGGCGCGCGGGAGGTTAGCGGAATCCTCCGAGCCTGTCGAGGAGGGATTATCGGGGTGGGTGCCACGGCGCCACGGGTCGTCCTCTCGAAACGGCCCATGGGGTCCTGGCTTGCCTCGAAATCAGGATCGCCCCCGTTGTCATCCCCCGCGCCGACCGCCTGGCCGCACGGTTCCGGGAGCTGGGCCTCGAGCCCGGGTGAGGCCGCGGAGCGGGCCGTCGGGCCGGCCGCGGGGCCAGGTTGGGGTGGACCCGCGGGGCGTTCTGTTGCAGAATCCCGGCCTCATCTCGACTCAGTCCCGCCCGCCCCGTGTTCGACGGGACCGGGAGCGGCGTGATAGGTCCACGATCGGAACCCCATCGGACAGGGAGGTCCGCGGTGTCCACCCTTCGATTCGACCCGTCCGGCCCCGTCCCGCCCGCGCCGGCGTCGCGGGACGGCCGGGATTTCCTGTCCGTGGTGGTGCCGGCCCGGAACGAAGGGCCCGGCCTGCCCCGGCTCGTGGACGAGATCGTCGGGGCGCTGAGGCCGCTTCGCCGCGGGCGGTCCGGGTCCGGTGTGCCGCGGCTCCGGGGCTTCGAGATCCTGGTCGTCGATGACGGCTCGACCGACGCGACCGCGGCGATCCTCGAGGACCTGGCGGCGACCGTCGCCGAGCTCCGTCCCCTGATCCTGGCGAGGAACGTCGGCCAGTCGGCGGCCACCGCCGCGGGCTTCCACGCCGCGGGGGGGGACTGGGTCGCCACCCTGGACGCGGACTTGCAGAACGACCCGGCGGACCTGGCCGCGCTTTGGGAGGCCTTGCCGGGCCATGACGCGGTGCTCGGCTGGCGGGCCCGCCGCGCCGACACCTGGTCGCGGCGGGCGATCAGCCGCGCGGCCAACGCGGTCCGGAACGCGATCCTCGGCCAGTCGATCCGGGACACCGGGTGCTCGATGCGGATCTTCCGCCGCGAGCAGGCGCTCCGGATGCCCGCCTTCCACGGGGTCCACCGGTTTTACGGGCCGCTCCTGATCCGCGAGGGATGCCGGGTCCTCCAGGTGCCCGTGAACCATCGGCCCCGGGCCCACGGCCGCTCCCATTACAACTTCCGGAACCGATCGCTGAGGGTCGTGGTGGACCTCCTCGGAGTCGCCTGGCTGATGCGCAGGCCGCTCCGGTACGAGGTGATGGGGCGGCCCGGGCGGATCGGGCGGGCCGGCGCCTTCGTCGCGGCCGAGTCGATGTCGGAGGGGGGCTGAGCCATGTCGCGGGGGGCGATCTTGCTGGCGGTCGGGTTCGTCGGTCAGGCGATGTTCACCGCCCGGTTCGCGGTGCAGTGGCTGGCCTCGGAGCGTCGGGGAGACTCCGTGGTGCCGGTGGCCTTCTGGTGGCTGAGCCTGGCGGGGGGGGCGACCCTGCTCGGCTACGCGATCGGCCGCCGCGAGCCGGTCTTCGCCGTCGGCCAGGCGATGGGGCTGGTCGTCTACGTCCGGAACCTGATGCTGCTGGGCGAGTCGCGACGCCGGCCGTCTCGGGCCTCGGCCCATTCGGGCCCGCACCCGACCCGGGCGGGTGTCAGGGAGCCGTCGGGGCCGCGGTGAAAGGGGAGAAGTCCTGCGCCGAGGGTGGCTGCCCCTGGCGCCAGGTCAGGACGCCGCCGGCGGGGACGTTCATTCGGGTCTCGGCCGAGCCGTCGGGCCAGCGGATTTCGATGCGATCGACGAAGGATGCCGGGCCCAGGCCGAGATGGATGCGGCGGTCATGGGTGGAGACATAGCTGCCGCCGCCGTCGAGGGAACGGACCAGCGTCCTGCCGCCGACCCGGGCCTCGATCCGGGCGCCCGGGGCGTCACGGGCCTTGCCGCGGCCGCGGAGATCCAGGAGGAGGGAATGCCCGGCCGACGCCGTCTCGTTCCAGAGGATGACGCCGGGGGCGTAGTGGTGGACGATGACGAGGTCGATGTCGCCGTCTCCGTCGATGTCGCCGGCGGCGAGGCCACGGCCGAGGTGGAGGCCTTGGAAGTAAGGGCCGGCGGTCTTCGAGACGTCGTCGAACCGCCCCCCTACGCCGGAGTTCCGCCAGATGATCGGGGGGTTCTCGTAGGGGAAGGTCTGGGCGGGCTCGGGGCGGATATGGCCGTTGGTCAGGGCGAGGTCGAGCAGCCCATCCTGGTCGAAGTCGGCCAGGGCGATCCCCCAGCCGGTCAGGGCCTGGGTGGCCATGACCAGGCCGGAGGCCTCGGTGCGGTCCTCGAAGAATGTCGAGCCGTCGCCCAGCCTCCCCTGCCGCCAGAGCGTGGCATGCTCGCCGAAGAAATGGGAGATGATCACGTCCTGGAGCCCGTCCCCGTCGCAATCCCCGCGGGCGATCCCCATGTTGGCCTCGACCTGCCCGCTGCCGTTGACGGCGATGCCCCAGGCGGGGGCCACATCGACGAAGGTCCCGTCGTGGCTGTTCCGCCACAGGGTATTGGGCTCGGCGTCGTTGGCGACGAGGATGTCGACCCAGCCGTCGTCGTCGAAATCCGCGGCCAGGCAGCCCATGCCCCGCCCCCGCCCCGCGACGCCGGCCTTCGCGGTGACGTCGGCGAACGTGCCGTCGCCGTTGTTGCGGTAGAGGACGTCCGGCAGGCCGACGAACTCCCGGGGCATCCCATGGCGCGGGGCCCCGGTCTTCGGGTCGCGGCTGAAGGGGGCGGCCGCGGGCTCGAAGGCGAAGTAGTTGGCGACGAATAGGTCGAGGTCGCCGTCGCGGTCGTAGTCCAGGAACGCGGCGCCCAGGCTCCAGAGGGGGCAATCGACGCCGGCCGTTTTGGCGACGTCGGTGAACCGGCCGCCGTCGTTCCGCCAGAGCGTGTTGCGGCCGTAGCGGGTGACGTAGAGGTCGGTGTCGCCGTCGCCGTCATAATCGGCCGCGGCGACCCCCTGGCCGTAAGCCTTCGGCGTCAGGCCCACCCGCGCCGAGACGTCCTCGAACCGACCGTCGCCCAGGTTCCGTAGGAGGGTGTCCGCCGGCCGCTCCCGGTCCCTGCCGGGCGCCAGCGGCCCCCCCTGGGCGAAGAAGAGGTCGGGGCGGCCGTCGCCGTCGAAATCGAGGATGGCGCAGCCGCCGCCGGTCGTCTCGCTGGGCCAGGCATTCCCCGTCTCGCCGCGGTCGTAGCGGAAAGGGATCTCCTGGGCGCGGAAGACCAGCGGAGGCCGGGCCGGCGGGGCCCCCGTCCGCTCCGCCGCAGATCCCGTCGGGTGCGAGCCCTCGGCAGGCGCTGAGCCCCGACCGGCGGGATCGACGCGGTGGCAACCCGTGCACGCGATCAGGCCCGCCCAGGAGGAAACCAGGCCTGCGATCCGAATCGCCCCGCCCCACCTGCCTCGTGTCACGATCCGCCTCCGATGACCACCGGCACAGCTTCCCAGTCCAGGACGACCGCGGACGGCACCCGCGCCCGCGGCGGCGAGCGGAGGAAGGCCGGCAGGGCGTACGAATCCCAGGTCCGGGCGGCCGCGAACGCGTCCATGGCGTTGATAGAGTCCTGGTGGTCCACCGAGCTTCGATTGACGGGTGGCCCGGCGTTTCCGCCGGTCGTCAATTCGACCTGCATCCCCCGGTCGACGCCCGGATTTGCCCGTGGATCGAAGCTCGACGACGCCCCGATGAAACGGGGGCGATCATGAATAGGAGGAGGGGCGGTCGCTGCGGCGTGGAGCCCGGATCGGGCTGGCTCGACGGCTCCGGTCTTCATCGCCGAACCCGATCGATGAAGAACGGCTCGCAGATGGCCGATGACTTGTGGAAGCATACGATTCCGGTCAGTTCGTGCGTGTCGATTTTCTCGAGCAGAATCCGCAAGTATATTGCATTCAGATTCACCGACGCTAGGATGGCGGTCTTGGGTCGTTTCTTCGTCGCAATCACTGGTCCCACGGGATCATGCGTCTGGGCAGTGAATGCGGTCGATGGATCTCCGATTGCATTCTCGCGTGTGTGTCGATACCTGCCGGAAGCCCCGTACTCACACGAGTTCTCGGCTTTCGGGTGGTGGGCCCACGACATGCAAGTGATTGAACGGAGTGGGCCGTAGGGCCCATGCCACCAAGACTGCCGAGAGGAGATCGAGGATCGATTCCTTGATAAGCGTCCTTCATTTTCATCTTCCGTCGAGCATGTCGCAGGAGAGAAGATCCATCATGAAGTTCCTCATGGGTGTGTTGGGCGTCGGTCTACTCGGCTTTTGCATGCTGGGGCTGGCGGGCTGCAGCGAGGACAACGAGGCGGCCATCAAGGAGCAGGCGGCGAACGTGAAGGATACGGGCCCCCCGGCGAATGCGCCGCCGCCGGCCAAGACGATGGAGGAGTATCGCACTCGGAACCCGGGTTTCGGGGGCGTGCAATCGGGCGGGGCCAAGGCCAAGCCCGCCGAGAAGCCCAAGCAGTGATCCACACCAGGCGGGGCGAAGGCTCCCGCCTGGGGGTTGGCCGGGCTCCCGGCCCGGCTGATGTGTTCGGATCGAGTTGACCCGGAGATATTTTCTTGTTTGGCGAGGCCCCGATCGACCCGATCGCGCCGGCGATCGACGACCGCGGGCCTTCGATTCCGGGCAGCCCGATCGTTCGATTTCGATCCTCTTTATTTTCATTCTTTCTAGAGGAGTTGACATGAGGCCAAGAGAGCGTGGGTTCACGCTGATTGAGCTGCTGGTGGTGATCGCGATCATCGCGGTCCTCATCGCCTTGCTGCTGCCGGCCGTGCAGTCGGCGCGCGAGGCGGCCCGTCGTGCCCAGTGCACCAACAACCTGAAGCAGCTCGGGTTGGCGATGCACAACTACGTCAGTGCCAACGAGGCGCTGCCGCCGGTCTCCGTGGACAACCAGCGGTTTTCCAACGGCTCGGACATCCCGGGGATGGGGCGTCAGAACTGGTCGCAGCACGCGCGGCTGCTTCCGTACATGGAGCAGGGGACGCTGTACAACGCCATCAACTGGAACTTCGGCGCCCGCTGGGACGACGGCAATAACGGCTACTACCCCAAGGACCCGGTAGGTAATCCCCCCGACGATGGCGCCGCCATGGGCGGCATGGCGATCCCGCAGATGACCGTGCTGGTCACGATGATCAACTCGTTCCTCTGCCCGTCGGACACCAACCCGGGCGGGTCGGGCAAGATGGTCGTCAACGGGACGTCCAAGCTCGTCGGCACGTTCAATTACCCGGTCAACATCGGCCTGAACCGGCGGATTACCGGCGGCGTGGCCGACTCGAGCTGGAAGCTCACCGGCCCCAATTACGTCGCCAGCAACTGGGACAATGCCGTCAACACCACCACCAACCTGACGACATTCCAGGACGGCACCAGCAACACCGTGATCTTCAGCGAGTGGATCAAGGGGCAGGCCGTGGGAACCGGCTCCTCGAAGAATGGCCTGCTGGAGGTGTACAACCTCGGCCAGAATTCAAACTACGTCACGTCCGACTACAAGTTCAAGCAGATCTGCGATGCGGTGCCGATCACCAACGCCAACCAGAACTGGCAATGGAAGGGCGAATGGTGGGGCTTCGGCGGGACGACGATCTACTCGCACACGCAGACGCCCAACCGGACGTCTTGCGCGTACGGCGACGTTGGTCAGGACGGCCGCGGCACCATCACCATGATCGCGGCGAGCTCGAACCACCCCGGCGGGGTGAACACGCTGTTCATGGACGGGTCGGTGCGGTTCATCAAGAGCTCGATCAACTACCAGAGCTGGTACGCGGTCGCCACGCCGGACGGCGGCGAGGTGCTCAGCGCCGACAGCCTCTGATGGGGTGCGGTCGATCCGACCGCATCCGATCCAGCCCGACCGAGAACGGCCCAAGGCCTTCTCCCAGGTAGTCCCCGAGAAGCCCCCGCCGGTCGACCGGCGGGGGCTTCTCTCCATTCCGATTCCGCACACGATCCGGGCGACGAATGAGTCAGCACCTACATCCCACCTCATCGAGGGGCCCGGCCCGAAGGCGGGGACTCTTCCTTGCGAGCCTGCTACTGCTGGTGGGGCTCCTGGCCGTCACCGCCTGGAACCTGACCCGGTCGGAGGCGCTGCAGGTGGCCCGGCGTGCCTATGCGCGGGGCGAGCTGACCGCCGCCCTCCGCGCCGCCCTGGATCACCTGGACCGTCGCCCCTGGAGCCGCGAGGCCGCGAGGGTGGCGGCGGCATGCCTGAGCCGGCTCGACTTCGCCGAGGCCGCCGAGGGCTACTACGCGCGGGCCGGCACGCTCGACCTCAACGACCTTCAGATCCGCGCCTACGGCCTGGTGCGAGGCAACCATCGGGCGAAGGCGATCCGGGCGTATGAGCAGATCCTGGAACGCTGGCCGGGGAACGTGACGGCCCTGCGGCGGCTGGCGGCCGTGCAATTCAGCGAGAATAACATCCCCCAGCTCCTGGGGCTGGCCGATCGGCTGATCAAGATCCCCGGCGGGGCCCCGATCGGCCACACCCTCCGCGGGGCCGTCGCCCACGTCGAGCGGGACCGCGAGATCGCGGTCGCCGCCTTCGATCACGTCCTCGAGGTCGACCCGGAGCTGAAGCTCATGCCGCTGCCCCGTCGCGAGTTCTGGAGCTTCTATGCCGCCGACCTGATCAAGGTCGGGCGCAGCGAGGACGCCGAACGCTACCTGAAGCGGGCGCTGGAAGAGTCTCCCGATGCCGAGCTGATGAACACGCTGGGGCGGGCCTACCTCCAGCAGGGGCGGCTCGACGAGGCGGAGCGGTGCTTCAAGGAGGCGGCCGAATGGGACCGGAAGGATGCGACGGCCCTCTTCAATCTGGGCAAGATCGACCTGATGCGGAAGCACTTCGAATCGGCCCGTGACCATCTGGAGCAGGCCCACCGCCGCGAGCCCCAGCGGATCGACGTGCTCCACGACCTCTCCAGGGCCCATCGCCTGCTGGGGCAGACGGCCGAGTCGGCCCGCGTCGATCGCGAGATCGAGGCGGCCGGCGATCGCGCGAAGAGAGTGCGGAAGGACAAGGATCCCTGGCCGCGGTATGCGCTCTGATCGAGCGAAGTGAGGCCGCAAGATGGCCGATGGGTACGGCCCGGGTGAGGCGATATCGATGAGCGCACGTGCCGGCGTTCCGATCCGGTCGATCCTGGTGGGCCTGCTGGTCCTCGCCGTCGCCGGGGCACTCGCCCTCTGGCGCGGGCGGGGCTCCGCTCCGAGCCTGGTGGAGATCTGCTCCCTCGCACGGCAGCGGGACTTCGACCGCGCCGAGGGCCTCCTCTCAAACTACCTGCGGGTGCATCCCGACGACTCGAGGGGGCATCTGCTCATGGCGCAGTTCTCCATGGACCGGCCCGATCCGAGGCCGGAGGTCGCCCTGGAGCACCTCGGCCGGATCCGCCCGAGGACGCATCCGGAGGAGGCCCTGATCCGCTTCTCCGAGGGCAAAGCCCGCTACCAACTAAAGGAGTACGCCGCCGCCGAGGGACTCTGGAAGCGGGCCCTGGAGCTGGACCCGCGCGTGCCCGAGGCCGGCTGGGCGCTGCTGGACCTGCTCGACTTCGAGGGCCGGGTCAAGGAGGCACACGAACTGGGGATGAGGCTGTTCGAGCACGAGCCCGATCCCCGCGACCGGGTGCGGCTGCTCCTGGAGATGGTCCGGATCGACGTCGACCGGATCGCCCCCGGCTCCCAGGTCCAGACGTTCGAGCCGTCCTGGAAGCAGGATCCGTCGAACCTGCCGCTGGGGGTGGCCGTGGGGCTCGCCCTGGTGCGTGACAGCCAGGCGGAGCGCGGGCTGGAGGTGCTCCGCGAGGTGCTGGAGCGTCACCCCGACTCGGCCGAGGCCTGGGACGGCTGGCTGACCGGCCTGGTCGAAGGCTACCGGCCGGAGCGGCTCGACGAGGAGTTGCGCCGGCTCCCCGGGGCGCTCCGCGGGGATCCGCGGTTTGCCAAGTTCGAGGGGGCGGTGGCGGAGGGCCATCGCGACTGGCCCCGGGCCATGGCGGCGTATCGTCGCGCCTACGACCTCGAGCCTTACGACGCGGCCCTGCTCTACCGGCTGCGGATGTCCTACAGGGCGCTCGGCGAGGGCGAGCAGGTCCGCCGCGCCGACGAGCGACTCGGCGACCACAAGCAGGCGGTCAAGGACGTGTCCGCGGTCCGCACGGAGGCCCTGGCCTTGCCCACGCTCGGCCTCACGCCGCACGTGGATCTCTACCATCGGTTGGCCTCCCTGCGCGAGCGGGTGGGTCGATTTGATGAGGCGCGCGCCTGGCATCGGCTGGTGCTCCGCGACGCCCCGGGCGACGCCACCAGCCTTGCCGCCCTTCAGCGACTCAAGTAACATCAGGATGACAGGGACAGATGTCACGGGGCGTGCAACGGGACCCCCTCTCCTCGACGTAGCAGCCATGATCACCGAAGCGCCCCAGGACGCCAGGCCGACGCGCATCCCCGACGAGACGCCGGCGACGGTTGGCCGTGGCGCAACTCGTCCCCGCCCCTCGCGGTCGGTGCCCGTCCTCATGGCCCTGTGTGCCGCGCTGATCGCCTTCAATGCCTGGTGGTACTGGCGCGATACGCGAGACGTCGCGAGCACGGCGGCGATCGAGGCGATGATGAATCGCCAGCAATACGCCCGGGCCGAATCCTCCCTCCGCGAGCGCCTCCGGCGGTCTTCCCGGGATGTGGAGGCACGGCTCCTGCTGGCCCGGACCCTGGGAGCCGGGGGGGACACCATCGGCTGCGCCCGGCAGCTCCACGAGGTCCCGGCCTGGTCGCCCGAGAAGCCCGAGGCGGTCTTCCGCGAGGGGCAGTCCTACCTCATGGCCGACCGGGCCAAGGACGCCGAGGCCTGCTGGCTGGGCCTGGTCGAGGACGATCCGCTGCATCCCACCCCGCCGGAGATCCTGGGGGCCGCCAGCCAGCAGCTCCTTGGCCTGTATGCGACGGAGAACCGCTGGGAGGACGCGGCCCGGGTCATCTGGGAGACCTACGACCGGGCCGGCCCCGACGACCGCCTGGCGCTGCTGAGCATGCGCGTCAAGAGCGAGCTGGAGCGCATCGCGCCGGAGGCGGCGATGCCGATCCTGGAGCGCTATGTTGCCGCCGATCCGACGGACTGGGAGGCGCTCCGCGCCCGGGCTCGCGCCGAGATCGCCCTGGGCCGCAAGGAGGATGCCGAGCGGGACTTCCGGGCCTGCATCGCCGGGCGGCCCGAGGATGCCAGGGCCTGGCGCGATTACCTCTCCATGCTCCACGACCTGGGCGACGAGGCCGCGTGGGCCGCGCTCCTGGCCAAGGTGCCGGCGTCCGCCGCGGACGAGCCGGAGATCTGGAGGTTCCGGGGCCTGGCGAAGGAGAAGGTTGGCGACTGGGCCGGCGCGGCCGCGGACTACCGCAAGGCGCTGGAGTTGAACCCCTACGTGATGGCCTCTCAGTATCGGCTGGCGATGATGGAGGAACGGCAGGGCGACCGCACCGCCGCCGCCGAGCACCGCAAGGCGGCCGACAGCCTGCGAGAGGCCCGCGGTGCCCTCCGCGTGGCCTTCGGCCAGATGCTCATCGCCCAGGAGGCGGCGGAGAAGAACCAGCAAAGCACCCCCGACCTGCCGACAGCGATGAGGCGCCTGGGGGCGATCTGCGGGACGCTCGGATTCGGCCGCTTGCAGGAAGCCTTCAACATGCTCGCGGACCGATCCTGAGGCGGGGGATGGGGCCATGTCGGTCGCCGCGAGGCCGATGGCGAGCCGGTCGCCGGGGACTGGCCCTCGTCCCCTCGCCGGGCGACAATGAAGCGGACGATCCGCGGCCGGTGATGTCGGCGGAGAGGCCCCGCGGCTCCGGTCGGGGGATCGATGGCGAGGAGGGCGGCGATGCGCGACGTGAACCGGGCCATCCGTGGCTTGCTGGTGCTGACCCTGCTCGTCGTCCTGGCGGCCGGGATCTCCTACGTGCTCCTGGCCACCGCGACCCCCAACGATGGTCGGGTCGCGAGTCGCCGGCCCGCCGCGGCACCTTCCATCGCCGACGCCCGCAAGGCTCCGGACCGCCCGCAGGCCGCCGGACGCAGGCCCTGGAACCTGAGGCCCGACGGCACCCCGCAACTATACGGCGAGGGCTGGTTCGACGACAGCGGCTACTTCTTCGGCGTCCGCTTCACCGACGAGGAATCGGACCAGACGTCGCTGCCGGCGATCCGCGCCAACGTGAGCGGCCGGGCCCGCCGTGGGGTCGAATACCTGCGGACGGTCCTGGCCCAGGTGCCGTCGAGCGACCCCGACGCCGCGCTCCAGGTCACGCAGCTCCACCTGGCGATCGGCGGCCTGCATATGTACGAGGGGAAGTTCGACGAGGCCATGAAGGAGTTCGAGGCCGCCCGCGACTTGGAGCCCGATCGCAGCGACCTGATGCGGGCCAACTACGAGGCCCTGCTGGGCGTCGCCTCCCTCCGCCGCGGCGAGGTGGACAACTGCGTGGCCTGCCGCCAGGAGGAGAGCTGCATTTTCCCCCTGGCCGCCAGCGTCATCCACAGGCGTCCCGCCGGCTCCCGCGCCGCGATGGAGCACTTCGCCGCCTACCTGAAGGCCCGGCCCGAAGACCTGGGCGTCCGCTGGCTCTACAGCGTCGCCGCGATGACCCTGGGCGAGTACCCCGACGCCGTCCCGCCGTCTCTCCGGATCGCGCCGGAGCCGGCCGGGCCGGTCGGTGTCGTCCCTCGCTTCGCCAACGTCGGGCCCGCGGCGGGGCTGGATCCCCACGAGAACATGGCCGGCGGCACCATCACCGATGACTTCGACGGCGACGGCCGTATCGACGTGTTCACCTCCACGTCCGACCCGGACGAGGGATGCCACCTCTTCCTCAACAAGGGCGACGGCCATTTCGAGGAGCGCCTCGACGCCGGCCTCGAGGACCAGGTCGCCGCGCTGAACTGCAACCAGGCCGACTTCGACAACGACGGCGACCTCGACGTGATCCTGATGCGGGGCGGCTGGGAGAAGCCGTTCCGCCTCTCGCTCCTGCGCAACGACGGGAAGGGCCGCTTCGCCGACGTGACCCTCGCCAGCGGCCTTGGGACGCCGATCGCCTGCCAGTCCGTGGCCTGGGGCGACTACGACGGCGACGGCCGCCTCGACTTCTTCGCCTGCGGCGAATACGTGTCCGGCGCGGGGGCCGCCGCCGCCGGCTCCTACAGCTACCAGGGCAGCGCGGACGCCCGCAACTACTGCCGGCTCTACCGCAACAACGGCGACGGCACGTTCACCGACGTCGCCGACTCCGCCGGCGTCCGCAACGAGCGCCGGGCCAAGGGCGCCGCCTGGGGCGACTACGACGGCGACGGCCACCTCGACCTCTACGTCTCGAACGCCGGCTCGGAGAACCGGCTCTACCGCAACAACGGCGACGGCACGTTCACCGACGTCGCCAGGGCGCTGGGCGTCGCCGAGCCGATCCGCAGCTTCTCCTGCTGGTTCTGGGACTACGACAACGACGGCCGCCTGGACATCTACGTCACCGGCTTCGGCGCCTCGCTCTCCGACATCGTCGCCAGCCGCCTCGGCCAGCAGGGCGGCGGCGAGCGGCCCCGCCTCTACCGCAACGAGGGCCCCGCCGGCTTCCGCGACGTGTCCGCGGAGGCCGCCCTCGACCGCGTCTGGGTGGTCATGGGCTCCAACTTCGGCGACATCGACAACGACGGATACCTCGATGCCTACCTCGGCACCGGCCAGCCGGCGTGCTTCTACGTCGTGCCCAACGTGTTGCTCCGCAACGCCGGGGGGGCCCGCTTCGAGGACGTGACGGCGGCGAGCGGCACGGGCCACCTCCAGAAGGGCCACGGGATCTCCATGGCCGACTGGGACGCCGACGGCGACCTGGACATCTTCCTGGGGGCCGGCGGGGCGACGCCCGGCGACAAGGCGCACAACGTGCTCTTCCAGAACCCCGGCAACGGCAACCACTGGCTCAACGTGAAGCTGGTGGGCACTCGCGCCAATCGGGCGGCCATCGGGGCCGAGGTCCGGGCCGAGGTCCGCGGGCCCGACGGCAAGCCGTCGACGCGCCTCCGGCTCATCGGCAACGGATCGAGCTTCGGCGGCAACAGCCTGGAAACGCTCATCGGCCTGGGCCCCGCGAAGTCGGTGGACGCGCTGGAGATCCGCTGGCCCGGCACCGGCACCCGCCAGACCTTCCGCGACGTGCCGGCGGACCGCGCCATCGAGATCACCGAGGGCAAGGACCAGTACCGGGTCGTCGAGCGGGCCAGGATCCCACCCCCCGCGGCACCCTGACCCAGGCGATGCGACAATCCCCGACGGGCCGACGACCACGCCCGCAGGCGGACCGACGGCCCGGCCAACTCCATCCGCTCCCCGGCCGGCGCGACCGGGGGCGAGCCGCGGGAGCCGTGAGACGCCCGGCCGAGGACACGCGGATATCGATCTCCCCTCGCCGCGTGGCGTGGTGTGGTTGCGGCGAGATCTCTCCCCCTCTCGCCGCGAGTGGGCCATGGGGTTGCTGCGGAGGAGCGAGGCGACCCCACGGCCTACGGGCCTTCGCTCCCGGCGCCAGCAGTGGTAGGGGCCGTGCGGCGCGTTTATGATGGCCAGGCGATCTGACCACCGAAGTGCCCGCCGATCTCCCGGCCGGGCCCCGATCATCCTGGAGCGGTGAGACGAATGGACGGCTCGGAGCAAGACCCCGTCGCGATGATGGCCGAGCTGGCGCGGAGCATGAAGCCGGAGCGACGGGCACGGTTCCTCGACGCGGCCTGCGGCGGCAACCCGACGATGCGAGCCGCCGTCGAGGCTCGGCTGTCCAGCCCTCCTCCTCCCGCCGACCCCGCCGCGGCCGTCCCGGACGACGCGACGCTCCCCGACGGGATGATGATCCAGCCGTCTCCCCCGGCCGAGCCGGCCGAGCCCGCGACCGAAACCGATCCCCCCGCCGGGTCCGACTTCCTGGACAGCCTGGCACTCGAGGCCGTCTCGGGCACCCCCGATCCGCCGGCCGGCGAGGCCCGGGACGATGACGAGCCGGAAGCGACGGACCCCACGATCCTCGCCTATTGCGCCACCAGGAAGCTCGACATCGAGGCCCGGCTCCGGATCGTCGAGACCCTCTGCCGGGCGCTCGACCAGGACCATCGCCGCGGCCGGATCCGCGGCGGCCTCGCCCCCCATGATGTCCGAGTTGCCGCCGACGGCACGCCCCGGTTCGCATCGAAGGCGAAGGCGAAGGCGAGCGAGGACTCGGACGGCGACCTCCGCTACGCCAGCCCGGAGCAGGTCCTCGGCGAGCCGGCCACGACGGCCACCGACGTCTACGGCCTGGGCATGGTCCTCTACGAGGTCCTCACCGGGCGCTATCCGTACCGCCTCAAGGAGGGCGAGGCCGACTCAGGGGCCATCGCCCGGGCCGTCGCCGAGGAGGCGCCGGAGCGGCCCAGCCGGGCGGCGCCGGCGGCGATCCGCGGCCACCTGGACGAGGATCTCGATTCGGTGGTGCTGCACGCCCTCCAGAAGGAGCCGGCGCACCGCTATTCCACGGCCGGGCCGCTCGCCGACGACATCGACCGCTTCCTCCGCGGCCGGCCGGTGACCGCCGTCCCCGAGGGCCGGCTGGCTCGCGTCAAGCGGCTGGTCCGACGGCATCCCGCGGCGGTCTTCGGCGCGGCCCTGCTGACGCTGGCGACCCTGCTCGGGCTGGCCGCGGCCCTCGTGGCCCTCGAGCGGTCGCGACGCGCCCAGGGGCGGGCCGAGGCCGCCGCCCGCGCGGCCCGCGCGACGATCGAGGAGCAATTCGCCCGCGTCGAGGCCGAGCCCGCCCTCGGCGTCCCGGAGCTTCGCCCGGCGCGGGCGGCCCTGCTCGGGTCGCTCCTGCACTATTACGAGGCGGGGGTCGCCCAGGGCGAGGCGATTCGCGAGCGCGCCGGCGGCGCGGACCCACAGGCCGCCGAAGACGCGGCCCGGGCCCGGCTGCGGGTCGCCCAGATCCACCGGATGCTCGGCGTCAACGACGTGGCGGCCTGGCAGTACGAGCAGGCCCAGGAGGCCTACGAGCGGCTCATCGCCGCCCGGCCGGGGCACTCGTCATTCCAGGAGGACCTGATCCAGGTCCTCTCCGAGCTCGGCGAGCTCCTGATCCCCCGCGCCGACCGTCGCGAGCAGGCCCGCCAGGTCCTGGAGCGAGCCCGGACCCTGCTCGAGTCCGACGCCGCGCCGCGGTTCGTCGGGCCGCCCCGGAGCCGGGCCCTCGGCAAGGTCGTCGCCGCGATCGCCACCCTGGAAACCGTCGACAATCACCTCGGCCCGGCGCGCACCGCCTGGCGGAAGGCGATCTCGATCGCCGCCGGCCTGGCCGCGACCAAGGCTCCCCGCGTGGACGACCGCGCCGACCTCGCGACCGCCGAGATGGGCCTCGGCCGTTCGCTCGTCGCCTCGCCGGAGACGGCCGAGGACGGGCTGGCCTCGATCCGCAAGGGCCTGAAAGGGCGCGAGGACCTGGTGAAAACTCACCCCGCGCGCATCGACCAGCTCGAGCAGCTCGCCGTCGAGCAGAGTGAGCTGGCCGCCATGCTCCAGTCGATGGGCCAGGTCGACCCGGCGATCGAGGCGGCGTCGCGGGCGGCGGCGACCTTCGAACAGCTCGATCGCCGATTCCCCGCCACCACCCCCTACCAGTCCGGGCTCTACCTCGTCTATGACCTGCTCACCCGGCTTCAGAACAGGAAGGGGGAGATCGCGCAGGCCCTCGTGCACGCCAACCAGGCCCGGTCCGTGCTCGAGGCGCTGGCCGCGCGCAACCGCGAGGAGCGGATGTTCTCGATCGACCTCTCCCGATGCCATAACTTCATCGGCAGGCTCCTCCGCCAGGAAGGCAAGTACCCGGAGGCGCTGGCGTCCTTCCAGCACGCCGTCGATGTGCTCGAGAGCCTCACCCCGCTGGACGCGGCGAACGGCTACCAGCTCGCGGTGAACCTCGCCCTCTGCGTCCCCCTCTTCGGCGTCCCGGAAGGGGGCAATGCGGAGATCCTCGACGACGACCCCAAACTCTCACCGGCCGATCGCCTCCGCCGCAAGCTCTACGGCGACCGCGCCCTCACCGCCCTGGAGCGGGCCGCCGAGGGGAAAGAAAAGGCCGTGACCGCGGAGGCCCTCAAGGCCGATTCCGACCTCGACTCCCTCCGCGCCCGGCCCGCCTTCCAGGCCCTCATCAAGAAGCTCGAAGCCCCCCCGGCTGGATGAGGGAGAACCCTCTCCTCATCCCCTCTCTCTATTATCTCTCCCTTCTCTCCCTTCTCCCCCCCCTCCCCTCCTCCTAAGTCCGTCTCCGTGCCTCTGTGCCTCTGTGGTTAGTCCGTCCCCGAATTAGATCGCCCCCACGGGCATCAGCAGCTCCTCCTCCACGGCCTCCGTCGTCTCCGCCGGCTCGTCCCGGGGTTCCTCGATCGACTCCCTGAGCCTCTGCTGGGTCGGGTCGCCCATGGCTTCGGGCCAGATGTGGAATCCCCCCTTCCAGGTCGGCGGGATCTCCCAGAGCCCCCAGATGCCCTTCCCCTCGTTGTAGCCGTGATAGTGGACGTCGTGCTTGCCGATGTACCGCTTGGACCACCAGCACTGGCCGTCCTCGACCTGGTACTTGCCCTTGATGAGGAAGGGGCCGATCCGGTCGCGGCCCTCGCCGGTCATCACCCCCTGGCGGAAGGTGAGCTGGAGCTCCATCGTGTGCTTGCCCGGGGAATGCGACATCAGGAAGAACCCGCACCAGGGCCCGGAAGGGAACCGCGAATCGGTCTCCACCAGGGGCTCGGGCTCGGGGCGATTGTTGTGGGTCTCGGATCGGGACATCATCACCGGCCTCGTGGCTCTCTCGATCGAAAAGGAGGAAGCGGCTGGTTGGACCTGGACGGGGGATCACATTTCGATCGGGCCCGTGTGGATCACGTCAAGGTCCGCCAACCGCCGGAACGGCCCTGAACTCAAGCAATCCTCGGGCGGGTCTTGCAAGATACTATACGCAGATTGCCGGCCGAAAAACGCGGGAAAAGCCGCCTCGTCGGAAATCCGCCGGATGGTCCTCCGGCGGCCGGTTATCATGAGGCAATCCCCGGGCCGGAAGGGCCGGGCGGGGGCTGCGAACCGAATCCGCCCGGCCCGGGTCTGGCCAGACGGCAGGGAGCGCCAGGATGAGCCTGACGCCGGGTCGCCTTGTCGCGAGATAGTCAGGATCGGCAGAGATGCAGGGTTGGATTCACTGGAAACGCGGGATTCGCGGCGAGCTCGGGCCGATGCTCGCCCTCGCGGGGCCGGTCGTCCTGGCCGAGCTCGGCTGGATGTCCATGGGCATCGTCGACACCATGTTCGTGGGTCGACTCGGGGCCGAGGCCATCGGCGCCGTCAGCCTGGGCAACGCGCTTTTCTTCGCGGTCTCGATCTTCGGCATCGGCCTGCTCCTCGGGCTCGATACCCTGGTCTCGCAATCTTATGGGGCGAAGCGGCTGGACGAATGCCATTTATGGCTAATTCAGTCCGTTTATTTTGTCTTGTTGATCGGTCCGGCGGTGATGCTGCTGCTGTTCGGGTGTGAGTCGCTGCTGGCCCGGATCGGGGCGCATCCGGCGGTCCTGGCCGGGGCCCTGCCGTTCCTGCGGGCGACGACCTGGGGGACCGTGCCGCTCTTCCTCTACGCGGCCTTCCGGCGGTATCTCCAGGGGATGGGGCTGGTCCGGCCGGTGATGTTCGCGATCCTGAGCGCCAACCTGATCAACGTGCTGGGCGACTGGCTGCTGATCGACGGCCGCCTCGGGTTCCCGGCGATGGGGGTGGCCGGGTCGGGCTGGGCGACGACGATCTCGCGAATCTACATGGCGGGGACTCTGATCGCCTATGCGGCCTATCATGGCTGGAGCCGTCGGACGGGCCTGTTCGCGGTCTCGTTCCGGCCCCAGGCCGAGCGGCTCTGGCGGCTGGTGGTGCTGGGGGTGCCGGCGGCGATCCATGCGACGCTCGAGGTGGGCGTCTTCGCCGCGGCGACGATGCTGGCCGGGACGCTCGAGCCGGCGGCCCTGGCGGCGCACCACATCGTGCTGGACGTGGCGAGCGTGACGTTCATGATCCCGCTGGGCCTGGCGTCGGCCGGTGCCGTGCGGGTGGGCCAGGCGCTCGGCCGGGGCGAGCCGGCGGCGGCGGGCCGGGCCGGCTGGACGGCCCTGGTCCTGGGGGCGAGCTTCATGGCGGCGTCCGGGACCTTGATGGCGCTGGTGCCTGGCGTGCTCGCCTCGCTCTTCACCACGGACTCGGCCGTGATCGGCCGGGCCTCGACGCTGATGCTGGTCGCCGCGGCCTTCCAGCTCTTCGACGGCCTGCAGGGGGTTTCCACCGGGACGATGCGAGGCGCCGGCGATACCCACACGCCGATGGTGGCCAACCTGATCGCCCACTGGGTGATCGGCCTGCCGCTGGGCTATCTCCTCGGCTTCATCTTCGGCTACGGCATCGTCGGCCTCTGGATCGGCCTGGCGATGGGCCTGGGCGCCTCCGGCCTCTACCTCCTCCGCGCCTGGTGGCGACGGGCGGGGGCCCTCGCCCGCGAGGGTCACGAGGCGCAGGCCGCGGCAACGGCGGCGTGAGCGACCCGCTTGAAAGAGCCCGCGTCCCGACCCCTCAAGGCCCTGAAGAACGCCCCCGACCCGGCCGTCCGCGCCCCGGCCCGGCGCCCGGGCGGATGGATGACCGGTGGCCTCGCATCGCGCGCGGAGCCCTCACTGGAACGTGCCGAGCCTGCGGCCCTCGGCCTCGTTCCCGAGATCGACGCTCATCCGGCCCTCGTCGGTGTCGTTGTAGAAGCCCGACGAGCGGCTCGGCGTGTGCCCCGTCTTGGGCTCCTCGCGGATGAACTTCTCGACCGCCTGGATGATGCTCGGGTCGACCGTGCAATTCTCGTTCGTGACCAGGGTCTGCTTCCAGATGTTATACGAGCAGCCGTGCGTCCAGTCGTGGTCGCCCCATTCCCGGTGGACCTTGACGGCGCAGATGACGTCCTCGGCGGCCACCTCCTTGGTGGCCAGCTCCTGGGCATAGAGCGGCCAGAGCCCGGAATTCTCGACGTAAGTCTCGATGATCTGCGGGTTGTCCGCGGGCGACTTCTTGTAGATGATCTCGTTCTGACGGATCGCGGCGTGGGCCGCATAGAGCCGCCGGATGGCCTCCAGCCCCTCCAGCGACTGCCTGGTATGGGTGTCGTGATAGTTGCGGACATACAGGGCATAGACCCACGTCTCCGGCGGGCAATTCACCGAATACCGGCTCAGCTTCGGCGGGAACAAGATGGCCATCGAGAACCGGGGCGTCACGCAGACGGCCGAAGGCGACTCGATGTCCGTGACCGTGGGCAGGAGGGCGACGTGGCAATCCTCCGAATAGATCTGCTTGAGGTCCTTGACGCCCTCGGCGGTCGCGATGTTCAGATTCCCATATTTTCGGAGCGCCTCCGCCTTGGTGTAGACGACCTGTCGCGATAGGTCCATCTGGTTGTAATAGGGCGCATGCCGCTTGGCGATGTAGACCGCCATGTAGCCCGTCTTCGGTGAGGTGATCTCCGCCTGCGGGGCCTTACTCCGGAATCCTCTCCGGAAGAGGACCTCCGGATCCCGATTCAGGGCCTCATCCCCGATGTCGCCGCGGAAGCAGATGCGCCCCCGCCCCTGGCCCGCATGGTTGATCGCCCCATGAGTCGGCATGATCTCAACCCCATCTGGCCTATCGGCCCGGTGAAGACCTTCATCGCGCGAGGTTTCCCGTCCCGATCTTCGGGAGGACGGGCGCGGTCGTCCCGTGCGGCCGCGCCCGCGGTCGATCCTCAAAGGTGCCGGGACGTCCCGAGCCCTACCGCCCGTATGTCCCCCTTCGAAGATCGCGGCGGGTCTTACTTCACTCGAACCGGAGTGGGTTTGCAATCGATCGGCACAAGATCCAGCGGCCTCATCCTCGCACCCCTCCCGAGGTCGGGGTGGCATGGCCGGATCGTCATCGAAGGGCAAAGGGGGAAGGATCTCAGAGGGGCGTGGACGGCGCTTCTCGCCGTCGGAAATCGCGTTCGTAACGGCCTCTGCACGCCCTGGCGGACGTCGGAATGGGAGGTCACGCCCACGGACCGTTGATGCCAGGGAGCGATCCGGCGTTCCGAGATCACCGGCTGCCAGCTGGTGGCATAGAGATCGGAGATCTTCTGGTAGGACCGGCGCCCCGAGGCCCGGATGTCCCGGAGCCGCGTGATCGCCGAGCGCCGATGGGACCGCCGCGTGAACCTCTCCTGGCCGGGGACCTATGATGGCGAATCGACCCCGCAGCGCTGATCGCCGTGGATCGACGTTCGATCCTCTCTGGATCCCCGGATTATGCTCAACCGAACCTTGATCCTCGTGCTGAAAGCGGTGGGCTACATCCTGTATGCTCCCTTCTGGCTCATCGAGGAAGCCACCGGCCAGGGCCGATGGTACAGGCGGCAGAAGCGGAGGATGGTCGAGGAGCGGCCCCCGCTGACGGATGCGGAGTATCTCCGCGCCCTGGATGCCTCCGAGGAGGACGCGCCGATCTGTCTGGCGATCCGGCGCTGCCTTTCGGAATCGATCGGCGTCCCGGCCGAAGCGATCCGCCCCGAGGATCGCATGGTGGATCTTTGGCGGATGCAATGGATAGGACCGGACCTGATGGATCTCATCTTCCGCCTGGAACGATCGCTGGGTCGGAAGATCCCCATGACTGCCGCCAGGGAGGAGATGGGTCGGACGCGGCCCGAAGAATTCGGCCCGTTCGCGGCCTGCATCGTCCGCGGCCTGCGAACGCCGCCCGGGACGAATTGAAGGGAGGATCGCGGGGGTGCCATCCTGTTCGCCGTCGCGAGCTCACTTCCGGCCGGCGAGGAGTCGTCGGGCTTCCTTCTGGAGATCCTTCGGGACGTAGTATCGGACCCTTTCGGCGGGGACCTCGGTCACGGCCCTCAGCCGCTCGAGTCGCTTCGAGACCTCGACCGGCTTGTCCGAATCCTCGACAAGGATCCGGATGGCGTTCTTGACGCTCTGCTCGTCGTCCTCCTTCTCGGGGAAGTACGGCTGGTTATACTTCGCCTTCACC
Organism: Aquisphaera insulae; assembly: GCF_011064615.1. Lineage (GTDB taxonomy): Bacteria > Planctomycetota > Planctomycetia > Isosphaerales > Isosphaeraceae > Aquisphaera > Aquisphaera insulae. Next base: position 16,655 of record NZ_JAALJH010000084.1, on the reverse strand, counting down.
CTGTCCTCGAGGCAATACATCTCAGGCGGGTCGTACTCCGCCCGGGATCCGACGAGCTCCATCAGGGCCGCCTTGCACCCTTCGTAATCCGGCGCCAGGGAGCCCCTGAAAGCAGGTGCCTCGACCATCGCGAACCGTTGCCGTCCCAGGAACCTTCGGGCCAGGTCGCTCAAGGAATGGTCGGGATGGCCCGTCCAGTTCTGGATCTGCTGGAGGACGGTGAACTCCTCCATCGCCAGGTACTGGCGGGCGGACGGCTCGCCCGCGCTCCAGAATTCCCCGATCGCGGGGACGAGCAGGACGTCGGTCCCATCCTCGTGGAGTCGCCTCGCCCTTCCCCACATCGCCTCGAGGAGCTTCTCGAATCCCCGAGTTGTCTTGTGGAGATAGACGTTGTGATACATGTAGAACCGGGCGTAGATGAACTCCTCGATGGCCAACTGGCTCTTCTCGGCCCAGACGACGTCCTTGCTCGAGTCGCCCGACTCGTAGATTTCGAAGGTGTTGAGCAGCCGATACCAGTCGAAATGTCCGTAGCCGGCACCCGTGAAGAGGCTATCTCGCCGCAGGTAGTCGAGCCGGTCCATGTCGAGCTGGCTGGAGAGGAGATACTTCTGCCAGGCCGGGTGGTCCTGGTTGTCGGCATCGATGAGGTCGGCGACCGTCCGAGGGAGGGAACGATCAACCTGCTTCAGGACCTTGTGGACGGTCGTCTCATCGTCGAGCACGACCGCCCTGGACCAGACCTCGTGGTCGATGCCGAGGCAGGGTTCGAAGAGGTGCGAGAACGGTCCGTGTCCGACGTCATGGACGAGTGCGGCCGCCAGCATCGGCTCGCGACCTCGGTTGATATCGGCACTCTTGTGGATCTGACGAAGGCGCTGGATCGCCTGCTGCATCAGGTGAACGACGCCCAGGCTGTGCGCCAGCCGGTTATGGTCCGCTCCGGGATAGGTCAGGTAACTGACCCCAAGCTGGTGGATCCGCCGCAGCCGCTGGACCTCGGGGCTATCGAGGAGCTCGAGGAGCCAACCGTCCTCATCGGCGTCGATGCTGATGTAATTGTACAGGGGATCGCGGAAGATCTTCGACTTCGAGGACATCTCCGCCCCCGGTCACGCGACGACTCTCCGAGCCAGTACGTCGGCTCGCTTGACAGCCGGGCTCCCCTCCGTCAGGCCTTTGAACTGGCGCATCTTCTCCACGGCCGAGGGCCAGTCGTGGCCCTGTTGTCGGAAGAAGATGATCGTGGCGGCAAATTCCAGATCCTTCAGATCTTCCTCTAGGAGCCACCGCTTCCCCGACAGGACCGCATCGAGGGCGGCCGACAGGCCTCGGCCCGCGGACGCCTCGAGCTCGGTCAGGCTGTGGCGTGCGACCTCCGACAGGCTGTAGGAATATTGCTGACCGATGCCGTTGGACTTCGTCGTCTCGGTCAACAAGCCCGCCTGGACCATCTCATCGGTCAGGCGAGCGACATCCTGCGAGTACGGGCCATAATGGTGGAGCGCATAACTGGCGCCCAGAGGACAACCTGCGACCTGCAGCAGGTAAATCACCTTCTGCATCCGCTTGCGGGTCTCGAGTATCCCAGCCCAGTCCACGACCTTGGCAAGCTGGTAGCGGTTCATCCGGCACCTCCTGCCGATCAGAGCGGCCCACAAGCGAGAGAGATTACCCAGGCCGCAATAGATCCGTGATAGACAGGAGTATAGCATCCGGTCCTCTTGCGTCAACGGAGCTCTGCCGATCATGGAGCCCGTTTCCCCATAGCCAGGATGATCTTCGGCCCGTCGCCATGATGGGCCGGGCGGTGGGACAGGACCTGGGTTTCGGACGAATCGATTCGAGGCGGACGATCGGAGGTAACTCGTGAGCTTCGACCTCTTCTACGTGCCGTGCCGGTTCGGGACCGAGGCCGTCGAGAAGGCGAACCCGTTCACCGGCGAGGTGAAGGTCGTCCTGCCCAACCTGCCGCTGAGCATTCATGATCGTGACGCGGTCCGGGACGTCATCGACCGCGCCGGCGGCGTCGTGTCCGATGGGTTCGAGAGTTACCTCGTCCAGTTCCGCGATGGAGGCGTGGCCGAGATCTTCAGCCGCAGCAAGCTGGAGACCGGATGCATGGTCGCGATCCGCCGGGGGCTGACCACCGAGCTCTTGCGGTTCCTCTTCGATCTGCTGGGGGCCGCGGACTGGATCCTGTTGCCGGCGATGGAGGGCAACCCGGCGATGACCGCCCTGCCGGGCCGCGCGGCCGCCTTCGACCGTTTCCCGGAGGTCGTCTGCCATTCGGCGGAAGAGCTCGGCGCCGTGCTGATCTGGGGATTCGAGGGCTGGAGGCAATACAGGGATCGGGTCGTGGACCTGAATAGCCGGCCGGCCACGCCTCTCGCATCGCGGGGAGGGGTTTCTACCACGGATGGCACGGATCACACGGATGGGAACCTCGGACCGAACCGGGAACATCAACCTGAATGACCCCTACCCTCCTGAATCCCATCCATGTCCCTGCCCTCTCTGTTTCTATCCGCGGTATACGCGTCATCCATGGTAGAACCGGTATTGTGATCATCGTTCCAGGGTTTTTCCTCGTCAGCGTGAAACTGGCGGCGGACTTGAGCGGATCTTATTGAATAGCTGATCGTGCCGTGTCGTTCGCGGTGCGCCGGCGCGCTCCTTGACAATCCGGCCTCGGATTTCGGGATTCACCACGCCGGCCCGCGCAGGGACGATGCGGGCCGGCGGGGGGATGACCGACCACGGATGACGCGGATAACACGGATGGAAGACGGGGAGATCCGGAATGGGAATGGGGGGATGAGTTGGGTATGGGACGAGATGCGGAGGAATGGGCTTTGGGGGCGGATTTTGGTGCGTAAGCTGTTGTCTGGAATAGGGTAATGATCTGTTGGGTTCGGTCGCGCGGGCGACGACCGAACCCAACAGGGCGGTGGCGGGTTGCACGTCCGGCGCTTGACGGCGGCTTTCGCGGAAAAGTAGGCTGGGCCGCTATACCGAGGAACGGCGCCCGGGCCCGCCCAGCCCGATCAATCAAGGACGGCGCATGGTACTCGCCGAGTTGAAGCAGCACACTGAGCACCTCCACCGCCGGGTGGAAGGGGCCGTCGATCTCCTCCGCCGGACCCGCGACGCGAAATCCTACGCGCGGTTGCTCGGCCGGCTGTATGGGTTCTATGAGCCGTTCGAGGGATGGCTCGCCGCGATGCGGTCGCTGGACGGCCTGGGGCTGGACCTGCCCGCGCGGCGGAAGACGCCGATGCTGGCGGCGGACCTGGTCCATCTGGGGTGGGGGCCGGGGGACGTGGCCGCCCTGCCCCGCTGCGACGACCTGCCCAGGCCGAGGACGATCGCCTCGGCGATCGGCTGCCTCTATGTAATGGAGGGGGCCACGCTCGGCGGCCAGTTCGTCCGCAAGCACGTGGAGAAGGCGCTGGGGTTTTCCGGCCCCGGGCTGGCCTTCTATGCGAGCTACGGGAAGGACACCGGCGCGATGTGGGCCGCCTTCCGCGAGGCCGCCGAGCGCGCCGTCGTCGACCCGGAGGACCGGCAAGAAACCCTGGCTTACGCCGCCGCCACGTTCGAGGCTTTCGAGGCCTGGGTGGCCCCCGGCGATGAGGAGGTCGAAGGCGGGAAGGAGGCGGGTCATGAAGCCCGGTCATGACGCCTCCGGCCACGTCGTGGACCTGTCCAACTGCGACCGCGAGCCGATCCACATCCCCGGCCGCGTCCAGCCGCACGGGGTACTCCTGTCGCTCCGCGAGCCGGACCTGGCCGTGCTCCAGGCCAGCGCCAATGCGGCGGAGCGGCTGGGCATCGCGGCGGAAGGCCTGGCGGGGACGACGATCCTCGACCGGATCGACGGCGGCGATGCCCGCGGGCGATGCCGGGCCTGGCTGGGCTCGGCGGACGTCCGCGGCGGCGGGCCGCTCCGGCTGACCGTCGGCGGCCGGCCGTTCGACGCGACGGCCCACCGCCACGACGGGGCGCTCCTGCTGGAGCTGGAGGACGCCCGCGACGCCGGGCCGGCGATCGAGGCCGATTACCGGTCGGTCCGCACGGCGATGGGCCGGCTGCTGGCCGCCGGCTCGCTCGAGGCCTTCTGCCGCGTCGCCGCGGCCGAGATGCGCGAGCTCACCGGCTTCGATCGGGTCACCGTCTACCGGTTCGACGACGAGTGGAACGGCATGGTCTACGCGGAGGCCAAGCGGGACGACCTGGAGCCGCTGCTGGGCCTCCACTTCCCGGCCAGCGACATCCCCGAGCCGGCCCGGCGGATCTACCACCAGAGCCCGATCCGCCTGATCGCGGATGTGGCCGCGGCGCCGTCCCCGCTGGTCCCGGAGCTGGACCCGCGCACGGGCCGGCCGCTGGACCTCTCGCCGGCGATCCTCCGCGGGGTCTCCCCGGTCCACATCCAGTACCTGAAGAACATGGGCGTCCGCGCCTCGATGTCCGTCTCGCTGATGCGGGAAGGGCGGCTCTGGGGGCTCCTCTCGTGCCTCCACTACGCGGGAGCCCGTCGGGTCCCGCCGATGGTCCGTGACGCCTGCGTCTTCCTGGGCGAGCTCGTCTCCGCCCAGATCGCCGTCAAGGAGGACCTGGAGGGGGTCGAATACCGCGCCCGGCTCCACGCCGTCCGCGAGCGGCTGCTCCAGCGGATGAGCGCGGAGGGGGACCTGGCCCGGGGCCTCACCGGCGAGGACCTGCTGGCGCTCACCGGCGCCTCCGGCGCGGCGATCGTCCACGACGGGGCGTGCACGCTCTCGGGCGTCGCCCCGACCGAGGACCAGGTCAAGCGGCTGGTCGCCTGGCTGCGGGTCCACGCCGACGGCGAGGTCTTCCACACCGACCGCCTGGCCAGCCTCTGCCCGGAGGCGGCCGAGTTCGCCGGCGTGGCCAGCGGGCTGATCGCCATCCGCACGACCAAGATCCACGGGCACCACGTCCTCTGGTTCCGGCCCGAGGTGATCCAGACCGTGGACTGGGGGGGCGACCCGACCAAGCCGGTCGAGGGCGAGGGCCCGTTCGGCCTGCTCAGCCCGCGGCGGTCGTTCGCCCTCTGGCAGGAGGTGGTCAAGCAGCGGAGCCTGCCGTGGCGGCCCTGGGAGGTGGACGCGGCGCGGATGCTCCGCGAGGCGATCATCGCCGTGATCGTCCGCCGGGCGGAGGAGCTGACGCGGCTCAATGCGGAGCTCGAGCGGAGCAACGCGGACCTCGACTCGTTCGCGTTCATCACCTCGCACGACCTGAAGGAGCCGCTGCGGGGCATCCACAACTACGCCACGTTCGTGATGGAGGACTACGCGGACCGGCTGGACGCCGAGGGGAAGGACAAGCTGGAGACCCTCGTCCGCCTCTCGCAGCGGCTCGAGGACATCGTCGAGTCCCTGCTCCACTATTCCCGGCTGGGCCGGGTGGACCTGGCCGTCGAGCCGACCGACATGAACGAGGTCCTCTCCGGCGTCCTCGAGCTGCTCCGCCTGACGCTCGACCGCGAGGCCGTGGAGCTGGCCGTCCCGCGTCCCCTGCCCGTGGTCCGCTGCGACCGGACCCAGGCGGAGATCCTCTTCAAGAACCTCATCACCAACGCCATCAAGTACAACGACCGCCCGGCCAAGCGGGTGGAGATCGGCTACCGGGAGCCCGTGGACGGCACCGTCGCCGACCGACGGCCGGTCTTCTACGTCAAGGACAACGGCATCGGCGTGCCGGAGAAGCACCGCCACGCCATCTTCCGGATGTTCAAGCGGCTGCACGGCCGCGACCGGTTCGGCGGCGGCACCGGCGCAGGGCTCGCGTTCGCGAAGAAGATCGCGGAACGGCACGGGGGTAGCATATGGGTGGAGTCGCCTCCCGGAGAGGGGGCGACGTTCTACTTCACGCTCGGGAGCTAGGGAGCGATGCCGGATCCGCGCCATCTCATCCTCGTCGTGGAGGACAGCGACGAGCACTTTGAGGCGATCCGCCGCGCCTTCCGCAAGACGGGGATCACCAACCCCGTGCATCGCTGCTGCGACGGCGACGAGGCGCTCGATTACCTCTTCCGCCGCGGCCCGTTCGCCGACCCGGCGAGCTCGCCGCGGCCGGCCGTGATGCTCCTGGACCTGAACCTGCCGGGGACCGACGGCCGCGAGGTGCTGGACCACCTGAAGGCGGACGGGCAACTGCGAGTCCTCCCCGTGGTGGTGCTGAGCACCTCGTCCAACCCGGCGGACATCGAGCTCTGCTACCGGACCGGGGCGTCCAGCTACATCGTCAAGCCGGTCCGGTTCGACGACTTCCTGAGGACGGTAGAGACCCTCAAGAGCTACTGGCTCGACACGGTGGCCCTGCCCCCCGGGCGATCGGAACGGAACGGATGAGGCTCCCATGACGCGTCCCGGCCGACTCATCGGCGTCATCGACGACACCCCGGAGGACCGGTCCGCCGTGCTCCGGCACCTGGCCGACGGGCCGGAGTCGTACCAGTTCGCCCTCTTCTCCACCTTTGAAGAGGCGGCCGCGGCGTTCCGCTCGTCGCCCCCGGACTGCGTGCTGCTCGACTATTCGCTCGAGGGGACCGACGGCCTGGAGGTGCTCGAGGGGCTGACCGGCGGCACCGGCGCGGCCCCGTTCGCGATCATCATGCTCACCGGCCGGGGCAGCGAGGCCGTCGCCGTGCAGGCGATGAAGCGAGGGGCCGTGGACTACCTGGTCAAGGGCCAGTACACCCCGGGCCAGCTCCGCCAGGCGGTCGCGGAGGCCATCGCCAAGTTCGAGGAGCGGCCGGCCCTCGAGCGGCGGCGGGTCGAGCGCGAGCGCGCCCACCGCGAGGCGCAGGACGCCAGCCCGGGTCACGAGCGCCTGATCCTCATCGTGGACGACTCCCCGGAGGACCGCCTGGCGGCCCGCCGCGCCCTGACGAAGGCGGCGGAGGCCGACGGGGCGAGCTACCGGATCCTCGAGGAAGCGACCGGCGGCGAGGCCCTGGCCCTCTGCCGGTCCGCCGGCCTCGACTGCCTGATCCTGGACTACTCGCTGCCGGACATGGACGGCCTGGAGTTCCTCCACGAGCTGACCGGCGGCACCGGGATCACGCCGTTCCCGGTCTTGATGCTGACCGGCCGCGGCGACGAGGCCATCGCCGTCCGGGCCCTCAAGCGGGGGGCGGCGGACTACCTCGTCAAGGGCCGGCTCGGCGGCGAGGCCCTCCGCTCCAGGGTGGAGCAGGCGATCCAGCGGGTGGCCGCCCGGCGGGTCCAGGAGGAGCAGCGGGTGAGGGTCCTCGAGCGGCTGGAGGCGGAGGCCCGCCGCCGCGCCGACCAGCTCGCGGAGGCCGATCGCCGCAAGGACGAGTTCCTCGCCATGCTCGCCCATGAGCTCCGCAACCCGCTGGCCCCGGTGGTCACCTCGCTCCACATCCTGCGGCGGTCCGGCCCGCTGCCCGAGAACGCGAGGACCGCCCTGGAGATCGCCTCGATCCAGATGAAGCACCTGGCCCGCCTGGTGGACGACCTGATGGAGGTCTCCCGGATCAGCCGCGGCAAGATCACGCTCCGGCGCGAGCCCGCCGACCTCGTGCCGATCGTCGCCCGCGTCGCGGAGGCCGCCCGGCCGCTCATGGACGCCCACTCCCAGGAGCTGAGGGTCGAGCTGCCAGGCTCGCCGATCCCGCTCTTCGCCGACCCGACCCGGCTCGACCAGGTCTTCACCAACCTCCTCAACAACGCCTCCAAGTACACCGACGACGGCGGCCGCGTGGAGGTCCTCGTCGGCGTCGAGGAGGGCCCCGACGGCTCCCCCGCGACGGCCGTGGTCCGGGTCTCGGACACCGGCATGGGCATCGACGGCGAGATGCTGCCCCGCGTCTTCGACCTGTTCGCCCAGGCCGATCGCTCGCTCGACCGCGCCCGGGGCGGCCTGGGCATCGGCCTGACCATGGTCCGCACCCTGACCGAGCAGCACGGCGGCACCGTGCAGGCCCACAGCGACGGGCCCGGCAAGGGGACCACGTTCACCGTCCGCCTCCCGATCGATCGCGACGACCGGCCCCCCGCCGCGACGGGCCGCGATTCCCGCCCGGCGACCGCCCCCATGCGGCTCCTCGTGGTGGACGACTGCGCCGACGGCGCGCTCGCCATGGCCATGCTCTTCCGCGCCCTCGGCCACGAGGTCCAGGTGGCCCACGACGGCGTCTCGGCCGTGGAGGCCGTCCGGGCCTATCGCCCCGACGTCGCCTTCCTCGACATCGGCCTCCCCCGCCTCAACGGCTACGAGGTCGCGCGGGCCATCCTCGCCGAGCACCGCGACAATCCCCCCCTCCTCGCCGCCGTCACCGGCTACGGCCAGGTCGACGACCGCCGCCGCGCCGAGGAGGCCGGCTTCCATCACCACCTGGTCAAGCCCGTCGACGTCGACGACCTCCTCCGCATCCTCGACCTCGCGAGGGACGAGGGGCGAGGAGCAAGGGACGGACGGGGGTAAGGCCACACCGAACAGGGGCGAGGCCAGCCCCCTGACCCTCTCCCCCCGCCCGATCGCGGATTGCAATCTCCCCGACCGCCCCGCACAATGGGCCTCACGTCACGCCTTGCCACGCCGCAGCCGACGCAGTCTCCCAACCCGCCGCGTCCAAGGACCGCATCCCATGCGACCATCCCGCGTCATGCCGCTCGTCCCGATCCTCCTCGCCCTCGCCGCCTCGCCCGCCGCCCTCGCCGGCAACTTCGAGATCCGCCATGGGGACCACGTCAGCCTGATCGGCAACACCCTGGCCGACCGGATGCAGCACGACGGCTGGCTCGAGACGCACCTCCAGGCGCGCTTCCCCGCCGCGGAGCTTTCCTTCCGCAACCTCGGCTACGCCGCCGACGAGCTGACGATCCGCCTCCGCTCCAAGGACTTCGGCACGCCCGACGAATGGCTCGCGCGGACCAAGGCCGACGTGATCTTCGCCTTCTTCGGCTACAACGAGTCGTTCGGCGACCCGGCGAAGTTCCGGAAGGACCTCGCGGACTTCATCGACCACACCCTGGCGCAGAAGTACAACGGCAAGTCCGCACCCCGGCTCGTCCTCTTCTCGCCGATCGCCCACGAGGACACCCGCGACCGCTCCCTCCCCGACGGCAAGGCCAACAACGCCCGCCTCGGGCGCACGACGGCGATCATGGCGGAGGTCGCCGGGGCCAAGGGCGTGACCTTCGTGGACCTGTACCATCCCACGAAATCGATGTATGAGGGCGCGAGCAAGCCGTACACGATCAACGGCATCCACCTGACGGCCGACGGCAACCGGATGCTCGCGGCGATCATCGACCGGGCCCTCTTCCCCGACGGCCCCGTCGCCAAGCGCGACGCGGAGGCGTTCGAGAAGCTCCGCCGGGCGATCCTGGACAAGGACTTCCTCTGGTTCAACCGCTATCGGACGGTCGACGGCTACTCGATGTACGGCGGCCGCGCCGACCTGAAGTTCGTGGACGGCCAGACCAACCGCGTGGTCATGGACCGCGAGCTCGAGGTCCTGGACGTGATGACCGCCAACCGCGACCAGCGGATCTGGACCGTCGCCAAGGGGGGCGACCGCCGGGTGGACGACGACAACACCCCGCCGTTCATCCCCGTGAAGACCAACCGGCCCGGCAAGGGGCCGAATGGCGAGCATATCTTCCTCGGTGGCGGCGCCGAATCGATCGCGCGGATGACCCTGGGCAAGGGCCTCAAGATCAACCTCTTCGCCTCCGAGAAGGAGTTCCCGGACCTGGCCAAGCCCGTGCAGATGTCGTTCGACGCGAAGGGCCGGCTCTGGGTCGCCTGCTGGCCCACCTATCCCCACTGGAAGCCCAAGGAGGAGATGAACGACAAGATCCTCATCCTCGAGGACACCGACGGCGACGGCAAGGCGGATAAGCAGACCACGTTCGCCGACCACCTCCATTGCCCGACCGGCTTCGAGCTCGTCCCCGGCGGCGTCCTCGTCGCCCAGGCGCCCGACCTGATGATGCTGAAGGACACCGACGGCGACGACCGCGCCGACGTCCGCACCCGGGTCCTCTCCGGGCTCGACTCCGCGGACACCCACCACACGTCCAACAGCTTCCGCCTCGACCCCGGCGGCGCCGTCTACTTCCAGGAAGGCACATTCCATCATACGCAGGTGGAAACGCCTTATGGCCCCCCCGTGCGGTGCGTCAATGCCGGGGTCTTCCGCTACGAGCCGCGGACGCAGAAGTTCGAGGTGTACGTCTCGTACCAGTTCGCCAACCCCCACGGCCACGTCTTCGACCGCTGGGGCCAGGACTTCGTCACCGACGGCACGGGCAACGTCAACTACTACGGCACCGCCTTCTCCGGCCACCTGGACTATCCCGACAAGCACCCCGGGATGCAGCCCTATTTCCAGCAGCGCACCCGGCCGTGCGGCGGCACCGAGATCCTCTCCAGCCGCCAGTTCCCGGACGACTGGCAGGGGGACCTGCTGGTCGCCAACGTGATCGGCTTCCAGGGCATCCACCGCTACAAGTATCAGGACGCGGGCTCCGGCTTCACGGCCGTCGAGCAGGAGCCGATCGTCTTCTCCGACGACACCAACTTCCGCCCGGTGGACATCGAGATGGGCCCGGACGGGGCGATCTACTTCCTCGACTGGCAGAACCCGATCATCGGCCACATGCAGCACAACCTCCGCGACCCGAGCCGCGACCGCGGCCACGGCCGCGTCTACCGCGTGACCCACGAGGGCCGGCCGCTCGTCACCCCGCCCAGGATCGCCGGCGAAGCCATCGATAAGCTGCTCGACGTCCTCAAGGACCGCGACGACCGCGTCCGCTACCGCGCCCGGGTCGAGATCGGCGCGCGGCCCACGGCCGAGGTCCTGGCCGCGCTCAAGAATTGGGTCGATCGCCTGGACAAGTCCGATGCGGATTTCGAGCACAACCTGCTGGAAGCCCTCTGGATCACGCAATCGCTCGACGCCGTCGACGTGTCGCTGCTGGACCGAGTCCTCGCCGCCAGGGACCTCCGCGCCCGGGCCGCCGCGACCCGCGTCCTCTGCTACACGCGGGACCGCGTCCCCGATGCGCTCGCCCGGCTGGCGAAGATGGCGGCCGACCCCGCGCCTCGGGTCCGGCTCGAGGCTGTCCGCGCGGCCAGCTTCTTCAACGACCCGGCCGCCCTGGAGGTCGCCCTGATCACGGCCGAATACCCTTCGGACTACTACATCGAGTACACCCGCGGCGAGACCCTGCGGGCGCTCGAGCCGATCGTGAAGCGGGCGATCGCGGAGGGCCGCCCGGTGGAGATCCGGAGCGACGCCGGCGCCCGCTACTTCCTGGGCAAGGTCGACACCGAGGCCCTGCTCAGGATGCATCGATCTCGCGGGGTCCTGCTCGAGATCCTCTTCCGCCCGGGCATCCGCGAGGAGATCCGCCGGTTAGCCCTCGCCGACCTCGCGAAGCTCGACGGCAAGCCCGAGCCGCGCAGCCTGGTTGAGGCCCTCAAGGACCGCGACGCCGGGGACGACAACGAGAGCCGGAGCGAGGCCGCGATCGTCGAGCTCGCCCGGATCCTGGCGGAGCGGAGCCCCGCGGACCTCGCCCCGCTGCGGGCCGATCTCGAGAAGCTCGCCGAGTCGTCCCGCTCCCCCGCGCTCCGCCGCCTCGGCCTCGCCGCGATCGTCGCGGCCGACGGCTCGGCCGATCGCGCCTGGGAGCTCGCCGCGAGATCGCCGGTCACGCTCCGCGACCTGCTCGCGGCCGTCCCCCTGATCCGCGACCCCGACCGCCGCTCGGCCCTCTATCCGCGGATCGAGCCGCTGCTCCATCCCTCGCCGGGGGCCGAGAAGCCGGGCGTCCTGGGCCGATTCGTCCGGATCGAGCTGCCCCGCAACGGCACCCTCACGCTCGCCGAGGTTGAGGTGATCAGCGACGGCCGGAACGTCGCCCGCGGCGGCAAGGCCACCCAGAAGAACACCTCCAACGGCGGCGAGGCCGCCCGCGCCATCGACGGCAACGCGAGCGGCGCCTTCGGCGACGAGGGCCAGACCCACACCGAGGAGAACACCCCGAGCCCCTGGTGGGAGGTCGACCTCGGCGCGGAGTTCCCGATCGACTCCATCGTCGTCCACAACCGGACCGAGGGGGAGCTCGGCCGTCGCCTCCGCGGCTTCACGCTCGAGGTCCTGGACGCCGGCCGTCGGCCCGTCTATCGCAAGGCGGATAACCCCGCCCCCGCCGTGAAGGCGGCGTTCGCGGTCGGCGGCGAGGGCGCCGCGGGATCGGTCCGACGCGCCGCGATGCAGGCCCTGACCGCCCTCCGCGGGCACGAGGCCGAGACCGCCCGCACCCTGGCGAAGTTCATCCGCGAGGGCATCGATCGGCACGCCGCGATCCTCGCCCTCCAGAAGCTCCCCGCCGCCTCGTGGCCCGCCGACGAGGCCCCCGCCCTGCTCGAGGCGATCCTCACGCAGATCAGGGCCACTCCCGCGAGCGACCGGACCTCGCCCGCCGCGCTCGACGCCCTCCAGCTCGGCGACGCCCTGGCGTCGCTCCTGCCGGCCGACCGCGCCAAGGCCGCACGCAAGGAGCTCTCCGCGCTGGGCGTGCGGGTCCTCCGCGTCGGCACCGTGCTCGAGCAGATGCGGTACGACGTGGACCGCCTGGTCGTCCAGGCCGGCAAGCCCGTGGAGATCCTCTTCACCAACGGCGACACGATGCCCCACAACCTGGTCGTCGCCGTCCCCGGCAGCCTGGAGGAGGTGGGACTCCTCGCCGAGGCCACCGCGTCGGGCCCGGACGCCATCCGCCGCCAGTACATCCCGGCGTCGGGGAAGATCCTGATCACCAGCAAGCTGCTCCAGCCCGGCGAGTCGCAGAAGATCTCCTTCACCGCGCCGAGCAAAGTCGACGTGTATCCTTATGTGTGCACCTATCCCGGCCACTGGCGGCGGATGTACGGCGCCCTGTATGTCGTGGCCGACCTGGACGAGTATCTCGCCTCGCCCGAGGGCTACCTGGCCGCCCGCCCGATGCCGCCGAAGGACGAGCTGCTCCGCTCGACCCGCCCGCGGACGGAGTGGGCCTTCGACGACCTGGCCGCGTCGATCCGCGGCCTCGGCCACGACCGGTCGTTCGCCAACGGCAAGCAGCTCTTCCAGTCGGCGACGTGCGTCTCGTGCCACAAGCTCGGCGGCGTCGGCAAGGAGTTCGGCCCCGACCTGGCGAAGCTCGAGCCGAAGCAGTCGCCCGAGGACCTGCTCCGGAACATCCTCGAGCCCTCGGCGAAGATCAACGAGAAGTTCCAGGCCTATCTCTTCGAGCTCGAGAACGGCCAGGTCGCGACCGGCCTGATCGTCGCCGAGACGCCCGACGTCGTCAGCCTGGTGGAGAACCCGCTCGCCAGCGCCGAGCCGAAGCTCATCAAGAAGTCGGACATCGAGGCCCGCAAGCCCTCCGCGTCCTCGATCATGCCCAAGGGCCTCCTCGACCGCCTCACCCGCGAGGAGATCCTCGACCTGGTCGCCTACGTCGCCGCCGGCGGCGACCCGAACCACCCCCTCTTCCGGGACGACCACGCCAAGGGGCACGGGCACGCGGCAGCGGGCGCGGGCGGGGGGGCGGGGCATGGGCATTGAGCGGCTGTCTCGGGAATCCCCGTTCCGGCTCTCCGCCTTGCCAGGTGTAGCAGGCACGCTCCGCGTGCCGTCCGCTCTGTGTCAGCCATCGGTCGACAAACCGCGCTGACTCGCTAATATCCCAGGAGTTCGGCCTTGGCCGCGGAGGGGCTCCGATTAAGGGAAACCGCGATTCCTACATGTTGCTATCGCGATCGGCTGTCGAGAAGTTTGAGACGCTGGATGGCGACTTCGTCGCTTCGCTGGAACGCGTTTCGGTCCCGGGCGGAACGGTACGCCGTTTCCCGAACGGGGCCGTCGAAGTCGACAAAGACACGTGGGTTCATTACGGCGAGAGTGAATCCTGGCACCAACTCGCCGAGTATGCCTTCATACCGAGGCTGGAAGCGAGCGGCCCCTTTCGATCACTCGGACCCTATGTTCCGCGGAAGTTCTACGCGATCCTCTACCCCGAAGAGTATCAATCACGGCTCGGAGGAGAATGCGCGCTTCGTGGCTGGCGCAGCACGGCATTCGATCCGACACCCGGCGAGTTCGAGCTCGCGTCGCTGACCATACTCGTGGTCTTCCGCGCGCGTCTTAACGGGTCGATCCGAGAAGCGTTCCTGGACGCCGTGAAGCATTGGATGAGTGACGCGTCGAAGCGAGGCGCTTTCGAGGACGGGCCGGTGAGCCTGGTCACACAAGGCGCGACGTTCACCAGGACCATCGCCCGTTTCATCATCGACGCATCGAAATCCGGTCAGGATACGCTGAACTGGCTCTCGCTGGTGCTGCTCGATTTTGGCGAAGGTGTTCATGTTGTCACGGAGATTACCTATGGTCATACGGAGGACGAGATCCAGGAGTTCTTCCCGAATGCCCGTGGGGAACAGACATTCTTGCCATTCCCAGAGGATGCGATCGATCATGCCGCCTCGAATCCAGAGGCGTCTCGGGAGTCATTCGTGCCTTCCGATGGGATTGTCGATTCTTCCTTCCCTTCGGTGAGATTTCGCGTCCTCTGTCTTCCGGATGATGAGTGGGACAGCTTTCGTGGGACGGTCTATTTCGAGCGTACGCCAACGCCAGAGGAGAGAGATCTTCTCCGCGATCTCATGGACTCATGGGGCAGGCTCTGCTCCTATGGCGGATTCGGCGGGATCGGATCCCACTCCAAGCCGCGACTGAGCTTTGATGTCTCGACGGACTCGGTGCTGGTCGAATGCGATATGGGGGATGTGGATCCTGAACTTGCCTTGCCGGCCTTCATCCGAATGCTGGAGGGTCTTACCCGGAGCACCGGGGCGCCGATCGAGGCTGTGGTTTTCGGCAGAGCACTCGGGGATTAGGAAACGCGATGTCGTAGACGTTCGGAGGTTCCCGCGAGTTTTCGGTATTGGGATTGTTGCACGACGTGATGGTGGATCTTGCCATTCCTGGTAGCCACGTAGGCCCTCCGGGTGGCCGTGGTGGAACACCACGGGACTGGCTCGGCCCCGGAGAGAAGCCTGTCCGACCACTCGGCCTGCTCTCCGTGGTGTTCCACCACGGCCACCCGCTCCATCTGTCAGGCTCTCTGAGCCCCGAAGCTCCGCAGTTTGCGACAATCCCTCGGTTCTCTTCCACTCCTGAGTTTCAGTTGCATCAATGGTCACGGGATGCTGGCACGATGAGACAGTCACTGATCGCGGCGTTGCTGGTGCTCGTGGGAATCACGGCCCGGGCGGAGTCTCCTCCGCCCGTCGTCTTCCGCCCTGCCCGGGTCTTCGACGGGCTGGCGAAGGAGGCCGTCGAGGGCTGGGTCGTCATTGTCCGCGGGGAGACGATCGAGGCGGCCGGGCCAGCGGCGGGAATCAAGATCCCCGACGGGGCGAAGGTCGTCGACCTGCCCGGCGCCACCCTGCTGCCGGGGCTCATCGACGCGCATACGCACGTGTTGCTCCATCCGTACAACGAGGCGACCT
This sequence comes from Aquisphaera insulae, assembly GCF_011064615.1. Classification (GTDB taxonomy): domain Bacteria; phylum Planctomycetota; class Planctomycetia; order Isosphaerales; family Isosphaeraceae; genus Aquisphaera; species Aquisphaera insulae. The sequence goes on along the minus strand of NZ_JAALJH010000084.1, from coordinate 1,079 downwards.
GGAATGACCAGGTCCTCAAGGAGCCGCTGGCGCTGCGGGTCTGCCGGGCGACGAATCACCTGAAGAGCCTGCTCCACTCGGGCTTCACGACGATCCGCGACCTGGGGACCGAGGGGGCGGGCTACGCGGACGTGGGGCTCCGCGACGCGGTCGCGCAGGGGATCGTCCCCGGGCCGCGGATGCTGGTCACGACCCGCGCGATCGTGGCGACCGGGGCGTATGCCCCGAAGGGGTTCGCGCCCGAGTGGAGTATTCCCCAGGGGGCGGAGGAGGCGGACGGGCACGATGCGCTCATCCGCGTCGTCCGCGACCAGATCGGCAAGGGGGCGGACTGGATCAAGGTCTATGCCGACGCCGCGATGGGGGGCAAGGAGGTCCTGCCCTCGTTCAGCGTCGAGGAACTCACGCTGATCGTGGAGACGGCCCGCTCGCAGGGCCGGCCCGTGGCGGCCCACGCCTCGTCCCGCGAGGGGATGCGGCGCGCGACGCTCGCCGGGGTGGCCACCATCGAGCACGGCTACGGCGGCGACCCGGAGACCTTCCGCCTGATGGCCGAGCACGGGGTCGCCTTCTGCCCCACGCTCGCCGCCGCCGAGGCCGGCGCGACCAGGTACGCGGGCTGGAAGCTCGACACGCAGCCCGAGCCCGCCGAGCTGACGAGGCTCCGCAAGCTCCTCACCATGGCCCGCGAGGCGGGCGTGAGGATCGCCAACGGCAGCGACATCGGCGTCTTCCGCCACGGCGACGGCGCCCGCGAGCTCGAGCTCCTGACGGCCCTCGGCATGTCCCCCGTCGAGTCCCTCCGGGCCGCGACCTCGGACGCGGCCAGGGCCCTGCGGCTGGACCGCCGCGTGGGCTCGATCAAGGCCGGCCTGCTCGCCGACCTGATCGCCGTCGACGGCGACCCCACCCGCGACATCACGGCCCTCCGCAAGATCCGCATGGTCATGAAAGAAGGGAAGACGAACTAACCCGCATTTCTCACCCATAGAATTCGGAGTGCTCGTCGAGGGTGGCGGACAGGCGGAGGCGAGGTTACCCCGAGTGGGTGCATGGCGATCGCGGTCGCCAGCGGGCCA
>NZ_JAALJH010000083.1 GCF_011064615.1 Aquisphaera insulae | reverse complement strand
CTTACAGCTTCACACACTCGACCCCGGCTCCCACAATGTGTATTATCCAAACGGAGCTTACACATGCGCACGAACATCGTGATCGATGACACGCTCATGGCCGAGGCCCTCAAGGTCTCCGGTGTCCGCACCAAGCGAGAGGCCGTGGAGCTCGCCCTCAGGACCCTGGTACAACTCGGCAGACAGAAGGAGATCCGTCGCCTCCGCGGGAAGATTCCCTGGGAAGGTGATCTCGAGAGCATGAGGCGCGACTCATGATTCTGGTCGATTCCAGCGTCTGGATCGATTACCTCCGCGGGACGTCCACACTCCAGGTCCGGAAGCTGGATTCCCTTCTCGCCGTCGCTCCGCTCGCCATCGGTGACCTGATCTTAACCGAGGTCCTCCAGGGCTGCACGACGGGAAGGGGCTTCAACGAGGCCCGTCGAACGCTATCCATATTGCCACTCATCTCCCTCGGAGGCGCTGACGTTGCCGTCGCCGCGGCGAGGAACTTCCGGACCCTGCGCTCACTTGGCGTCACGGTTCGCAAGACGATCGACACCATCATCGCCACGCGCTGCATCCTGGATGATCTCGAGCTCTTGCACAACGACCGCGATTTCGACGCTTTCCAGAAGCACCTCGGCCTGCGGTGCGTGGTCTGCTGACTGGGCGTGATCCGAACGACCTCACCGGCTCGCCTTCACCGCCACGTCCTTCTGGAGCCTCGGCAGCTCGATCGGAAGCACGCCGCCGCTCGCGCGGACGGTCTCGCGCCGGGTGACCTCGCCGAGGAAGGTGTCCCACCATTCGAGGTGCCAGACGCCATCCGCCGCCGGCACGTTGACGCGGAGATGCTCCGCGGGCTCGATGATCTTGCCGTCGTGCTCGGACCGCCAGGTACTCGCCGTGTTGTGGAGCCAGAGGAGGACCTGCGAGTCGCTCCCCAGGCCCAGGGCATGCAGCGGCGGGGCCTGGATCGTCCGGTATCGAGGGAGCGTCAGGGAGCGGAGCTGGATCCAGTCCCCGTCCACGTTCGCGAGCGTCAGCTCGTGGCGGCCGGCGGGGACCTCGATGGCGATGTCCTCCGCATAGTCGGAAACCCATATGTTCCATTGCTTGTCGAACCGGGCCTTCTTCCAGGGGCCCTTCCCCTCGGGCCCGGCCTCGAGCGCCCGGTCGAGGACGACCGCGCCGTCGACCGAAGCCCGGAGCCGCGCACGCGTGCAGACGTCGCCGAGGCGGACGAGCACCTTGCCGGCCTCGGGCATGTCCAGGTGCCACGTCAGCGTCGTGAACAGCTCGTGCGGGTTGCCCCGCGACGGGCCGCCGATCGTCATCGCCACGGGCTCGCCCCGGACGGTCCCGTCGCGGAGGACCGTGTAGGAATTCGACGAGGACTTGCCCCACTCGACCGTCGCCGGGATGGTCAGGTCGTCGTGCCGCTCCGGGGGCTGGCGAGTGTACTCCACCTTGAGGCCGTCGATCGGCCGGAAGGCCGTGGTGGGCCAGCTCACCGAGTCCGTGAACTTCCGCAGCGGGGTGAGCACGTGATAGAGGTTGGCGGGGTGGACGTAGCTGTCCCAGTACCAGAGCATGGCCGTCCCCGCGCCGCCGGACATGACGCCGGCCCAGGCGCCGTTGTGCATGTTCAGGCCGGTCCGGGTCGCGTCCCACTTCTCGTCGCCGGTCTGCCAGTCGATGCCGAACTCGGCCAGGATGTACGGCTTGTCGAAGCCGAGATGGGCACGCGTCTCGCGCTCGATCATCCGGGTGAAGTCGGCGATGTCGCCGGCCTTGCCGTACATATGAGCCATCGAGAAATCGACGTCGGGCAGCTTCCAGGTGGGGGCCGTCCCGTAGGTGTTGCTGACGAGGTGCTTGTAGGGGTCGTGCTGCTTCAGGTATGCGGCCATCTCGGCCGTCCAGGCGACCTCCGCGGGGGACTCGGGGATCTCGTTCCAGAACTCCCAGGCGAAGAGGGTCGGCTCGGCGGCCCAGCGGGCGATCAGGTAGCGGAGCCTGCGCTTGTAGAGCCGCTTCGCCTCGGGGTTGGTCCAGAAGTCCTCCGGGCGGGCGCACGGGCCGCCGTTCTTCGCGTTGTAGGGGTTGCTGACCCACATCCCCTCGTTGAAGTAGCCGCCGTCGCGGAACTCGCCGTAGGTGCCCAGGCAGAACATCAGCCGGACGCCGTTCTCGCGGGCGAGCCGGGTCACCTCGTCGAGCTGCCAGGCGTTGCCCAGCTCGTAGCGGCCGAGGCCCTCGTAGGATCCGCTGCCGGCCTTCGGCGTCGGCGCGGGGGTCCATTCGAGCCCCTTCTCGTTGTTCGACAGCCAGAGCCGCGCCCAGTTCCCTCCGGCGCCTCCGAGCGCCTTGAACCAGGCGGCGTACATCGCCAGCGGAGCCCGCCCCCACGACCAGCAAACGTTCTCGCCCACGGCGAAGTAGGGCGTGCCGTCGTCGAACGCGAAGTAATGTGGGTTCGACTTCGCCACCCGGATGAAGCCGTGCGAGGCCCCCTTCTCCGCCTTCAGCTCCACGGGCGCCGAGCGGACGGTCCCGCCCCGGCCCTTGACGACGAGCGCGATCCGGTGCGTCCCGACCATCGCCGGCGCGTACCGGACGCGAAAGCCCGGCGGGCCGTCCCGGACGATCCGCTCGCGGCTCGACCGCGACTCCGATCGCATCGGCGCGAAGAAGAACCCGGGGACGACGAGCTTCGATCCGTCCGGTGCCGAGACCTCGGCATCGACGGCGATCTGCTCCGGATCGAACGGGTTGTCGTACGTCGCGGCGACGTCCGCGACCAGGTCGACCGCCGTGAATGTCGACACGACGTCGCGATCGAGCTTCAAGGATCGGATCGCCAGCGGCCGGTCGTCGGCCTGCCCGAGCCGGGCGAGCTCGCCCTCCGCGCCGGCCTTCGAATCCGCCAGGAGGCGTTCGGCGGAGGTTTCTCGCACGATGATGCCGAAGCGGATGGGCTTGCCCGCCTCGAGCGTGCCGCCCCCCGCGATCAGGAGGAGCCCGAAGGCCGGCGTGTTCCACTTCCGGTTGTCCTGGAGCTGGATCCGGACGCCCCGCGTCTCGATCCGCAGCGCGGACCCGCCCGGGTCCCCGAACCCGATCCACTCCGCCTCGTCGGTCCCCGCGAGGACGTGGTTGTCCGTGGGCGACGCTGCCGGCAGGGTTCCGCGGGCCGGCGAATCGCCCGCGACGTAGAACTGCGTCTTCCCGGCATGCGCCGGAACGGGGAGACTCCCTTCGAGCAGGACGGCTTCGGTCTTCAGGGCTCGAGTCGGCGTGATCTCATAATCAATCGCCACGCCGTCGTTTGCCTTCTTCACGGCCTGTCGGAATCGCACGGGCATACCGGCAACATCCCAGGTCGCCGCGTAGTGCGTCGTGTCCCCCTTCGTCTCGACCCGCACGCCATCCGCGGAGCCGCCGCCCTGCTCGGCCAGCTTCCCGTCCCAGCCCGGCTTGATGAGGGCGACGCCAAGGTTCTCGAGGTAGGTCGTCCGCCCGGCGCCGAGCCGAACGACCTCCCCACGCGGCCCGAATTCCGAAGCGACCTGGGCGCGGGCCACCGTCGCGAGCGAGGCGATCGAGAGGGCCACCAACGAGAAGGACGTCCTGGCACGCGATCCCGACCGGCAGACGATCCTCATGACGAGCATCCTGATTCATGGCGTCGAGCCGAGTCGAGTCGATCAGACGGCGAGCGATCCCGGCGGCCCGGCATCCTTGCAGGCTAAACCCGGCGTCCGAAGATCTCAAGGAGTGCAGCGCCCCGTCATAGGCCCTCCGGCCAGGTCCTCGTCTCCTCCAGGGCCTCTCCCGTCTCCAGCAGGCTCTTGAGGCTGGACAGGATCGCCGGCCAGCCGCTCGAGACCATGCCGATCAGCTTGGACTCGGGCCGGTCCATCTCGTGGATCACGGTGAGCTTGACCCGTTCCCCCTTCGGCTCGAGCTCGTAGGTCAGCCGCGAGAATCCCTCCGCATGGGCCTCGGGGAAGAGCTCGCTCCGCCACGAGATCACGAGCCGCCGATGATCCTCGATCACGAGGACCTCGCCGCGGTCGGCGACCCGGCCGTCCGGCGCGACGATCTTCCAGGACGACCCCGGCTTCCAGTCCGACTCCTGCACGGTCTCGACCCAGTACTTGCGGGTGAACTCCGGATCGATGAGCGCCCGCCAGAGTTTCTCCGGCGTCGTCCGGATGTACGTGACGTAGACGAATCGCGACTCAGCCATCGTTCTCCCCCTCCAGCCTTTCCTTCAGGTCCGCGAGCGCGCGAAGCCGCCCCTGCTCGAACTTCCCGATCCAGCGATCGGCGATCTCCTGGATCGGCACCGCATTGAGGTAATGCCGCTTCTCCCGGCCCCGCCGGATCGGGACCACCAGGTCCGCCCCCTCCAGCACCTTCAGGTGCTTCGTCACCGCCTGGCGCGTCATCCCCATCCGCTCGCAGAGCTGCCCGAGCGTCTGCCCGTTCTCCGCATGCAGACGATCCAGCAGCTCGCGACGGCCCCGATCCGCGAGCGCCCGGAAGACCCTGTCTTCATCCACTTCCATCGCCCCATTATGCAACCAAACGGTTGCATGTCAAGCAAGCCGCCGCGGGCCGATTTCCGCCGGGGCCCGGTCGATCAGGGGGCCTCTCGCCTCAGCCTGGCCAGGGGGAGGTCGCGACGCCAGGCGAAGCCGGCCTTCTCGTAGGCGGCCCGGGCGCCGGCGTTCCCGGCGTCGACGTGGAGGAACGGGGTGAGGCCCTGGTGGAGGATCTGGTCGACGAGACGAGCGAGGAGGCGGCCGGCGAGGCCCCGGCCGCGGAAGTCCGGGTGCGTGCAGACGCCGCTGATCTCGCGGAAGGTCCCCGGCCACATCCGGGTCCCCGCCATGGCGATCAGGGCTCCCTCGTGGCGGAATCCGAGGTAGCTCCCCAGCTCGTGGGTCCTCGGGCGGAAGTAGGCCGGGTAGACGAGGCCCGTGAGCGCGAGCATGTCGGGCACGTCCTCCGGCCCGAGCGCGAGGGCTTCCGCGTCCAGTTCGGTGTCCTTTCGATCCCCGTCGAAGACCAACTGGGAGACGGCCCCCCTCGATTCCATCGTCCAGCCGGCAGGATCGTCGGGTATCAGGCCGACCATGGTCAGTCGCTCGCCCGGCTCCGCCAGACGGGCCATCGCCGCGAGGCTCGACGGGCCGATTTCGGGTATGCCGAGGAACGGGGCCACCTCAGGGGGGAACCTCCGCGCCAGACCGTCGCCGACGGCGAAACCGGCATGGTTCGTCGTGAGTGAGCTCCAGATCGGATTGTCGAGCATCGCGTGCGCGTCCTCCAGGATCCGGTTCGTGTCCGGTCGCCGCCTGGATCGTCGATAAGGTCTCAAGGGCTGGACCGGCCTCCTCGTGGCGAGGCCCTGAGGTTGTACCGCAACGGTCCGGTCGTCGACACCTCGTACAGGTTCGCAGGAGTCGGGATCATGTCCCATCCCCAAGCGGTCTCGCGGACGGAAAAGCTCCAGGCGGCCAGGCAGTTCATCCGGGATGCTCCGCTCCCCGCCATGGCGTTCGCGCTCGCCGCTCGCGACCTGTCGTGGACCCAGGCCCGCGACTTCGTCTTCGGCCTGGCCGCCCAGAACTACTTCCAGCTCGACGACTCGGTGCTGGACCAGTTCACGGCCGCTCGCGACGCCGACGGCAAGGTCGTGGTGACGCCCCCGGCCGAGCCCCCCGCCGGCAGCGGGTCGAGCGCCGCGCACACGGGCATGTTCTCGATCCGGCCGGACATCATCAGCGGGCTTCAGGTGCTGTATATCAGCAAGTTCACGGCCGCGTCGGACATCGCCGGCACGGTGCGACGAGGGGTGCTGCGGAACCTCGACCCGCGGTTCCTCGTCCTGCTGGCGTGGCTCTGCGAGATGCTACGCACCCGCTGGGGCGCGACCACGCTCTACGACCTGGGCTTCGGCGGGGACGAGAACCACAGCGGCAACAACGCCCACCACTGGGGCCGCGCCTTCGACCTCGCGGGCGTGGGGGGCGAGGTCGGCTGGGGGCGATACGACATCACGGTCCTGAAGCACTGGGGCAAGCAGCCGGTGACGATGCCCGCGGACTTCGGCCCGATCAACCCGGCCACCCGCGAGCACCGGTACAAGAAGGGCCAGCGCTATCCCCAGTGGCCGGACGGGTTCGAGCAGACGGACTACCGGATCGCGCTCCCCGACGACCCCGACGCCTTCATGAAGCGCACCCTGGAGATGCCGGCGCAGGTCGATTACGCCTCCCGCGTCTTCGCGGACATCTACCAGACCGCCGCCATCGAGGGCAAGGACACCGCCAGCCCCCAGGCCCGCCCCACCTCGATCGGCAAGGAGAGTCGCTTCATCATCCACCCCGACCATCCCAACACCGGCCTGCGGACGCATCACCGCGATCACTTCCACATCCAGGTCGGGCCCACGGAACACGCGGGGTTCTGGAGGAGCTGAACGGACCGGGCCGCGATCGAGGCCGTTGGCGCCGGCCGGGTGCCTTGCTATCGTTCTTCTCAGGACGGCAAGCACGTCCCCACCCGGCCGGCGACCGGATCCCGTTCGTCGCCGGCCGGCCGGATCCTGAGCACAAGAACCGCGAGTTCACCTCCGGTACGACGCTCCTCAGCCTCTCGGAGGATGGCCTCATGAGCGATGCCGCGCAGGCCGTTCCCATGAGCGGGACGATCGAGAAGCAGACGGCCGGGCGGCTCCTCGCGCTGGTCTATGACGAGCTCCGGCTGCTCGCCTCGCGGAAGCTGGCCGGGGAGAAGGCCGGGCAGACGCTCCAGGCCACCGCGCTGGTCCACGAGGCCTTCCTGCGGCTGGCCGGCGAGGGGGACGCCCCCAGTTGGGACGGCCGGGGCCACTTCTACGCCGCGGCGGCCGAGGCGATGCGGCGGATCCTCATCGAGAACGCCCGCCGCAAGGGGGCGGAGAAGCACGGCGGCGGCCGGACGCGGATCGAGCTCGACTTCGACCTCGGCGCGACCGATCGGCCCTTCGGCGGATCTCTCGACGAGCTCCTGGACCTGGACGACGCCCTCAGGGCGCTGGCCGCCGAGGACCCGGACGCGGCCCGGGTCGCGGAGCTGAGAGTCTTCGCGGGGCTCTCGGTCGAACGGGCCGCGGAGATCATCGGGATCTCCCGCGCCGGTGCCTACCAGCAGTGGACCTACGCCCGAGCCTGGCTCAACGCCCGACTCCGCGACGAGGGGCCCGCGGATCGTCGCGGATAGCCTCTCCGCGATTTCGTGGACATTCCCGCGGCGGATTTCGCATGGCTCAACAGCGAGCTATCCGAGGACCGCACCGTGAGCGCGGAAATGGCCCGAGCCAAGTCGATATTCCTGGAAGCCGTCGAGCGGTGCGAGCCCCACGAGTGGCCGCGGTTCCTCGACGATGCCTGCGGAGATGACGGGGCCCTCCGTGCCCAGGTCGAATCCCTGCTGGACTCCCACAAGTTGCCCGCGGGCCTGCTCGACGTCCTGGGCCGGACCTGGGGAGACACGCCCCCCCTGCCTGCCCCGGCCGATACGCCGGCGGCCCTCGGCTCGATGATCGGCCCGTACCGGCTTCGGGAGGTGATCGGCGAGGGGGGCATGGGCGTCGTCTACATGGCGGAGCAGCAGTCGCCCGTCCGCCGGATGGTCGCGCTCAAGGTCATCAAGCCGGGGCTGGATACCCGCCGCGTGATCGCCCGGTTCGAGGCCGAGCGGCAGGCCCTGGCCTTGATGGACCATCCCGGTATCGCCCGCGTCCTGGACGCCGGCACGACGGAGCTGGGCCGCCCCTACTTCGTGATGGAGCTCGTCCGGGGCGTCCCGATCACGGAGTATTGCGACCGCCACAACCTGCCGGTCCGCGACCGGCTGGAGCTGTTCGAGCGCGTCTGCCGGGCCGTCCAGCACGCCCACCAGAAGGGGATCATCCACCGCGACCTGAAGCCGACGAACGTCCTGATCGCCACCACCGACGGCGTCCCCGAACCGAAGGTCATCGACTTCGGCATCGCCAAGGCGATGGGGGACCAGGCGCTGACCGACAAGACCCTGTTCACCGGCTTCGTTCAGGTCATGGGCACCCCCGCCTACATGAGCCCGGAGCAGGCCGAATGGAGCGGTCCCGACGTCGACACGCGTTCCGACGTCTACTCCCTGGGCGTCCTCCTCTACGAGCTCCTGACCGGCACGGCCCCGTTCGAGCCCGCGACCCTCCGCTCCGCCGGGTTCGACGAGGTCCGCCGGATCCTCCGCGAGGACGACCCGCCCACCCCCAGCCGCCGCCTCCAGACCCTGGGCCGATCGACGTCGGGACAGGACTCGCAGCTCGCCGCGATCGCGGCCCGTCGCGACGCCGACCCGCGCAAGCTCTGTCGGTCCATCCGCGGCGATCTCGACTGGGCCGTGATGAAGGCCCTGGAGAAGGACCGCCGCAGCCGCTACGAATCCGCCAGCGCCTTCGCCTCGGACATCCGCCACTATCTCGAGAGCCGCCCCCTCGCCGCCGGACCGCCGTCGATCTGGTATCGGAGCCGGAAGTTCGCCCGCCGACATCACGCCGCACTCGTCGGAGTGACGGTCCTCCTCATGCTCCTGTCGCTTGCGGCCGCCAGCCTCTGGCAGGCTTCTCGGACCCGTCGCGCGGAGGAGCTACTCACGCGAAAGCAGGATGAGGTCATCCGACGTCGCGACCGGCAGGTCCGCCTCGTCCAGTACGCCGCCGATATCCGTCGCGCCGCATTCCTGAGCAGGTCCGGGCAGACGGTGATGGCCCGCGAACTCCTCGATCGACTTACAGCCGCTTCCGGAGAGGAGGATCTCCGCGGTTTCGAGTGGTACTACCTCCGGAACCTCCTGGATGCGGGCATCGCGAGCTGGATCGCTCATGGCGGACGCGACGTCTATCACGTCGAGTATTCCCCCGACGGCAAGTCCATCGCCACCGCCGGCGCCGATGGCAGGGTACGGATCTGGGACGCGGAGACGCACGAACTTCGTCGCGTTCTCCATGCCCACGAGGGTGACACCAACGATGTCCGATTCTCTCCGGAAGGTCGCCGGCTGGTGACGACCGGGGACGACATGGTCATTCGCGTCTGGGATGCCCAGTCGGGTCGGCGCCTCGGAATCATCGCAAACCACCTCGGGGAAGAAGTCGGCGCGGCCTTCACCCCGGATGGCCGACACATCATCGGCATGAATCGGGACAGCCTGCTTGTGCGAAGGAACGCAGCGGATCCTTCTGTCTCGGAGGGATGCTGGTCCCAGTTCCAGAAAACTCTGGTTGCTGAGTCCATGGCCATTTCGCCCGATGGGAAGATCCTGGCCCAAAGCGCTCGCCTCAAGGGGAGCGTGGTCGCGGGACGCGTGATGCTCTACGATCTCACCGATCCCGGGATGAGGTTCTCAAGAGCTATTGAAGTGAACGGCCAGGGCCTCTGCCTCGCATTCTCCCCCGACGGCCGAATGCTGGCGGTTACGGGCAGCGACCACACTCACGCTCTCATCTATGACACGACCACCTGGCAAGTCATCGAAACACTGGAAGGACCGGGAAAGCGTGCGAACACTCTGTCGTTCTCCCCTGATGGAAAGACCCTCGCTATCGATTTCAGTCAAGCGGTCCAGCTCTGGGACCTGCCGAGCCACGGTAGTCGAGAGTTACTCCATGGACACACCGACCGGATCTGGAGCGTGACCTTCTCGCCCGACGGCCACCGCCTGGCATCGTCGAGTTCCGACGGTACAGTCCGAATCTGGGATACGCAAAGACGAATGAACTATCCCGTCTTCCGTTGGCAGGGCCAGGGAAACTTGGGTAGTTGTAGTTCCATCGTCTTCTCTGAAAATGGAAGCCGAATCCTCGTTTCAACCAGCGCCGGCGCTGTGATGGCATGGGATCCGATCACGGGTTCGTCGAACGTCCTCCGACGCAAGTTGAACCCATCATCCTACTTAAGGTCATTTCTGGCCCCTCACGGGCTCCATCTGGCGATATCGTGTCGGGAGAAGGCCGAAGATCGAGCTTGCCAGCAGCTTGCCATTCACGACATGACCGGAGAGCGATCGCCATTTGTCAGCGACAAGGGGATGGTCGAACTGGCGAGATGGTCGCCCGACGGATCCCGCATCGCCGCCTTCGATCAATCGTGTCGTGTCCACATCTGGGACCTGGCAGGGCATGAAATCGCCGCGACCAACTTCGGGGGCGAGCAACCCTATGGAGCCGTGGCATTCACGGCCCTCGACGAGGTCATCTCCGTCCGCAATTCACTTGCCTCCACCACTGGACCGGCCCAGTTGGTCACCTGGAACATCACGAAGGGGCAACTGACTCGAACGGACTTTGCGACGTTTCCACGGGACTATTCAGATACCCTGCTCGTTTCGCCGGACGGTCGAATGATCGCCAGCGCCGAACATGCGATGGTCTGGGATTATCCTTCCTTGGAGTTGAGGTTCCACCTCATCGGTCATCGAGGACTCATAGAGGACCTGGTCTTCTCGCCGGATGGCCGCACCATCGCCACGGCAAGCCGCGACCACACCGTTCGACTGTGGAACGCGGAATCCGGCCAGGAACTTCTCACCCTGGAGGGCCATTCGGGGCCGGTCAACTTCCTGGATTTCTCGCCCGACGGTCGTACCCTGGCCTCCTGCGGTAACGGGCCGGAGGGCGATGTCGAGGTCATCGCCTGGCACGCCGGCCCACGCCCGAGGGGCGACCCGAGCGCACGGCATGAAACCACATCGCCCTGAGCCTTTTGAGATCCAGCAGAGACGCAGTGCCGGCTGAGTCGCCCTGAAGTGGCCACCTCAGGAGGCGGACGATCGGGGTGCGCGCCGAGATGATGCGAACGACGCGCCAACGCGAGATGGCTTCGGAACCAAAATGTTCGTTTCATCATGAGGACTCGAGACATGCCGCGAGGGGTGACCCATCGACTTCCGATTCGCCTCGAGGAGATGGAGCCTCGCACCCTGACCACGATGGTCTTCCTGCTCAATGGCAACGCCTATGCGGCGGCGCCCCCCAACGCCCTGACGGCCGGCGCCGCGGCCGACCTGGCGCGACGGGGATTCACCCCGATACAGGTCTCCTATCCGGACATGAACGGGATCGGTCCCTTCGTTCGGCTGGCCAACTCGCTCGTCCGGGCCAGCAAGGGCCAACCGATCGGTCTCGTCGGCTTCAGCGCAGGGGGAACGCTCGCGATGCGGCTGGCGAGTTACCCGGGCCTGAACGTGTCCAGCGTGCTGAGCTTCTACGGCCCTCCCGACCTATCCGCCTGGCTGAACGACCACCGGGGCGACGCGGCCTTCAGGCTCGTGTCTCGAAACACCGATTCGAACCCCGCCTTCATCAACTCCATGAGCGGCCCGAGCGAGACCACGACCCACATCGTCGCCGCCTTCGGCACCATCGACCACACCGTCCACGCCGCCGCCGGCGCCCGGAGCCTTACCGACGACTTCCCGCACGCCACCATCTACACCTACAACGGCCCCCACGGCGTCCCCATCCGCGCCCAGCCGGCAGCCTATGCCGACTTCCTCAATCACCTGCCGCCAACGATTCGCCGCTCTCGGCCACAAGGTCGAATCAGTCATTCTTCTATTATCTTCTTATGCTGTCTTCATGCGTTTACTCTAAGGCCTCTCCTCAAATCATTACAGGATGATGCCCAGCGAAACCCGAGAGTGGTGATGTGATGCAGGTACAACCGCCCAAGTCGGAGGCGATTCCCCGATAGTGCGTTCCTTCAAGATCGGGCCCCGGAACACGGGGGCCAGCCGGCGGCCTCGCTCGGTCCGCCGCGCTTGTGAGTGGAGAGCTTTGGAGAGGTCGACAATGAAACGACTGGCAATTCTCGCGATTCCGGTCCTGGGTCTGAGCCTTTGTTCGGTTGCTGAGGCTCAGAGCGTCACCTCGGTTCGCAAGGGCCAGACGAGGGGCGGCACAATAGTCTACGACGACTCCGCGCCCAAGAGCCTGGCCAACGGCTCCGCGGGCTCGAATCAGAGGCCCGGGATCGTCAACTCCGGGCCCAGGAGCCAAGCCAACGGCACTACTGCCTTTGATGCCCGACGGCAGCAGGCAGGCTCGAATCAGAGGCTCGGAGTCGTCAACCCCTACAGCAATGACTCTTCGTACCTCTACTACAACAATGGCGGAACCGCGACCCACTACTCGTACCAGGGCAACAGAGGCCGCGCCATGACGCAGGAACGCCTGAAAAACCTGAATCAGCGAAGGAGCCGTGGTCGCTGAGGACAGTCGATCCGCATCGCTCCGAGAGTTCAACCCACTCGGAGCGATCTCACCAGCTCATTGCAGGCCCCGAGCATCCACATGCAACCAAGTTTACTATTCCACGTCTTTGAGTCATTCAAGTCTTTCGCACAAGGAACCACAATGTTCTCGCTGAGAATCGCATGCCTGGCCGCAGCTGCAGCGGTCGCTCTCGAATCATGCAGCGCTCAAGCATTCCAAGATCCAGAACGATCAAACCTCCTGGGAGTACGGATTATTGTTGCGATCGATGCCAATTCCAATCTGACGGGCTTGGAAACTTCGGAGCACAGACTTGGACAATTCATTTCTATCTTGGAAAGGACAAAAGCAAGGATTCACACAACAACGATCGATCGTGAGAAGGTCAGCCCAGAAACCATTGTAAGCGCAATCCGCCAATGCACCGTCAACCAGAATGAATCGCTCATGTTTTATTACATTGGTCATGGGGCAACCGACCCCAACTACGGCCATTTTCTCAGCACCCACGGAGAAGGGCAAAGGAGAGATCTTCTCAGAAGCCGCCTCCGAGGTGAAATTGTTCGCAAGCGTGCGGGGTTGTCGATCATCGTATCCGACTGTTGCAGTAGCTCAGGAAGGGCACAGATAGCTGTGTCTCCCGCCCCTCAGGTCGATGGTGAACTTTTCCAGACTCTAGAGGATCTTTTCCTGAGAAGCCGTGGTGTAGTCGACATCACGGGTGCATCCTATTTCTCACAGGACGGGGCGGGAGAGTTTGGTTGGTTTCATCAACATTGGGGTGGGCTCTTCACGGCTGGATTTTGCGATGCGATGTGTGGAGGCCAAGTCATCAATAGACGCATCCTCGACAATAACCAGGACGGGGTTGTGGGATGGAACGAAATCTTTCCAGTTGTCGTCGAGAACACCCAACGGTATTTCACCCGATACAAGAGCGATGTTATAGACGGCAAAGTAGAAATGTCTCCGGACAGCGTCAGGAAGATTAGAGCACAGGATTCACAGACTCCACAAGCCTTCTCGCTAGGGAGCTCGGCCGCCCTTCTCTCGCCAAAGAGGAGCCGCTTTGGTGCCTGGCTCTCCGACAATTACGGATTTGGCGTCGTAATTCTTGCAATCACTCCAGGATCACCAGCAAGCCGAATCGATCGTCTGAATGGACGGGTCAATAATGATAATGAGAGATGGTCGTTCGTCCCAGGAGATCTCATTCTCGAAGCGAATGGACAACAAATCCATGAAATTCGCCAACTAGCATCAATTATAGATGGTTTGGAACCTGGTAGCCGTTTGAAACTGGTCGGACTCGATGCGGGATCGAGGTGGAGGGAAGCCTTCGTTGCAGAGGTCGCACTTCCATGACTAGAGCGTGTTATGAACCTGATTCCAGGAGGGGAGCGGCCTTGCGGAGCATGAGGAAGCTGAAGGCGATGAAATTCATGCCGGCGAGCACCTCGGGCAGCCGCTCATAGTCCTTCGCCAGGCGACGGAACCGCGCCATCCAGCCGAAGGACCGCTCCACGACCCAGCGCCTCAGCAGCAGCACGAATCCCCGCTTCGCCTCCGGCAGCTTCACGACCTCCAGGTGGATCCCATGATCGGCCGCAGCCGTCTCCGCCGCCTCGCCCGTGTAGCCCTGGTCGACGAACGCGACCTCGATCGACTCGCAGGTGGCCGCCTGCACCGCCTCGCAGAGCAGGCCGACCTGGGCCCGGTCCTGCTCGTTCGCCGGGGTGACGTTCAGCGCCAGCAGGTGGCCCAGCGTGTCGACGGCCATGTGGACCTTCGATCCCTTGGTCTTCTTGTACCCGTCGAAGCCGGCCCGGCCGCCGCTCTCGGGCGTGGAGCGGAGCGTCCGGCTGTCGAGGATCGCGGCCGATGGCTGGGCCTTGCGGCCCTGCCCCAGGCGGATCATCGCGCGGAGGTCCTGGACGATGGCCTCGAAGCAGCCAGCGGCCATCCAGCGCCGAGCCTGCTGATAGACCGCGGGCCAGGGCGGGAAGTCGGCGGGCAGGTAACGCCAGGGGGCGCCGCTGCGGGAGAGCCAACGGAGGCCGTCGAAGAGGTCGCGGAGGTCATGGACTCGCTGGGCGGCATCCTCGCGGACCAAGCAGAGGTACGGCAGCACGAACCGCCATTCGGCGTCGGAGACATCGCTGGGATAGGGTTTGTGGGTGATCATACCTATCCTACGTCTGCCACTGGACTAAAGTTCATAACACGGTCTAGCAAGAAGACTTGAAAGCGAAGCTCCGGTACAATCATCAGTCAGGGATTCCGACTTTCCCCTGAATGATTAAGTTCATCACGCCATGCGTGCTACACAGAGCCACAAGGAATAATTAAAGTCACTGGCTGAGATGCTCGATATGCCGCAAATGCCCAATCATCGCCTTCACCAAACATCTCGGGTGCGCGATAATCGGCTAGACGTGAAAGCGAACGTCTTAGGACCGGCAGTACTCGCGCAGACTTCCGCCGGCGTCGTCGTCGTGATCCTGGCGGCAAGCGTGGCAATCGCGAACGCCGACGAGCCGCGGAAGCCGTGGGATTCCGGCGCCGCCCTGACGTATCTTGATGGGCGAGCCGAGTGGTGGAGCAACTGGCCGGACGCGAGGCGGGGGCGAGGGACGGCCTGCGTCTCTTGCCATTCGTCGATGCCTTATGCGATCGCCATCCCGGCGATGACCAGGCTGCGAGGCAAGGCACCGGCCCCCGAGGCCCAGAAACGACTGCTAAGCGGCGTCCGCTCGCGAGTCGAGCACTGGGACCAGATCGTTTCGCCGGAAAAGGAAGGGGAGGATCCGTTCGTCCCGCTTTATGCCGGAGCCCGCCGGGAGTCGGCGCTCGACACCGAGGCCGTGCTCAACGCCCTGGTGCTGGTCGTCAACGACCCGAGGACAAACGGCAAGGTCGAAGCCCCGACGGGCCGGGCGCTGGACCTGATGTGGGGCAGGCAGCAGGCGTCCGGGAACTGGCGATGGCTCGAGTTCGGCCTCCGCCCCTGGGAGAACGAGGCCGAGTTCTTCGGCGCGGCGCTCGCGGCCGTCGCGGCGGGAACGGCCGGGGACGCCTACCCCAACGGCCGGCGGCCGGAGATCGAGGCGAAGACCACCGCCCTCCGAGGCTTCCTCAGGTCCCGGCTGGCGGCAAGCCCCCTGCTCCACCATCAGGCGCTCGCGTTGTGGGCGGGGAGCCACCTCGAGGGGACCTTCGCGGAGGACGAGAAGGGCCGGATGGTCACCGCCCTCCTCGAAGCCCAGCGGCCCGACGGGGGATGGAGTGCGAAGGATCTCGGCAAGCCCGTGTCCCAACCTCAGTCCGCCGGCTGGGAGATCCGCGGGGCCCATCCCGCCGGGTCCGTGAGCGACGCCTACGCGACCGGGCTCGTCGTCCTGGCCCTCCGCCGGTCCGGGCGACCGGTCACGGACGAACGTCTCGCCAGGGGGCTCGCCTGGCTCGCCACGAACCAGGCGGACGACGGCACCTGGCCGGTCGTCTACCTGAACCATCCCCAGGACCCGCAGGAAGACGTCGGCAAGTTCGTCCGGGATGCCGGCACGGCCTACGCGATCATGGCGCTCACGGAATGAAGATTGACTACCACGGATGACGAGGATAGCACGGATAGAAATCCATAGATCCATCAAAATACATTAAAGTATAATTTGTTTCTTTATGTGTTTATCTTCTTTATCCGTGTTATCCGTGTCATCCGTGGTAGTAAATCCTCGTTCAGGTCGGGTTGGAGAGGTCTCTTGCCATGAAGATCGCGTGCCCGGCGGGGTGGTCCCAGTAGGGGGTGGCGTCGGTGAAGCCGAGGCTCCGGTAGAGGGCGACGGCGCCGGCCATGTCGGGGATGGAGTCGAGGACCATCCGGCGGTAGCCCGCGCGTTCGGCGGCGGCGATCAGGGCGAGGACGAGGCGGCGGCCCAGGCCGGTGCCGCGAAAAGGCCTCGCGACGAACAGGCGTTTCATCTCGCAGACGCCGTCGCCCAGGTCGCGGAACGCCACGCAGCCGGCCGGAGCATCGCCATCGGAAGCCAGCAGCAGGCAGCCCGAGGGGCCGGCGTAGCGGCCGGGGAGGCCGGCGAGCTCCGACTCCAGGCCCTGGGCGGCGAAGACGGCGCCGCAGCAATGGTCGTACTCGGCGGTGAACGCGCGGATCAGCGTGCGGACGTCGCGGAGCCCGTCCTCGTCGCCGGCCTCGACGGTTCGGAGGGTGACGGCTTCCTCGCTCATCGAGCGGCCTCCTCCCTCGGGGCCAGGCCGGGGATGCCGTCGATGCTCGCGGCGTTGTTCTCGGAACGGTAAGCATCCAGCCCCGAATCGCCCTGGCGATTCGCCCAGTCGATGAGCTGCGACCGCTCCCCCTCGTACGCATAGCGCGGGATGGCGTAGCCGCAGGCGTCGGCGATGCGCTTGAGGTCCACGACGATGATGGTCCGGGCACCGGGATGCGCCGGGAAGAGGTCGATCAAACTGCTCCACTCGGCGTCGTTCCGCTCGATGGCCCGACCGACGCCGTAGAGTCGGACGATCCGCGGCCGTCCCTCGAACGCGCAAAACAAGAGGCTGATCCGACCGTTCTCTCGCAGGTGCGCGACGGTCTCGATGCCGCTCCCCGTGAGGTCGAGATACGCCACCCGGGTCGGCGACAGGATCCGGAATGAGTCCAGACCCTTGGGGGAGATGTTAAGGTGGCCGTCCAGGCTGCTTGGCGCCGTGCCGACGAAGAACAGGTGTTGGTTCTCGAGGAACTGCGCGAGGCTCGCGTCGATCTGATCGTATATCTTGCCCATGGTCGATACTCCTCGCCTGGTCGGGAAAACCACGACCGAATCGGCCGAATCCAGGACAACCGACGGACGCGGAAGGTTCGCGACGACCTTCGCGTCCCGTCGTGTCCGAGCCTCTATTTCCCGAAGATCTCGCCGACGGGGACCCGGAAGCCGGGCAGGTGCGGCTCGGCCGTCAGCTCCTCATCGCCGCTTATCAGGATTGGCCTGGCATCGGGGCGGTAAACCGTGACCGTGCGGAGCCGGGTGTTGACGATCCAGACGATTGCCACCCCGGTCTCCAGGTAGAGTTCGATCTTCTCGTCGATGTCCTCCTGCGTGTCCGATGGCGAGAGGATCTCGACGGCGAGGACGGGCGGACCCTCGAAGTAGGGCGAGGTCGGCTTGGCGGCCGCGACCTCGGGGGAGACATAGGCCACGTCGATCCCCACCGAGCTATCCGGATCTCGGCGCAAGACAAATCCGGCTTCCCCGGAGACGATCTCGCCACCGGGCTCCGATCGATCCCCCAGCCAGGCCCACAAGATCGAGGCGATCCGACTCTCCACGACGCTATGCCATCGATTCCGCCTTGTCATCTGTCTCTCCCGCAGCTCGCCGCGGATCAGCTCGCGATCCACGCCGTCTTCCGGGTACGCGAGGAGTTCCTCCAGCGTCCTCAGCCTGGGTCCGGCGATCGTGCTCACGGCCAGGTTCTCCCGATGGTTTCAAGGGCCCCTCGATCCGCGTCCCTCAGCGACCTTCCATCCTATCAGGAATCCGCGGTTCCGGGCCCACCCGGTCACCGGACGGAGCCGGCTCCGACGACGGAACCATCTCGGATCATGGCGGTGACCGGCGTTCGGGTCGCGGATGAAGGCGGCTCGAGGACGGCCAGGTAGTTCCAGCCGGGCTGGCGTACGTAGCCGGCGGCGAGGGCGGCGGCCAGCATCTCCTCGTTGCGGTTCTCCAGGACAATCAGCGGGAACTCGTGCCGTTCGAGCAGCCCGCGCAGGCCCGGGCCGCGGAGCAGCCCGCGCTCGGCGGCGGGGCGATGGAAGTAGACGTAGTCGTCGAAGATGGGGGCGGGGAACGTCGGGTTCAGCGCCAGCCCGGAGAGCGCCGGCTGGCAATAGACCAACCCGTCGGTCCGCTTCGCGAGCTCGCCCGCGCGGTCGACCTCGGCCGCCTGCCCGGGCTCGAGGGCGAGCCGAACACGCCCGAGCCGGCCGTCCCCCGCGCCGGCGATCCGGAGCAGGTCCATGCCCGCCCAGGCCGCCGCCATCAGGGCCAGGGCGGAGAGCGCCGGCCGGAGCCAACGCCGGGACGTCATCGCCGAGGCCGGCCCGGCCGCATCCCAGAGGAGGCGGACGCCCGCCATCACGAGCAGGCCGACGACGACCCAGAGCTCGAAGAAGTAGTTCGCCTCCGAACCCGTCCGGCACGACGTAACGAGGCCTCCCGCCAGCGTGGTCAGCCAGCAGGCGAGGAGCGTCGTCCGCTCGTCGGCCCTCAGCCAGCTTGCTCGCCTCAGGAACGGCAGGACGGCCGCCGAGGCCAGCAGCGGCAGCCCTCCCTTGACGCCGAGCTGGGCCGCCATGTGAGTCATGTTTCGAATCGAGAAAGATGAGAGCGACGTGGCCCAGAGGACGTTCGCCCGGTAGTCCGGCCCCAGCAGCGTCAGGCAGGCGGCGATGACCACGGCCGGGGGAATCACGAGCATCGCCGCGACCGCGAACCTCCGCTGCCAGAGCGCGGCCAGCACCATGCCGGCGGCGATCAGGACGGCCGACTGCTTGAACGACCAGGCGGCGGCGAGGCAGGCGCCGGCGATCGCCGCGGCCACGACCGGCCGCCGGCCGCCCAGGCCGAGCAGCACGACCAGGCCGATGCCGGCGAACGCCGCGGCCCCGATGTCCGGCCGTGTCGTCAGCGCCCACCAACCCACCAGCGGGCCGAAGCCGGTCGCGACGCCCGCGAGTGCCATCGACGTCCCGGCCCAGGCCGGCGACTCCATGCCTCCCCGGCGGTTCCATCCTCGAATTGCCAGCACGATCGAGGCCGCCAGGCCGACGAGCATCAGGCCGAGCGACACCAGCCGCATTGCGGGGACGACCGCGGCCGGATCATGCCGCCAGGGCCAGGTCGCCGCGGCGTAGACGGCATAGAATCCGGCGTTGTAGAGCGTCGTCGGGTAGAAGGGCGGATCGCGCGGATCCTGGTAGAGCGGCACCCCGCGCTGGAGCTTCATCGCGTTGTACATCGAGACCGGCTCGCCCCCCGACGTCGCCGCGTAGAGGCCCGCGGGGGAGAGGACCGAGCGCGTCCGCACGGCCAGCGTCGCGATCGCGGCGGCCGCCGTCGCCGCGCAGATCGCCATCAAGAGCACTCGAGTTCCGGTCAGGTGCCGATTCATGAGAATATCCGTCCCTTCCGTGGATTCCTGACGGTCGCGGCGGATCAACCCTGCCGGATCCGCGTCCAGACCTCGATCCCGCCGAACCGTGCCGCCGGCCGATAGCGTCGCCGCACGGCCTGCGCGAGCGACTCATACGGCTTCTCGAGGGGGTCGTGCCAGGCGGCTTCGCCGGGTGCCCAGACCACGACCGAGTCGTCGGCCTGCTCCAGGAACCCCACGAAATCCGCCTCGGTGTGGAACGAGTTGAGCCAGAGCCAGTCGAGCGACGGGGTATCGACCGGGAAGACCGGCAGGCGGGCCGTCGGGCCGCAGAGGGCCGGCGACCGCTCCCGCAGCAGGTTCGCGACCCGGGTCGTCGCCGCCGTGTTCGTCCGGAGGTATCCGAGGGTCTCCTGATAGTCGTGCCAGGGATAGGACAGCGTGACGCCCGGGGGCATCCTGTCGGGCGCGACGCCGGCCCGCAAGGCCCGGATCCCCTTGGCCGTCCAGTGGGGATACCAGTGGATCGTGGGGCCGGAGATCGCGGTCCCGGCGCCGGCCAGCAGCAGCATGAGGCAGACCATGGCGGAGGCGGGGATCTCCAGCGAACGGAGGGCGATCCCCGCGAGCAGGGCCACGTCCACCGCGAGGACCAGTCGGAGCGGATGCCGCAGGTAGAGGTGGTCGAACGGTGCGACGAGTCGGTACGCGAACGCCGCGACCGTGGCCAGCCCCCACGCGAGGATCAGCGGCCGATACCGCCGATCGGCCCGCTGCCAGGCGAGGACCAGCCCCAGATAGATCGCGAGGTTGCCGCAGGACAACTGCCCCATGGCATTCCGGAAGGTCGTCGAGACGCTCCGTCCGCCGTAATGCGACCGGGCCATGTCGAGCATCCGGAGGAAATCGCCGACGAGCCGGTCGGCGGCGAGCGGGACGAACAGCAAGGCGGCGAAGGCCGCGAAGGCGGCAAGCCACGCCGCCGAGGCCCGGATCCCCGGGGATCCGGCCCCGCGGGCGTCGCCCGGCCGGCCGGCGATGGCCACGAGGACCGCGGGGAGGAAGAGGATGGCGTAGGGACGGATGCAGAACCCGAGCGCCAGGAAGAGCGCGGCGACGGCTCCGGCCCGCCGCGTGGGCGATGCCTGGAGGCTCATCAAGGCCATCAGCGCGAAACACGCGGCGTGCCAGTCACGCTGGGCCACGTTCGTCCAGTCCAGGCTCAGGTAGTAGCCCAGGAAGGCGAGGAGGCCGAGCCACCCCGGGAGCGCCCGGCCCAGGACCCGACGCGACCACCAGACGATGGTCCCGCCGAAGCCCGCGAGGATGGTCGCGTCGAGGGCGTAGATCGGCCACGTCCTGGCCCAGCCGAACAGCTTGCCGAGTATCCAGAACTCGTAGATCTGCCCGGGGAAGTTATAGGCGAAGATGTCGCGGTACGGCCGCACTCCCGAATCCCACGAGTGGGCCAGCACGGCGTAGGCGTCCAGGTCCGACCACCAGGGCCAGGCCAGATAGAGGGGCAGCCAGACGGCGAACAGGAGCAAGCAGGTGCCGCCCGCGATGACCGAGAGCGGCGTCCCCAGCAGCCAGCCCGCGAACGCCTCCAGAGACAGCCCCCAGCCGCGGGACTTCTCCGAGTCTCCGGCCTCTCCAATCCGCAGGCCGGGCTGCAACCCCAGCTCCGTCAATCCGTGCAGGGGCGCGTTGGCTCGCATCGATCCCTCCCTGGTGGATGCGTCGAGATGCATGATCGTGCGCGAGGACCGGCCATGAGGCCTCCTCGCGGCCCCAGCAGTACCATCATGGGGCAATCGCGTCAAGCCGGACCGGAATCCACGGGTGAGGCGGTGAGGCGGGGGGATCGATTCGGCTTCCTCGATCGGCCGGCATCTGCTATCAAGCGGCGAGCATCATCGACGACCGTCCGATCACGCAGGGAAGCGAGAGCGGCGCATGAAGATCTTCGTCTCAGCGGGCGAGCCCAGCGGCGACCTCCACGGCGCCAATCTCATCGAGGCCTTGCGCGTGCGCCTCCCGGGGGCGACGTTCCTCGGCTATGGCGGGCCGAGGATGGCCGGCGCGGGGGCGACCTTGATCTACCCGCTCGTGAACCTGGCCGTGATGTGGTTCCTCCAGGTCTTCGCCAACATCGCCACGTTCGTCTGGCTGATCTTCCGCGCCGATCGGTGCTTCCGCGAGGATCGCCCCGACGCGGTGATCTTGATCGACTATCCCGGGCTCCACTGGTGGATCGCCCGGCGGGCGAAGGCGCGGGGGATCCCGGTCTTCTACTATGTCCCTCCTCAGCTCTGGGCCTGGGCCGGCTGGCGGGTGAAGAAGGTCCGCAAGTTCGTGGACATGGTGCTTTGCAGCCTGCCGTTCGAGCCCGACTGGTATCGCGAGCGGGGCGTCCCGAACGCCGAGTTCGTGGGCCACCCCTACTTCGACGAGCTGGACGAGCGCGAGCTCGACGAGGGCTTCCTGCGGGACTGGAGCGTGGAGGCCCGCGGCGGGCCGCTCGTGGCGATCCTCGCCGGATCGCGGACGCAGGAGGTGAAGCGGAACCTGCCGATCATGCTCCGCGCCGCCGCCAGGCTCGCCGTCGATCATCCGACCGCCCGGTTCGCCGTCGCGTCCCTCCACGAGCGGCACAAGGGGCTGGCCGAGCAGATCATCGAGGCGACCGGCCGCGAGGACGACGCCCCGAAGCTGCCCGCCATCGAGGTCCACGCCGGCCGCACGCCCGAGCTGATCCGCATGGCCGACGTCGCCTGGTCGGTCTCCGGGTCGGTCAGCCTGGAGCTGATGATGGAGGCCCTGCCGACGGTCATCCTCTACAAGCTCAACGCGATCGACCTGTTCATCGCCCGGCCGTTCATCAAGGCGAAGTTCATCACCCTGGTGAACCTGCTGGCCGACGCCGAGATCATGCCCGAATACCTCACCACCCGCGACGTCTCGGTCGAGCTGGCGGCCCACGCCCGGACCTGGCTCGACGACCCGATCGCGCGGGCGAGGGCCACCGCGAACCTCGCCGCCCTTCGCCTCCGCGTCGCCCGCCCGGGCGCCTCGCAGCGCGCCGCCGGCCGGATCGCCGACTGGCTCGAGTCTCGCCGGTCTGAGCCCCCCTCGCAGAGCCCCGCCTACCACGGCCCGCACCCCGCCGCGTCCCACGAGGGCCGGCCCGCCGGGCCAAGCTCCCGCCGAGATACCACCGCCTGAGGAGCTGAAGATTCATGCTACCGCCGATGCTCAGCGGCCCCAGTCGTCCAAGCGACCTTAATTGGTCACCAAAGGTGCCGCGGCAAGTGGGAACCGCTGAGGCTCGAGGTGAGGCGTCGCTCCTCGCTTCAGCCGTTCTCGGGCGACGCTCAAGGCGGCCGGGATGTCCCTCATGACTTCGCCCGCTCGGCCCGAAGTCGCAGCAGGGTTAGCAAGTCGGCCAGGTCGGCCAACCCCTCGGCCTCGGCACGCTCGTCGGCGGTCAATGTCGAGCCGGCATCCTTGCGATCCAGCAGGCTTTGTAATCGAGAGGCGACGGCCGACGGGAGCCGGAATCGGGCCAGGTCCGCTGGAAGATCAACGTCAATGGTCAGAAACACTGCGCACCTCCGTTCGAGGCCTGGCACCCCCTACCTTACATCACGCGCCCCGGACGCAGCGCCTTGCGACGCCCGATGCTACGGATCGATCCGCCAGGGACAGCCGCCGCGCAGTCAGGGTCGTCGTGGCAGGCCGTGGGCCGCTGCAGCTCAAGCTCAGGCGGCGATTCGCGGCGGCGGTTCTGGAACCGTTCCAAATTATCCCTCGGAATTGGATCGTCCACAGGCGCCGCCGCAGCGGCCGCCAGGAAGTCCGCCATCGCTTCCTCGTCACGCCCAATTTCCCAATACGCCACGGCTCGATTGTTCAATGCACCTTTCGTGAGTTCATTCATTCCGGCGTGGGTCGCGCGAGACGATCGGTCTCAACTTCTACTGCGCGCGGTCAGTCGTCGAGCGGTCCTTCGGCAACCCGAACATCCGGGTAGCGGCTCCCGACTCCATCGCCCGGTATCAGGCACATGATTGAGAATCCCCAACGGCTCCGGCTCTCGCACGTCAAGTTCTCGCCGATGCCGTCGGACCATTGCCCCATCGTGTACTCGACCAGTAGCGCCAGCTCGGCCGGCGAGAGGGGCCGACGAGATCGATACTCGGTCCTCACCTCGAGCAGGGGCTCACCCTCCCGGTAGGAGAACCGCAGGACGCCGCCGCTCTCCAGCGCGGCCGCCAACTCATCTTCGCCGGGCCCTCCGAGGTAGTCCGTGAACCGCTCGTCGTCGTAGGCCAGGCCATCGAGCGTGCGGAGCACCGCCGGGTCGTCGATCTGCTCGTCGTCGCGGGAGACCGCGGCTCGTCCACTGATGATGATCCGCTGCATCGGCCCCCGCCCCCGGGTGATGGTCGGCTGCGAGATGGACGAGGCCGGCCCGAGCGGGACGATGGCGGTTACCACGCCAGCCCGACACCCCAGCGGAGCCGGCCCCCGGTGACATCCTCGCATCCGACGCCCACACCCTGCCAGTGGTTCCCCCGCCTCCTACGAGGGCCGGCCGGTCCGGGCTCCCGCCGGTACGCCTCCGCCTGAGGAGCGGAGCGGATCATGGCGAACCCACGCCATCGAGCGTCGAGATCGGCCGAGTCCGCTGCTGTGGCACGTTCGGCAAGCCTTACTCCAGCAGGCTGTCGCCTTGCGACGGCTTGACCGGATCATGCTCCGCGCCGCATTTCGAGCAGAATCTCATGGGTTGGAACCAGTTGTGGTTGTACAGCGTGGCGTTGCATTTGTCACAGAACTTGGTGAACTTAATGTTCAGGTAGGAGATCAGGACCACGGCCGGCACGACCAACACCAGGAAGCTCATCGAGGACCAGGAGCGGGATTGCAGGACGGTCATGGTCGTCGAGAAGAAGACGAACAGGACACCGACCAGGATCGCCTCACGCGGCGCCCACCGCCGCTTCGCCGCGGCGCTCATACGCCGAGAGGCAATGAAGCCGACGATCGCGAGCACGATCCAAGTCCCGATGAAGGCCGTCGTGATGATGCCCTCGAGGGCGGCGGCGGTGCGGTCGTCCATCGCTCGGTATGTCATCCTCCAGCGAGGAGGAGCCTCCACTTCGGGGCCGGGCTCAGCGGGGTCAGACGTCGAGGCTCCGGTCGTACATTGAGGTCTGGGATATCGTCTCGGACCCGGGCCGATGACCGACATCCCCTGGGAAGTAAGAACGCAGCGCTGAACCCACAAGAAGGACAAGGACCAGATTCAGGAAAGCGATGAAAGGGGCAAGCGTGCTGAAGGCCAGGACGTGGAGGCCCGCAACGACCAGGAACAGGACGAACACCCACCGCCAGCCACGGATCAGGCCGACGACGAAGAGGCACTTGGCGGCGAGCCAGACTGCCGCGGCCGGCTCACTCGGGACCGACAGGAGGTCTCCGACTCCCTCGAGGCCCAGGAGGGCCACGGTGACCCAGATCTGCCAGGGCACCTCACGAGACGAGCCGGTGGGGCCGGATGCGGCCGGGTCAGTGTCCCTCTTTCGGAAGTGTGTCGTGGCCACGTAGGAACTCCCCAGCGAGCGGGAACAAGCCCGCACCTTCGCGAAAGCCTGTTCGCCGAGATCCGCGGCATATTGTCAACGAACGCCACCGGAGGTTAGGCGTTGTTCGCCTTCGCTGCAAATCTCTTCGCCAGGGATTCGCCTTCGCTGAGATGTCGATGCGCCTCCAGCCAGGCGGGAACCTCGCGTAGACGTTGCGGCGGAACGAAGCCGCCGGCATCGCAACCACATCCGTGGAAGGCAAAGCCGTAGTGCTGGAGCATCTCCAAAATCTGCCACGCTTCCCGGTCGTCTTTCGAGGGGGCTTTGAAATCCAGGCCCATGTCGATCATTGGACGAGAGCAGTCGGGGCAAACGATCTCGCGCGGGACATGCTCCAGCCGAGCCCGCATCTTCCATTCGCTCTCGTCGCTGTCCTCCCACTGCCAATACTTGAACGCCTTCCGGCAGCGGAAGCAGGCGAAGTGGTCGCGGTAGTTATGCAATCCGTACCTGCACATGGATGGCCCCGCCTAACGAGAAAGCTCACCGGCCCGGCCCCCCGGGACCGTCAACATCATCATACCGCGTCCGCGTGGCCGCGTGGCCGGGATCGCTGCAACGCGAGACTGGACGGTGGCCGGACCGCTGGTGCATCGGCTACGGCAGGATTCCGTACCGCTCGCGCCACGTTACGAAGAGGGCTTCGGCACGGCTTTTGGCGGCGTTCCAATCGAAGTTGGGGTCGTTGACGTAGTTAGCCGGCCGGCCCGGTCCTTCCAGCGCTCGCTCGAGTTCCCTCTCCAGGCGATGGTGGTCCGCTTGCGGAACCGCGCCCTCAATGTCCGGAGGGATGAGTCGATTGACGATCCAGTGGAGCGGCAACTCGTGGTAGATCAGGTCATTCTCGTCCTTCGCATACTCTCTGAAGCGCGCGAGACCTTCATCCGAGCGCATCCGCTCCCTACTCCACCCGAACGTGGCGAGCACCTTATCCCAGACTGCCGGGTAAACTTCGACCCATTCCATGAGGTAGAGCCTCAACCTCCCGCTGGCGTGACCCTCGCCTCCGTCGAATGATCACTCATCACGGTTTCCTCCGACGGCGCCGAGGATACGCTTGCTCGGCCTTGCCGGTCAGTTCATGAACGATGATGACGAAGACGTTCCCGGGTTCTTCGTCAAGCATGTATACGATCTGAACATAACTCTCGACCCCGCCATTCAAAGGCTGCTCCCCAGCGCCATCCGCAGGTAGGACCGCGGCTCGACGTCCGTCAGCCCGAGTTCGCCCGCGAGCGACAGGACCGCCTGCTGCGCGGCCGGCAGGTCCGCCGGCGAGGCCGCGATCGCTTCGACCTCCGCGAAATCGCCGAGCCCCTCGGCCCGGTCCAGGACGATCTCGATGGGCCTCCCCTGGTGCTCCAGATGGAAGCTCCGGCGACTCTTGCGGATCGTGGCGACGCGGCGGAAACCCAGGCGATCGAGCATCCGCAGGGTCTTGTCCATCTCGTCGGAACCCGGCCCCAGGACGATCTCGATCTCCTCGCGCGTCTTGGTCGGCCCGTCGTGACGGGCCCCCTTGTAGGTCACCCGGTTCTCGTCCTTCTCCACGAGCCGGCGGACGCGGAATGCCTCGCCCGTTCCGGCAAAGTCCCGGTCGGGATGATTGAAATACGTGTCCTCCTGAGTCTCAGTCCCCTCGGGCGTCGCCCCGAGCGACGTGATCCGTTGACGGAGCGCCTCGTGATCGACGCCGCGATACTTGACCTCGACTTCATAGCTCATGCAAACATCCTATCGCACCCGTCCGAAACGGCCAGGTGTTCGTAGCGGCGGGGCGTGGTGAGGCCAGTGAATGGTCGTGGCTCCAGGTGGCTAGCGAACCTCCATCATCGGCCGCGTTCGCGGAGAGGGAAGTTCCCGCCCTGATCGTTGAAAATGATCGATGATCTCCTGAACGACTTCGCTGAGTTCCTTGTAAACCTGGACCGGATCGTCACCGTGGATCCCAGTCATGAGATCGGGACATTTTCCAATGTAAACCTGATCCTCGTCGCTCCACTCCACCCAGCGATGATACGCGTCGATCGGCTTCATCGGTCCACCTCCTCAATGGCTCGTTCGACCTGTCTTTCCTGATAGATCTTGGCGTCATCACCATCCTTGCCGCTGAGGGTCACGGCGCCCGGGTAATTCGGATGCGTGAACTTGCGATGCGATCCTTTGCCACCGCCAGAGACGATCGAAAAACCGGCGTCCATCAAGTCCTTCACCAACTCACGGACCTTTCTTGGCGCGTCATCTCTCCATCGCGGGGCAGCGCGGATTGGCCAGCCCGAGCGACCTGCGATTCGATCGGATGCCGCCGCGGCGGGCCGAGTCCGCCATGACGCGAGCTCAGGGGCCTCGTCAGCAGGCCGGGCTTGACTTCGAGCCAAACCTGCTTTCGCTGCTCGCTCGTATGGCCGAGGACAATCTCCTCGATCGTCGCACCGATCGGTGGGTACTGATCGGGTGTCATGCGGCCCTCGTCGCGGAAGTCGGTGACCTGGACCAAACCCAGGATTTCCGAGACGCCGCGGTCCACGAAGATGCCGAACGGGCGATGATCGATCACTGTCCCACGAACTCGGCTACCGATTGGGAACCTTCGCCTGGCCTCGTCCCACATCGTCCCGTTTCGCTCCATCTCGACGCCGACCTAACAGGGGGCTTATGTCGCGCCTGGATCAGGTCATCTTCAAGGATGCGGCGCTCCCTATCGTTGGTCAAGAGTCCAGGTCACGACCCCACCGAGTCCTCGACACAAGCCCCCGTCGATGCGGTCGCGATCACGCACCCCAAACGAAATGGGACACGCGGGAACGCGAGAACGCTCCGGCGATTCGGCCGAATATTCCGCCGGCCGGGCGAATACACGTCAAATACGGGGGGCTGAACGACCCCCACGAGCCTGATGATCAGGTAAACTGCGCGAGGCTGGTGCGCTCCACGGGTGTTCCGGATTGAGTCGACCTCTGCGCGTTCGTTCACCAAGGAGTCTGCTGTGGGATCGCCACTCTTCGAGAATGTGGCAACACTCGCGCCGGCGTTCGTCGCGTCGGTCGCATCGCCGGTGTACGCAGCCATCGGCGACCTCCCGTCCGGGATCTTCTGGCTGCTAGGCGTGGTCGTGGGGGTGGTCGTCCTCTGCGAGCTGGCCGGCCTGCGGTACATCGCCAACAACCGGGTCGGCATCGTGGAGAAGCTCTGGTCGCTGAAGGGCTCGGTGCCGGAGGGCGGGATCATCGCGCTCCACGGCGAGGCGGGCTTCCAGGCGGAGGTCCTCCGCGGCGGCATGCACTTCGGGCTCTGGCGGTGGCAGTATCGGATCCATCGCGTCCCCCTGGTGACGGTGCCGCAGGGCAAGATCGGCTACGTGTACGCCCGGGACGGCGAGCCCCTCGCGCCCAGCCAGACGCTCGGCTGCGTCGTCGCGTGCAACAACTTCCAGGACGCCCGCGGGTTCCTCTCGGGCCAGCAGGTCACCCCGGATCAGCCGCCGATCGCCGGCCAGCGCGGCCGCCAGCGGGCCATCCTCCGCGAGGGCGTCTACGCGATCAACCTGTCGCTCTTCTACGTGCTCACCGAGGACATGGTCTACCGCCTGGGCACCGGCGGGGCCATGGAGGCCAAGACGCTGACCAACTGGCAGAACGAGCTCGCCGAGCTCGAGGGGTTCGACCCCGTCGTGATCGGCAGCCCGGTCGAGGCGGCGGATCCGCTCAATCCCGACCGCAAGGTGCTGGTGGACAGCATGGGGATCGTCACGGTGCACGACGGCCCGTCGCTCCCCCCCGGCGAGATCATCGCCCCGGCCGTCGGCACCGACCGCAACGAGAAGTACTTCCACAACAACTACCAGGACACGGAGGCCTTCCTCCTGGCCGGCGGCCGGCGAGGGCTCCAGTACGTCCCCCTGACGGACGGCACCTACTTCATCAACCGCTGGTTCGCGACCCTGGAATCGACCCCCAAGACGATCGTCCCGATCGGCTACGTGGGCGTGGTCGTCAGCTACTACGGGCGGAGCGGCAACGACATCTCCGGCACGGGATTCCGCCACGGCGAGCGGGTGGCCGACGGCGAGCGCGGCGTGCAGGAGAAGCCGCTCGGCCCCGGCAAGTACGCGTTCAACCGGTACGCGGGCAACATCGTCCTGGTGCCCACCACCAACTTCGTCCTCCACTGGGTCACGGGCCGGAGCGAGACGCACCGCTATGACGAAAGCCTGCGGTCGATCGACCTGGTGACGCGGGACGCCTACGAGCCGACCCTGCCGCTCTCGGTGGTCGTGCACATCGACTACCAGAAGGCGCCCAACGTCATCCAGCGCTTCGGCGACGTCAAGAAGCTGATCACCCAGACCCTGGATCCGATGCTCTCCGCCTACTTCCGCGACGTCGCCCACAAGCGGACGATGCTGGAGCTGCTCCAGGAGCGCGACGCGATCCAGCACGAGGCCAGCCAGGAGCTGGGGCGGAAGTTCCACAACTTCGACATCGAATGCG
Organism: Aquisphaera insulae; assembly: GCF_011064615.1. GTDB lineage: Bacteria > Planctomycetota > Planctomycetia > Isosphaerales > Isosphaeraceae > Aquisphaera > Aquisphaera insulae. Next base: position 11,366 of record NZ_JAALJH010000083.1, on the reverse strand, counting down.
TGGACGTCCTGATCGGCAAGCCGGACACGGCGGAGGCCGGCGGCAAGATCGAGACGCTCCTGGAACAGTTGCGGCTCCGGCAGCTCTCGCTCGAGCAGGTCGAGACCTACGCCAAGCAGGTGACCGCGGCCGAGAAGCTGCGGGTGCTCAACGAGGCCCAGGCCAACGCCCAGATGCAGACGAAGCTGAGCCAGTCGCTGATCCAGGTCAAGATCGTGGAGAACGAGGCCGAGGCCCAGCTCGCCAGGGCCCGGAAGGAGGCCGAGCAGAAGGTCGTCACGGCCCAGGCCGAGAGCCAGCAGCGGATCCTCGCCGGCCGCGGCGAGGGCGCCAAGATCCTCCAGGAAGGCCTGTCGGAGGCGTCGGTCCTGGTCCGCAAGATCCAGTCGTTCAGCGACCCCAGGCTGTATGCCCTGTCGGTCGTGGCCCAGAACCTGGCCAAGAGCAGCCAGCCTCTCGTCCCCGAGCGGGTCTTCATCGCCGGCGGCGGAGGCGGAAATGGCAACGGCAACGGTCACGCCGGCGAGGCCCTGGCCATCGGCGCCGGGGCGAACGCGGGCAACGGCCTGATGGGGATGCTCCTGAGCCTCCTCGTCGCCGAGAAGTCCGGCTTCGACATCGCCGGCCTTCCCGAAGGCAACGTCCTCCAGGAGTTCTCCGACAGGATCTCGAAGCAGGCCATGGACAACATCCAGGCGGCCATGGCCTCCGGCAACGGCAACGGCCATACGCTGGATCTCGACCCATCAGGCCAGGCCCCGCTCGCCTCGGTCCTTCCCGGGCCCGAGAACTCGCTCGAGGAGACCGAGGTCGGCGCGTCCTGACGTCGCAGCACCAAAGGTGGAGAGAGCCGCCCCTCGGGGCCCTCTCTCCTCGCAGGTCCGCCGCGAGCGATCCGGCGGACCTGCTCCCTTGCGCCCGGCCGGCGTCACCCGGCGCCCCGGACTCGTTCAGCCGGCGGCAGCCGTTCGCGGCCTGGGTTGCTTGCTCAAGGCCGCCTGTTCAAGACAGCCGCAGCCGTCAGCCGCCCTGTTGCTGCACCGGGGCGCCGGCCTCGTGGTGCTCGGCCTGGTTCACCTCCCTCAGATATTCGTGGACGAACTGCACGGCCATCGCCCCCTCGCCGACGGCCGAGGCGACCCGCTTGATCGATCCCGAGCGGACGTCCCCCGCGGCGAAGATGCCGGGCCGGCTGGTCTCGAGCAGGAACGGCTGCCGCGGCGTCGTCCAGTGGGACGATTTGGCGAGAGCCGGCCCGGTCCTTACGAACCCCTTGGCGTCACGCTCGACCTCCGGAGGCAGCCAGTCGGTCCGCGGCGCGGCCCCGATGAAGCTGAACAGCGCCGGCGTCTTCAGCTTCCGGACCGCGCCCGACTTGTTGTTGACGAGTTCGACCTCGCCGAGGTGCCCCGCCCCGGACATCCCCCGGACCTCCGTGTTGCGGAGGACCTCGATGCGGGGGTGCTCCTCGACCCGCCGGGCCAGGTAGGCGGACATGTCCTTGTTGAGGTCGTCGCCGCGGATCACGAGGTAGACCTTCCGCACCTGGGTGGCGAGGAAGACGGCGGCCTGGCCGGCGGAGTTGCCGCCGCCCACGACCACGACCTCCGACCCCTGGCACATCTGGGCCTCGATGGGTGTGGCGGCGTAGTAGACGCCGCGGCCCTCGAGCTCCTCGCACCCCTCCACCCCCAATCGGCGGTAGTCGGCCCCGGTGGCGATCAGCACACACTTGGTTGCGACGGTCTCGCCGCCGTCGAGCTGGATCACCGCGTGCCCGTCGTCGAACGTCAAGCGCGTGGCCCGGGTGGAGACGGGGATGTGCGCCCCGAACTTGTTCGCCTGCACGAAGGCGCGTTCCGCCAGCTCGCTTCCCGTGACCCCGATGGGGAAGCCCAGGTAGTTCTCGATCCGCATGCTGCGGCCGGCCTGTCCCCCGGGGGCCGTGGTCTCCAGCACCACCGTCCTCAACCCTTCGGACGCTCCGTAGACCGCCGCGGCCAGTCCCGCCGGCCCGGCCCCGGCCACCACCAGGTCGTAAACCCCAGGCTCCAGCGGCCGGCGGAGGCCGAGGGCCTCCGCGAGTTCGCGGTCCGAGGGCTGCCGCAGCACGAGCCTTTTGCCCCAGGCGACCAGGGGCGTGTCGGCCTCGGAGGCCTGGAACTGCCGGAGCAGCGGCCGCGCCCGCGGGTCGGACTCCAGGTCCAGCCAGGTGAGCGGCACGCCGTTCTTGGCCAGGAAGGTGCGGACCCGGAAGGTCTCGGGCGAGTCGCGCGAACCGATCACGCGAAGGCCGGTGAATCGCCCCGACTCTCGCAGGAAGCGCCAGCGGGCGATGAATGCCCGCAGGATGACGTCGGCGATGTCCAGGTGGCGATCCATCAGCTCCCGCAGGGCGTCGGGGGAGACCTCGAAGACCTCGCAATCGCCCCGGGCGACGCACGTGACGAGCGCCGGGCTGGCGGCCAGGTGCGCCACGTCGCCGGTGAACTGGCCGGGTCGCAGGACCACGATGGTTGTCGAGGGCTCGGCGGAGTCGTCCCGGATCTCGACCTCACCGGACTTGACCACGTCGAACTTGCATTCGCGATCGCCGGCCTCGAACAGCGTTTCACCGTCGCGATATCGCCTGGATGTCGTCAACGGACAGCGGACCAGCGCGGCCATCTGGGCCTCGTCGAGGGTCGGGAGGGCGATGGCGTCGAGATCGTGCTCTGACATGACTCGATCGCCTCGCGGGCGATCCTCCTGGGGCTAACGTAAGTACGGGGTGGCCTCGGGCGGGACGTCGACCTCCGCCTCGTCGATGTAGCACCACGCCCACCGCTCGCCGGGCTCGAACGAGGCGACGACCGGGTGGTCCGTGTGGTGGAAATGCCGGGTGGCGTGCCGGCCCGGCGAGCTGTCGCAGCAGCCGACGTGGCCGCAGGTCAGGCAAAGGCGGAGATGGACCCAGGGGGTCCCCAGCCTCAGGCATTCCTCACATCCCAGGGTACGCGGGGGGGCCGGCTCCAGTCCGGCCTCGTGCTCACAGAACATCTCGCACCTCCTGAAGGAGACAGGTTTGAGCCAGGGGGCATTCCGTTCCTACGCGCGATCCGAGCGAGGGGGCGTGGCCCCTTGGCGGATTTCCGAAGTGCTCGGGCCTATAGCATCGGCAACTGGTCAGGTCGAGGGCCGCGCGGGAACGCCTCGTCGATCCGTGCAAGTTCGGCGCCGGTCAATCGGAGGTCGCCGGCCCCCGCGTTCTCGGCGGCGTGGTCCGGGCTGGAGGCCTTGGGGATCGCGAACAGGCGGGGGTCCCGGGTCAGGAAGCTGAGTGCAACCTGGCGAGGGGTCGCGTCGTGCGCGGCGGCAATCTCCCGCAGGACGCGCCCTCCCTTCGAGTGCGGGCCGGGGAAGTGTCCGTGCCCCAGCGGGCTGTAGGCCACCACGGCGACGCGGTGCGCCTCGCACCAGGGGAGGACGGCGTGCTCGATGGCGCGCTGCTCCAGGTGGTAGAGGACCTGATTGGAGGCGATCCGCCCCTCGCCCGCGACCGCCAGGGCCTCGTCGAGGTCGGGCTCGTCGAAGTTGCTCACGCCCCAGGAAAGGATCTTCCCCTCGCCCCGGAGTTGCTCGAAGGCGGCGAAGGTTTCCTCCAGCGGGTGCTCGCCGCGCCAGTGCAGGAGGTAGCAGTCGAGGCGGTCGGTCCCCAGGCGGGCGAGCGACCGCTCGCAGGCCGCGACCGTCCCGCTCCTCGAGGCGTTCTGCGGGACGACCTTGGAGACGAGGAAGACCTCGTCGCGCCGCCCGGCGATCGCCTCGGCGACCACGGTTTCCGCGTCGCCGTACATCTCTGCGGTGTCGACGTGATTCATCCCGAGGTCCAGCCCCCGACGCAAGGCGGCGACGGCCGAGGGGCGGTCCGCGGTGTCGATGTACCAGGTCCCCTGGCCGATCACCGAGACATCACGATCGTTGGGGCCGAAACGGTGGCGATTCATGTCTCTTCTCCGGGTCGGATCCGTCCCTTGCGTGGACCGTCGCACGCGCTTTCAGGACCAGTGCGGCCGGGTCGGGATTGACGAAGCCCCCGGGGATCAGGAGCCCGTCGTAATCGGCCGGGTCGGCCCGGTCGAGCGTCTGGTCGACGCCCACCGTGCCGGCCGGCTCGTGGAGGTTCATCCCGCGGATCCGGCCCGGATGGATGGAAATCACCTCGACCGTCGCGCCGGCCAACCGCATGGCGGCGGCGGGGACGTCGAGTTCGACCATCTCGAACCCGTCGGTCGCCAGCACCGCGATCCGCCGACCGGCGAGCGGTTTGTCCCGGTGCAATTGTCGTACTCGCTCCAGCAACATGGGCCTGCTCCTCTGTCGTTTGAACGTGCCGCGCGTCGGAATTGCGCGCGTCCGATGGGGGGACAACGTGCATGCCGAGGCGGTGGCGTGTCCCGGTCAGGACGACGGTCGGTGCGCGTTCGCTCGGGCCACGGCCGGAGAGCCTGAGCCCCCCGCGCCAGCGGTCGAGATCGCCCGTACGAGCGACGGAGGGGATCCGTCCCAGTTGATGAAACCTCCGGTCGCTGGGGCGGCACTGCGCCGCCCCGCTTTGCCACGGCTCAGGGCCCTCAGGGCTTGAGGACCACCTTGATGCAGTTGTCCTTCTTGTCCCGGAACGTCTTGTACATCTCGGGGCCCTCCTCCAGCGGGACCTCGTGGGTGATCACGAACGAGGGGTCGATCTGGCCGTCGATGATCGTCTTCAGGAGCTTTTCCTTGTACTTCTGGACATGGGTCTGTCCCATCTGGAAGGTCAGCGCCTTGTTCATCGCGGCGCCCATCGGGATCTTGTCGGGGAAGCCGATGTAGACGCCCGGGATCGAGACGGTCCCCCCCTTGCGACAGCACATGATCGCCTGGCGGAGCGTGTGCGCCCGGTCGGTGGTCAGCCCGACCGACGCCTTCGCCTTGTCGATCACCGCGTCGAGGCTGCCCCCGGCGTGCGCCTCGGCCCCCACGGCGTCGATGCAGCGATCCGGCCCGCGGCCCTTGGTCATCTCCATGAGGGTGTCGTAGACGTCCTGCTCCTCGAAGTTGATCGTCTCGGCCTTGCCGTCCTGGGCCATCTTCAGCCGCTCCGGCACCCGGTCGATGGCGACGACCCGGCCGGCCCCGAGCATCCAGGCGCTGCGGATGGCGAACTGGGCCACCGGCCCGCAGCCCCAGATCGCGACGACGTCGCCCGGCTCGATCTGCGCCTGCTCGGCGGCCATGTAGCCGGTCGGGAAGATGTCGGAGAGGAAGACGACCTTCTCGTCGGGGAGGCCTTCGGGGATCTTCACCGGGCCGACGTCGGCGTAGGGCACGCGGAGGTATTCCGCCTGACCGCCGGGGTAGGCGCCGAGCATGTGCGAGTAGCCGAAGAGGCCCGCCGGGGATTGCCCCATCGCCTTGCGGGCGATCTCGGCGTTGGGGTTCGAGTTGTCGCAGAGCGAGTAGAGCTGCCGCTGGCAGAACAAGCAGGTCCCGCACGAGATCGTGAACGGGACGACCACGCGGTCGCCCGGCTTGAGATTCGTCACCGACTTCCCCACTTCCTCGACGACGCCCATCGGCTCGTGGCCGAGGACGTCGCCGGCCTCCATCGTCGGCATGTAGCCGTCGAAGAGGTGCAGGTCCGAGCCGCAGATGCAGGTGGAAGTGATCCGCACGATCGCGTCGCGCGGATCCTGGACCTTGGGGTCGGGGACGGTGTCGACACGGACGTCGCTCTTGCCGTGCCAGCAGATGGCCCTCATGCTTGCTCCTCTCGGGTTCAGGTCCTCAGGATTGGGGTGATCGCCGCTGGAGAGTCGGCCGCGGGCCGCCGCGGCCGGGATCCGGCCCGGCCCGGGCGGGGACGGCCCGGAGGCGCTTACCGACGGGCCGCCGGGAATTCCCCCGAGGCGGTGCGGCGGCTCGGCCCGTCGGCGACGTACTGCTGATGGACGCGGTAGGACGCGTGCGGCCGGCCGCTGTGGAGCCGCTTCGCGCACCAGTAGTCGGCCCACGTGATCCCGGCGATCGACGCGATAGCCGCGGCCACGTTGTCGCGCTTCGGGTTGTCGTCCCGGCAGGCCGAGGCCAGCGTCGCGAGGTCGAGGACGTCTCCGGCGACCCGCGACCACACGCCGGCCCTGGGCGTGTCCTGCGAGAAGATGGCGACGCCCGAAGCGATCTCGCGGACCCCGTAGGCCCGGATCAGCCAGGTGCGGTCCTCCATGCCGAGCGTGCGGCCGATCTCCCGGCCCGCCACGATCTCGGCCAGGCCCAGGCCGATGCTGAACCACCCCAGCCCGCGAGCCACTTTCATCTCGTTCATGGTCTCCCCCTCCGGTGCTTTAGATACGCCACGGGCCGCGCGGCGGCCGATGGCCGTGAACGCGGCGCGTCCGTCACGGCACGAAGACCGAGCGGACGCAGCCGTCCTCCTTGTGCTTGAACATCGCGTAGCCTCGCGGCCCGTCCTCGAGCGAGAACCGGTGCGTCGCCAGGAACGACGGATCCAGCTCCCCCTTCGCCGCGTGCTCGAGCAGGCGCGGCATGTACTTCTGACCGTGCTGCTGGGCCGACCGCACGGTGAGCCCCTTGTTCATGATCGCGCCGATGGGGAACTTATCCATCAGCATGTAGACGCCCAGGATCGACAGGACCCCGCCCTTGCGCACGGCCATGATCGCCTCGCGCAGCGCCGTCCCGCGGTCGGTCTGGAGGTGCAGCGCCTGCTTGACGCTGTCGTAGGCGTGCTGGATGCCGGTCCCGTGCGCCTCCATGCCCACGGCGTCGATGCAGGCGTCGGGCCCGCGGCCGCCGGTCATCTCCTTGAGCGTCTCGACGACGCTGTCGACCTCCATGTAATTGATGACCTCGGAGCCGCACTTCTCCCGGGCCAGCCGGAGCCGCTCGGGGAAGCGGTCGATTGCGATCACCCGCTCGGCCCCCAGCAGGTAGGCACTCCGCTGCGCCATGAGCCCGACGCCGCAGCAGCCCCAGACGGCGATCGTGTCGCCGGGCTTGATGTCGCAGAAGTCGGCCCCCATGTAGCCTGTCGGCGCGGCGTCGGAGAGGAAGAGCACGTGGTCGTCGGGCACGCCCTCGGGGGCGTGGAAGCAGTCATTATCGGCGAACGGGACGCGGACGTATTCGGCGTGCGACCCGGCGTAGCCGCCGAAGGCGTGGGTGTAGCCGTAGATGCCGGCCGTGGGATAGCCGAACAATGGGACCTGGAGCTCGGGCTTCGGGTGCGTGTTGTCGCAGAGCGAGAAGAGTTGGTTCCGGCAGTACCAGCACTGGCCGCAGACGATGAACGAGGGGACGACGACCCGCTCGCCCTTCTTGACCTTCTTGACCTCGGGCCCGGTCTCGACGACCTCGCCCATGAACTCGTGGCCGATGATGTCGCCCGGCTTCATTGTCGGCAGGTAGCCGTCGATGAAGTGCAGGTCCGAGCCGCAGGTGGTCGTGAGGGTCACCTTGAGGATGGCGTCGTGGGGGTTGATGATCGTCGGATCGGGGACGGTCCCGACCCGCAGGTCGTTGACCCCATTCCAGTAGAGGGCTCGCATGTCGTTTCCTCCTCTCAGCGGGTGTCAGACCGTGCGGCCGGTTGCCGGTCGGTGGTGGGGATCTCGCCGGTCTCGGCCAGCGACTTGAAGTAGTGGAGCGTCCGCTCGGCGAAAAGCCTGGGCACGAAGCCCAGGAGCTTCGCGGCCGCCAGGCCGAGGGCCCCGCCCGGCGGGTCGAACCGGATGCGGAGGGTGACCTCCGTGCCTCGGTCTGCCGGCGCGGGGCGGAAGCGGACCTCGCCCTCGCTCGGCAGGGACGCCCCGTCGACCGACTGCCATCGCTGGCCCGAACCCGGCCGATCCTCGACGACCCGCGTGTCCCATTCGAAGTCCCGCCCGAGCGGGCCCCGGGCCTTCCAGTGCATGCGGCCGTCGCCGCCGGGCGTCAGCTCGACGAACCCGGACGTGATCCGCGTCAGGGTCTGCGGTTCGCGCCAGAGGCGGTCGAGCTCCTTGGCTGGCTTGCCGATCGTGATGGCGGCCGTCGCCTCCGGTGCGTCCTGCGAGGCCCCGGCCGCCCCGTGATCGGCTGCGGTATCGATCCCGAGCGCCTCATAGAGATGACAGTGCCCGGTGACGGCCCGGTAGAAGAGCCCGCCGCCGAGGGCGGCCACCGCCGCCCCGCCGAGCGAGCGTCGGCCGAGCCCGAGCAGGAACAATGTCCCGCCGACCGCCGCCGAGGCGACGCGCTCGACCTGGCCGACGTTGGCCCCCGACGACCTCGGGGCCGCCTCCCTCGCGGAGGGCTGCCGCGCTTCGGCCGTCCTCCCCGGTGGGTCTCGTAAGATGACATTCGTCGACGCCATGTCTTGTCCTCCCGGCGGGGCTCCCGGGCCGCCCCGCGATTCATCGGTGTCAAGTCGGTCACATCGACGCCCCCCCCGAGATCCCGAGGGGTCGATGCGCCCATGAGTCCCGCCGGCTTCCTTGGTCCTTCAGCGAGTCAGCCGCACCGGCCCGGCATCGATCTTGACCCGGAATAGGACGTACGGCTCCTGGCGCAGGTCCTTGCCCCCTTGATATCTCGCCTGGCGGTGGAGCTGGTTGGCGGTGAAGTAGAGGTGCCCGTCGCGGGCCACCGACAGCGTGTCCGGCCAGAGCACGCGCGGGTCGTGGACCAGCGTCTCGAATCGGCCGTCGGGCGAGCGGCGAAGCACGGCGTTCTGCTCGTAGTTCGTCGCGTAGGTCCGCCCCCGGTCGTCCGACTCCAGGCCGTCGGACGGACCCTTCTCGCCGTGGTCCAGGACGGTCGCCGCCACCTGGGAGTCGGGCACACGGGCGTCGACCAGGGCGTTGACATCGACGCTGTAGAGGCGACGGCTGACCAGCGGGCAGTAGAAGAGCCGAGAACCGTCGTGCGCGATGGCGATCCCGTCGCTGCCCATCGTCACCGGCTTCGGCGGCCCGCCCGGCGGACGCTCCATCACCGGACGGCCTTCGACCAGGGCGAGCATCGCGGGGTCGGCCTTGGTCGTCGGGTGGTCGTGCAGGCGCCGCCAGCTCCGGCCCGAGGCCAGGTCGACGACGATGATCCCGTTGGGGCCCTTGTCCGACGAGTCGGTCAGGAAGGCGTATCCCGCCTCGCCGCGGCGGAGGTCGAAGCGGACGTCGTTGATGTAGCTCGTCGGCAGGACCACCTCGGGGGGGAACGGGATGATCCCGGAAACCCTGTTCGACTCCAGGTCGAAGCAGGCCAGCTTGGGGCCGCCGGGCGAGGTGGGGCCGAACTCGACGCTGCCGGTATCGACGGCCCAGAGGCGGTCGCTCGGGTCCACGACGACGCTCTGCACCGAGATCAAGTGTCGCCCGTCGCCAGCCCCGGAGGCCTGGTTGGTGGCCTGGTCGGGGTAGGCGACCGGCTTGCCCCCCTTGACCTCGGCGACCGTGAAGGCGACCTTGTCGCCCCACTTCGGGTAGCAGATGAAGATGCGGCCGGTGTGCGAGACCGTCACGCCGGTGGGCATCGGCCCGTCGAAGGTAGCGACCGTCTCGACCTCGCCCGCCGGTCGGTCCCTGGCCAGGCCGTCGTCCGCGCGGGCGGGCGATGGCATCCCGGCCAGGGCGAGGGCGAGCGGGATCCCTATCAGGGAGAATCTTCTCATCTTGCACCGTTTGTATGAGGCAGTGTGGATGGTCGCGGCCTGCGGCCCCCGGATCGTCCGGGGTCGGCAAGCGTCCCGGCCGATCCACCGCGGTCGCGAGACACTGGTGACCGATGCGGGGCCGAGATACCGCGATTCACGCGCCGCCGCCCCCCCCGGGCCGTCAGCAGCTTCCGAGAAATGACGTAGGACGGCGGATGACACGAGCCCGGCCGGATGCTCGGCCCTGCCATCCCGCCGAGCCTCACCGTCGCCCCGCCGGCCCTGTTCCGCGGGTAGAGCCGCGTCGATGGCGCGGCACGGGTCGGCCTCTCCGCCCGGGGATCGGGGAGGCTGAGGCGACCGGTTCCGGGAGGCGGGGCGGCGTCGGGATCGGCGAAAAACCGCCGCAAGACGTCCGCCGAAAGCCGGCTCAGACGTCGAGCCATCCCCGCTGCACGGCGTAGCCGACCAGGTCCGAGCGGCTCGAAAGGCCGAGCTTCTCCAGCGACCGGGCCTTGTAGGTCTCCACCGTCTTGGAGCTGAGATCGAGCTGGGCCGCGATCTCCTTGTTGCTGAAGCCCCGCGCGATCAGTCGGACCACCTCCGCCTCGCGCTCGCTCAGCTCGGCCTCCCCGCCCGGACCCCGCCCCGCAGGCTTGCCGGCGAAGCCCACGAGGACGTCGCCCGCCAACGTCGGATCGAGATAGGTGCCGCCCGCCGCGACCGCGTGCAGCGCGTGGATGAGGTCGTGCGACGCGGCCCGCTTCAGCAGGTAGCCCGAGGCGCCCGCCTGGATGAGCTGGCGGAGGTACCCTTTGTCCTCGTGTATCGTCAGCGCGATCACCCGCGTCCCGGGGCAGTCCCTCCGGATCGCCTCGGTGGCCCGCGCCCCGTTCAGCACGGGCATCGAGATGTCCATGACCACCACGTCGGGCCCGAGCTCTTTCGCGGCGTCCAGCGCCTCGCGGCCGTCGGCCGCCTCGCCCACCACCTCCAGGTCGGGCTGGGCCTCGAGCAGGGCCCGGAGGCCCTCTCGGACGATGGCGTGATCCTCGGCCAGGAGCACCCGCAGCCTGGTCATCGGGGCCCCTCCTCGGAGGACGGGATCGGGATCCGGATCGGGACGCTCGTCCCCGCCCCCGGGCTCGACTCGATCTCCAGCGTACCCCGAAAACGCCGCCCGCTCCCTCCGGCGCCGTATGGCCCCGGGAGTGTCCCCTCAACCCGTTCCGGACCGCCGGCGCTCATGGCGTGCCATCCTTCCGCTCACATCGGGCCGCTCGGGTCGCTTCCTCTGCCGATTGTCACGACGCGCAGCCCCCTCTCGAGCGGCACCCTGACGCGAGGCGGCGCCAGGAACGGGGTGGGAGGGTGAGCGCCCCTTCCTGCCGCGGCAATTCAGGTTAGCAGGTTTGCGTCAGGATTCCCTCCGCAGTCGCCACGCCAGGACCAAGACGGCCGCTTCGATTGAGCACGTCGGGGCCGTCCAGGTGGACCCTCGGCCTGGCGCGATGAAAAGTTGGCCTGGACGACCCGGGCGTCTTGTCCAGGATTTGTTGCGCGGGAACGAGGCCTGTCGGCATGCCTCAGCGTGCGCCTGGCTCGGCAGGAGCCTCGCCCTGGCGCGATGAAAAGTTGGTCTTGATCACGGGCTTTTCCCTTGCCGGAACTCTCGGTTTTTGTTGCGCTATAG
>NZ_JAALJH010000082.1 GCF_011064615.1 Aquisphaera insulae | reverse complement strand
CAGGAAGACCGGACCGCACTCGCAACGTTCCGGGCTCTGCCCATCGACCGAAAGGGGGCGGAATCCCTGGGCCCCCGCCGCGGGCCCGGGGGTGGTGGCCGCAGGACGTGCCCTGCACGAGGCCAACCACTCCGAGGTGTTGAGATTCACACGAGCTCTCGGCGAAGGTCCCGGATCGTCCGGGAGAAGCGAGTGCCGGCGGGAGCAGGGATTCGTCGTGAGAGGCGGTCACCGGCCTCCGGCGGAACTCTGGCGGGGCCGACCGTGTCACGGCCTCGGGATGGCCCGCGTCCGAGGCGCCGGCCCGCGATCCCGTGGTGTCGCTGCGATTCGATATGGGCCCTCCATCGCTGGGCAACCCGAGCGGGGAGAGTCGCGCGGGATCACCTCGTCGGATCTCGTCACGGGCCTGGAACGCTCCCGCCGCACGAACATTCACAAAGGGCCGAACACAGACGACCCGAACATCTTTTTAACTTTTGTCTCTTTATATGTTCTTTCAACTTGTCTAACCATCACGGCGGAACGACTCTCGGCGCGGGCAGGCCATGCGCGCGTTCTGGGCAGTACCCGGGCCCGTCGATCCGGGCGGGGCGTGTGTCGCCGCCGATCAACATTCCCTAAACTCTGTCCAGAACGATGCTTCGCGCCCGATTTCGGACGGACGCGGATTCGTGCGCGGGCTTGGTACATGATTCGCTCTTGGGCTCATCCGTGTCCCGCGGCCCTCGGGGTTCGCGACGTCATCGAGGTCACGAATCCGACCGCGAGGCGCCGCCTTCCCCGCGGGGCGCGGGTTCTCGCTCGATTCCTCCGAGGATCTGCGCTCGATGCTTGGCTACCTGATCGACATGGATGGCGTGATCTATCGCGGGGGGCAGTTGATCCCCGGCGCGGATCGATTCGTGAATGGACTTCGCGAGGCGAACATCCCCTTCCTCTTCCTGACCAACAACAGCCAGCGCACCCGCCGCGACGTCGCCACCCGCCTCCAGCGGCTGGGGATCGACGTCACCTCTCACCATATTTTCACCTGCGCCATGGCCACGGCGCGATTCCTGTCCCAGCAGAAGCCCCACGGCACCGCGTTCGTCATCGGCGAGGGGGGCCTGCTCACGGCGCTCCACGAGAACGGCTACGCGATCGTGGACAAGGACCCGGATTACGTCGTCGTGGGCGAGGGCCGCACCGTCAGCTTCGAGCTGCTCGAGGCCGCGCTCGGCATGATCCGCGGCGGCGCCAAGCTCGTCGCCACCAACCTGGACCCGAATTGCCCGACGCACAACGACGGCATCCGGCCCGGCTGCGGGGCCACGGTCGCCATGCTCGAGACCGCCAGCGGCCTGAAGGCGTTCAGCGTGGGCAAGCCCAGCCCGGTGATGCTCCGCGCCGCCCGCAAGGAGCTCGCCCTCCCCACCGACCAGACCGTCGTCATCGGCGACACGATGGACACCGACATCCTGGGGGGCGTCCAGCTCAACTACAAGACCATCCTGGTCCTCAGCGGCAGCACCCGCGCCGAGGACCTCGCCCGCTACGCCTACCGGCCGGACCGGGTCGTGCCGTCGATCGCCGACCTGGACCCGCACCGGCTCGAGGCCGAATTCAACGCCGCCCGGGATGACGAGCCCGACGTCCCGGCGGCCCCCGTGCAACGCCCGTCCCATCGCCCTCGTCGCCGGCCCCTCGCGGCCACATCATTCTAGGCGGCGAACGGTGATACCACTCGCATCGATCGGACTCTGACCCGGTCCGATCGACTTTTCCCTGTCGGAACAGGGAAGCCTCCGAGCCGCGTCGCCGACGGGACATGACCCCCCGTTCGACGACGCGGCTCGTTTCATCTCGCCGCGGCATCACGCCGCAGTCGATCACCGGCCCTCGGGAGTCAACGTCACCGCGCGGACGTTGATCGGCCGCCAATTCGTCCGGCCCGCCGGCCGCAGCGCGACCTCGAGCTCGCCGGCACGCGGCACGTCGATCGTCCCGGCCGAGGAGTCATGGAAGACGTCCCAGCCGCCGGTGTTCTCCGGCGCGATCGACAGCGTGCTGCCGGCCACGTCCAGCAGGACCCTGGCGTCGGGGGCGATCGTCGCCGCGGTGACGGCGACCCGATACTTGCCCGCCGCGGGGAACTTCACCTTCCACGAGGCGTGATCCTCGGGCCGATCCCAGAAGCCGATGTTCGCCTTGCCCATCTTCTCCTCGACCTTGATCTGGTCGCCGTGGAGCTCCGCCCTGTCCGCGTCGAGGGCAATCTTGCCCGCGGCATCGGGCGCGATCACGATCGATTGCGAGGGGGCGAGCTCGGGCTTGAACCCGCGGAGGTCCGCGCCGCGGATCTTCAGGGCGACGGCATACCGGCACGGGGCGGTGGCCGGCAGGTCGACGGCCAGGCCCGCCTCGTCGTGGTTGAAACGGAGCGGGCCGCCGTGGCCGAGCAGGGTAACCTCGTCGATCCTGCCCGTGACGCCGGGATAGCGCCCCAGCGAACGGATCAGGAGCTTGCCGTCGGCCGGCCAGCCCATGGCGAAGGCGTAGAGCACGTCCCCCTTGGCGGTGAACCGGATGTCCCGGGCCGAGTAGGCGAAGTCCTCCCGGAAGTGGCCGCCGCGGGCGCGGATGGGCCCCTCGCCGTGGATCAGCCAGGGGCGGGTCCCGTAGATCCCCTCGCCGTTGATCGCGATCCAGCTCGCCATCTCCGCGAGGGTCTCCTCCGCCTGCGGGTCGAGGCTGCCGTCGGGGCGCTGGACGACGTTGATCAGCAGATTGCCATTCTTGCTGACGATGTCCACGAGCATCGTGATCACCCAGCCGGCGTCGCGATATTTCCAGGTCCGGTTGTAGAACCAGTCGCCGATCGACGTATCCGTCTGCCACGGGTGCGGGCGGATGCCCGGCATGACCCCGCGCTCCAGGTCCTCGACCCACCGGCCGTCGGACTTCTCCTTGCACGTGTAGACGACGTCGGGCGTGCCGCCGTGCCGGGCGGCGCTCGCGTTGTAGAGGTGGGCGATCAGGGAGAGGCCGACCTCGTTCTGGAACGGGTGGGCGCCGTCGGTGTAGAGCAAATCCGGCTGGTACTGGTCGACGAGGTCCCTGATCCGGGCGAACCACTCGCCCTGCCAGCGCGGATCCTTGCTGTACCAGCCGGTGTCGTCGGCCGCGGCCGGCGGATGGTAGAGGTCCTGGTACTTGGGATCGGCGCCATCATACGGGACGCCGGCCAGCGGCCCGGTCTTGTCCGACCTGTGGCTGTCCTGGAACCAGGTGAAGCTGGCGCCCAGGTGCTCGGAGACGCCGAACTTCAGGCCGCGCTTCCGGGCCGCCTTCTGCCAGTCGCCGACGACGTCCCGATGCGGCCCCATCTTCACGGCATTCCAGGCGTGATGCGTCGAGTTCCAGAGGTCGAAGTTGTCGTGATGGACTCCCATGCTGACGAAGTACCGGGCGCCGGCCTTCTTGTAGAGATCCATCAGTCGATCCGGATCCCACTTCTCCGCCTTCCAGAGCGGGATCAGGTCCTTGTACCCGGTCTTCGACGGATGGCCGAAATGCTCCAGGTGGTCCTTGTACTGCGGATGACCCTGCTGGTAGAGCTGGCGGGCGTACCAGTCGCCGAACATCGGGACGGACTGCGGTCCCCAGTGGGCCCAGATCCCCAGCTTGGCGTCGCGGAACCAGTCCGGATACGCATACGCCTTAAGCGAATCGGACGTGGCCTGAAACGGTCCGGGGGTGACCGTCGGGGCCTGGGCCCCGGCGCGACCCGGCGACGCGAGGGCGGCGATCAGCGTGACGACCAGGGCAAACTCGGGATGCGGCCGCGTGAACGACCACGAACGGGAGGGAGAGTGGCTCATCATCGATCAGGGCTCCTCGTGGACGATGCAGACCTTGCCCGTCTGGCCGTCGGCGGCCAGTTCGTAGGCCCTCGCGGCCTCGGAGAGGGGGAGGCGGACGGTGCATGTTCGGTCGGGATGGATCTTCCAGCGGTCGAGCCGCTCGACCAGCTCCTCCATGTGCCTGAGCGAGGTCACCCACGAGCCGAACAGGGTGATCTGCTTGTGGATGAGGTATTTCGAGACCTCGAAGCTCACCGTGCCCCCCTCGCCGACGAACGCGCAGCGGCCCCAGTCGCGCGTCCCCTGGAGGGCCAGCAGCCGAGCCGGGGCGGCGCCGGAGCAATCGATGCTCGCCTCGCAGCCGTGGCCCCCGGTCTGCTTCAGGACCCGGTCGAGTGCCGAGTCGTCCGCCTTCAGGGCCAGGTCCACCAGCCCGAGATCGACGGCCAGCCCGAGGCGGGAATCCGAGAGGTCCGTGCCGATGATCGTCGAGGCGCCGAGCGCCCGCCCGAGCATCGCCGCGGCCAGCCCGACGGGGCCCATCCCGGTGATCAGGAGCCGGTCCTGCCCGCTGACCTGCATCCTCCGCAGGGCCTCGTACGCCGTGCCGAATCCGCAGGCACAGAGCGCCCCGTCGATGTAGGAGAGCGAGTCCGGCAGGCGGATGCAGGTGTTCTCCTCCGCGAGCAGGTAGGGCGCGTGGCCGCCGTCGCGCTGCCAGCCGTAGGCGGCCCGGGATTGATCCCGGCAACTGATCATGTAACCGTGCTGGCACTCGTCGCAGACGCCGCAGCCGGAGATGTGGTAGATCACCACCCGGTCCCCCGGCCCGAACCGCTTGCAGCCGGGGCCGGCCTTGACCACCTGGCCGCACGGCTCGTGCCCCGCGATCACCCCCTGGTAGCCCTCCGGCCCCTTGCCCAGGTGTTCGCGGTAGATGGCCCGGATGTCGCTCCCGCAGATGGAGGACGCCTTCATCTTCACCAGGACCTGGCCATGGCCCGGTTCCGGTATCTCGTATTCCCGGAACTTCACCGTGCTGTCGCCGGGCAGCACGACGCCCGTCATGGTCGCCGCCTTGTCGCTCATCGCATGATCCTTCCCACGGTTCCCGTCATCTTCCGCCCGGACGCTCGCGAGCCGGCCTCACGGGGGCGTGATCTCGCCGTTCGGGTCCCAGAGGTCCTCCCAGGACTGCCCTTCCTTCCAGAGGAAGACCTGGCCCTTGATGAGCCGACAGCCCCGGTCGATCGCCGCGATGTCGGCCATGTCGCGATCGGAGAGCGGCCCGCCCGCCACGGCCTGGAGCGCGGCGAGGTACTGCGGCCGCTTCACGGAGAACGGGATCGGGACCTGCCCCCGCTGCACCGCCCACTTGATGCAGACGACGGCCGGATGCACGCCCAGCCGTTCGGCGATCCGGACGATGACCGGGTCCTCGGTGTCCACGGTGTCCTCGGCCGTCCGGTCCCGCTCCGGCCGGCTCGGCGAGCCGATCGGGGAGTAGCCGATCGGCAGGATTCCATTCGCCGCGACGAAGTCGAACAGCTCGGGCTGCTGGAAGTGGGGGTGCAATTCCATCTCATTGCAGGCCGGCCGGATCCGGGCGTCGCGGAGGACCAGCCGCAGCTTGGGGATCGTCATGTTCGACGTGCCGATGTGCCGCACCAGGCCCCGATCGACGAGGGCCTCCATCTGCCGCCAGGTTTTCATGTAGTTTTCATGAATATACGGCTTCGCGTCCGCACTCCGCGAGCTGACGTCGCAGCCCGGCGGGTGGTAGTTCGGGAACGGCCAGTGGACGAGGTAGAGGTCCAGGTAATCGAGCCCCAGGTCCCGGAGCGACGCCTCGCACGACGGGATCACGTCGGCCTCGGCGTGCTTGTCGTTCCAGAGTTTGGAGGTGATCCAGAGGTCTTCCCGCTTCACGCCCCCGCCCAGGATCGCGCGGAGCGACCGGCCGACCTCGGCCTCGTTGCCGTACACCGAGGCGCAGTCGAAGTGCCGGTAGCCGACGCCGGCCGCGTCGAGCACGGCCGCGGCGACCTGCCCCGCGTCGTACTTATCCGAGCCGAAAGTCCCCAGGCCGATGCTCGGGATCCTGGCCCCGCTCGCGAGCGTCCGGGAGGGGACCGCCGCGGGGTCCACGCCCTCGGGATCGATCCGGAAGGCCCGGTCGTGACTCGTGCTTCCCACCGCGTTCCCTTTCCTCCAAGGCCGGCCATGGTGATGGCTCGATCGCATCCTGGACGGCCGCCACGGCCGGCACGTTGGCCCGACGGCCCAGCTCGTTCTAGCCTACAGGCTCCCGGATCGACCACAAAGGGGGCAGACGCCTCCAAGCCATGGTACTCCCGGCCCGATGTCTTCCATCCGTGTCATCCGTGGTAGGCCGGGCCGGTCCTGAAATCGGGATGTCCCGGTAGGATCTCGCCGCGGTCGACTCCATCGGCGATACTGGCCGATGTCGGGGGTCGGATCTCCGCCCCCAGACACCTGCCACACGGCCCCGGCCCTCGCCCTCCTTCCAGACCCTCCCACGCATCGAGGACCCGTCCTCGACCCGCACGACAGGAAAGGCAGGCTCGTCATGATGCCACGTCGGGCATCCTCAACCCTCGCGTCCCTTGCGGGGTTATCCCTGATGATCGCGGCCCCGGTCCATGCTTCGGGCCCCGGCCCCAACGAGCTGGCCCGGGCGAAACGCTGGGCCGAGGCGAAGTTCGCGGGCAAGGTCACGCCGGTGGAGCCGAAGATCGGGTTCCGGGTGGTCGCCAACAACGACCCTGTCCAGCGCAACCGCCGGAACGGCGGCCCCCTCAACCTCGCGGGCAAGACGTTCGCCAGCGGGCTGTATTGCCACGCGAACAGCGACGTCGAAATCCGCCTGCCGGGCCCCGCGAAATCGTTCCACGCGGTCGTCGGCGTCGATAGCAACGAGCAGACGAGCGGCGGTCGCGGCAGCGTCGTGTTCGCGGTCCGCGCCGGGGACAGGGAGCTGTTCCGATCCCCCCTGCTCCGCGAGGGCGACCAGCCCGTCACCGTGGACGTCCCGCTGGGAGGCGCCGCGGCCTTCCACCTCCAGATCAACGACGGCGGCGACGGCATCAGTTGCGATCAATCCGACTGGGCCGACGCGAGCGTCCTGCTCGCGGACGGCAAGACGCTCCGGCTCGGCGACCTGACGGAGATCGGCGAACCTCCGGCGATCGACGCCCGGCCCGAGTTCTCGTTCGTCTACGGCGGCAAGCCATCCGCGGGCCTCCTCGCGAGCTGGCCGACGCGGCGGACCTCGCGCGAGCTCGACCCCGCTCGGACGCAGTACGAGCAGGCCTGGACCGACCCCGCCACCGGCCTGGAGGTCCGCCGCAAGGGGATCCTCTACCGCGACTTCCCGACCGTCGAATGGACGGTCGAGCTGACCAACCGCGGCGCGAAGCCGACGCCGATCGTCGAGGCGATCCGGGGACTCGACGCGAGCCTCGCGTCGGGCCTCGCCGGGGATGCGACCCTCCACTACCAGCGGGGGTCGGTCTGCGAGCCGATCGACTACGAGCCCCTGGCCGCGACCCTCAAGCCGGGCGAGCCGAGGCCATTCGCCCCTCGCGCCGGCCGCGGGACCGACCCGTGGATGCCGTACTTCAACCTGGAATGGCCACGCGCCGGGCGGGGCGCACTCGTCGTCGTCGGCTGGCCCGGCCAGTGGGCGGCCGAGTTCACCGCGCAGCCTTCGGGCGCCGTGGCGATCCGCGCCGGTCAGGAGCTCACGCACCTGAGCCTCAGGCCGGGCGAGACGATCCGCACGCCGCTGATGGTCCTCCAGTTCTACGAGGGAGACTGGCTCGCTGCCCAGAACGTCTGGCGGCGGTGGATGACGGCCCACAACCTCCCCAGGCCCGGCGGCAAGGCCGTCGCGCCCCAGCTCGCGGCGTGCAGCTCCTGGCAGTTCGGCGAGATGATCCACGCCAACGACGCGAATCAGAAAATGTTCATCGACCGCTACGACGCCGAGGGGATCCGGCTCGACTACTGGTGGATGGACGCCGGCTGGTACGTCCAGAAGACGGGCTGGCCGGAGACCGGGACGTGGGAAGTCGACCTGGCGCGGTTCCCCGGCGGCCTGAGGTCGATCACCGATCACGCCCACGCGAAGGGCATCCGCTCGATCGTCTGGTTCGAGCCCGAACGCGTGGCCGGCGGGACGTGGCTGGCGACCGAGCATCCGGGCTGGATCCTCGGCGGCAAGGCCGGCGGCCTCCTCGACCTGGGCAACCCCGACGCCTTGCGCTGGCTGACCGAGCATGTCGACGGCCTGATCGTCGGCCAGGGCATCGACCTCTACCGCCAGGACTTCAACATCGATCCGCTCGACTACTGGCGGAAGAACGACGCATCCGACCGCCGGGGAGCGACCGAGAATCACCACATCCAGGGCTACCTGGCCTACTGGGATGAGCTCCGCCGCCGCCATCCCGGCATGCTCATCGATTCGTGCGCCAGCGGAGGCCGCCGCAACGACCTCGAGACGATGCGGCGGTCCGTCCCGCTGCTCCGGAGCGACTACCTGATCGAGCCCGAAGGCCAGCAGGGGCATACCTACGGCGTCGCCCTCTGGCTCCCGTTCTACGGCACGGCCGCGGTGCCGACGTCGCGTTACGGATGTTACAGCCAGGTCTGCCCGCACGTCACGGTCTGCCTGGACATGCGGCAGTCCGGCCTGAACCTGGAGGAGGCCCGGCGCAATCTCTCGCGGTGGACGGAGCTGCGGACGTCGTACCTGGCCGACTACTATCCGCTCACGCCCTACGACCGTTCGCCGACGGCCTGGATGGCCTGGCAGTTCGACGTCCCGGAACAGGGCCGCGGCCACGTCCAGGCCTTCCGCCACGGGTCGAGCCCCTACGAGACCGCCCGGCTGCCGCTCCGCGGCCTCGACTCGCAGGCGACCTACAGCATCCGCGACCTCGACCGCAGCGATCCTCCCCGGACCTTCTCCGGCACGGACTTGATGGATCGCGGCCTGTCCGTGACGATTGACGAGCGGCCGGGCGCCGTCATCCTCGAGTACTCGCGGGTGAGATGAACCGCGACTCCTCGCCCCGGCGCCCTGCGATGGCGCCGGGGCGGCCTCATCAACCTCCCAGGGAAAAACGATCGAGATGGACCTGACCTACCAGCGCGAGAGCTATCCGGGCCTGACCCCCGCGGACTTCGTCGACCTCCTCGAGCGTTCGACCCTGGCCGAGCGCCGGCCGGTGGACGACCCGGAGGCCATGCTCGGGATGCTCGAGAAGGCGGACGTCCTCATCACCGCGCGCGACGCCGGCCGCCTGGTCGGCATCTCCCGGGCCCTGTCCGACTTCCAGTTCTGCACCTATCTCTCCGACCTGGCCGTGGACGTCGCCTACCAGCGCCAGGGGATCGGCAGGGAATTGATCCGGCTCACCCACGAGGCTGCGGGCCTGAAGACCACGCTCATCCTCCTGGCCGCCCCCAAGGCCCGCGAATACTATCCCCACATCGGCATGCAATTTCATGATTCATGCTGGATCATCCCGCGGAGGTGAGGCCCGGCCTCGTCGGCCGAGGTGCCACGGCAATCCGGACTGCCGGGGCAGCCTGGGCCGACCGTGCCACAGAATTGCTTAACGTGGTTAAATCTTGATCTCACGATCGAGATCTTCGCCGATCGGGCCGGGGCCGGCACGTCCGTTGCTGCCTCTAGCGGCCGGGGTGGGCCCGGCCGACTTCCGCCCGTGTGCCCCATCCCGCAGCCACCTCAGCCAGGAGAAACGACATGGCCGACAAGGGGAAGCACGCCTCCACGGAGCATCATCACGAGGCGGCCGCACGCCACGCCGCGGCGGCACATCACCATCACCAGGCCGCCCATCACCACGAGATCGGCGAGCACGACAAGGCCAAGCAGCATGCCAGCTCGGCCCACTCGCACAGCGAGAAGGCCCACGGCCACTCGAAGACCGCGCACGAGCACTCCCACAAGTGAGTGATCTCGCGATTTCGGCGACGGCCGGGCCTTCGCGGGCCCGGCCGTCTTCGTTTCGAAATTCGCGCCGTGCCCGCCGAGGGGGGCTGTCCATCGCGTCGCAGGCGGTCGGCGTCGGAGACTCGACCGGGGCGATGTATAGGGGTTAAGATCCCCCATGCCATGATGCCATCTGCCCATATCGCGTCGTCGTGAGCCGGAGGATCCGAATGCCGTCCGCCGAGATTCAGCTCATTTTCGGCCTGCTCGCGCTCCAGAACGGCCTGATCGACCGGGAACAGCTCGTGGCCGCCTTCCGGGCCCGGAGGCTCGACAAGTCCCGCAGCCTGGCCGATCAGATGGTTGGCAGCGGCATCATGGATGCGGATGATCGGCGTGCGGTCGAAGCCCTGGCGGAGCGGATGCTGAGGCGCCACGGCGGCGATTCGACGAGGAGCCTGGGAGCGATGTCGGCCGGGGCCTCGACGAGGGAATCTCTGCTCGCGATCGGCGACCCGGACCTGGAGGCGACGCTCGGCCACGTGCCCTCGGGGCCCGCGACGGAAGCGAGCCGACCTGGACCGCATGCCGTCTACTCCGTCGGTTCGGCCACCGGCGACGGCCAGCGATTCCGCGTCCTCCGGCCGCACGCACGCGGCGGCCTGGGCGCGGTCTTCGTGGCGATCGACTCCGAGCTGAACCGCGAGGTGGCCCTGAAGCAGATCCTCGACCATCATGCCGACGATCCGACCAGCCGCCAGCGATTCCTGATCGAGGCGGAGATCACCGGGGGGCTCGAGCATCCCGGCATCGTCCCGGTCTACGGCCTGGGGACCTATGGCGGCGGCCGGCCCTACTATGCGATGCGGTTCATCAAGGGGGACTCGCTCAAGGAGGCCATCGGGGCTTTCCACGCGGATGAGGCGAACCGGAGCGATCCCGGCCGCCGATCGCTGGAGCTCCGCGAACTCCTTCGGCGGTTCGTGGACGTCTGCAACGCGATCGACTACGCGCACGGCCGGGGGGTGCTCCATCGCGACCTCAAGCCCGGCAACGTGATCGTCGGGAAACATGGCGAGACCCTGGTCATCGACTGGGGACTGGCGAAGCCGATGGGCCGGCCCGACGTCGAGCCCGGCTCTGGGGAACGGCCGGTGCTGCCGTCGTCGGCCAGCGGGAGCGCGGAGACTCTGCCCGGGTCCGTCATCGGCACTCCGGCCTACATGAGCCCGGAGCAGGCGGCCGGGGACATCGACCGGCTCGGCCCGCGATCCGACGTGTACAGCCTGGGCGCGACCCTCTACTGCCTGCTGACCGGGAAGGCCCCCTTCGAGGGGCCTGACCCCCTCGCGGTGATCCGCGACGTCCAGCTCGGTTCGTTCCCTCCGCCGGCCCGGGTCTCCCCCGCGGTCGAGAAGGCGCTGGAGGCCGTCTGCCTGAAGGCGATGGCCACGCGCCCGGAGGACCGCTATCCCACGGCGCGGGCGCTGGCCAACGACGTCGAGCGATGGGCGGCCGACGAGCCGGTCTCCGCATGGACGGAGCCGGCCGTCGCCCGATTACGACGCTGGCTGAGGCGCAATCGCGCCGCGGCGATCGGCGGGGCGGCCGCGGTCCTCATGGCCATCGCCGGGCTGCTCGGGATGCTCGCGGTCCAGTCTCGCGCCAATGTTCGCCTCGAGGCGAAGAACGTCGAGCTGCTCAGCGCCAACGAGCGCGAGGCGTCCGCGAATGCCGGGCTCCGCGAGGCCAACGAGCGGGTCCAGGCGCGGTTCGAGCTCGCCCGGTCCGCGATCCGCTCGTTCCAGGCCGCCGTCACCGAGGACGAGATGCTCAAGGGCAAGGAGCTGGTCGGCCTGCGCAACAAGCTCCTCCGCTCCGCGGCCGGGTTCTACGAGCGGCTCGAATCGCTCCTCCGCGGTCAGGCCGACCGCCCTTCGCGGGCCGTCCTCGCCCAGTCCTATGCGGAGCTCGGCGATCTGACGGACAAGATCGGCGACAAGCCGGAGGCGCTCGCCGTCCACCGCAAGGCCCTGGCCATCCGCCGCGAGCTGGCCGACGGGGCCGACGCGGACATCGCGCTCGATCTGGTGAGGAGCCTCATCGCGACCGGGAGCCTCGCCGGGACGACCGGCGAGAGGACCTTCGAACTCGCGGCGTTCGATGAAGCTCGTCGCCTGGCCTCCGCGCTGGCGTTCGCACCGACCGCCCCCGCGCCGGCTCGCGAGGTCCTGGCCTCGACCCTGATCGCTTCCGGCCGGGCGTTTCGCGCCCGCGGCGAACTGACTAACGCCCTCGAGGTCTGCCTCGAGGCCCTGGCCCTGCGTCGACGGCTCGCCGCGGAATCCCCCGAATCGGCCGAGCCCCTCGACCACGTCGCTTCCACCCTCAAGGACATCGCCGTCATCCGGTCCGAGCTGGGTCGCACACCGGAGGCGATCGCGACCCATCGCGAGGCGCTGGATATCCGGCGGAAGCTCGCGGCGGCCCGGCCCGACTCCGTCGAACGCCTCGGCCAGCTCGCGACCAGCGAGTATCTCATCGGCCATGTGCTCATCGAGGCGGGCCAGGTCGAAGCCGCCCTGGCGTCCTATCGCGACGCGCTCGAGCACCGGGCGAAGCTGGCCACCGCCAACCCCGCCGTCACGGCCTTCCGCGTCGATGTGGCTGGCGTGCACGACGCCATCGGACTGCTCCATGGCCGAGCCGGCCGATCCGACGACGCGATGGCTTCCCACCGACAGGCACTCGCCATCCGCCGCAAGCTCGCCGCCGACCATCCCGCCGTCGACGACTTCAGGGACTGGGTCGCGGACAGCCTCTCCAACCTCGGGCTCGTCCAGTCTCAGGTCGGGCGGCAACAAGAGGCCCTCGACTCGTATCTCGAGGCGCTGACGATCCGGCGGAAGCTCGCCGCCAACCATCCCGAGATCGCCGAGTACACCAAGGACCTCTCCGCGAATCTCACCAACCTGGGCATCCTTCAGGAGAGCATGGTCCGGTCCGACGACGCGATCGCCTCCCACCGCGAGAGCGTGGCCCTGAACCGCAAGTTATTCGCCTCCCATCCGGAGGTCGTCCTGTATGCAGATCACCTCTCCCTCAGCCTGCTCAACCTCGCCCCGCTCCTTTCGCTGACCGGCCACATCGAGCAAGGTCTGACGGCCATCCGAGAGGCGACGTCCATCCTCCGGGGGCTCGTCGAGCGGAATCCGATGCGCTCCGAGTTCCGCAATCATCTGGCGGCCAGCCTCCTCATCTCCGGGGACATCCTCAAAGCCTCGGCCCGCCCCCTGGGAGCGGCCCCCGCCTATCGCGAGGCCATCGCGATCTACCGAGAGCTCGCCCGCGAGGGGAAGGCCTCCGCGGAAGCCTTCTACGTCCTGGCGTCCACCCTGAACAATCTCAGCATCGTGCTTGCGGGCATCGGTCAGATACCCGAGGCGAGGTCCTTGCAAGTCGAGGCCCTGGCACTGTGGCGGAAGCTGACCAGCCAGGATCCTTCCTTCGTCGAGTACCAGAAGGAACTGGCCTCATGCCTGAACGCCGCGGGCATGGACGCGCTCGCCGAGGGGAGTTCGGCGGAGGCTACACGGAGATTCGCCGAGGAGCTGGCCATCTGCGAGAAGCTGGCGGGTGAGTCCTCACCCGCATCCGCCGCCGCGAACGCCAATCGCCTGGCTCGCTGCCTGGTCGACTCGGCAACCGCCGACCTCCGCCTGGGCAAGTCCGCAGACGCCCGGCGATCCTGCGAACGCGTCCTGGAGATCCTCGAGCCGTTCCTACGCGACGGGTCGAAGGACGCGATGCCGCGACTCCTGAAGGGCGTCAGCCTGCTGCGGCTGGGCCAGGTCCATTCCGCCGAGGGCGACACCGCGTCCGCCTCGGCGGAATGGAAGAAGGCCGTCGAGATCCTCTCGCCGGATGCGAATACCGAGGACCTGGCGGCCTACCACCTGGCGTGCTGCCGCGCCCTGATGTCGACCACGACGCGCGTCGACTCCGCCCGGGAGGGAGAGGCCGCCGTCGCCCTGCTGCGCCGAGCCGCCGAGCTCGGCATTCGCAATCTGGGACAGTACCTCAACGAACCGGCCCTGGACAGCCTCCGCGATCGGGAGGATTTCCAGTCCCTGATGCGGGACGTTTCATTCCCTATCATGCCCTTCGCCCCCTCCGCACCCTGACATCCTCGAGACGTACGCCACCAGGGCCGCCCGTTGCGAGGCCGAGGGCCGTGCGCCGGGCCTCGTGGCCGCGAGCATCTCGAGCGCCTCAGCCACGGTTCGTGCTATGCCAAGTCGGATGAGGGCCGCCGCCGCGATCGTGGACGTCCGGCCGTGCCCCTGGGCGCAATGGATCAGCGTGCAACGCCCGGCGGCATGCCAGCGCTCGAGCGTATCGAGTGCGTCGGAGAGCTGTGCGTCGGTCGGCGGCGAACCGTCGAGGATCGGCACGAGGGCCGTCTCGAACCTCGGGTCCGCCTGGATCCCGGAGAGGCGGGGGAACTCGCAGCAGAGGTTGAGGACGGCGTCGATGCCCGCGTCCTTAAGTCGCCCGCGCTCGTCCAGGAACGGGAGTCGCCCCACATAGAGGCTCGGCGCCACGGCCTGGAACGGGCCCTTGCGGCCGAACATGCGGTCCGCGAAAAGGGCGATCACGCCAACGCCAAGGTAGGGCAGCAGGATCACCCGCAGGAGAAGTCCCAAGCCGGAGCCCGCCAGGATCCCCTCGACATCAACCCCAGCCTCGCGAGAGGCATACACCCCCGCGAGGGAGAGGAAGCAAGCCGCAAGGTACGCCTCGATCCCGACCACCAGGCACCACGCGCCCGATGAATGGGACGCGAGCCGCATGGCCAGGACGATCATCGTCAGACCCAGGAGTCCGAATGCGATGGCCAGCCTCATCCAAGGGCTGCCCCGTCGGCCCCCGCCTCGTCGTCCATGATCAGGTCGATGTACGCAGCGCTCACGAGCTGAGACTCTTCGATGCCCAGCCGGGTGAGCAGCTCCTCGGCGATGAGGGCCCCCTCCAGGTCGGGCTGATCGGGCCGGAGGACGACCTCGAGCTCGAGGAAATCGCCCAGGCCCTCCACGCGGTCGAGGTGGATCCGCGTCGGGCCGACACGGTAGAGCCACCTCTCCTTGCGGACGGCCCCCCGGACGGTCAGCACGCGGTCGAGGATCGATTTCATCGTCAGCGGCGCGGAGGTCGGGGCGATCTCATAGCTGGACGCCTTCGGCCCGGCGACGTCGTCGCGATCGTAGCGGATCAGCTCGCCCGCCGCCTCGTGGAAGATCCGCAGCTTGAGCCGGCCGGAGGGCACCTCGTAGAAGATGTCCTCCTGGTCGAGGATCTCCGCCGCGCCCTCCACGTCCTCCAGCGACTCGATGGCCGTCCGCATGGCCTCGTAGTCCGCGACCGTCGCCTTGATCTCGATGTTCCGCGACGCGAGGAAGGCCGGGCTGTCCGCGGGATCGGGCTCCGGCGCGGTTCCAGCCCCGTCCACCTCCAGGACGGGCGCCGGGTCGTCACCAAGGTCCCCTTCAGCACGGTGCCAGGGCTCGCCCGGGCGGCCCCGCCAGGCCCGCCAGCCGGCGGGGAGGTCGGCGAGAGCCTCCAGGCTGGGGTCGAACGCGACCATCTCCGCAAGGGTCACCGCCGTGCCGTCCGACTCGAAGACGTGCTCGCCGTCGAGGAACTGCCAGGCGCCGTCCTCGCGGTCGTGGGTGACCAGCAGCAGGGGGGACGCCCCTTGCAGGATCCGATCGAGCGTGATCGCCACGGTGTCTTCCGGATCGGCGAACGGCCAGGCACGACTCATGAGGGGACTCCCGGTGCTCTCCGCAAGATCCGGCACCCGCGGATCGTCACCGCCCGCCATCATCGCCACCGGCACCCGATCCCGCCAGCCGGATTCGGGTTTTCAGATCCGGCCGTCGCGATATGCTGTGGGCGTCGCGTCGCGACCCGCCCCATCACATCACGACCCGGCGGCCCTCGCGAACATCATGCATTCACGGAGGAACCGTCCCATGAAGACCACGGCCCGGCTGGCTGTGCTCACGACCGCCCTCACGCTCGTCTCGGGATGCACGGGAGGCCACCTGAGGCACAAGGACAGGGTCCCGCACGAGCCCGTCCAGCTCCCGAGTGCCCCCACGATCGAGCGGAATGGGGCTGCGGCCGGGGCTGCCGCGCCCGCCCCCGCGCCGTTCAGCCCGTTCCCGTCGGCGAACATGCCGGACGCATCGCCCTCGCCGCTTTCGAGCACCCAGCCGAAGACCCCCTGAGGCGAGGTCGGCGAGCCAGGCGGCCGAGGGGCCCGCGATCAGCTCGTCCGACTCGTCGACGGCCCCTCCCGGCCTGCTTCAAGGGGGAGGCATCAGCCCGAGGTCCGCGATGGCCCGGAGGACGCGGTCGTGGATCCGGCCGTTCGAGGCGACGACGCCCCGATTGACGGTCAGCTCCCGGCCGTGCCGGAATTCCAGCGCACGGCCGGTGATGTCGGTGACGGTCCCGCCCGCCTCCTCGATGAGGATCGCGCCGGCCGCATGGTCCCAGATCTTCTCGCGGTAGTCGGCGCGGGTGGGCATGCGGAGGTAGATGTCCGCCTGGCCCCGGGCGACGACCCCGTACTTGGCCTGGCTGTCCATCCGGATCGGCGGGGCGGAGATCCCGAGCTTCCCGGCGATGGCCGCCGCGTCCCCGTGCGCGCTGTGGCCCGATTCCACGGACTCGCAGAATCGCGTCGATCCCGGATCGTCCGCGGCATTCACGCCGATCGGCTCGGGCGTCGATCCGGCCTCATCGAGCGGCATCGCGAAGGCCCCGCCGCCGCGGACCGCGGTGAAGACGACACCTCGCTCCGCCAGGTTCGGGCACGCGAGCGCCCCCACCACGACCTGGCCATCGACGACCAGCGCCAGCGCAACGGCATACTGCTCGTTGCGGAGGAAGCCCTTGGTCCCGTCGATCGGATCGATGGTCCAGAAGCGGTCGCGATACCCGGCCGTGGCGCCGCGATCGATCCAGCCGCGGACCTGGTCGGCCGTGGCGTCGGCGAGGCTCGGATCGCCGCCACCGTCCCGGACGTGCGCCAGGACCCGGTCCAGGATCTCCGCGTTCGCCGGCTCGCCGAGCTCCGCGGAGTCTTCCTCGGCGATGACCGGGTCGTCCGGGAAGGCCGCGAGGAGCGCCCGGCAGACGAGGGCCTGGCTGCCGAAGTCGGCCACCGTGACGGGGCTCTTGTCCTTCTTGTCCAGCACCTCCGGGCGGATCCCCCGGCGGACCGACTGGCAGAGCCGCGCGGCCTGACGGACGGCCGCGAGGGCCGCGGTCTGCTCGTGTTCGAATGATTGGCTCATCGTTCTCCTCGGCGCATCTCGTCTCGCCCCGGGAGGTGGGCCCCCCGGCCCGCTCCCTTGGACGCAATCGAGCGGGAGGCCATCCCGATAGGAATCGCCCCCCGCGCGAGGATATGAGTCTTCAAGGAATCGCGGCGGCCGTCAACCACAGAAGCGGCCGGGGCCGGGGCGGCGGGCTCGCGGAGGGAGCCCGATCAGGCGGCCGGCTCCGGGGGAGTGCCGAGCTCCGGAGCGAACTCCGGGGCCGCGGGGTGCGAGGCCGCGGCCCCCGGGACCAGGCGGGCCGGCGTGGGGGGCGGGGGTACGGCCGGGCTGGGCGTGGGCTTCGGCTTGGGCTTGCTCCCCTCCGGCTCCGCCCGCTCCTCGCTGGGCTGCGGCGGAGCCGCCGCGGCTGGCGGGGGGGCGGACTCGACCGGGGCGAGGGCCTCGGACTGCGGGCTGGCGATGATCTCGTCCCCCTCGCACGGGACGACCGGGACCATCCTCATCACCGGCCGGTACACCGTGACCGGGACCTCGACGCAGGTGACCACCGCCTTCTTCCAGACGAGCGTCTTGGGGACCGACTTCGAGACGACCCTTGGGACCTTGAAGTAGATGTCCTCCGTCTTCATCTTGCGGACGGTGACGGGGATCTTCTCGAACCGCGTCTCGGGGACGAGCCGGCAGGTGGTGACCGGGACCTGGCGGACCTCGACGGTGGATTCCATCCGGGTCTCGACCACGTCTCGCGTGACCAGGACGGGCCTGTAGCAGGTCCTCGCCACGGTCCGGCAGGTGCAACCCCCGGCGGGGTGGCCGCAGAGCCCGCAGCCCGTCTTCACGGGGACGATCACCTGCTCGGTGAACGGCTTCATCACGCACTCGGTCACCTGGCGGGTGGTGCTCACCGGCCGGCAGACGGTGAACGGTTGGTCCACCAGAGTGGTCTCGTAGACGGGGCGGCAGACCGTGTAGGTGCGGGTCTCGTAGGTCGTCTCGAAGGCGGGCCAGCAGATGGTCCGTTTCTCATCGACGTACGTCGTCTCGAGCTTCGTCTCCATGATCGTCCTGGTGCGGACGGGGACGAGGTCCACCTTCGTCTTCGTCTTCATCACCGTGACGGGGACGTTCTCGATGACGCATTCGTAAGTTGGCTGGGGCGCGATCGCGCAGGGCGTCTGCTTGCAGACGTGACAAGCCATTGCGGGCCCGCCCCAAAGGGCGGTCAACCCGATGGCCGCGAGAAGCCACCTCGTCCGGGGGTGCATGGTCGCCTCGCTTCAAAGGTGGTGGAATCGTACGGTTGCTGGGCGCCGACGAAGGGAGGGCCGGCGAATCGGCAACCCAAGCTTACACCACGATTTGAGGTCCCGCCGGCGCGGAGGCGAAAAGCGCCGGGGACCGGGACCTGGCGAGCCGCTGGCTATTCCGGACGGGCCTTTCGCCGCGAGCGGGCCATGGCCGCGGCGACAACGGCCATGGACGAGACCAGCATCACGCAGGAGGCCGGCTCGGGGACCGCGCCCGAGGCCGTCGGGCCGGCCGGCGGGTTCGGGTTCGTGGGGGTGGTGGGGGGGCCCGTCGGGTCAAGGCCCTGGCCCGCCGGCGGGATCAGCGGCGAGGTCGTGGGCGGGACCTCCGGGGTGGTGACGGCCGAGGTCGGCGGGCCGCCGGCATAGGCCTCGCCCGCGATCACCCGCCAGGCCAGGGGGTGGAAGTGCTCGAATCGCTGGTGATGCGATTGCCACCGGTTCAGCCAGTAGGCGAAGTCCGTCGGGCTCGTGAGCAGGGCCCCGTAGAACGGGTGGTTCCGGTCGAACGCGGCCGGATTGGCATCGCGCATCTGGACCATCCGCTCGTAGACGCCGACGTTCTGCCGCTCGAGCCGCTCGAACATGGCGGCCGTGCGCGCCGTCGGCCCCAGCTTCATGGAACCCGCGTTCGCCCGACCGGGGGCGAGCCATCCCCCCAGTGCCGCCGCGGCCGCGACCAACACCGCGATGCGGTGGGCTCGAGATCGGCTCCGCGGCGACGAGACGTCGAGCCACGGCTCGCGATCGAACGCCCGAATCGGCACCCCGTCTCTGCTTCTGAACATCGAATCGATTCCCATCGTCCATCGTCCCTGATGAGGCACCGGATCCGCCGCTTTCCGGCGGCGTCTCCCTCGTGACCCGGGCGGGATACCCGAGATCGCTGGCAGATGACTTACGTCGCTCGTCGCCATCCCATGCCGGCGTGCTTCGGGGAATCCACGCGTCGATGACTTCCGGCATCCTCCGGTGCGATCCGGATGCCTGAGGGCCACGCCGCGGCGCGACCCTGGGTCGGAGCGAGTGTCACAGCAAGCAACACACGGCGTCGGGATTGGGAGCGGATCTCGATCCTCACCTTCCGACGAGGGGGGGTCGAATCCAGTTCGACGCCACCTTCCACAACGGCAAGCGCGGCATGCCCGGGCGGGCAATCCCCGTGCTTCTCGCCGCGACGGCGATGCCGGCCGCGGCGTTCGCGGTTCATCCATTCCGTGAGGGTTGACTCATGGCCTCCAGCGATACCGGGCGTATTCTGCCGGGAATCCTGGAGCGGTCAACGCCAATCCTGCGGGCGGCGATGATCCGATGGTCCGATCGATGGTCGTCCGGGTCCCGGGCCAGCGATCAGATGCGGCAGCCGTCCGACGGCACGGGCGCGAATTCCACCCGGTCGTAGATCTCCGCCAGCGGGATCGACACGGGGACGGCCAGCGCGTCGCCCAGGTCGAGCACACCGTCCGCGCCGATGGCGACGCGAATCGCCCAGAGGTCCGCCCCGACCCGGGTATGCCACTCGACCAG
The DNA here is from genome assembly GCF_011064615.1 of Aquisphaera insulae. Taxonomy (GTDB): domain Bacteria; phylum Planctomycetota; class Planctomycetia; order Isosphaerales; family Isosphaeraceae; genus Aquisphaera; species Aquisphaera insulae. The sequence continues at coordinate 21,349 of NZ_JAALJH010000082.1, read as the reverse complement.
CATCGACTTCTGCGAGATGAGCACATAGGTCCGCAGCGACTCCAGCCGCCGATACTGGATCGTCTTGAATCCGCGATCGTGGGACTCGGTCGAGTCCGAGAGCACCTCCACGATCAGCGACGGATTGAGGAGCGTATCGTGGACCCCGTCCTGGAATCGCGGGCCGCCGCAGGTCACGACGATGTCCGGGTAGGTATACAGTCCCGTCGGCTCGACGAAGACTCGCATGACGTTCGAGTACGTCTCGCACGGCCGGCCCCGAAGGCGATTTCCGAAAGCGGTCACGAGATTGGTCACGATGAGATTGTGAGACCGGGTCGCCCCGCTCATCGCCCGCAACCCGCCCCGATAGAACTCGTGCCGGATCTCGGCGGCCCGTTCGAGGGCGAGGTATTCCCGTGGCGTCAGCTCTCGATTCTCGGCCGTGGACATGGCGGCTCCTTCGATCGCTCGATTCTACCGCCCGACGACGCTCGACACTCCCTGACCGGCGGACGACAATCAGGCGATGGCACGCGGCTGAATCCCGACACCTTGCGGCGGACCGGCTCGATGACGGTAATCGCGATCCTGGTTTGTCTCTGCGGGTACGGGGACGAAGGCACGCCGGAGGCCCGCGCGATCGCCTACCTCGCCCGGGAGGTCCCGCGGTGGCCGGCCGAGAATCGTTGCTTCTCCTGCCACAACAACGGCGACGCCGCCCGGGGCCTCCTGCAGGCGGCCCGGCTCGGCGACCCGGTCCCGGACGAGGCGACCGCAGGGACGGTCCGATGGCTCGAGCATCCGGAGGGCTGGGACCGCAACGGCGGCGACGGGCCGTTCAACGACAGGGTGCTCGCGCGAATCGAGTTCGCGGCGGCCCTCGCCGACGCGATCGACGCACGGCGGTCGAAGGACCGGGGGGCGCTGGTCCACGCCGCCGGCCAGGTCGCGGCCGATCAGGGCGGGGATGGATCGTGGCGGGTGGACGCCGAGGCGACCGTCGGGTCGCCGGCCACCTACGGGACGGCCCTGGCCACCGCCGTGGCCCGACGCTCCCTGCTCGCGGCCGACGCGACGCGTTTCGCCGCCCCCATCGACCGGGCCGGACGCTGGCTCCGACGGGCCGACGCGCGGAACGTCCTCGATGCCGCCGCCGTGCGGATCGGCCTGGAGCGTGCCGGCGATCCCGAGGCGCTCGCTCAGCGCCGGCGTTGCCTCGAGCTGATCCTCAAGAGCGAGGCCGCCGGCGGCGGCTGGGGCCCGTTTCCGAACGCGCCGGCCGAGCCGTTCGACACGGCGGTCGTCCTGATCGCCCTGGCCGGATCCGAGGATTTCCCCGACCGCTCGAATCGGATTCGTCGCGGCCGCAATTTCCTCATCGCGACCCAGCGCCCCGACGGGAGCTGGCCCGAGACGACCCGCCCGCCGGACGGCGAGAGCTACGCCGAACGACTCTCGACCACGGGCTGGGCACTCCAGGCACTCCTCGCATCGAGGGAGGCGGCGAGGAGACCGTGAGCCCCGGTGCGCGATCGCAGCCGACGGCGCCAGCCGTCACGATCCCGGCCGGATCTCGAAGGGACGCTCGACGACGCGGGACTCGATGCGGCGGCTGACGGGCTCGAAGACGTCGAGTTCGAAGGGGCGGCGGAGGTTGTTGCCGGCGAGGTCCTCGAGGGCCGTGTCGACGATGAGCCGATACCGGCCCGGCCGCCAGGGACGCTCGGGGACGAAGGACCACCGGGTCTCCTCCGCGGACACGTCGGCACGGCCGGGCACGTCGCGGCCGTCGGCGTCCTGGACGCGGACGAGTCGGGCGAAGAGGGCGTGGTCCAGCGGCTCCGGCGAATCGACGACCAGCGGGGCGACGGACGAAGCCGCCGGGGGGCCGATCCGCCAGGCCGCGACGTCGGGGCAGGCGTCATCCGCGGCCGTCGTGCGGAACGCCTTGCGATAAGCCTCCTTCAGCGGGCGGCCCCGGGCGTCGGGCCAGCGGGCGTCGATGCGGAGTGTGTAGTCCTTGCCGGCCTCCAGGACGGGGCCGAATCCCTCGCGGGGCCCGACCTCGCGCTTGATCCGGCCGGGGTCGATGAGCAGGGTCAGGCGGAGGCCGTCGCGGTCCCAGAGCTCCTCATCCAGCCTCAGGAAGGCACCGTCGATCTCCCTGCCGGTCGAGTCGAGGAGATGAATGAAGTCGTACACGTTCCCCTGCCTCATCGGGGCGCTGAAGTGCAGATAGAACCGGAGCTGGTTCTCGGGCAGCGTCGAACGGCTCGGATAGACCTGCCGGACGACCGTGGGGGCGACGGGCGCGGGCTCCGGCAGCGCGAACTCGGCCGTGACCGGCGGAGGCTCGGCGACGGACCGGGTCGCCGGGGCTGCCTCGACGCGACCGGGAAGCCGGCCGGGATGGAAGGCCGCGCGATAGCGGAGGCCGGGGACGAACGGGAAGCGAGGCCGGAATCGCAGGACGCCGCCCTCGACCCGGTACGTGCCGAGCACCGGGGGCGGATCGGGCCGGGCGGCCTGGCCCCGGGCCGCCACGATGATCGCCAGCAGCGACGACCAGCGGCGAGCGTCCCAGTCGACCGCCGCCAGGCGGCGAAGGTCCGCGAGGTCCAGGCCACGGACCTCCACCGAGGCCTCGTCCCCCTCGCGACGAAGCACGACCGACGGGCCCTCCTCGGCGGACGACGGGGCCGGCGACGCGGTCAGGGCCAGCGCCGCCGGTAAGATCCACAGGAGAAGGCCGCTGGCCGGGCAGGTTGCCACGAGGAGGACTCTCCGGGGGGCGTCGATCGAATTCGCCCGATCGATCGCTCAGGGGAGCGCGATCGTCTTCAGGTCGAGCCGGCCGTTCTCGCCGCGGGCGAGGACCACGGCGCTCTCCTTGCCGAGCTTGTCGAGCTGCTCGATCCCCTTCAGCCCGTCGACGGTCTCATACGGCAGGCCGGCCCTGTCGCTGACGCGGCGGATGATCCCCTCCTGGGTCCCGGCGCGGTCGGCCGGGATCTTCATGACGCCCCGGCTGCTGTTGGCCATCAGGATGAAGTCGCGGCCATCCTTCTGGTAGACGATCATGTCCAGCGGCTTGTTGTGGTTGCCCAGCTCCGCGATGGTCGTCCCCTTGACCCGGGCGCCGGGCCGGAGGTCGGAGACGGGGAACTTGACCAGCGGGGTGCACGTGTAGGCCGCCAGGACATATCGCTTGCCGTCGATGTCGTACGGGATGAAGGTCCGGACCGGCGAGGTCGTCTCGAAACGGCCGTGGGAGCCGTGGTAGATCTCGATGTGCGCCCCCTGCTCGCCCGCCCCGGCGAACGGGAAGGGGATGGCGCGGAGGTTCGAGGAGAACTCCTCGTTGGACAGCCCCGCGACGAAGACGCGGCCGTCCAGGTAGGCGAGGTCCGTGATCGAGTCCTGCCGGCCGCGGCCGGTGGCGAGGCCGGAGATCTCCGCCCTGGCGAACTTCACGCCCTTCAGCGGCAGCTCCTGGATCTCGCCGTCGGCCCCCACGCGGACGATCACGCCGGCCGCGTCCGGGCCGCGACCGCGGGCGACCGAGACATAGACCTTGCCCGAGGCCGGGTTGACGGCCACGTCGCGGATCAGGATCTGGTCGGCCGTGGTGCCGAGCATGCCGGCAATCCTGGCGTCGATCCCCTCGACGTGGACCGCGGCGGGGGCCTGCGACGGCGCCTGGCCGCGATCCCCGGCGTCGATCGCGAAGATCGCCCCGCCGGCCTGATCGGCCACGAAGAGCACCCCGTCCGGCCCGAACGCCAGCGCGCCGGCCGACTTCAGGTCCGGCGTGCCGGACTTGAGACCTTCGGTCAGGTCGCCGGCAAGGCCGGCCCCCGCGCAGGTCCCCAGGACAACGAACGCCGCCGCGGCGGAGCGCATGGCTCTCAGCATCATCATCTTCTCTCCCGGATGAAGGATTCTCGTGCCGAGATCGCGAGGTGAACCCCCAAAGGCTAACGGGCCGCGGCGCGTTTGTCGACGACTGAACATCGGAACGGCAACAAGGACGTGGCCGGCGCCGAGGCCCCCCCCAGGAGAGCGACAGTGCCGGCTTGCCCGTGCCGCCGATTTCCCGAACGGCCCGAACTTCACGCGTCGATCCGGTCCCGCAGCCCGCCATAAATGAAGCCGTTGACCATCTCGTTCGCGTGGAAATCGTGCGGGAACCCCAGCGGGACTCGGCTCGCCGCGTCGAGGCGATCGAGCTGCGAGGCGTCGAGCCTGAGGTCGAGGCAGGCCAGGTTGTCCATGAACTGGTCCAGCTTCCTCGCCCCGACGATCGGGATCACCGGGACGGGCCGCTGACGCAACCACGCCAGGGCGACCTGGGCCGGGGATCGGCCGACCGCCTTCGAGATCGAGAGGACCTCGGCGACGATGGCCTCCACCTGCTCGCTCGACCGGGCGAATCGCTTCATCATGTCGGAATTCATCCGCGCATCGGCCTCCGCCTTGCCCGCGGCGTACTTGCCGGTCAGGATGCCGCCGGCCAGCGGCGACCACGCGGTCACGCCCAGCCCGAGGGCCTCGGCCATCGGCAAGAGCTCGCGCTCGACCGTCCGCTCGACGAGGCTGTATTCGACCTGGAGGCCGACGAACGGCGTCCAGCCGCGAAGCTCCGCCATGGTATTCGCCCGGGCGACCGCCCAGGCCGCCATGTCGGAGACCCCCGCGTGGAGGATCTTGCCCTGGCTCACGAGGTCGTCGAAGCCCCGCATCACCTCCTCGAGCGGCGTCATCCGGTCCCAGATGTGCAACCAGTAGAGGTCGATGTAGTCGGTCTTCAGCCGCTTCAGGCTGGCCTCGACCGAACGCATCATGCTCTTGCGCTGATTGCCCCCGGCGTTCGGGTCGGTGCCGGGCATGGCGTTGGTGTACTTCGTCGCCAGGACCACGCGGTCGCGGTCGTTCTCCAGGAACTCGCCCAGGAGCGACTCGCTGGTGCCGCCGGTGTACAGGTTCGCCGTGTCGATGAAGTTGCCGCCGGCCTCGAGGAAGGCGTCCAGCACGCGGCGGCTCTCGTCCTTCGACGAGCCCCATCCCCAGTCCTCGCCGAAGGTCATGGTCCCCAGGCAGAGCTCCGAGACCCGCAGGCCGGACTTCCCGAGCAATCGGTATCGCATCGTCGTTCTCCATGGCATGGATGGGACGTGAGTCGCGTCACGCCCCCTCGTCGCGGGCCGCCAGCCGCGCCACGAGCGACTCGAACACGGCCAGCTCGTCGCGGGAGAGGCGGCGAAGGCGCTCGTTGAAGGCCGCGGAGAGCGCGGCCCCCCCGCTCCTCAGGGCCTCGCCGCCGGCCGGGGTCAGGACCAGGCGGAACTTCCGCAGGTCGCCGGCCTCCGGCCGCCTCTCCAGCAACCCCCTGGACTCCAGTTGCTTGACCAGGTACGTCACCGTGGGCGGCGGCACGTGCATCCGCCGGGCGAGCTCGGCGGGAAAAGGATGATCCGCAACCGTCTCCAGCAGGAAGTACCCCTTGGGGGAGAGCCCCAGGGCCTGCAGCGCCGGCTCCGAATCGTCCAGGACCGACTGCATCAGCCTCCAGTAATTCGCCGGGGTGATCGAGATACCCCGCCCGCCCTTCCTCCCGCTCGACGACATGGTAGTCCCGCCGACTTCCGAAGTCAAATAGTTCAACAATTGAATTAGATCGGCGGCCCGTCGGCGACGGCCCGCGGCATGTCACTATAGCAACGCGACCGGGTGCGAGCCCGATGATTCGACCGGCGGCGATCCTTGCTCGCCGACGCCGATCCGCGGATGATCGAGGTGAGCCAGGAGACGAGAACCCACGATCCCGGGCCGGTCATGATCACCGACACCCCGTCCGAGGCCGACTCGCAGCCCCCCGATTCCGATCCGAGCTCGCCGGCCGTCGAGGCCGAGGCGGCGCGGCCCCGGTCGGGTCGAAGGCGGCGATGGCTCTTCCGCGTCCTCACGCTCCTGCTCCTCCTCATCGGCCAGGAGGTCCTCTTCCGCGCGATCTTCCCGATCCCGGACGCGCCGAGGTTCAATCGGATCCACTACCAGCAGATGGCCCAGACCCACCCGAGCCTGGGCAAGGCCCTGGACCGGGGGCTCGTCTACGACCGGTTGAGGATCGCGAGCCGGCCGGATGGATTCGTGACGATCCATTCCCTGAACCTCCGCGGATTCCGCGGCCCGGACTTCGCGATCGAGCCGGCCCCGGGGCGGCGGCGGATCCTCGTGATCGGGGACTCGGTGATCGAGGGCGAGGGGGCCGGCAACACGGAGACGATCCCCGCGGCCTGGTCGCGGATCCTGGCTCGCGAGGGGACCGACGCCGAGGTGATCAACCTGGGGGTGATCGCCGCCAGCCTCCCTCACCTCTGGTCGATCCTCCGCGAGGGCGTCCCGCTGCTGAGGCCGACCGACGTCGTGGTCGCGCTCTATGCCAACGACATGCCGAGCACCGACGTCAGGGGCCTTGAGTCGCCGCCGCGCCGGATCGGCCTCGAGCGGCCCGACTCGCGCTCCCCTCGGCTCGCGGTGCTGCTCGACCGCGTGATCCACGACCGGCCGATCCATCGTCGCTGGTTCCACCCGCCGATCGACTTCTTCGCCCCCGTCCCGGACTCGACGAATCCCTGGTCCGACGGCCGGCCCCGGCCCCCCGGGCTGCGCGAGGACCTGTACGACGACATGCGGGCCGGCCGCCTCAACCCCTGGCTCATCTTCCAGTCCGCCGAGATGCCCGGCCTGCTCTCGCACGACTTCGCCGCGAAGGGGGGCTCGCCCCGGCCCTTCCTGGAGGCGATGCGCGCGGCCTGCCGATCCTCCGGGGCGCGGCTGATGGTCGCCTACACGCCCTTCCTCGGCGTCGTCCACCCGCGATACGCCCCCGCGCTCGTCGCCCTGGGCATGGACCCCGCGACCGCCGAGGCCCTCCCCGTCGACCCGAAATACCGCAGCCAGCCCCGCCATCTGGCCGAGGTCTGCCGCGCCCTGGACATCCCCCTGGCCGACGCCACCGCGGCCCTCGAGGCCGCCGAGGCTTCCGAAGGCCCCCAGTACTGGCCCTACGACACCCACCCCAACCCCGCCGGCTACGCCACGATCGCCCGCCACATCCACCAGGTCTGGAAGGATTCCATCAACCAGCCGCCCGGCTCCCCTTGACCTCCGGCCCGAACTGGTTAACATGTTGACGAAATGAGCCAGTCACGCAGGCCGCCCCAGTCCTCGTTGCCCATCCTGAACGACGACCCTCGCCCGTGGGAGGTGAAGGTCGCGGTGGCCCTGCTGGATTTCCAGGGGCGGCTGGAGCGACGGATGGCATCGCGGCTGGCGGAGCACGGGATCACGCTCGCCCAGTTCGACATGCTGCTGACCCTCTGCCACGGCGACGGGGTCACGCAGCAGGACCTGGCGGAGCGGCTCCTGGTGACCAAGGCCAACATCGTGGGGTTGATCGACCGCGCCGGCGCCGCCGGCCTGGTCGAGCGCCGGCCGGATCCGGAGGACCGTCGCGTCAACCGGATCCACGTGACCCCCGCCGGGCGCAAGCTCGCGGGCAAGGTCCGGCCCGGCCAGGACGAACTGATCCGGGAGATCTTCGGCCACCTCTCCGAGGCCGAACTCCGGCAACTGCACGCGTTGCTCGGGCGGCTCATCGCCGCTTGCCCGAGGGATGAATAGACCGTGTCCCGTGGTCTTACGGTCAATGCATTGACCGTCACGAGACGAACTTTCTCGAAGGAGATGATCGCCATGTCGGAGACGAACGATCGAGGGCGAGTCGACGGGGCGGCGCTCGACGTCCTCTTCCGCGAGGCCCGCACGCATGGGGCGTGGCTGCCCAAGCCGGTGCCGGAGTCGCTGCTGCGCGAGGTGTACGACCTGGCCCGCCTGGGCCCGACGAGCGCCAATGCATCCCCCGCCCGGTTCGTCTTCGTGACGACCCCGGAGGCGAAGGAGCGGCTGATCCCCGCGCTCATGCCCGGGAACGTGGACAAGACGAAAGCGGCCCCGGTGACGGTGATCGTCGCCCAGGACATGGAGTTCTACGAGCAGCTCCCGAAGCTTTTCCCGTTCGTCGACGCGAAGAGCTGGTTCGTGGGCAACGACGCCATGATCGCCCACACCGCCGCCCAGAGCAGCACCCTGCAGGGCGCCTACCTGATGCTCGCCGCCCGGGCGCTCGGCCTGGACTGCGGCCCGATGGCCGGCTTCGACGGGGCGAAGGTCAACGCCGAGTTCTTCCCCGACGGCAAGTGGAAGGTCAACTTCCTCTGCAACCTCGGCTACGGCGACCACACCAAGCTGCCGCCGCGGGCACCGCGGCTGACCTTCGAGGAGGCATGCCGGGTCCTCTGATGTCGGCAGCCCCGGCCGGGGGACCTGCAAAGCGATCCCCCGACCGGCGAGCTGGACCGAGGTCGGGCCGGCCGAATCACACCAGGCCCTCATCGCGTTCACCGATTCCCTCATCCTCGGCGGGGCGCATCCTCACGCCTCCGGCCGGTCGCCCGCTTGACTCCTCCACGCCGCGCGATTATCGTCGGCCCATCCGACTCCTGTCTGACCTTGGTCGCGACCGGGCCGGGGAGCACATGACCGAGCCTCCGCGGCGGGCCGCCACCATCCTGGACATGATGGTATCCGTCGTCGGCCGGGCCTCCCCCTTCGTCGCGTGGCGATTCTTCGGGTCCATGGAGACCCGGCGACCGGTCCCCGGCTCGATCGATGGGGTCCCTCCGAGGCACCGAGGTGCATCGCGTTCCTCTCGCCCTTCTCGCCGACGATCCTCGCGATGGCCAGGAGGGCCGCCGGACCTCCGTTCGGTCGCGTCGCGGCTCCCGTCGCAAGCTCGATGAAGGCGTTCGCAGGGGAGGAGCGTAACACATGCTGACGTTCTCGCGTTTCGGGGGAGTATCGGTCGCCTCATTCGTCCTCGCCGTGATGGTGGCGGAGGTTTCATTCGCGGGCGACGAGACGGGCGAACGGTACGTCCTGCCGGCCTCGTCCGACACCGTCCGCAGCGTGGTGTTCTCGCCGGACGGCTCGATCCTGGCCACCGGCGGCTATGACGAGGTCGTGCGCCTCTGGGACGTCGCTTCGGGCCGGAAGCTCGCGGACCTTCCGGGCCATGAGGGGTGGATCGAGAGCCTCTCGTTCTCCCCCGACGGCCGGACCATCGCCTCCGGCGCGCTCGACGGCGTCCGGCTCTGGGACGTGCCGGGAAGGACCATGGCCAGGAGGCTCGAGGCCGGAAAGACGCTCGGCGTGGCGATCGGTCCGGACGGGAAGACGCTGGCCGTGGGGACCGAGGGCGACGGCTCGGCCGTGCTCCTGAGCCTGTCCGACGGCTCTCTCCTCGCCCCGCTTCCCGGCCTCCCGGACGACGACGTCGCCACCGCCCTGGCATTCTCCCCGGCGGGGAAAGCGCTGGCCGTCGCGACGATGGACGCGCAGAGCAGCTACTCCCTCGACGAGACATCCCTGAGGTCCGGTAACGGCGTGACTCTCACCATCTGGGACGTGTCCGATGAACGGCATCCGACCCTCGCCAGGCGGATTGCCGGGCTCTTCGGGATCATCTGGGCGCTCTCGTTCAGCCCCGACGGCGATACCATCGCGGCCGCGACGGCGACGCCGGAGCTCCGGCTCTGGGACGTCGCGACCGGCCGGGAACGTCCCCCCTTTCGCGGCCATCGCAGGACGGTCCACGGCGTCGCCTTCTCGCCGGATGGGAAATGGGTGGCGACCGGCAGCCTCGACAAGACGGTCAAGCTCTGGAGCGCGACCAAGGGCGAGTTGCTCGCGACCTTCCGCGGACACACGAACGCGGTGAAATGCCTGGCCTTCTCCCCCGACGGACGGACGATCGCCTCCGGGAGCTGGGACAACACGGCGAGGCTCTGGGACGCTTCGGCGCGCCCGACGACCCCGGTGATCACGACCACAAACCTCACGCCCCGACCTCATCCGACGACCGCCGCGGAGGTCCTTGCGGAGGTCAAGAGGCTGGGGGGGAGCGTCACCCAGATCCCGGGTCCCATGGCGGGCGGTAAGGCCTCGCTGAGGCTGGTCCTGAAGGGGACGGACCTCACGGACACCGACCTGGAACAGCTCAATCTCGGCATGCTACCGAGCTTGCGGATGCTCGACCTGAGCGAAACCATGATCACCGACCGAGGCGCGGCGACACTGGGCGGATTGGCTCAGGTCCGATCCCTGAACCTGCGCGGGACCGAAGTGACCGATGCGGGGCTCGCCCATCTCCGCGGGCTCACCGAGTTGCAATCATTGACCTTGCCCGATCGAGTTACGGACGCCGGCCTCGCCGCCCTGCTCGACCTCCGCGAACTGTCGATGCTGGACATGTCCAGGAGCCAGGTCTCGGACGCCGGCCTTCAGGGCCTGAAGTCGATGTCCCGCCTGCAGACGCTGATGTTGAGCACGCGAATCACGGAACGCGCGATCGGGGAGCTCCGCGAGGCCATGCCCGGGTTAAACATGAACCAGTGAGGCGGGCGTCGGGCGGGGTCGAGGGCTCACGTCCCAGCTCGCGCCGGGCAGGCTGCGTGCCCAATCCGTCCATGGCCACGGTCTCCGTATTCCCCGAGGACGGGCTTTGCTCACCTTCTCAAAATCAACCTATCTACATCAAATCTCGCTCGCCTTCTTCAGCTTCCCCTTCGATTCGGCGGACATCGTCAGGGCCGCGGCCACGGCCTTCTCGACGAACTTCTGGAAGGCCGGCGTGTCGAGGCCATCCGTGGTGTGGGCGGTCACGGTGACGACCTGGAAGGAGGCCTCGTGCTCCACCTTCAGACGCGGGGCGTCGCTGTGGACGGGCGGGGAGCACTCGTGGAACGGCGGCAGGCGGAGCGAGGACTCCAGGGTCTTCGCCTGGAAGGTGTTCCGCGGGACGAAGAACTGAAGCGTCACCACCCACTCGGCGGACGTCGTCGAATGGAAGACGAGGACTCCTCGCTTCTTCTCGCCGTCGCGCGGCGCGGCCGCGATCCGGACGACGCCCCGCTCGGACCAGTCGGTCGGGGCGAGCTTGTCGCCGCCGAGGGCCTCGATCCGGTCCACGACCTGCTCGAGGATCGCGCCGTCCCACCGCGCGGGCTTGCCGTTGCGGGCCGTCCGGGTCTTCGTGTGCCAGGTCCGGCCGTCGAGCTCCCACGGGGTGAGGGCGTCGGCCGCGGAGATCACGGCGGCCTGTCCGTTCTTGCCGGCGGCGCCCCTGCCCCCCTTCGCCGTCGACGTCACGCCCACGCCCGCGGCCTGGGCCTTCGCGGACTCCCGGAGGGCCTTCGCCTCGTCCATCGCCTGCTTGGCGGCGGCCTTGGGGTCGAATCGCTCCCGCTCGGCGAACGGGCCGGCGGCGAGGAGGTCGACGAGGAACCGCGCGGTCTGGCTGCGGTCGCTCCTCGAGACCTCCTCGGGCGTCCCCTCGGCGACGAGCTCGCCCCCCTTCAGGCCGGCCTCGGGGCCGAGGTCGAGCAGCCAGTCGGCCGTCTTGATCACCTCGAGGTTGTGCTCGATGACGACCACCGTGTTGCCCAGGTCGGCCAGGCGGTGGATCACGTCGAGCAGCTTGCGGATGTCGTCCAGGTGCAGGCCCGTGGTCGGCTCGTCCAGGATGTAGAGCGTCTTGCCCGTGTCGGGCCGGGCGAGCTCCGCCGCCAGCTTCACCCGCTGGGCCTCGCCGCCGGAGAGCGTCGGCGCCGACTGGCCCAGTGGCACGTACCCCAGGCCCACGTCGTGGAGCGTCCGGAGGATCTTCCGGATCCGGGGCACGCTCGCGAACAGCTCGAGGGCCTGGTCCACCGTCATGTCCAGGACGTCGGCGATCGTCTTGCCGTGGAACTTCACGGCCAGGACCTCGGGCGTGAACCGCGCCCCGTTGCAGGCGTCGCAGGTGATCCAGACGTCCGGCAGGAAGTGCATCTCGATCTTCTTCTGGCCCGCCCCCTCGCAGGTCTCGCATCGGCCGCCGGCCATGTTGAAGCTGAACCGCCGCGAGGTGTAGCCGCGGACCTTGGCCTCCGGCAGCTTGGCGAAGAGCTCGCGGATCAGGTCGAAGACGCCCGAGTACGTGGCGGGCGTGGAGTTCGGCGTCGAGCCGAGCGGCGTCTGGTCGACGCTGATCACCTTGTCGACCTGCTCCAGGCCCTCGATCAGCTCGTGGGCCCCGGGCGTGAGCTGGGCGCGGTGGAGCTGCTTGGCCGCGGCCTTCCAGAGGATGTCCTCGACGAGCGAGCTCTTGCCCGAGCCGCTGACGCCGGTCACCACCGTGACCACGCCCAGCGGGAACCGGACGTCGATGTCCTTGAGGTTGTGCTGACGGGCCCCCCGGATCACGATCGCCGGGACGTTCGCCTTGGCCGAGGCCGGCCGGCGGTTGGTCGGGATCGGGATCGCGGACTTGCCGCTGAGGTACCTGCCGGTGAGCGACTTGGCGGCGGCCTTCACCTTCGAGGGGGGCCCGGCCGCCGTGACCTCGCCGCCGAAGGCGCCGGAGCCGGGGCCGAAGTCCACCAGGTTGTCGGCCGCCTCGATGATCTCGCGGTCGTGCTCGACGAGGACCAGCGTGTTGCCCAGGTCGCGGAGGTGCCGGAGTGCCTTCAGGAGCCGCGCATTGTCCCGCGGATGGAGCCCGATCGTCGGCTCGTCCAGGACGTAGAGCACGCCGGTGAGGCCGCTGCCGATCTGGCTGGCCAGCCGGATCCGCTGGCTCTCGCCGCCCGAGAGCGTGGGCGTCCCCCGCGCCAGGCTCAGGTAATCGAGCCCGACGTCGACGAGGAACGTGAGCCGCTCGCGGATCTCGCGGACGAGGTCGCCGGCGATGTGGGACTCGTCCTTGCCGAGCTTCAGCCCCCGGAAGAACTCGAGCGCCTGGCCGAGCGGCCAGCGGCTGATCTGGTCGAGCGTGTGCCCGTGGAACCGCACGGCGCCGGAGTCGTCGCGGAGCCGGCCCCCCATGCAGGCGGCGCACGGGACGTCGTCGACCATCCCCTGGAGCTTCCACCGGTACACGAACGAGACCCGCGCCGCCTCCTCGATGGCCGGGAAGAGCCCCTTGTACTGGACCGAATACCCGGGCAAGCCGGCGTCCTCGTCGGGCGGGACCGGATACCAGGTCTCCCCCGCGCCGTGGAGGATGATCCGCCTCAGGCGGCCCTCCAGGTCGTCGAAGGGCATGTCCAGGTCGATCCCCTCGGCGTCGGCGACGGCGGAGATCACGCGGCCGAACGCGGGGTTCTCGTCGAGCTTCGGCCAGACGTCCACGGCCCCCTCGCGGAGGCTCCGACGCGGGTCCGGGATCAGCACGGCCGGGTTGGCCCCATGCTGGGTGCCCAGGCCCTCGCAGACGGGGCACCAGCCGAGCGGGCTGTTGAACGAGAAGTTGTGCGGCGAGAGCTCCTCGAAGCTCCGGCCGCAGCGGTCGCACGAGCGATGCTGGCTGAACCGCTCGACGTGCCACGAACTCTCCTTGCCCTCGTCGCCGACCTTGGCGACGTGGAGCACCCCCTTGCCCAGGTCCAGGGCCGACTCCACCGAGTCGGCCAGCCGGGACCGCGTGGACCGCCGGACGATCGCGCGGTCGATCACGACCTCCACGCGATGCTTGCGGCGATGGCTCAGCTTCGGCGGGCTGTCCAGCTCCACCGTCTTGCCGTCGACGCGGACCCGCGAGAAGCCCGACGCACGCAGGTCGTCCCAGAGGGCCTCGAACGTCTCGTTGTCCCGGCGCTCGACGGGGGCCATGATGAAGACCTTCGTCCCCTCCGGCATGTGGAGGATCTTCTCGACGATCTCGTCCGCCGTCTGGGTGCCGATCGGGATCCCGCAGGCCGGGCAATGGGGCTGGCCGAGCCGGGCCATGAGGATCCGGAGGTAGTCGTGGATCTCCGTCACCGTGCCCACGGTCGACCGCGGGCTCTTGCTGGTCGTCTTCTGCTCGATGCTGATCGCCGGCGAGAGCCCGCTGATGTGCTCCACCTTCGGCTTCTGGAGCGGGGCCAGGAACTGGCGGGCGTAGCTGGAGAGGCTCTCGACGTACCGCCGCTGGCCCTCCGCATAGAGCGTGTCGATCGCCAGCGAGCTCTTGCCCGACCCGGACGGGCCGCTGCAGACCGTCATCGCGTGGCGGGGGATGTCGACGTCGATCCCCTTGAGGTTGTGCTGCCGGGCCCCGCGGACCGCGATCGCGCTCAAACCCTCCTCGGAAGACGACGACGCCCCCCTGCCCCGCTTCTTGCCGGCCGGCCTGGCGGCATGCCCGACGTGCCGTCCATGGTCGGGGTGGAGCGTCCGCACGAGCGCCGCGCCGGTGTGGCTGGCGGCGACCTTCGAGACCTCCTCGGGCGTCCCCTCGGCGACCACGCGGCCGCCGTCGGCGCCCCCTTCGGGGCCCATGTCGATGAGCCAGTCGGCGGTCTTGATGACGTCCAGGTTGTGCTCGATGACGACCACCGTGTTGCCCGACCGCTTGAAGCCGTGGAGGACCTCCAGCAGCTTCTTGACGTCCTCGAAGTGGAGGCCGGTGGTCGGCTCGTCGAGGATGTAGAGCGTCTTGCCGGTGCTCCGCTTCACGAGCTCGCGGGCCAGCTTGATCCGCTGGGCCTCGCCGCCGGAGAGCGTGGGCGACGGCTGGCCGAGCTTGATGTAGTCGAGGCCGACGTCGTGCAGGGTCTTGAGCATCGTCGCGATCTTGGGGACGTTGGCGAAATGCTCGAGCGCCTCCTGCACGTCCATGTCCAGGACGTCGGCGATGCTCTTCCCCTTGAACCGGACGTTCAGCGTCTCGCGGTTGAACCGCTTCCCCTCGCAGACCGGGCAGGTCACCCAGACGTCGGCGAGGAAGTCCATCTCCAGCCGATTCGAGCCGTTCCCCTCGCAGGCCTCGCACCGCCCGCCGGCGACGTTGAAGCTGAACCGGCCCGGCTGGTAGCCGCGGGCGCGGGCCTCCGGCAGCTTCGTGTACAGGTCGCGGATCAGGTCGAAGAGCTTGATGTACGTGGACGGATTCGACCGCGGCGTCCGGCCGATCGGCGACTGGTCGATGTCGATGACCTTGTCGAGCTGGTCCGCGCCCTCGATCGCGTCGTGCGCCCCGGGCGTCCCCTCCGCGCCGTTGAGGTCGCGGGCCAGGGCCTCGCGGAGGATGTCCCCCACGAGCGAGCTCTTGCCCGACCCGCTCACGCCGGTGACGCCGACGAAGAGGCCGAGAGGGATCTTAATATCAATATTCTTAAGATTGTTTTGCCGTGCCCCCTTGATCGTCAGGGCTCGGCCGTCGGGGGCCTTGCGGTCGACCGGGATCGGGATCTCCGCCTTGCCGGAGAGGTAGGCGCCGGTCAGGCTCTGCTTCGATTTCGAGAGGTCGGCGAGCGTCCCCTGGGCCACGACCTCGCCCCCCTTCACGCCGGGGCCGGGGCCGAAGTCGACCAGCCAGTCGGCCGCGCGCATCGTGTCCTCGTCGTGCTCGACGACGATCACGGTGTTGCCCACGTCGCGGAGCCCCTGGAGCGTGGCGATCAGCCGGTCGTTGTCCCGCGGGTGGAGCCCGATCGAGGGCTCGTCCAGGATGTAGAGCACCCCCACGAGCCCCGCGCCGACCTGGCTGGCCAGCCGGATCCGCTGGGCCTCGCCGCCGGAGAGCGTCGGCGCCGCGCGGTCGAGCGCCAGGTAGTGGAGGCCGACATTCGTGAGGAACCGGAGCCGGCCGCGGATCTCCTTGAGCAGCTCCTCGGCGATCGTCCGCGAGACCGCGTCGAGGGGGATGGCCGGAGAGCCCACGACGCCGCCGGATGGCTCCGGAATCCCCTCAAGCTCCCCATTGGCACGGCGGAGAGCCAGATCGCTTCCCCCCTTACCAAGGGGGGATTCAGGGGGGTGTTTTCGATCGACTCGGCTCGCGACATTTACCCCCTCCGACTCCCCCTTCGTAAGGGGGAGAGCCGGATCGGTTTCCCCCTTGCCAGAGGGGTTCCTGGGAGATATGGCCTCTGCCGTCGTCCCCTCCGCCAGGGCGTCGAAGAAGCGGGCGGCCTCGCTGATGGGCATGCCGCCGAGCTCGACGAGGGTCTTGCCGCCGACCCGGACGGCCCGGGCGCGGGCGTTCAGCCGGTTGCCCTGGCACTCGGGGCAGGTCACGCTCCGCATGTAGGGCTCGAGCTGGGCCTTCGTCGGCCCGCCTTGCGACTTGCGATAGCGCGCCAGCAGCTCGGTGGCCACCCCCTGCCAGGGCTCGGTGTGCGACCAGACCTTGGCCCGGCTCTTCCAGTGGTGGACGATCACGCGATCGCCGGAGCCGTACAGCCAGACCTTGCGGAAGCGCTCGTCCAGGTCCTTCCAGGGTCCCTTGAGCATCTTCCCCTTGGGCGGCCCGTCGGGGTCGCTCTCGTAGTTGGCGGCCACGCCCTCGAACAGGTGCCTGCGCCAGCGGCCGATCCCCTTCACCGGCCCGAGCAGCGAGATCGCCCCGTCCCAGACCGAGAGCCTCGGATCCGGGACCAGCAGGTCGGGGTCGAAGTCGTGGCGGATGCCCAGGCCGTCGCAGGCCGGGCACATCCCCTGCGGGCTGTTGAAGCTGAAGAGCTGGGGGCTGGGCGGGTCGAAGCTCAGCCCGCAGTGGGTGCACGCGTACGCCGAGGACAGCAGCAGGTCCGGCTGCCCCTCGACGGCGACGATCACCGTCCCCTCGCCGAGCTTGAGCGCCTGCTCGACGGCCTCCGCCAGCCGGCCGCGGACGTTCGGCCCGGCCTTCAGGCGGTCGATGACGACCTCGATGTTGTGCTTGATCTGCCGGTCGAGCGCGAGCTGGTCGGAGAGCGAGTGGACCGTACCGTTGACCCGGGCCCGGACGTACCCCGCCTTGGCCAGGTCGGTGAAGAGGTCCTTGTACTCCCCCTTCTGCCCGCGGACCACCGGCGCCAGCACGCTGAACGCCGTGCCGGCCGGCAGGGCGAGGATCCGGGCCACGATCTGCTCGCGGGTCTGCGCCGCCACCGGGCGGTCGCACTTCGGGCAATGCCCCTGGCCGACCCGGGCGAACAGGACGCGGAGGTAGTCGTTGATCTCCGTGATCGTGCCCACGGTCGATCGCGGGTTCCGGCCGCCGGTCTTCTGCTGGATCGAGATCGACGGCGAGAGCCCGTCGATCCGGTCGACCTCCGGCTTGGGCATCTGCCCGAGGAACTGGCGGGCATAGCTCGAGAGGCTCTCGACGTACCGCCGCTGGCCCTCGGCATAGAGCGTGTCGAACGCCAGCGAGCTCTTCCCCGACCCGCTGACCCCCGTCAGGCAGATCAGCCGCCCGCGCGGCAAGGTCAGCGAGACGTCCCGGAGGTTGTGCTCCCTCGCCCCCCGGATCACGATGTCGGATGTCGCCATCCCTGGATTGCCCCTCCGAAATCCGTCGCATGTCCCCCGGCCGGATGCGTCATCCTTCGATCGCCTAGTATACGCGTGTCCGCCTAAATGTCCAGAGGACGGACGCGGCGATCGCGGAGGCAGGCCACCATGCCAAGCCGGTCCCGCCCCCGAGGGCCCGGGGAATTGGCTCCGTTCGTCGCATAAACCGAACATTATTTGATTCGTATCTCTTTCCCCATAAATCACTTTCGTCGATTTCAAATTGGCTTTGCTATCGCGGATTCCGGTCTCTCGCTCCACCCTCGGGCCGCTCGTGGGTCGACTTCCGCGCTCCAACCAACCTCCGGCCGCAAGCTCAACCGTCACCGGGATTCGTGACCGCCCGCCCGCTGCCAGGGCCTTCCCCGGTGGGCTTACGGCGACCTCCCGCGGCTCCGCCGTTGGGAGCGAATTTGGGTTCGTTCGTCAAATCAACGACCGCGGATGCGAAGGAGTTTCCCTTTACGATTGAAAGACTTGCGTCTCGAAATCACGTTGGCTTTGATCGCAAATTTCGCCACGAATCCCGCCGGCCCGCGTCCTCCGCGCGGGCCGGTCCAACCGGCTCATTCACCGTCTCGCGGATTGCCAAGGAGCCGCTCGGGGTTCTCGCACCCGTGGCGCGCAAGAATCCCTCCCTACTCAATACAGTCCCAAGAAACAGGCCCCGAGTTTCACCAAAATGGAGAAAATCCTCAGAAGGGACCCTACGATCGCACCGTGGACCACGGAGGCACCACGTCGCGCGTCTCGAGCGAGTCGGCTCCGGCCGGCGATAGGGCAAGCCGTGGATTCTCCGCCATGGGTCGGCCTCATCACGCGATTCCCGCATGGAGTCTGCCTCCCGGTTTCTCGGATCAAACGCCTGCTGACAGACCCGCGAAACCAACAACCCATCCTGATATCGGCTATGATCGTGATGGCTGGTGCCGGGTTTTGCTTCGGAGGCCACCATGAACCCCAGCGGGAAAGCAGAGAAGAAGGCGATCCATGCCCTGATCGGGGAGGCCGAGAAGCTGGCCGCGGCCGGCGACTGGGCAACGGCCGTGAAGCGGTGGGAGCAGGCCCTCGAGCTTGGGTTCGCCCCCAACAGGGCCACCCGCCACCACTTCATCGTGTCGCTCCTGGCCGCCCCGGATGACGTCAAGGAGAAGCTGAAACACCCCCACCCGGGGGCACCCCAGCCGGCCGAGGACGGCTGATGTCAGAACTCAGGCCTCCGGGGGAAAACGTGGCCACGGGAATCGGCGGCCTGCCAACAGCGGCCCCGCACTCAAGCCCGATACGGCGGACGAGGCCCGGCGCATCTCGGGCCGCACGAACGACGTCCAGGCCGCCTACCGCCGATCCGGCCGAATGTCGAGGCGGCTCCGCGAGCTGGACCGGGCCCGGGGGATGGACGTGCCCGCCGAGGTGATGGCCGAGCGTGGCGCCAAGAGGGGGCCTCGCTCCCGGAGTGCCGGAGCCTGAGGTCCGAGCCCATGGCGGCCGGGCTGGCCAAAACGGCGCGGGTGAGGAAGGCGAAGGCCGTAGACGCGTATGCCAACCTGGCCGAGCACATGACCGAACCGCGGGGCAAAAGCAATTCGCCTCGCCACGCCGCCGAGGCCCTCCACTCCGACGGCCACACGACGAGGTCCGGGACGGCCTGGTCCGCGGCACGGGTGATGCGAGTGCTCGGCCGGATCCCCACGTCGCGACCAGTTCAATCGGTGCTCGAACGACGCCCTCGGAGAACGGACCGCGAATCATGAAGCGACTCCAGTTGCGGCTCCGCGATCTGCTGCTCGCCGTCCTCGTGATCGCGGCGTTCCTGGCCGCCTGGTCCTGGAATCGCAGGAGGCAGCGATTCCACCAGCTCGCCGTCGCCCACCGCAGCTCCATGGACCAGTACAAGAGCATCGGGACGGTGATCGTCGGCCCGGAAGACGATCCGATCTTCCAGGCGCAGCAACTCCGTCGCGCGATGTGGCGCGAGCACAAGGACGCGGCCGAGGCCTGCGAGGCCGCCGAGTGGCGTCCCTGGGCATACGGCCCGGGAGATCCGGTGGAGCGACCGCGAGCTCCCGAGGCGAGCCTGCGTGTCTTGCACGTCCCCGAGGACGACGTCGTCGAATCACCTCGCGCCGGCGGAACGCCGTACGTCCGGTGACGCCTCTCGCACTTCGGATCGTCGGGCTCATCATCACCTCGGCCGGTGCCCCCCGAGTGCATCGTCGACGCCCAGGGCGATCCGCTCCGCAGGATGCCGAGTGCATCGCCGCCCAGGCTCGGCCAGGAGCGGCTCCTGCCGCGTCTCGATCGAGCGGGCGGGCGACGGTTCGGCCCCACGAGCGATCGAGGCGCGGCAGGAACGGGTCCGGAACCGGTCCGATGATCGAACCCCTTTCGGGTTCGCGACAATCCCGTGTCGGCCTCTCGAACCATCCCGCGGACCTGGTCATCAGGTTCCCGAGATGGGTCCTCCCGGCCCCCGAGGATCAGGCCGCGACAGCGGACCCTCGCTGAATTCCACTCGGCATCGGTATCATGGGGCCCTTGCCCGATCCGATTGTCCCCTGGAGTTCGCATGTTCATTTTCCACAGATCGCGCCGGCAGCCCGTCGAAATCTTCGACATCCTGGTCCATGAAGGGGGTCTCCCCGACGCCGAAGAGCGATTCGGCCCGGCCCTGAGGTGGGGGCGACGCGACGAACGATTCCACGAGGTCGGGAGCGCCATCCTCATCCATGACGAGATGCAGACCGAATACTTCCTGATGGCGAAGGAGGGGCTCTCGGACGCGGATTTGAACTTGCTCGACATCGAGCTGCTCCAGCTCATTGGCGAGGGCCAGGACGTCCATACCTTCGGCTACGGGCCGATCCGGGGGACTTTCGAGCACGATATCGTGCAGTCCCCGGTCTTCTCGCGTCCGATTGAGGAGGGGGACGAGCTGCCGGCGGAGGAAGGGTTCGACGAGCCGGCGGAATGATCCACCTTGCGAGGCCGGGAATCCCGTCCCCTGGATAGGGCCGGATCCAACGGCTGGGCACGCCCTTTGCCTTGAACAACCTCGGCGTGGCCGATCCGCGTTTCACTGTTTGTCGGTTTGACTGGTCGGGCCTGTTCGCAGACTTACCTGCCCGACCGATGCTCGGTTCGATACGGGTCGACCACGTCTTTCAACCCCAGCCCCTCGGCTGGGGTTTTTTTCTTGGGGGGCAGGAGAGAGGTCAGGGGGGCAGGAAAGAGGTCGGGAATCGATACGATTATCGACCTCCACTCGGGCGCGAAACGCCATAGAAGTTCAAGGACATCTAAGGCCAGACATCGAAGGCATCCAAGGCCACAAGGCATCGAAGGCCAGGCACCCAAAGCGGGTAGTCTGGCCAACGCTGACTTTGGGGCATCGTAGGCCAGGCCTCCACTGAATCGACGAGCTGCTTAGGAGATATTCACTCCCACTTCTCCAAATTCTCTATTTTGGGTGCGTGGCCACTCATGGGGTGCGTGGCCACTCATGGGGTGCGTGGCCACTCATGGGGTGTTCCACCAAGCCTCAGGCCGTGGTCAGCGAGTACCCGCGGATCATGTCTTTGACCGAGGGCAGGCGGAAGATGAGCAAATCCGACCCGGACGACATGAGCCGGATCAACGTGACCGACTCGCCGAACGTCATCCGTGCGAAGATCCGGGCCGCCAAAACGTCGATGAGCCTGGCTGGCGACACGCCCGAGGCTCGTAACCTGAAGACCATCTACCGGGCCGTGGGCGGAACTCAGGAGCACCAGCGGTGGCCTGCGTTCAAGGCTGAACTGGTGGACCGGCTGGTGGCGGAGCTGGGGGAATGCCAATAACCCTGGCCTCCGCCACCTGCGAAGTCGTAACTCCCTATCCGTCAACGTTCTGGCGAGCGAAGTTGCAGCCTCCTGAGACGTTGCCCGCCCCGGATCATCACTAA
>NZ_JAALJH010000081.1 GCF_011064615.1 Aquisphaera insulae | reverse complement strand
GCTTCCCTGTCGGCGGTAAGAACCCTATTACGGTGAGCTTCTTCCTTGCCGAGGTAATACCCCCGGGACGTCGCCTCACTCCGGCTTGCCGATGAGGGACGCGATCGTCTTCACGTCGACCGGCTTGGTGACGTGATGATCCATGCCCGCCTGCCGCGACCGCTGGCGATCCTCCTCCTGCCCGTAGCCCGAGACCGCGATGATCATGGTCTCGTCGAACCCTTCTTCCCGAAGGGCCCGGGCCACCTGGTAGCCGTCCATGTTGGGGAGGCCGATATCCAGCAGGATGGCGTGGGGAGCAATCGCCCGCGCGGCCCGCAGCCCATCATGGCCGTCGAAGACCGTGTGGACCTCGTAGCCCATGAGCTGGAGCAGCCGCGCCAGACTCAGGGCCAGGTCGCGGTTGTCATCAACGATCAGGACGCGAGGGTTCCCCGCCTCTCCGCTCGTCGATCGGGCTGGGTCTGAAGTCAATGCATGCTCCTTCATGACGCAGCGAGTCTTTCAAGAAGGTTGCGCGAGACGACTGGAATCATGCAGCAATTGATCTACCCGTTAATTCAACGGATTTTGTCCGCATCGTCAACCGGTCGGCCCCCCCGGGGGGTGGAAAATGTCCTGATCGTTGCCGAACTGACCTCGCCGACCGGCGGGACCGTCGCTAGATTGCGCCCGGAGCCGGAGAGGGGAGATCCGGATAGGTCTTGTGAACGGTCCGAGCCAGGCGGGGGGAAGGATGCCTGCAACCTTGTCTGAATCGTGCCACGATACCGTGGTCTCTCGCGATGGGGTCGCCCTTCGGGTTCGCACCTGGCCGGTGGTGTCGCCGCGGGGCGTCGTGGTGGTGGCCCATGGGCTCGGGGAGCACGGCGGGACCTATGCGCCCATCGCGGAGGCGGTCGGGATGCCGCTCGGGCTCGAGTTCGTGGCCGTCGACTTCCGGGGGCACGGGATGAGTCCCGGGCGTCGCGGCGTGGTCCGCCGCTACGAGGACCTCGTCGGCGACCTGGCGGCCGTGGTCGAGTGGGCGCGGGGCCGACGGCCGGGCCTTCCCGCGTTCGTCCTGGGACACTCCAACGGCGGGCAGGTCGTGCTCCGTTATGCCCTGGAGTCGTCGTCTTCGCTTGCGGGAGTGATCGCCTCCAACCCGTTCATCCGGATCGCCATGCCGGTCCCGCCGGCCAAGCTCCGGCTCGGCAAGATGCTCCGTTCGGTCGCTCCCTGGGTCACCCTCCGCTCCGACCTCCCGATCGACAGCATGACCCGCGACCCGGCGATGAAGGAGATGTATCGCACCGACTCGTTGCGGCACAACCGCATCAGTCCGAAGCTCTTCTTCGGGATGGTCGAGGGGGGCGAGATGCTCATGGAACGGGCCCCGGAGCTCCGCCACCCGCTCCTGATGATCGTGGGCGGCCAGGATCCGGTGGTGAGCCCGCTGGCCACCCGCGATTTCTACGACCGCGTCGGCGCGGTCGACAAGACGCTGCTCCTCTACCCCAAGATGCTCCACGAACCGTTCAACGAGATCGGCCGGCTCCAGGTGTTCCAGGACGTCTCCCGCTGGATCGAGCCCCATCTCGGCGGATGATCGGGACGAGTCGAGAGCCCTCCGGGACCGTGGAGTCCGCCTCGTTCAGAGCTGCGATTCGGCGATCTCGATAGTCTTCAGGAGGACGCGAGCCTTGCTCACGGTCTCCTCGAATTCGGTGGGGGGATGGCTGTCGAAGACGATCCCCGCGCCGGCCTGGATGTAGGCCGTCTTCCCCTTCAGGACGAGGGTCCGCAGCGCGATGCACGTGTCCATGTTGCCCGTGAAGTCGATGTAGCCGACGGCCCCGGCGTACGGGCCGCGGCGGGTCGGTTCCACCTCGTCGATGATCTCCATGGCGCGGACCTTGGGCGCGCCGGAGACGGTCCCCGCGGGCAGGCCGGCACGAAGCGCGTCGAAGGCCGTCTTGCCGGCCTGCAGCTTGCCCGTGACGTTCGACGTGATGTGCATGACGTGCGAGTAGCGCTCCACCCTCATCACGTCGGAGAGCTCGACCGTGTTGTAATCCGCGACCTGCCCTACGTCGTTCCGGGCCAGGTCGACCAGCATGATATGCTCGGCCCGTTCCTTCGGGTCGGCCAGCAGTTCCTCGGCGAGGGCCGCGTCCTCGTGCTCGTCCTTCCCCCGCCGCCGGGTGCCGGCGAGGGGCCGGATGGTGACCTCACCGTCCTCGACCCGGACGAGGATCTCCGGCGAGCTGCCGATGAGCGAGAAGTCCTCGAAGGTGAGATAGAAGAGGAACGGGCTCGGGTTCACGACCCGGAGCACCCGGTAGATGTTGAACGGGGTGGCCGAGGTCTCCAGCTCGAAACGCTGGCTGGGGACCACCTGGAAGATGTCGCCGGCCCTGATGTACTCCTGGCAGTGGCGGACGATCTGCTCGTAGCCGTCGCGGGTGAGGTTCGACCTCGGTTCGAGCCGGACCGGCCCCTCGGTATCCAGGTCCTTGAGCGGCAGCTCCGCGGCCGGCGAGGAAAGCCGCTCCACCAGCTCGTCGACCCGGCGACAGGCCAGGTCGTAGGCCGCCCTCGGATCCGCGCCGGGCTCGACGTGGGCCTGGGCGACGACCAGGACCGTCTTGCGGATGTGGTCGAAGATGACCATGCGGTCGAAGAACGAGAACGACAGGTCCGGCAGTCCGCGGTCGTCCTTCGGTGCCGACGGCAGGTTCTCCGTGTACCGGACCGCGTCGTACGCCGCATAGCCGACGGCCCCACCGGCGAACCGCGGCAGCCCGGGGAGATGGACGGCGTGATAACGGTCCACGAGCCGCTGGAGGTCCGCCAGCGGGTCCTCGGAGCTGTACGAGCGGGACGACCGCGGGTCGACCAGGTCCTCCACGGCGACCTCGCGCCCCCTGGCCTCGAACCTGAGGAACGGCTCGGTGCCGAGGAAGCTGAAGCGGCCGACCTTCTCGCCTCCGATCACGCTCTCGAAGAGGAAGGACGGGGCCGATCGCTCGATCCGGCCGAATGCCGAGACCGGTGTCAGGCTGTCGCCGGTGAGCTGCCGATAGACGGGAATACACCGCGAACCGCCACTTACGCGGGCGAAGTCGTCGAATTCTGGTCGATGAGACGTCATGAAAGGCGCATTCTGCCAGGCGTTCCGGGATCCCCTCAGTTCGTGAACGTTAACAGCCCAAAGGCGATGCGGCAAGCCTCCCGCCCTTCGGATTGACAGCCTCGGGCAGTCTTGTCAAAGTCCGGGCGGAACGGTCGAGGATCCCGACCCGGACCATCATCGCATTCGCTCGCACACGAGCCATTTCCCAGCGCTCCGCGGGGCCACGGAGCAACGCCGGTCCGCCTGGACTCGAATCGCGCGGCGAATCCCGCGGCTCGGATTGGAGGCACGCTAAACATGGATGTTGCAGGCAGTTCCGAGGGAATCCGGGGCGGCGACGCCGTTTCGGATCGGCGGCTTCCCGGGCTCGACGGCGGCCAGGTGCTGCAACAGGCGGCGGTCGTCGCGCTCCGCGAGGAGATCCTCAAGCTCAGGCTCGAGAACTCGCGCCTGGGTGAGGCGGGCAGGGGGCAGGCCGCGGCCTTGCAGGGGATGCACGCGGCCCTCGAAGCGACCCGCGCGTCGATTGCTCCGGCCGCACCGCCGCCGCCACCGGCGCCGGAGTCGATCCTCCTTCAGAAGGCGCGTGTGCTCCGTCGCCGGCTATTCCGCGAGGGTCACCTGTCGGGCCGTTGCTGGCATGCACTCTCGAGATTCCTCGAGATGGCCGCGACCGACGGCACGGTCGTCGCATCGGGCCGGGCCGCCCGGAAAGTGGCGCGGAAGATTCGAAGGGCCGCGAACCCGCCCGCGGCCGCGACGCCGCCCGTGGCCGCGATGCCCGTCGAGCCGCCCCCCCCGCCGGTCCTGAATCGCTTCGAGGACCTCCCCTGGCGCTACCACGCCGCCCATGCGCGCGACGGCCGGAGCCGCCATTACAAGGTCCTCCTCGGCTCGCACTCCGCGACCCGAACCGGAGCGCCGGCCTGCTTCGTGCAACTGGCCAGGGAGCTGTCCCGGCTCCCCGGGGTGGAATGCTGGATCTACTCGCAGGACGGGGGAGAGCTGGCGGGGGAGTTCGCCGAGGTCGCCCCGATCCTGTTCCACTCCGACCTCATCGCCGCGGGGATCCCCGCCGAGGCCATACCGGACGAGCTGGCGCGTCGATTCCGCGACCACGCGGGCCCCGGCGTGGCGATCCTGAACACGATCGTGATGCACCGATACCACGCGGCCTTCGCGGCCCACGGCGTGCCGGTCCTCTCCTGGATCCATGAGCTGCAGCTCTCGATCGAGTATTTCGGCGGCCGCACCGCCACCGATCGGATCGCCGCGGGGAGCCGCCGCATCATCGTCCCGGCGGAGGCCGTCCGCCGGGTCCTGGTCGAGCAATACGAGGTCGACCCGGCACGGGTCATGACCTTCCGTTACGGACTGGAGGCGAGGACCCGCGACCTGGAGTGGCAGCGGAAGGACTTCCGTCGAAGGGTCCGGGCGGAGCTGGAGATCCCCGACGGCGCGCCCATCGTCCTCGCCTGCGGCACCGTCGAGCTCCGCAAGGGGGCTGACCTGTTCTCGCGCGTCTGCCGCCGCGTGCTCGAGAAGGCGTCCCCCGGCGAGCCCGCCGCCGAGGCGCGCTTCCTCTGGATCGGCAGCGGACCCTACGCGTTCTTCCAGGACTGGCTCATCCAGGACATCGAGCGAAGCCTGCCGGCGGGCCGGCTCCTGTTCGCCGGCCCCCGCGACGACATGGTCCCCTACTTCATGGCGGCGGACGTCTTCGCGCTCACGTCGCGCGAGGATCCTTGCCCGTTCGCGAACCTCGAGGCCATGGAGAGCGGCCTCGCCGCGGTGGCCTTCGAGGGGGCCGGCGGTGCCCCGGAGGCGCTTCAGGACGCCGGGGTCTGCGTGCCGTATCTCGACGTGGAGGCGATGGCCGACGCCATCCTGGGACTCCTCCGCGACCCGGAGCGCGCCGCCGCCATGGGCCGTCGCGGCCGGGAGATCATCCGCGGCGAGTTCACCTGGCCCCGGTTCATGGGCCGATTCGTGCGGACCCTGCGGGACGACTACGGCTACCACGTCGAGACGCCGCTGAAGGTCTCCGTCATCGTGCCGAATTACCGGCACGCGCCCTACCTGGAGGAGCGGCTGCGGGGGATCTTCAACCAGTCCCGGCGGCCCTGCGAGATCATCTTCCTCGACAACGCCTCGCCCGACGACAGCGTCGCGGTGGCCCGGCGGCTGGCCGAGGAGTCCCCGGTCCCGATGCAGATCGTCGTCAACGAGGAGAACAACGGCAGCCCGTTCCTCCAGTGGCTCAAGGGCCTCTCGATGGCGACGGGTGACCTCGTCTGGATCGCCGAGGCCGACGATTCCTGCACGCCCGATTTCCTCGAGCGGCTCGTGCCGGAGTTCTACGACCCCGAGGTGAAGCTCGCCTACTGTCAGTCCGCCCTGATCGATTCGAAAAGTCAGCGGCTGGCCGACACGTTCCTCGCCCACACGGATGACATCTCGACGACCCGCTGGCACCGCCGCTACATGGCGACGGCCGAGGACGACGTCGAGCTCGCCCTCAGCCAGAAGAACACCGTGCCCAACGCCAGCGCGGTCGTCTTCCGCCGCCCGGAACGGCTCGACTTCGCGGACGAGCTCTCCCGCTACCGCTTCGCCGGCGACTGGCTCTTCTACGCGCTCCAGATCCGGTCGGGGAAGATCGCCTACCTGCCCAACGTGATGAACCTCTATCGCCGCCACGAGCAGACCATGACGCACCAGGCGGTCCGGTGCGACATGTATGCCGCCGAGACCCTGCAGGTGAAGGCGCGGATCTTCGAGATGTACCCGCTCTCCCGGAACGCGATGGCGGGGAGCCTGGCGCGGAGCATGATGGAGTACGGATCGCTCGCCAGGGAGTTCGGGCTCGAGCCCCCGCGGCTGAGCGATCATGCGGCGGTGAGGCTGCCCCTGGAGCGCCTGCGGGGACTCCTGGAGGGCCCCGACTCCCCGGCCGGCCGGCCTCGGGTCCTCATCATCCTGGGCGACATGACCGCGACCGCCGGGAACATCTCGACCATCCACCTCGCGGCCGCGCTCGCGGAGGAGCACGAGGTCTTCCTGTGCAACGTGAGCCCGTCTCGGATCGACGCCGGGATGGAGGCGATGATCGACCCTCGGGTCGTCTACCTCGAGGGCACGCCGGGCCCGAGCACCTGGTCCGCCTGGGCGGAGGGCCAGGCCCTCCTCGCCGACAGCGGCGAGCGAAGGCTCCGGCTGCTGGGAGAGCTCGTCGAGTTCCATCGGATCGACGCGATCCACGCCCAGGGCGAGGGTGCCGGCCGCCTGGCCCGTATCCTCGCGGCGAACGCCGCCATACCGTGGTTCGGTCGCGCCGAGGACTCGGCCTCCGCGCCGGATCTCCCTTCCGGGGACGGCCCCGCGGCGTCCGGCCTCTTCTTCGATCCGGACGCATGCCCCGGCGGCGCGGACCGGATCGAGTCGGACGATCGCCCGCCGCGGATCCCCCTGCCGATGGGGTTGCTCGCGGATCGGCTCCCGGGTTCGACTCGCCGACGGGACGAGGGGGACGACGGGGACGTCCGCTTCCACGTCACGGTCGGGCCCCCTTCGCCCGATCCGGCCTGGCACCGCGCCGTCGTCGCGGCCGAGATCCTCAACGCCCTCCCGGCCGAGGACCGGTCCGGTCGCCGGGCTCGCCTCGTCCTGGTGGCGGATCAGGCCGCCGGCTCGATCCCGCCCGAGGTGATCCGCGAGTCCCGAGCCCTGGTCCTCCGCGGAGGTCGCATGGATCGGCTCGCCGCGCTCGCCGACTGCGACGTCCTCCTGTCGCTGGGGGGCGACTCGGCGGAGGCGATCCGCCTGGAAGCCGCATTCGCGCTCGGATACGGCATCCCGATCATCGCGGCCGGGCCGCTCGACGACTCGATCTCCGTCGAGGCCGAGGGGGCCGGTGCCATCCTCTCCGACCAGGAGGGGGGAGGGAGCCTGACCGTCTCGCTCGCCGCGGCCATGCTGCGATACCTCAAGGACCCCGGGCTGGCCGCCGACCACGGCCGCCGCGCCAGCCGGCTGTTCAAGCGGCGGCTGGATGCCACCAAGGCCGCCCGGGTCTGCTCGCGGGCCCTTCGCGCCTCGATCCGGACCACGACCCCCGCCGCCGGCTCGGACGTGCCGCCGGCTCGCCAGTCCGCGTGATCGCCAGGAAATCCCTCGGGCCCCAAAGCCGAAGAGCCGGGTGACGCACTTCGATGCGTCACCCGGCTCTTGTTGTTCGGAGAGACAGCCGTCGTCAGTCGACCTTCTTGACGACCCAGAGGTCCTGGTGGCCCCACCATGCGGCCTCGCGGAACCGGGCGATCGGGGCGCCGACCGATCGGAAGAGCTCCTGGATCACGAACTGGGGCGTGGAGAGGGTCGACCCGTACTCGACCGTGTCCAGGTCGTCCTGCTCGCTGTTGGCCCGGAACAGGAATCCGTCGGCTGGGATATCCTCGGGGGTGATGCCGAAGGCCACGGAGCTCTTCACGCCGTGGGTGGTGAAGATCAGGTAGCCGGGGCTCTTGAGCGTGGAATAGAGCGCCTTCAGCCAGCGTCCGAATGAAGATCGCGGCATGTGGGAGAAGAACGAGAGGGCGAAGACGATGTCGTACGCCACCGGCGCGGCGAACTGCTCGGGCTGGCTGGTGGACTGGAGCGTGCGGACGCCGATCGGCCCTTCCAGGAACTCGATGGCCTCGCGATGGATGTCGCAGCTCGTCAGGTCCCATCGCGGGTTTTGCTTGAGGTGACGCGTCACGCAGCCGTAGCCCGAGGCGAATTCCAGGAGCTTCACCGGCCCGTCCGCGGGATAGCCGAGCTCCGAGACGATCTCGTCCAGCTTCCTGGCGGACGAAGCCCCGTCCGAGAAGTAGTACGAGGTCGCCGCCGGCAGGGTGAGGTTGGGATGGCGGCAGATGAACCAGTAGATGAAGTCCTGGGGGTGGACCGCGGCGACGACCCCTTCCGCGGACGCGGCCTCGCCGTTGAGCCGGAGCATCTCCTCGGTGAGGATGCCCGCCTCCGGCGGGTTCGGATTGGCGACCTGGGGCGGAGCCTCGGCTTCGGGCTGGGGCGGAACCGCGGGCGTGTGCCCCACGTCGGGTCCGGGCCCTGAACGGCCCGGGAAGAGCCTCCTCATTCCTCGCTTCAGGGTCGTCCCCGCGCGGCCGCGAAGGCCCGGCAGGCGCGATGGCGACACGACGGTTTGATCGCTCTCGTTCATCCTTGCCCCGTTTTCTTCCTGGAATCCCGGGGCGACCCCGCGCCGATGACGTATCGGACGCCTGCCGGATCCCTCGGGAGCATCGGCCCGCATCCGCCTCGCTCCCCTCCCGCAACCTCCGCGACCGGGGGGAGCGGGGCGAGGGTGGCTCCGATTGGGTCTCGAGCCACATGATGATCCGGTGAGATTAACGCGACTTCCGTGCAGGTCAAGGAGAACAGGTTGGGCGAGGTCATCACGTGAGGTGATGCTTGCGAGAGCGGGCCCGCTCCGCCGGTTTTCGGGGTTGCCTCATCGCCCGCGGGCGAATATACCTCACCGCCGGACGGACCCGGCATGGAGTGCACGGGCTGTCGCCTGATCGCCCGCGGCGACTGACCCCGCCGCGCGGCCCAAGCGGGTCCGGGCCTGCGACAGCCATGTTCAGATGATCGACGCGCTCGAGGTTCGCCTCGAGCGTCGGGGCGACCTTGCCAGCCGCCGCGCCACCGGCGAGATTCCCCGCCGACCCGTCGGAGCAGGCGAGAACGGGGGAGGACGACAGGGTGCTCGCCGCGTCCGCCCGCGGCCCGGCCCGGCCCCTGCGGACGCTTCGGACTCCCATGGCGGCCGCACCGCCGCAAGTCCAGCAGATGAGGAGAGAGACTTGGCTAGCCAGGCACGCCCATCGGACGGCTTCGCGGACCTCCTCGGAGAGCACGCGGAGGAAGGCAAGTTCCTCCGGACCCACGCGTGGATCTTCGATGCCTACCAGCAGGAGATCCCGTCGCTGCTCCGCGGACTGCGGATGGAGCGGGCTCGGTTCGAGGAGATGGCCGGGCGGCCGACGTTCTCGCTCCTGGCGACCCTGCGGGACGCCTCCCCCCGTCACCTCGAGGAGTTGATCCTCTCCTGCCGCTGCCAGTCGTACCCCGACTGGGAATTGATCCTGGTCGACGACGGCAGCAGCCGCCGCGATCACCTGAAGCTGGCCCGGGCCTGGTCGCGACGCGACCCGCGGATCCGCGTGATCGCCTCGGAGATCGCGCGGGGCGCCAGCCACGCGAAGAACCTCGGGCTCTCCGCGGCGACCGGCGGATGCCTCGTCCCGATCGATGGCGACGGGGTCCTCCACCCGATGGCCCTGGGGCTGCTCGCCAGGCACCTGCACGAAGACCCGGCCGTGAATCTGGTCTTCACCAACGAGATGGAGATCGATTCGGACTGGGTCGCGCCGACGAGGATCCTGCTGAAACCCCCCTTCGACTCGTTCACGCTCCTCCGCTTGCCCTACCTCGGCAGGCTGGTCGCGGTCCGGCGGGACCTGGTGGAGGAATGCTCCGGAGGAGGACCGGCCTTCCGCGAGGCGCTCGAAGGGGTCGAGGAGCATGACCTCTGGCTGCGAATCGCCCGCAGCGGCCGCCTCAACGCCCGGCACGCGGCCCTCTTCGGCTATTACCGACGCGTCGGCTCCGCCGCCCGCGCGCTCGGGAATCCGGCCACGCTGGCCGCGAGGCGACGGCGGCTGCTCGAGGATCATGTGCCCCGGGCCTTCCCCGGCGCCTCCTGGACCGCAAAGGTCGCGACCGAGGCCGATCCGCTCGCCGCCTCCAGCGTCTGGATCACCGACCTCCCGGGCGTGCCGACGCCCCGCCTCCTGATCGTCATCCCCTTCAAGGACCAGGTGGAAACCACGATCCAGGGCCTGGAGTCGATCGAGGTGCAGGAGCATGCCCTCGACGTCCTCGTGGTCCTCGTCAACAACAACTCGTCGAGGCCGGAGACCCGCCCCCGCCTGGTGGAGTGGCTGGCGAGACGCCGGTCGGTCCGATACGAGCTGCTCGACGACCATGGCGCGTTCAACTTCGCCCGGCTGAACAACGCGGCGATCGAGCGATTCGGCCTCGATCGGGACCTCCTGCTGTTCATGAACAACGACGTCGAGCTGTCCACGCCATGCGCGCTCCAGGTCATGGCGATGCAGCTCCTGGCGGACCGCACCGCCGGGTTCGTCGGGATCAAGCTCCATTACCCCGGCGGCCAGGGGATCCAGCACGGCGGCGTGCGGTTCATCGAGCGGGTCCACGGCTCCGGCTACACGCTGATCGCACACGCCAACGCCGCCGAGGAGTTCGTCGACATCGAACGGGTCAGCATGTGCGTGACATTCGCCTGCGCCATGACCCGCCGCGAGACGTTCGAGTCCCTGGGGCGGCTGGAGGAGCGGTTCTTCCCGAACGGGTTCGGCGACGCGGACATCTGCCTCCGGGCCCTGGCGGCGGGCTATCGCCACTATTACCTCGGCAGCGTCGAGGGGACGCATCACGAATCGATCTCACGCGGCTCGGCGAACGAGGACATCGAGTTCACGTGCTTGCACGAGCGCCACGGCGGGATCATCGCCGAGTGGCGTATGCGGCACCTCTATCACGCGGTCGGACATCCGTGGCTGCCCTCGGCGCCCCAGGACGCGGCGTCGCCGGGCGGCTACGCCCTGGTGCCGGCCGGCCACCACGGCAGGGCACCCCTCCGCTATCGGGTCGCCGACAGCGTCGTCGGGGTGATGAAGCGCCTCCTGGGCCCGGCCTACGGTCGCGCCCGCTCGGCGGCCGTCCGGTCGGCGAAGTCGCTCCGTCGCCTGAACTCGCGGGCGACCGTCTACTCCGCGCTACGCCTCGCGATCAAGCCCATACCCGTCCTGGGCCCCGCCTCCGCCGGGGTCGCCCGGCTGGCACGCCGGACGGTGGCGGGGGGGCGAGCCGCCCGGACGATCGCGGGACATCTCAGGCGTGACCCGGCCGCGGCGCGGCGGCTCGCGCGCTCCTTCCGCGAGGGAGGGGCAACCGGCCTGCTCCAGGACCTCTGCGACCAGATCCCCTCGCTCAACCTGCAGCCCCGGCTCGCCGCCCTCCGGTTCCGCCGCTCCACGCCGTCTCCGGGCCAACTTGCCGCCCTCCGGGGCCGGGCATGGCCGGGCGACGCGCCGCGGTTCTCCGTCGTCATGCCCGTCTACGAGCCGCGCGAGGATTGGCTCCGGCAGGCCATCGATAGCGTCCGCGATCAGACCTACCCGAACTGGGAGCTGATCTGCGTCGACGACGCCAGCCCGTCGCCCCACGTGCGCCACACCCTCGACGAGCGGGCGTCGCGCGACTCGCGGATGGTCGTGGTCCACGCCGAGGCGAACAAGGGCGTGGCGGCGGCGACGAATCGCGGGATCTCGACCGCGGCCGGGGACTACATCGTCTTCATGGATCACGACGACGCGCTCGAGCCCCACGCCCTCCAGGCGTTCGCGGAGGCCATCCTCCGGGATCGGCCGGACATGCTCTACAGCGACGAGGCGATCGCCGGCGAGCGGCTCGAGAAGGTCATCCGGGTCGACCTCCGGCCCGACTTCTCGTACGACCATTACCTGGGGCACCCCTACTTCGTCCACCTGGTCGCGGCCCGCGCGGAGATCGTCCGGGCCCTGGGCGGCCTTCATGAAGGCATGACGATCTCTCAGGATGTGGACATGAACCTCAGGCTCGTCGAGGCCTGCGAGAGCATCTGCCACGTCCCGGAGGTCCTCTACCGCTGGCGGACCCATCCCGGCAGCCTGGGGCACCGCAAGATGGACGAGTGCACGGACGCCTCGCGTGCGGCCCTGGAGCGCCATTTCCTCAGGACCGAGCAGCGGGCGGAGATCCAGGACCGGATCCACTTCAATCATCGCGACATCCGCTACCCGGCCGCGGCGGGGGGCCGGATCGCGATCCTGGTCTCTCCCTCCGATCCGCGGCGGCTGGATGAGTGCCTCGCCGGCCTCGAGCGGACCGTCGACCGGTCGCTCGCGGAGGTGATCACGCTCGACGCGCCGAAGGGGCAGGGGGCGGCCGCCCGCGTCAGCGAGGCGATCGCCCAACTCGGCGGCGGCTACACGCATTACCTCCTCCTCGACGACTCGATCCGCGCGAGCGACCCGGGGTGGCTGGAGCACATGCTCGGCTTCGCCGACCGCCCCGACGTCGGGGTTGTCGGCCCGCTACTCCTCAACGAGCGCCAGGACGTGGAGCACGCGGGCCTTTCCATCCGCGGCGATGGCCGCGTGACGGCCTGCCGACGCGGTTCGCCCTTTCGGCACTGGATCGCGGGCCGCAACCCGGGCAACGTGGGAGAGCTACTCGCCAGCCATGACGTCTCCGCGGTGAGCGCCGCGTGCCTCCTCACGAGGGCCTCGGTCCTGGAAGAGCTGGGCGGATTCGACCCCCGATTCGAGGCCGGCCTGCACGACGCGGACTACTGCCTCAGGGCCGCGGAGGCGGGGTACAAGGTGATCCTGGACGTCTACGCGGTGCTCGGCATGGCGGGCGTGGGGACGGAGCGTCACCACGGCGTGCTGGGGCGGCCCACGCGCGAGGACGAGCTGAGATTCCTCGAGCGTCACCGGGCCCGCATCGCCGGGGGGGACCCGTTCGATCCCCTGGCGGACGATCCCCGATCGCGGGGGCCGCGGACGATCCTCAGGGCCCTGCCGGCGTCGCCGAGGAGGAGCCGGACGGCACGCGTCGAGCGACATGCGGCGGACGCGGCCGGGCATGGCCCGCACGCGGTCTCGCACCGCGATGCCGTTGCACGTCGCCTCGAATCTTGACGGGGCGGCGGGCCGAGCGTCGGCGACGAGGCCGAAGATCAATCGCGTGAAGATTGACGTATCGAAATGACAGGGCCCGGGGCAGGAAAGTCGAGTAGCGATCATGGAGCACCCTTCCCATCTCTCCCCGGCCTCATTCTGGGCGCCGGAGCACGTCGCCGATCCTCATGCCTGGGTCGGCCACATCCCCTTCGCCTTCTGGCTGGTCGAGGCGATCCGCCCGCGCTGCCTGGTCGAGCTGGGGACCCACTCCGGCAACTCCTATTTCGCCTTCTGTCAGGCGGTGAGCCGCCTGGCCCTGCCGACGCTCTGCCACTCGGTGGATTCGTGGCGCGGCGACGACCAGGCCGGCCATTACGGGGACGAGATCTACGAGGCGGTCGATTGCCGCAATCGGAACCACTACGCCCACTTCTCCACCCTCCATCGCTGCCTCTTCGACGAGGCCGTGGATCGCTTCCCGGACGGCTCGATCGACCTGCTCCATATCGACGGCCTGCACACCTACGAGGCCGTGAAGCACGATTTCGAGACCTGGTCCCCCAAGCTCTCCGAGGATGCCGTCGTCCTCTTCCACGACACGGACGTCCGGGACCGGGGATTCGGCGTCTATCGGCTCTTCTCGGAGCTCTCCGATCGGCATCCGGCCTTCGAGTTCACCCACAGCTACGGCCTGGGCGTCGTCGCGGTGGGCCGGGTCCCCGACCGCCTGTCGGGCCTGCTGAAAGAGGGCTCGGATCGCCCGGCGCGCGACGAGATTCGCGCCTCCTATTCTCGGCTCGGCGAGGCGGTGCTGGATCACGCCGTCAGGGCCGTGGTCGAGGCCGTCGCGGCGGAGCAGGGCCGCGAGCTCGCGCGGATCCGCTCGCTCCAGGAGGGGGTCCATGCTCGCCTCGACGAGGTCCTGACCGGGATCAACGCGCTCGGGGCGGCCGACGAGGCCTATCGGATCCTCCGAGAGGAGTGCGACAACCTCGTGGCGAGGCTCGACTCGGTGGGCGAGGAGAATCGGCGGTACGCCGCGGAGATCGTCCGGATCGCGTCCGAAAAGGGGCGGATCGCGTCCGAAATGGGGCGGATCGCGGCGGAGAAGGGGCAGCTCGAGGAGAAGCTCGACCGGGCCGAGGAGCGGGTCCGGCTCGGGATCGAGGAGGGACGCAGGCTCTCCGGCCTCGTCCGGGACCAGGAGGCCGCGATCGCGGAGATGCAGGCGAGCCTGGGCTGGAGCCTGCAGAATCGGGCCCGCGGCCTCCGCGACGCGCTGTTCGGTCGCGACGGTGGCATGGCGCGCGGCCGGGCCGCGATGGCGCGGTTCTTCCGCTCCTCGCCCGGCTGACGCGACTCCTGGACGAGGATCCCGACGCCTTCGCGGCGGTCGATCGGGCGGAGCGAGGATCGCGGTCGTATAATCGAGCGACCCGCGGACACCCTGGCTCCATCGACCGCACACGAGGACCGAAGGTCCAATCCATTGCCATCGACTTTCCGGATTCTCGCCCCCGACGAGCCCTGCAGCTATCTCCCGGGCCGGATGGCCCGGATGGAGTACGACTACGTCTCCGAGCTGACGGCCGACGAGTACGCGACCGTGATGCTCGCCGGCTGGCGGCGGTTCGGGCACATGCTCTTCCGGCCCCGCTGCCGGCTCTGCGACGCCTGCCGCTCGCTCCGCGTGGACGCGAGCCGGTTCCACCCCAATCGCAGCCAGTCGAGGAACCGCAAGCTCAACGAAGGAAGCGTGAGCCTGGAGATCGGGCCCCCCCGGATCACGCCGGAACGGCTCGACCTGTACCAGCGGTTCCACGACCACCGGGCCGAGACCCGCGGATGGCGGGAGCGCCAGGTTGATCCGCTGAGCTATGCCGAGTCGTTCGTGGACAATCCCATCCCGACGGAGGAATGGGCCTTCCGCATCGACGGCCGGCTCGCCGGCCTGGGCTTCGTCGATCCGCTGCCCGTCGGGCTGTCGGCGATCTACTTCGTCCACGACCCGGCCGACTCGCGCCGCGGCCTGGGGACCTGGAACGTCCTCACCCTGATCGAAGAGACCAGGAGGCGTGCGCTGCCCCACGTCTACCTCGGCTACTGGGTGGCCGAATGCGCCTCGCTGGCCTACAAGGCCAACTTCCACCCGCACGAGATCCTGGACCTGGGGGGCAACTGGCGACCGAGGAGGCCGTCGGGGCCCTGAGCTAACCGCCGGCCGTGCCGGGCCCCACAAGGGCCTCGAAGGCCGACCGGACGCGGACGCCGTGCCGGGCCGCATCGGCCAGGAAGACGGCCACCGGGTCGCCGACTCCGGGCCGATCGTATCCGAGCCGGCGGGCCAGGCCGAGCAGCTCGTCGTGATCGTCGGGCAGGTCGGCGCCGGCCCGGTTGTAGATCAGCCGCAGCCGGCCCTCGACGGTGCGGAGGAAGTCGTAGGCCTCGCGGAGGTGGGCCAGCATCGGGTCCGGCACGAGGCCGACGCGACCCAGGGCATCGAGCGCCTCCCACACGTTCGGCCGTACCAGCTCGGGCTGATCCGCGGCGTGGATGAGCATGAGATACTGGACGATGAACTCCACATCCACCAGGCCGCCGATGCCCCGCTTCATGACGCTCCGTGAGCTGGCCCGCTCGAGCTTCCGTCGCATCGCGATCACGTCCGCCGCGACGGCCGCGCGGTCGAAACGGCGGGCGAAGAGGCCGCGGAGCATGTCGCCGACCGCCCGGCCGAACCCCCCCGTCGCATGGATGACCCGGGCCCGGGTGAGCGCCAGCCACTCCCAGGTCTGGGCCGAGACCTCGAAGTACTCGCGGAACCGCGAGAGGGTCACGGCCAGGGGGCCGGAGGCGCCGTAGGGGCGAAGCCGGGTGTCCACGTGATACACGGCGCCGGTCGAGGCGTCCCCCGACAGGGCCCGGAGGACGCGCTGCGCCGCCTCGGCGAAGAGCTGGTCGTTGGAGATGACCCGCTCCGGGCCGGCGCTCTTCCCGTCCTCCTCGTGGAGGAAGACCAGGTCGAGGTCGCTGTGGTAGTTCAGCTCTCGGCCGCCGAGCTTGCCCAGGCCCAGGATCGCCCAGCGGTCGCGGCGGCCGTCGCTGCTCCGCTGGGGGATCCCATGCCTCAGGACGCTCTGCTGCCACTGGTCGCGGGCCACCTGGCCGACGATCGCCTCGGCCGCCTCGGCCAGCTCCCGCGTGACCTGGCGGATCGGCTCGCGGCCCAGGATGTCCCGGGTCCCGATCCGGATCCACTCCTTGTTGCGGAAGCTCCAGATGATGTGGCTGAGGGCGGTCGCCCCCGAGGTGAGCTCCGCCAGCTCCGCCTTGACCGCCGACCCGGGTACCGGCCGGTCGACGACCAGCGAATCCATCAGGTCGTCGATCATCCCGGGATTGCTGATGAGGATCTGCGACAGGAACTGGCTGGTCGCGCAGAGGTCCACGTAGAGCTTGAGGCTGGGGGGATTGAAGTTGAACAGCTCCCAGAGGATCGCCTTGGCCCCCAGCGAGGCCGAGACCTTCTCCAGGTTCGTCAGCGTCATGTCCGGATCCGCGGTGCGGCCCACGGCCTGGAGGAGTCGGGGGGCGATCGCCGCCAGGAAGTGGCGGCACCTCGCGTGCGATAGGAAGGGGAAGTCCTCCCGGGCCAGGGCCATGAGGTTGTGGTAGGCCGTCGCCAGGTCCCGGAAGGGATACCGCCCCAGGACCTCCGCGATGTGATCCTCGGTCGGGTCCGGGTCCAGCACCAGGTCGACCACGGGGTCGACGGCGGAGTCGTCATCCTCGTCGAGGAAGGCATCGTGGAGGACGTGATTGAGGATCCGGCGATTGAGCTCGGTCTTGCTGCGGTAGTCGGCGAAGAACCTCCGGGCCGGATCCCCCCAGTCCTCGAACGGGGCCGCCGGCCGATATCCCATCCGGATGGCCAGGGTGCGGAGCGCGTCCAGGGACCGGGGCATCTCGTGGGTCTGGCGGTCGAAGAGGATCTGGAGCCGGTGTTCCAGGCGGCGGAGGAAGCGGTAGGTATCGTCCATGATGCTCCGCTCGTCGGTCGTCAGGCTCCCGACCTGCTCCAGGTTGTGGATCGCCGTCAGGGTGTTCGCGGAACGGACGACGGGGTACTCGCCGCCGTGGAGGAGCTGGAGGAACTGGACGACGAACTCG
This sequence comes from Aquisphaera insulae, assembly GCF_011064615.1. Classification (GTDB taxonomy): domain Bacteria; phylum Planctomycetota; class Planctomycetia; order Isosphaerales; family Isosphaeraceae; genus Aquisphaera; species Aquisphaera insulae. The sequence continues at coordinate 24,455 of NZ_JAALJH010000081.1, read as the reverse complement.
ACGTCGCGGATCCCGCCGTGTCCGGTCTTCACCTCGAACCGGTCGCGCCCCGCGCTCACGGTCCGCTGCTCGATCCGCCGCTTGAGGGCCTTGATTTCGGAGATCTCCGCGGCCCCCAGGTAGCGGCGATAGACGAATGGCGTGATCGCCTCGAGGAACGTCCCGCCCAGGTCGAGATCGCCGGCCACCGGGCGGCACTTGATCAGGGCCTGCCGCTCCCAGGTGCGTCCCCGGGTGACGTAATAGCCCATGGTGGCGTCGAACGAGCTGGCGAGGGCCCCCTGTTCGCCGTCGGGCCGGAGCCGCATGTCAACGCGATAGGCCACGCCCAGCTCGGTGTGCTCCGCGAGGAGGCGGACCACCTCGGTCCCCATCCTGGCGAAGAACTCGGCGTTGGACACGACGCGGGGGCCGTCGGTGCTCCCGCCCTCGTCGTAGAGGAAGATCAGGTCGATGTCCGAGCTGTAATTGAGCTCCCGGCCGCCGAGCTTGCCCAGGCCCAGCACCACGAACCTCGCCGGGGCGCCGTCCTTGCGGCGGGGCGTACCGAATCGCTCCTCCGCCGAGGCCCGCGCCAGCCGCACCGCGGCCTCGGTGCAGGCATCGGCGAGGTTCGACAGGTCCAGGGTGATGAGCTCCAGGGGGAAGCCGCGGACGATGTCGTTGTAGCCGATCCGCAGCGACTCGCGGAGCCGGAAGCGGCGGATGACGAGCGAACGGTCGCGGTCCGTGGCCGCCACGCCCAGCTCGTTCCAGAGGTCCTCGATCAGGGCCGCCCGATCGCGGCGACCGGCCCCGCGGCGGAGCCAGTCGATCAGGGACGGATCGCGGATGAACAGCTCGCTGAAATGCTGGCTGGTGCTGAAGACCTGGAGCAGGACCTCGGTGGTCTTGGCGTTCTCCGCCAGCGTGCGGAGGGTCGGCACGGGGTCGGACCGGGCGGCGATGAACCGCTCCAGGTTGGCCAGGGCCATGGCCGGCTCCGGGCTCCGCGGCAGGACGTCCAGGAGCTGGACGGCGATCCGATCCACCAGCTCCAGGCCGTCGGGGCCGGCGTGCGCCATCAGGTCCTGGAAGACGCCGCGGGCATGCTCGGTGTCGCGGATGCCGAGCGCCCTGAACCAGCCCCTGAGGAGCTCAGGGTCGTCACGATAGGCGGGCGACCATTGATTCATGATTTCACTTCGGCGAGAGATCGGGGGAGACGTGCTGGAGGTGTCGGAAGAGGAGCTCGACGTCCTCGGCGCTCAGCCCCAGGGACTCGGCGGCCTCGCGGTCGTCGGCGCGGGCGTGCATGAGCCGCGCGGCCGGGCCGGCGAATGGCCTCAGTCGCTCCGGCAGCTCCGGCGGCGGGGTGAATCGCCGATGCGCCTGCCAGGGGTCTCCCAGGCCGATGAAGTCGGGGGCCAGCCAGTACTCGCGCCCCCCCTGGCGGAGCAATTCCAGGAACCACTCCTCGAAGCTGCGGGCGATGATCCGGGGTGGCGAGCCCGAGCCCGGATCGCCCGACGTGAAGATCGGAGAGCCGCCTCCCGGCCAGCGATAGGCCAGGTCGATGCAGACCGTCTCCACGTTGGGGTTGCCGATCTCGAACCAGCTCTCGGGCTGGACCAGCAGGTCATCCATCCTCGAGAAGACGACCATCGGGCCGATCGCCGAGATCGGGTGGATCAGGGGGCCGTCCAGGTACAGGCCGTTGGAGAGCATCAGCCAGGCGCGCAGGCCGGGAGGCAGCCGGTAGGCGTGGCGATGCTCCCAGCCGTCGATCGCCCTGGGCTCGGCGCCCGCACGGGTGGGAGAGTCCACGTCGCCGAACCCCGCCTCCAGCGCCTCCGCGCCGGGTGCGAGCCCCTCGTCGATCCCCCCCCAGGCCATCCAGCAGAGCACCAGCTCTCGGAGCTGGCTCGTCATCGCCACTCCCTTCACGCCGGGATGCCGGCACGGTCCTCGGCCGAAACCCGGCCGAAGAGCGTCACGGCGCTCGCGTCCTCGATGCTGACCCGGACGAAGCGGCCGGCCAGCCCTTCGCTCCCCTCGAAGACCACGATCCGATCGCAGGCGGTCCGCCCCATCCACTGGCTCATCCCGTCCCAGCCCTCGCGACGCGCCGTCGATCGGCTCGGGCCCTCGACCAGGACCACGTCCGTGGTCCCGATGAGCCTGCGATTGTCTTCCAGGCTGATCGCGGTCTGGATCGCCAGCAGGTCGTTGTTCCGCCGCTTCTTCACCTCCTCGGGGACGTCGTCCGGGAAGAGTGCGTCGGCCCTCGTCCCCTGCCGCCGGCTGTACTTGAAGATGAAGCTATTCTTGAACCTGGACCTCTCCACCAGGCCCACGGTCCGCTCGAACGACTCCTCGGACTCCCCGCAGAAGCCGACGATGAAGTCGCTGGAGACCGCCACGCCCGGGATCGTCTCCTTCATCCGGGCCAGCATCTCCTCGTAGAACGACGACGAGTACATCCGCTTCATCCGGCGGAGGACCTCGTCGCAGCCGCTCTGGGCGGGGACGTGGATGTAGCGCGAGGCCGTGGGCAGGTCGCGGACGGCCTGGAGCAGGTCGTCCGTCATGTCGTTGGGGAAGCTCGTGATGAACTTGATCCGCTCCACGCCCGGGATCTCGTCCAGGGCGTAGAGCAGGTCGGACAGCCGCGTCGTCCGGCCGTCCCCCTCGCGGAACTTGTAGCTATTGACGGTCTGGCCCAGGAGCGTGATCTCCTTCACCCCCTGGGCGGCGAGCTGGCGGGCCTCGGCGACGATCGCGGCCGGCGGCCGGCTCTGCTCCGGGCCGCGGACCGACGGCACGATGCAGTACGTGCAGAACTTGTCGCAGCCCATCATCACCCGGACGAAGGCCTGGAAGGGGCTGGGCCTCATCGCCGGCTCGCGGTCGGGGTCGTAGCCTTCGAAGCTGGCCGAGATGGTCTCTCGCGACCCGGCGGTGCGGGCCAGGCTGAGGGCGAGCTGGGGCGCCCCCTCCGCCTTCGCCTTCTCGAGGAGCTCCGGCACCCGGCCGATCTGCCCCGGGCCGATGATCACGTCCACGTGCGGGGCCCGCCTGAGGATGGCCCCCTGGTCCTTCTGGGCCATGCACCCGAGGACCCCGACGGCGACCTCCGGCCTTCGCTTCTTGATGTGCTTGATCCGGCCGAGGGCGCTGTACGTCTTGTCCTCGGCATGCTGCCGGACGGAGCAGGTGTTGTAGAGGATCGTATCGGCCTGGTCGATGTCGGTCGTCAGCTCATAGCCCTCGTCGCGGAGGCGGGCGATCACGAGCTCGCTGTCCAGCAGGTTCATCTGGCAGCCGACGGTCTCGATATAGACCTTCTTCCGGCGCCCCGGCTCTCCACTCGAAATCGGATCATCCGCCATCGCCCGCGGCTCCCGGGTGCTCGCACGATCGCCACCCCCCGGTGGCCCGCCTGGATGCATCCTCGGGGCCCGGCCGACGCCGGGCCTCGGAGAAGCTTCGGCCCATTTCCAGGGCCCGATTCTACCAATCCGTCCTCGCCATGGGAACCGCCCCAGCCGCGGCAAGGACGCCCGTCGACCGGCCGCGCCCCTCTTCGGTCACGCCTCCGACGGCTCCGGCGGCTAGGCTTCGTGGGCGTGCGGATAGGGCTCCAGGTGGACCAGGACGTCGCGGACGTTGCCGAATCGCGCGAGGAGCCGGTCCTTGACGACGTGGCTGATGCGATGGCCGTCGTCCACGGTCCTCGTCGCGTCCACCTGGATGTGGATGTCGACGAGGAATTCCAGGCCCGACTTGCGGACCCAGAGCTTGTCCACGCGGCGGACCCCGTCGACCTCGGCGGCGCTATCGCGGATCTCCTCGACGAACCCCGGATCGGCCTGGGCGTCCATCAGCTCCTGGGCGCTCGACCAGAGGAGCTTGGCCGCCGTGTTGACGATCACGAACACGACGAACAGCGCGGCCAGCTTGTCCACGATCAGGAAGCCGGCCCCGCCCAGCCGGATCGCCGCCAGGCTAAGGAAGACCGCCAGGGCGCTGAGCGCGTCCGCCCGGTGGTCCCAGGCGTTGGCGATGACCGCGCTGGAGCCGGTGCGCCGGCCGACCCGGATCTTGTACTGGTAGAGGAGCTCTTTGACCGCCACGTTGGTCCCGGCGATGAACAGGGTCCACAGGGGCGGGAGCGGGCTGTCGTGTTCGCTGGTCAGGGCTTCCCAGCCCACGAGCAGCGCCGAGACGAGGACGAGGACCGCGACGTTGGACCCGGCGATCGCCTCGGCACGCGTATGGCCGTAGGGGTGTTCCGCGTCCGCGGGCTTCTGGGCCACGCGGAAGGCCAGCAGGACCACCAGGGACGTGAACACGTCGCCCAGCGAGTTCACGGCATCCGAGATCAGGGCGAACGAGTGCGCGATCAGGCCGCCCACGAGCTTGGCCACGCCGAGCGCGACGTTCACGGTGAACCCCAGCCAGGTCGCGTTCACCGCCTCGTGATAGAGCGCGCGCTTCGTCTCCGCGCCGCGCGATGCGAGGTCGTTCCCGGTCGGCGATTGGTGCGACACGGCGGTCAGCTCGTGATCCCCTTGGTCAGGTGCATGAACGCCGTCTCGAGGTTGATCTCATCCTCCTTGAAGAGGGTCAGCTCGAATCCCTGGTTGACCAGACGGTTGGCAAGGAAGCCGTACTGGTGGACCCCTTCGTGGAGCTTGACGATCAGGACCCCGTTCTTGTCCTCGACGGTCTCGACCTCCGGCTGGGCCTCGAGCAGGTTCGCGGCGTCGACCTGGCGGTCGCTCACGGCGACGTTCAGGACGATGTCGCTGCGGACCTGCTTCATGACCTCCGTGACCTCGCCGTTGACCAGCAGCTTCCCCTGCTCGATGATCCCGATCTTGTTGCAGATGTCCGCCAGCTCGGGCAGGATGTGGCTCGAGACCAGGATCGTCTTCCCCATGGCCCTGAGCTCCTTCAGGAGCGCCCGCATCTCGATCCGCGCCCGCGGGTCCAGGCCGGAGGCGGGCTCGTCCAGGAGCAGGACCTGCGGGTCGTGGAGGAGCGTCCGGGCCAGCCCGAGGCGCTGCGTCATGCCGCGGGAAAGGCTGGTCACCAGCGCGTCCCGCTTGTAGGTCAGGTCCACCAGCTCCAGGACCTCCTCGCAGATCTTCCGCCGCGCGGCCCCCTTGATCCGATAGGCGGAGGCGAAGAACTCGAGGTACTCGATGACCTTCATGTCGTCGTAGACGCCGAAGAAGTCCGGCATGTACCCGATGACGCGGCGGATCTCCTTCGACCCGGTGTAGATCGAGTAGCCGCAGACCGTGGCCTCTCCCCAGCTCGGGTTGAGCAGGGTGGCGAGGATTCGCATCGTCGTGGTCTTCCCGGCCCCGTTGGGGCCGATGAAGCCGTAGACGTCCCCCTGGTTCAGGGTCAGGTTGAGGCGGTTGAGGGCGTAGAGGTCGCCGTACATCTTCGTCAGGTCGTTGGTCACGAGCATCGCGGGACGCCTCGGTGTCGGTCGTGCGGAGATAGTGTCTGGATCATGGCGAGGCGGCCGCGGGGCTCGCCCGGCCGGCCCGCCTCAGTCTCGGTTCGCGATCGAGCCGCCATCGCCGGCCGCGAGGCCCGCGGCGGCCGGCGCGGCCTTCTTCACGGACAGCGGCAGGATGATTCGCAGCAAGGTGGTCTGATCGATCCTGGGCCGGTTCGGCACGTTCTCGAGCGCGACCTGGGCACCCGGCCGCTTGATCCGCGCCACCAGCATCGGCCGATCCAGCGCGAGCTGGCCCGTGAGGTCCAGCTCGTTGAGCAGGGCATTCCCCAGGTGGACGCCATTGGCGTGCCCCGACTCGCTCTCGTGGAACATCGCGGAGAGCATCAGGTTGCCTCGGTTGATCGAGGGCCGGTCGTTGCCGTGTCGCTCCGGCATGAAGCTCCCCGCCCGGCTCCGAAGCTCGCCCGCCAGGTTCCGGTCGCCCATCAACTCCACCTTCACCGTGGCGCCGGGGGCGATCTCGTCGAGGAGGTACACCTGCTTGCCGAAGGCGAGCAGCGCGTCGACGAGGGGATAGCCGAGTCGATTCGTGATCGTGCCGGCCAGGCGGTCGGTCCCGATCGGCCGCAGGCTCGATTCGACCAGGGGGCCGGTCCGGGCGAACCACCGTGCGGTGAACGACCGCGTGCTCCAGATCGGGATCCGGACGTTCTCGAGGCGTTCGAGCATGCCGGCCGGCTCGTACGAGTACGAGCCTCCGACCAGATTGAAGCGCCGGTTGCCGCCCCCCATGGCGCCGAACTGGGCCTCCGGGACGCTGAACCAGCTCGTCACCAGCTCGGTCCCCGACCGCGGCCGCGGCGGCCCGTCGGCCGGGCTCGGCCCGGCATCCACGGCGATCTCCCCCTCGCGGTCGGGCGCGATCGGGACGAAGCCCACCCCGTAGTCGCGATTCTGCGGACTGAACAGGGTCGCCACGGAGCGGCCCCGGAGCAGCCCCGCCTCCTGGTCGACGTCCACCACGTCCACCTTGTTGACCAGCAGGTCATTCCCCTTCAGCTTGTAGGCCGCCAGGTAAGCCGCCAGGCTGACGGCCAGGACGATCAAGGGGAACGTGATCCAGGTCAGCTCCATCCGCCGGACGACCTTCTTGAGGAACAGGTAATCCCCGGGCCCGATCAGGAGGATGTAGAGGAAGATGAAGAACGCCACCCAGCCGAACGGGACGAGCTTCACCCCGGGAAACTGCTCCAGGCCGATCCGGAGTTGGCTGGAAAGGTCGGTCACCCCGGAGTGAGAAATCCTCCCTCCCCCCATCATGCCGGCGGCCGTCTCGCCCCCGACCTGCTCGTTGCGAAGGTCGAGGGCACGAGCCCAGAACAGCCCCCGATCGGGCCACTCCGAGAGCAGCTTCTGATCCACGTCCATGCCGATCAACGTCACCCTGCCGAAGCCGTACGCGCCCCGCACGACCAGGTGGAGATTGCCCAGGAAGGCCAGGATCTTGCCCCGCTTCGAATCCGCCCCCTCGAGCTTCGTCACGAGCACCGGGGGCGTGCCGACGGGCATCAACGGCCGGGTCGAGGACGCGAAGACTTCCAGGGCCTCCAGGGACTTGAGCGACTGCTGGCCGTTCGGAGTCGCGGGGAGGATCGGGCCCAGCACGCTGTCCCGGACCGCCTGCCAGTTGCTCCCGACGGCCACGACCAGGTGCCCGCCGTGGCGGACCCAGTCGACCAGCGACTCCCCGCGGAGCCCCTCCAGGGCCTTCATCGCCTCGCGATCATTCGTATCCAGGACGATCGCCCGGGCGGCGTCGTAGCCGTACCAGCGGCCGGGGAGCGAGGTCTCCGGCGACTCGATCCGCTGGATGGCCAGGCTCGACGTCCCTCCGGCAACCCCCGGCGCGTTCGGGCCGAACCCCGGCAGGTGCTGGATCTGCTCCACCCCCATCGGCTGGCCGAGCGTGAAGAGGAGCATCTCGGCGGGCTGGAGCGCCTGCGGCGGCGTCCGGAGGAACTGCTCCTCCCTGGCCTCGAGGACCCGATTGCCCTGGGCGTCGAGGAGCCTCAGGGTGAACTCGGCCTCGCGCCCGCCCGGCCGGGCGTAGGTCGTGAACGTATTCGTCGCGCCGGGGGCAAGCTCCGCCGGGATCCGGTAGGACGTCAGGATCCCGTCGTCATCCGGGACGAGCAGCTCGATCTGGCCGGTAAACCGCTCCGCCCCGGCGTGGAGCTGGATCCGGACGGGAGTCCAGCAACCCACCTTGAAGGAGTTCCGGTTGTGCGTGTCCTCGCCCCCCAGGCCCACGCGCACGTTCTGGATCTCGACCGCGGGGGCCGCTCCGGCCGGGCTCGGGAATAGGATGGCCGTCGCGATCAGGGCCGCGACGGCGCAGGGGATTCGATTGCGGCGGGGGCTCGTCGAGGGTAGCAAGCTCATGGTGGCGGAACTCGGCTCTGGCGGCTGGGTCGCTTCGTCATCCCGAATACGACCGAGCGGGGTCGAAGGATCGATCGGGCTCCGGCCTTGCCCGGCGGGGAAGGCGGAGGATCAGGGCTTCTCGGCCGGGTCGCAGACGCACGGGATCGCGGAGCAGTAGCTGCATCCCCGGCCGTACTTCGCCGCCACGGCGGCGTCCAGATCGACCCCCCGGATGTTGGCGAGCGTCGCCAGCCAGGCGAGCACGTCCGCCATCTCGGCCGCGAGCTCCTCCTTCGTGCCGGACCGGAGCGCCGTGGCCAGCTCCCCGAATTCCTCGGTGAGCCAGAGGAACGTGGCCGCGTCGCCGCGTGCCGCGTCCTTCGCGCCATAGGTCTCGCGGATGATCGCTTGCAGTCCGGTGAGGGTGATCTCGCCTCGGTGACCTTCGCTCATCGCACCATCTTACCGACGCGCGGAGAGGCGATGCGAGGTCAAACGCCCCGGCGACTCAGTCATCCGCCCCATGGCTGGCGAAGACCGGCGCCGCCATGGCCGCCTCGAAGCCCTCGGAAACGCCGTCGATCCCCCTCGTCTCCACCTCGGCGATCAGGGCCAGCTCGGCCTCGAATCGGAAAGCCCGGCGGCGATCCGCCGCCTCCACCAGGAAGATCGTCGGCTGCCTCTTCTCGACGATCTTGTGGACGATCACCCCCTCGGTGAACTGCCCGGTCGTCAGCTTGAAACGCACCAGATCACCGAGCGCATAGGGCCGGTTCATGAGCTCAACCTCCATGTTGAAGCCGTCGGCGGGGAGCCGATCTCGGAGTTCCTTTCCACCCTGGATCGTACCAGATTCCTCAAGCCTGTCAGGGCCAATTCCTGAGGCAGGATGGAGGCATGATCGCGCCGGCTCGTGGGTCTCACCTGGCCGCAAGGGTCGGCCGAATTGACCCCGAGATCGGCCTCGGCTTAGAGTGTCTAGGGGCGATGCCGTGGGCGATCTCGCCGCACCCGCCTCCCACTGCATGAGAGAATCAGACCATCATGGATCTCCCCGACGTGGCCTGCGTGCGGCAATCGGTCCCCCAACCCGAGCTGGCGGACCCGGCCGAGGCCGTCCGAACGTGCATCCTCGAGAGTCGGATCCGCGAGCGGATCCCCGCCGGAGGCTCCGTGGCCGTGGGCGTGGGGAGCCGGGGCATCGCCGGCATCGCCGGGATGGCCAGGGCTGCGGTGGACACCCTGAAGGAGCTGGGCTTCCGGCCGTTCATCGTCGCGGCCATGGGCTCGCACGGGGGCGCCACGGCCGACGGCCAGCGCGAGCTGCTGGCCGGGTACGGCGTGACCGAGCCGGCCATGGGGGTGCCCGTGAAGACCGACATGGACTCGGTGATCCTCGGCACCAACCCGGTCGGACTGCCGATCCATTTCGACCGCAACGCCCACCAGGCCGACGGGATCGTCCTCCTCAACCGCGTCAAGCCGCATACCGACTTCCACGCGACGTACGAGTCCGGCGTCCTCAAGATGATGGTCATCGGCCTGGGCAAGCGCGAGGGGGCCACCCAGGTGCACCGCCTGGGCCTCCGCGGCATGAAGGAGGTCCTCCCCGCCGTCGGCCGGTTCCTCGTCCAGAACACCCGATTCGCGCTCGGCCTGGCCATCCTCGAGAACGCCCGCGACCGGACCGCGGAGGTGGTCCCCGTCGAGCCCGAGGCGCTCCTCGAGACCGAGCCGAAGCTCCTCGATCGCGCCCGGGAGCTGATGGGCCGGCTCCCATTCGACCAGATCGACGTCCTGATCGTCGGCGAGCTCGGCAAGAACTACTCGGGCGCCGGCATGGATCCGAACGTCATCGGCCGCCTGATGGTGGAGACCCAGTCGGACTTCGAACGCCCCGCCGTCACGCGGCTTTGCGTCCTGGACGTCTCCGACGAGAGCCACGGGAACATCGTCGGCGTCGGCTTCGCCGACCTGACCACCGAACGCCTTGTCGCGAAGACCGACCCGACCCCGTTCCGCATCAACGTCCTGACCTCGTGCTTCCTGGAACGGGCGAGGGTCCCGATCGCCCTGCCGACCGACCGGGCCGTGATCGAATCCGCCGTCGAGACCTGCTGGAAGCTCGACCCCCAGGCGGCCCGGCTCGTCGTCATCCCGAACACGCTCGAGCTCGAGACGATCTGGGTGTCGCGGGCCTTCGAGGACGAGGTCAAGGCCCACCCCCACCTGAAGCGGCTCACGGAGTACGGCCCGCTGCCGATCAACTCGGAGGGGAGGCTCGACCAGGTCTCCCTCTTCCCTCACAGCACCCAGGCACGCCGCGCGCGCAGCCTCGGTCAGTTCGCGCCGGCGGGCCACTCATGACAGGGTTTTCCGGCGGTAGGTTTCGGCTCCTGGCCCTCGATGTGGACGGCACCCTCCTCGCCGCCGACGGCACCCTCCGCCCGACGACCGCCGCCGCGATCGCCCGCGCCCAGGCCGCGGGGATCCGCCCCGTCCTCTGCACCGGCCGCCGGTATCGCCGGGCCCGCGAGATCGCCGACCTGCTCGGGGTGGACACCCCCATCGTCTGCAACTCCGGGGCGGTCGTGAAGGACCCGAGGGACCATGCGACCCTCTGGCGAGCCGATCTCGACGGCCCCCTCGTCCGCGACCTTTTCGACCTCTTCCGCGAGCACGAGCTCGACCCGGTCGCCTTCACCGATCGTCCTCCCGACCAGGCCGATTTCGTGATCCCGCGCTATCCCACCGGGCTGCCGCACTTCGACGAGTACGTCGCGCGCAACCACGCCCACGCCGAGATCAACCCCGGCTGGACCGAGGGGACCCTCGATCCGGATCCGGTCTTTCATCTCTGCGCGGTGGGGACTCGCCCGGAGATGAACCTCTTCGAACAGGCGGTCCACTCGCGGGTAGACGCTCGGGTCCAGACGTTCGTCCAGCGGAGCCCGCGGTACGTCGGGACCATGTGCGAGATCCTCCGCCGTGACGCCAACAAGTGGACCGCGGTCCTCCACCTGGCCGGCCTCTGGGGTATCGATCGAGCCGAGATCTGCGCCGTCGGCGACGACGTCAACGACGTCCCGATGATCCGCCACGCCGGCCTCGGCGTCGCCATGGGCCACGCCCCCCCGTCCGTCCGCGAGGTCGCCGCGCTCATCACCGGAGATCATCACGAGGACGGCGTGGCCATGCTCGTGAACGACGTCCTGCTCGCGTCCTGAGAGAAGGGAAGGGGAGGTTCATCGCGGTGTCAGCCGATTCATCGTCATTCCCCGCCGGGTCCGGCCAATCATCCTGGTTCCGCCCCGGCGACGGCTCGAGCGACCGCACCCTCGAGGAGAACTGGCTCTTTCGCCTGAGGAAGGAGCGGTTCCGTTCCCGTCATTCCGGCAAGGAGCATGATTTCTACATCATCCACCTGGCCGACGCCGTCCATGTGGTCGCGATCACGCCCGACGACCAGGTCCTCCTCGTCCGCCAGTTCCGCGCCGGCTCCGGCCGTGACAGCCTCGAGATCCCCGGCGGCCTCGTCGACCCCGGCGAGGACCCGTGCGCCGCCGGTGCCCGCGAGCTCGCCGAGGAGACCGGCTATGTCGGCGACCCGCCCGAGCTGCTCAGCACGGTCTGGTCCAACCCCTCCCTGGTCACCTCGCGGATCTCCACCGTCGTCATCCGCAACGCCCGCCCCGCCGTCGCCCCCGACCCCGACGAGAACGAGGAGCTCCTCGTCGACCTCGTCCCGGCCCGCGACATCCCCCGCCTGATCGTCGAAGGCCAGATCGACCACGCCCTGGTGGTCGCAGGTCTCCTGTGGTGGCTCGGGACGAGGACGCCGGGGATGCTGGGAGGGTAGAATTTGAGGAACCTGAAACCGACCTCTCGATGATTGAGAGAAGGACTCATGACGACGCCGACTCGGGCTCCTGCGGACTATCCGGCGTTTTTCGCGTCGCTCAGGGAGCGGATCGAGCTGGCACGCGTTCGGATCATTCGTCTCGCCGGATCCGAAACCGTGCTGCTCTACTGGGATATCGGCCAGGCAATCGCCGAGAAGCAGGCCATGGCCGGCTGGGGCGACGCCGTCGTGGAACGACTGTCCCGTGATTTGGTCCGTGCGTTTCCCGGAGTCGTCGGCTTCTCCGTGCAGAACCTGTGGCGTATGCGTCAGTTCTATCTCGCGCACTCGTCTCCCGAATTTCTCTCACAGGCTGTGAGAGAATTGGGGATTGAGGTCGACGACGAAAAACTCTCACAGGCTGTGAGAGAATTGCTGGCCCGCGTTCCCTGGGGACATCATGCCAACGCGCTGGCCAGGGTTACCGACCCGGCCGCGAAAATTTACTACCTCCGCGCCACGGCTCAGCTCGGCTGGACCCGCAACGTGCTGCTCAACCAGATCAAGGCCCAGGCGTACGAGCGCGCCGTCAAGGAGAAGAAGACTCACAACTTCGCGACCGCGCTTCCCGAGCACTTCGCCGAGCAGGCCGATGAGATGATCAAGAGTCGCTACGATTTCGGATTCCTCGGCATCGGCCGGGCGATCCGCGAGCGTGAACTGGAAGACCGACTGATCGACGGCCTTCAGGCGTTCATCCTGGAGCTTGGTTATGGCTTCTGCTTCATCGGCCGGCAGTACCGGCTGAGCACCGGCCGCAAGGAGTACTTCATCGATCTGCTCTTCTATCACAGGTTCTTGAAAGCCCTGGTCGCCTTCGAATTGAAAATTGGCCCGTTCGAGCCCGAGCACGCCGGCCAGATGGACTTCTACCTCAACCTCCTGAACGAGAAGGAGAAGGCCCCCGGTGACGCCCCCTCGATCGGCATCATCCTGTGCGCGGAGAAGGACGACATCGACGTGGAATTCGCCCTCAAATCCAAGTCCAACCCGATCGGCGTCGCTGCCTATCAGTTGCAGCCCACATTGCCCGCCGAACTGAAGGGCCGCCTCCCGACCGCCCAGCAGCTTGCCGACGCCGTCCGCGAACACCTGCCGACGAGGAAGTCGCCAGGCTCTTGAGGAGCATGCCGGGATGTCACTCGTCTGCAAGAAAGGATCCAGACCCCCTAACCGTCCACCAGACCCCTTAACCATCCAAACAGATCCCTTAACCGTCCACAGACCCCTTAACCGTTCACGGATCGGCTTCCAGTCCCAGGCCGGTTCTTCTGCCTGCGCAGGGTTTGGGGATTCAGTCCTCAACCTTGAGCGACCGCTCTAGCTCCAGCCGGAGTTGGTCCCTGTCCGGGAGATGCAGTTGGTACTTTGAGACGAAGAGCCGGTTGTCCATCCCAGCCAGAGCGTACTCGACCAGGGCGTGGTCCTTCTGCGTGCACAGGAGGATGCCGACGGGAGGGTTGTCCCCTTCCGTCATCACGTTGCGGGCGTACCAGCTGACGTAGGTGTTGAGCTGGCCGATGTTCTCGTGGCTGAACCCCTCGAGCTTCAGCTCGATGAGGACGTGGCACTTGAGGATTCGGTGGTAGAACACGAGGTCGATGAAGCCGTGGTGATCGCCGATCAGGATCCGCTTCTGCCTCGCCTCGAAGCAGAATCCGTGGCCGAGCTCCAGGAGGAAGTCCTGCAGCCGGTCGAGGAGCTGGTCCTCGAGGTGCGACTCGCTCATCACCTCCTTCGGCTTCAGCCCCAGGAATTCGAAGACGTACGGGTCGCGGACCTCCAGGCGCTGGCTGGCCTGTTCGGTGCCGCTGTCAACGAGCTCCTTCAGCTTCGCCTTATCACGGGAGAGGTCCGATCGCTCGAAGTAGAGGGAGGCGATCTGCCGCTTCAGCTCGCGCACCGACCAGCCACCGCGGAGGCATTCCGCGACGTAGAACTCGCGCTTGGCGGCGTCGTCCAGATCGACGACCAGCTCGAGGTGGCTGTAGGACAGCCGACTCAGCAGGGTCTCCGCGGTCGCCGCTGATCGTGGGGGCGGCGTCCCCACTTTCTGCTGGTCGCCGGCTCCGGTGGGAAGGAGGGCGCGGAATTGTGGGGACAGCGCACGCACAATCTCCGGGTACGTTCGATAGAACCTCAAGTAGCGGTAGAGCTGGCGTCGGTTGCAGTTGCTGACCGCCAGGCGGCCGAGCTCGGCCGCGAGAGTGTCGAGCAGACGCTCACCGTAGGCGGCCCGATCGCTGCCACGAAGCTCGTACTCGGCGATGTAGCAGCCGATGAGCCAGTTACGGAGGGTGAGGCCAAGGTTAACAGCACGGCTGGCCTGGGCGGCGAGGTCATCATCGACACCACGGATGGAGCGAACGAGGCCCTCGAACGTGAGTTCGATGCCCTTGATTTCCCCGGATTTCCTAGACTTGCTCACGAGCGGCCTCCGTATCGCCCGAACCACCCGCCAGAGCACGTATGCCGACCCGTGAAGGAAAGACAACCGCTACGACTGTCCCCGATCATACAGCCGCTGTCCAGCACGGCGGCCGAACTCGACTCGGTCCGGCCTTGCTACCGAAGAGCCTGGGAGGCGGGTATCGTACCCTCGACCTCCTCAGACGCCCGGTCGGCTGTCATCAATCCCGGGCCTGCGACGCCTGGACCACTTTGCCCGAGCGCACCGTTCTCGCGATCCTGGCGTCGGCCGATTCCTCTCACGGAGTCTTGGAGGCCAACCGTCTCCAACTTCCGTCCTGCGATTCTCGTCGGCTCTCGCCGCGGTCAGATGTCCCGGATGTTGCTCAAAGCCGACGATCCCGGTGACGTGGTACGTGCCCGGTCGACGTGCCCGTCGAGAGAGTCACGATGTTCGATCGTTGCGACTCGCGGTGGGGACGATCGTCCGTTGGGAGTGCTGGCCGAACGTCCCAGGGACGAGCACAGCGCATCACCTGGCCAGGAGCTCATTGACCCGGGTTCTGGGCGGGAGCGGCATCGGGGGCCGGGGGCGGTGAAACCCCGGCCGACATCGGCGGGCGGCCGAGGGCGCGATACAGGCGGAACTGGGCCCGGTTGTAGGAGAGGACGGCGTTGAGGTAATCAGCCCGTGCCTGGGCGAGAGCCTGAATGGGCTGGAGTACCTCGATCGGGCGGGTCGCTCCGGGCAGTCCGCCTCCACGGCGGATGCTCGTCTCGTTCAGGCTCAACGACTCGTTCGCCTCGGTGACCGATTGTTTCGCCTCCTCCATCCACCCCGATGCCGCGACGCGTTCCTTGTAGGACGCGACTACGTCATTGGCGACCTGGGCTCGAACCCGGACGAAGTCGATGTCGGCGGTCTGCCGCTGGGCCTCCGCGGTTCGGCGGAAGCCCCTGTCCGAAAGGCCGAGCCCGCGCAGTTCCCAGAACAGGCTGGCGGCGAGGTCCCCTCGGCCACCCATGTTGGCCATCGTCGAGTTCTGACCGCCCCCGAATCCCGCCCCGGAGTAGGAAACGGCGAGGCTCGGGACGAACGGGCGAAGCTTCGCCTGCTTGAGCCTGAGCACGGACGCCTCGACGAGCTCCTTGGCCCGGGCCAGCTCCGGCCGGCTCCGCCAGCCCTGGCAGATCAAGTCGTCGAGCGGGATGTCGTCCGCGATGAGCCGGATGACCAGCTCCGCCGGCTCCACCGGCGCGACCACGACGTGGGGGTCGAGCAGGAGCAGGCGGACGAGATGAGCGGATGCGACCTCGAACCGGCCGGCGGCGGAGCGAATCGCTCCCGAGCGCAATCGTAGCTCGGTCCGAGCCCGGCGGTGGTCGGCTTCCAGTCCCGCCCCGGACCGGGCGAACGTGCCCGTGAGGCCCTCCAACACCTCGGCATGGCCCGCCGCCTCGCGGGCGATGGCCAGGCTTCCCGCGGCGAGCTGGAGGTCGAAATACGTCTCCGCGACGGCCAGCAACGAGTTGTTGGTCGCGACCTCGACGCCAGCCTCATTCGCGGCGATGACACGCCGCACGGCCCGAGTCCCATAGAGCGCGTCGGAGAGTCTCAGCACGCCGCTGAGGCTGTTCAGGGGAGGGTATCCGCTCCCCGGAGGCGGGGCAGGGAAGCTGTTGGCCAGGGTGGCCGTGCTGCCGAGCGACAGCGAATCGCGATGGACGGTTTGAATCCGTCCGTCGATCGCCTGGACCTGCCCATCAAGTCGGTAGTAGGTGGGGCCGGTGAAAAGGCTGGGCAGCCAGAGCCCCCGTGCTTCGTCCAGTTCACCAAGGGCGTGCAAGACCTGCTGCCGGGCCGTGGCAATGTCCAGGTCGCGAGCGCCTGCGAGCCGAAGGGCACTGGAAAGGTCAATCGGCTGAATGGCTTGCCCCGGCACGAGAGGCGCTTCCATGGCCTTCGCCGCCGGTTGAGCGTCCGTCGTCAGGGCAGGGAGCGGTTCATGGTCGGGAAGGGCCTGAGGGAGTGCGCCCGTCTGCAGGCGAGCGTTCGCCGGTGCCTCCGTGGCCGGGAGTGCGCGTTGCTGCCCCTCCTGGGCCTCCGCGGCACTCGGGACGAGGAGCATGACGGAGGCCGCGATGAGCCCGACCGATCTCCGCGTGCTGGGGGTCATGCGGCCCTCCGTGGCCAGTGACAGCGTTCCGGTGTCCTTATGTTCGTTTTTGGCGGTTGGAAGGCTTGAGAGGGGTTCACCGGGAATGCCAGGGGTGCTCCGATTGTTCCGACTGCGTCAGCTCTTCGGCCTGGTAGCTTGACCGGGGGGCTCGATGCGTCCAACCGATTGACCATCCGCGAGCGAACCCGCGTTCGCTTCGACAACCAGCTCGCCTTCGCGGATGCCGGAGACGATCTCGGTCCGCTTGCCGTCGCTGAGCCCGAGTTTCACCTCTCGCCGCGTCGCGTGGCCGCCTTCGACGATCACGCAGAAATTCCGCCCGCCCTCCGCGACGATGGCCGTCGCGGGCACCGTGAGCGCGTCCTTGTGCTCCTCGGAGACGATGGTCACGTAGGCGTAGAGTCCCGGTCGCAAGACGTCATCGGCATTCGGCAGATCGATTTCCGTCTGGAGCGTCCTCGTCGTCGCATCGAGGGCCCACGCGGTCCGGGTGACCTCCCCCTGGAAGGTCTTTCCCTCCATCGCTTGCAGCCGGACCAGGGCACGGTCGCCCGGGTTCACGTACGGGGCGTCGTTCTCGGGGACCCCGACGGTGATCGTGACGATGTCGGAACGGACGATGATGAAGAGAAGCTCTCCGCTCGCTCCAGGTGTCGTGAGGTGACCCGTATCGACGGCCCGCCTGGTGATGACCCCGTCGAAAGGGGCGCGTATTTTCATGTATCCGGCCATCGCCTCGGCGTGCTCGGCCTCGAAACGAGCGACGTCGATGTGGGACGTCGCGGTCTGGACGTCCGAGCGGGCCTTGACCAGATGAGCCTTCGCCTCGGCGAGCGCGGCCTCGGCCGATTTGACCTGCGCCCGGACCTCCTCGCGTGTCGCCTCGGCGGCTTTCAGCTTGTTCTCCGTCTCGTCGAGGAGACTCCCCGTCTGGGCGCGCTCGCGAAACAACTGCTCGATGCGGGCGAATTCCGCCCGCCAGCGAGCGAAATCGGCGTCGGCCCTCCGGATGCCCGCCTGAATCTCGGCGACCTTCGCCTCGGCGCTCGCGACTCCGGCCTGCGCAACGTCAACGCTCGCCTCGTCCTGCCTCTTCTCGGACTCGGCCTGCTCGATCATCGCGCGCTTCTGCTTGAGGTCGGCCTCCGTCTCCGGCACCCGGAGGACGGCCAGCACCTGGCCCTTCTTCACCTTGTCGCCGATATCCGCGGCAACGCTCTCGACGTAGCCCCCGAGCTTGGCGTAGATGGGGGTCGTTTCGGCCGCCTCGATCTGCCCGGGCTCTTCCGTCGTGCGCCGGACGGTCGCTCGCTCGGGCGTTGCGGTCGCGACTCGGGTCACCGGCGAGGACTCCGCCGTCCCCCCCTTCGAGGCCACCTCGCCGGCATGCTTGCGGCAACCCGCGTTGAGCAGCGCGAGCACGCCGAGGACGGCCAGGCTTGCCTCAGCAAATCGGACTCTCATCAACATGCTCGACGTCCTTTTTTCAGTCATACGTTTTCTTATACGCGAGTCTCGACGGCTGCCGCCTGGTGGGGATCGCCGTTTGCCGGGGCCGGGCGAGCCGCCCCGCCGGGATGGTCGTAGTAGCGGCTTTCCGGGTCGTCGGGGTCGATCGAGGCCGAGTCCCGGCCGGCCCGCCCCTGGACCAGGGCGAAGAGGGAAGGGAGCACGAGAAGGGTCGCGAGTGTCGCGGCGACAAGCCCTCCGATGACGGCTCGGCCCAGTGGGGCTGTCTGCTCCCCCCCTTCGGACCAACCGAGGGCCATCGGGATCATCCCGGCCGTCATGGCGCAGCTCGTCATCAGGATGGGGCGAAGCCGCCCCTTCGCGCCGAGGACCGCGGCGTCGGTCGCCCTGGCCGAGTGGTCCCGGCGGTGCCTTTCGGCGAAGGTGACGAGCAAGATGGCGTTTGCGACCGCGACGCCGTTGGCCATGATCGCCCCCATGAACGACTGGATATTGATCGTGGTCCCGGTGAGCCACAAGGCGACGACCACGCCACAAACGACCGCGGGGGCGGTCGAGACCGTGACGAGGGCCAGCCGAACCGATTGGAAGTTCGCCGTGAGCAGGAGGAGGATCACGAGGATGGACATCACGAGGCCGACCGAGAGCCCGGTGAGCATCTCCCTCATGGGCACGATCTGCCCGCGAATATCGACGTTCACGCCCTTGGGCGGGGTCCCTGCTCGTTCCAGGGCTTGGGTAACCCGGGTCGCGACCCTCCCCAGGTCCTCGCCGACGACGTTCGCGGTGAGGCTGATGGACCGCTTCATGTTGTATCGGTCGTATTCGCCGGGCATCGTCCCCCGTCGCACCTTGGCCACGTCCCTCAGCAGGAGCGTCGGTCCGCCGGGACGCGGCACGGGGACGGTCTCGACCTGCTTCACCGAGTCCATCACGGCGACGGGGATTTCAACCTGCACCTGATAGCCGATGCCGGTCTTCGGGTCGGGCCAGTAGTTGGGCACCACGAACCGGCTCGACGAGGTCGCGGTCACGAGCGAGCGGGCGACGTCATCCGAGGTGACGCCGCTGATGCCCGCCCGTTCGCGGTCGATGTCGACGTTCACGGTCGGGTAGTCGAGGGACTGCGAGTACTGGAGGTCTCGGAGCGAGGGGACCTTCGCGAGCTCATCCTTGACCTTCGCCGCGAAGGCCCGGTCGTCGGCGTAGTTCGAGCCGCTGACGGCCACCTCGACGGGCGTCGGCGAGCCGAAGCTCATGACGTCGCTCACGATGTCCGCGGGCTCGAAGGAGAAGCTGACCGTCGGCATCTCGCGGTTGAGCTTCTCCCGGAGCCTTCGCTTCAGGGCCTCGACATCGGTGCCCGCATCCTCGCGGAGGGCGACTCGCAGCAGGACCTCCTCGGGTCCCGCGGTCCACTGGTAGATCGCGTTGATCGGGTAGCTCGACGGGATGACCCCGACATAGCCGACGGAAATCTCGACGGCCTTCTCGCCGACTTCCTGCTTCACGGCCTCGAGGGCCGACTTGGCGATCCGTTCCGTCTTCTCGATTCGAGTCCCCGCCGGGGCCTTGATGCGAAGCTGGAATCGTCCCGCATCAACCCTCGGGAAGATCTCCAGGCCGAGCTGGCTTCCAACGCCGTAGGTCACGAGCCCTGTGAGGACGAGATAGGCCGGGACCACGAGCCAGCGGATCTGTACCACCCATCCCAATCCGCGACCGTAGGCGTCGCGGGATCGGTCGAAGAGAGACCGCCTCGCGGCCTGCTCCCCGGGTTCGTGACGGTGCCTGAGAAGCCACACGGAGAGCACGGGGACGAACGTGCTGGAGAGCAAGTAGGAGGAGACCATCGCGAAGCCGACGGCGAGCGACATCGGCACGAAGAGGGATTGCGCCACTCCCTGCATGAAGAACGACGGGATGAAGACGGCAAGGATTGAAAGCATGGCCAGGAGCCGGGGCACGGCCGTGTCGAGGTTCCCCTGTCGGACCGCACGCGGGATGTTCGCCGTGTGCTCCATCTTCGCGTGGATGTTCTCGATCTCGACCGTTGCCTCGTCGACGAGAATGCCGATGGAGAGCGCGAGCCCGCCAAGGGTCATGAGGTTCACGGTCTGGCCGGTGAGCCAGAGGGCGACCACGGCGCCGCAGAGTGCGAAGGGGATGTTCAGGACGACGACGATGACGCTCCGCCAGTCGCGGAGGAAGACGAGGACCATGAGCCCGGTGAAGAGGGCTCCCAGGGCACCCTCCGTGGCCAGGCTCGTCATCGCGTTCGTGACCGTCGGCGACTGGTCGAACTCGAAGCTGACCTTGATATCGTCCGGGAGGACCGCCTGCATCGATGGGAGGGCCGCTTTCACGTTATTCACGACCGTGAGAGTCGACGCGTCGGCCCGCTTCGTCACCAGGATGTAGACGGCACGACGTCCGTTCACCAGGGCGTAGCCGGTCGTGGTATCGGTCGAGTCCTGGACCGTGGCGACGTCTCGAAGATAGACGGTCGGGGTCACGCCCGGCCGGATCGGGATGGCCTTCAGGTCGTCCACCTGCTTGACGAGCGAGTTGACGGGGACGATGGGCATCTCGTCGCCGATGCGGACGTTGCCGGAGGGGCTGATCGAGTTCCCGGAGACCAGGGCCTTCATCACCTCGTCGGGTGACATCCGGTAGGAGCGGAGCCGGTCGGGGTCGATCCGGACGACGACCGTCCGGGCGCTGCCGCCGAACGGCGGCGGGGCGGAGACGCCGGGAAGGCCCGCGAACATCGGGCGGACCTTGAAGAGGGCCTGGTCCTGGATCTCGCCGATGCTCTTCGTCTCGCTCGAGAGCACGAGGTAGCCGACCGGCACGCTCCCGGCGTCGAAGCGGGTGATGAACGGCGAGACGGTCCCCGGCGGCATGAAGGCCCGCGACCTCGTGACATAGCCGATGGTCTCTGCCATCGCCTGGGGCATGTTCGTGCCGGGGTGGAAGAAGAGCTTCATCAGGGCCATGCCCTGGATGTTCTTCGACTCGACGTGGTGAATCCCGGAGATGTAGAGGAAGTGATATTCGTAATAGTTCGTGAGCAGCCCTTCCATCTGGGCGGGGTCCATGCCGCCGTAAGGCTGGGCGACGTAGATGACCGGCAGATTGAGGTTCGGGAAGATGTCGATGGACATCCGCGTGAGGGCAAGGGCGCTGCCCATGGCCACGGCGACCACGGCCACCATGACCGTGAGCGGCCGCCTCATGGCGAAGACGATCGGGTTCATGACACGGGTTCCCTTCGGGACGGACCGACGTCGCGGCTCGAATCAGAGCGGCCAATTCGCTTTGGGGTCGAAGTTGATGATGCCCGCCACGGGCTGCGTCGGGATCTGGGGGCGGAGATACGGCTTGTCGGATGCCTTGTGGCAGGCATAGCAGACCGTGAGGCTCTCGCGATAGACCGCCTCGAATGCCGTTCGGTCCTTCCTGTCCACGGCCCCCTTGAGCTGCGTGAGCTGGCTATTCTCGAACGCCTCGAGGATGCCCGGAAGATTGACGTCCCGGCCCGCCGAATCCTTGCGGATGGGTTTCGCCCGGACCGCCCACCGGAGATGAGACTTCGATTCGTTGAGGTAGAAGTCGGCGAGCGGCCAGTTCTCGGCCCCGCCGGCGAACCAGAGGTTCGTGAAGTGATAGCCGACGTCGGCCATGATGTGGGCCTGGTCGGGCACGAGCTCCTTGAGAGCCTTCACTTCCGCTGCCAGGTCCTCCGAGCGCTTCGCGTCATCGGTGGTTGCGGCCGGAACGGGTCCACCACAGCCCGATGCCGCTGCGGCGAGGAGAAGGGAACTCGCGAAGACTGCGGCGTGTCGCCTCATGTTGGCTCTCTGGGGCAACGCCCCTCAGGAGGACCCTTTTCGCCGGTTTGATTCGATGGACGGTCTTGGAGGCCTGTCTTCCAGGACCTCCTTGACGAGCTCGCGAAGCTTGGCCCTGGTCGCCTCGAGCGCGGCGGCCCCTTCGCGAGTTGCCCGGTAATACTTCCGAGTCTTACCCCCCACGACCTCGGCGTGCGAGGTGAGGTAACCGGCCTCTTCGAGCTTCTGAAGCATCGGATAGAGCGTGCCGGGACCGACCTCGTATCCGTGACGGGCGAGCTCCTCCATCATCTCCACGCCGAAGATGTCCTCCTTCGTCGCGTGGTAGAGGATGTGCAACCGCACGAACCCCCCGAAGAACATCCTGGTCAGCAATTCGCTCACGCCTTGTCGCTCCGATATCGGTAGCCAATATTAGAGGCTTCAGCTAACATCCGGGCAAGGTGCCCGTTTCCACCTCTGGCGGGATAGAGGCTCAACCGGACTCGAGATTGCATATGTTCTGATGAGAACGTTGCAGAGAGACCTGGGCACTCGACCAAGGCCAGCCTCGGGCCACGGATGAGGCGTTTCGTGATTCTCGTTACGGAGGATCAGTATCGTGTTCAGTTTCCGGCTGGCGGTTCCCCTGGTCCTTCTTCCCGTGCTCGCATCCGCGACCCCCGCGTCGGGGGCGAATCTCGCACGGCTCGTGACTCTCGACGAGCTTCAGAAGCGTCTCGGAGAGGAAGACCTTCGCATCCTCGATACTCGGCCGAGGGCGGATTACGAGAGGGGCCACCTCCCGGGGGCGGTCTGGGTTGATGCGAACGCGGTCGAGGCCATGGCGGCAAAACCCGGGGCCCTGACGGACCGAGCTCTGTGGGAGCGGTGGATCGCTCCCCTGGGAATCGGCCCGAAGTCGGATGTGCTTGTTTACGACGCTCGACGGCAACTGGACGCCGCTCGGCTCTGGTGGCTGCTGAGTTACCTGGGCGTCGAGCGAGTGGGACTCATCAACGGGAATTTCTCCCTCTGGGCTTCGGAGAAGCGACCCGTGACGACCGACGTTCCGGCCGTCGAGCCGAGAGCGTTCAAGGTCGTCTTCCGTGGCGACCGGCACGCAACCCGGGACGAGGTGCTCGCGGCGGTCGGCTCGAAGTCCGATGCCATCGTTGATGCTCGGAGCGACGCCGAATACGCGGGGCAGGACAGGCGAGCCAGACGAGTCGGTCACATTCCCGCCTCATGCAGCATCGAATGGGTCAACCTCGTCGACAAAGATGGCCGGTTTCTCGACGATGCGGCCCTTGCCCGGAAGCTCGCGCAGGCCGGAGTGAAGCCGGGAGAGCCCGTCATCGCTCACTGCCAGGGCGGTGGTCGGGCCTCCGTCGATGCGTTCGTCCTCGAACGGCTGGGCTTCAAGACGAGGAATTACTACCTCGGCTGGTCGGATTGGGGGAACGCGAGCGAGACCCCAATCGAGAACGAAAAGGGCCCTGAAAGCAAGAAGTGAGCATGGGTAAGAATGGCCGGTGTCAACCCGCCGGCAAGGTGGATGCGAGCAACCCGACGATCCCGCCGGCGGCAATGAGCCGGGCAGAAAGGATTCCGAAGCGAATGAGCAAGGCCGCACTCGTAGAGGCGAGTGCGGCGATCGGGATATGAAGGTTGGCAAGTCGTCATCGTGGCCGCGACGCACCTCGTCGGGGCGGTCGTCCAGATCGTCTACCGGGCCGTCATCCGGGGCGGGCTCTTCCGCATCAAAATGCCGGACGCTCCGGGGAGCGGAGCCGAATCGCGGGAGCTGAGATGAACCATCTCAGGCCGCCATGGCGTTGAGGATTTCGTGGCCTGTACCGTCATCGCGCGTCGGGCCCCGGCGTCTGGTAGTGTCCCTGGCCCCAGACCCGCTGGTTGAACCCCGCTGAGGCCCCCCGAGGGATGGTGAGCGTGGTCCAGGTGTCCCCGGCCAGGATGCGGGCGATCTGGACGATCTGGCCGGTGTGATAACTGCAATGGGCCAGCGAGCGCTGGATCGCCAGGGGTACGGAATGCGGCTCGCCCCGGATCGCCACCGACTTGCCCAGGTCATCGGAGGTCAGGGCGGACAGGGAATCGAACAGCCGTTGCCAGCCGGACTCCCAGCAGGCCATCAATTCGTCTCGGGTCTTCAGCGAGTCGATGAACTCGTCGTCCCGGTCCCGCCAGGGCTTCTCCCCGTCCGAGGTCAGGAAATCGGTCCAGCGCGAGAGCAGGTTCCCGGCGACGTGCTTCATGATCACGGCGATGCTGTTCGTGTTCTCGTCGAGGGCGATGTGCAGCTTTTCGTCGGTGAGCTGGGCCACCGCCTTGTCGGCGAGGCTCTTGCTGGAGCGGAAGGCGGTCAGTGCGCCCTCGATCAGCGTCTTCGCCACGTCGTTCGCGTCGTCCTTCATCGATCACCCCATCAGAACGGCAGCGATCCGTCGCCGTGACATGAGCGGCCCGCCGCAGGCGTGACGCCGCGAGCTTCCACCTACAGCCTCCCCTGGCAGATCCTCGTTGAGCGTCCGTGCCAGTGGGATGATGCTCCAGGCGACTCGTGCCTGTCAAATCGGGAAGACTAAGGGAGGCTTCTCGCCGCCACAGCCATCCGGGAGGGGATGAGCGTCATCTCCCCCTGTCGGGGCGAGCGAGACGTGGAAAATCAGGACGCAGGAATCAGGGGCCGAGGGGGAGTCGCGGTCGCGACGTCCCGCAGATGGACGGGTCGTTCTTTGTCAATTCGCAGGCGG
>NZ_JAALJH010000080.1 GCF_011064615.1 Aquisphaera insulae | reverse complement strand
GCGTCTGCGCTTCGCTTGACACACCCTACAAGATCGGGGGCCTCCAGCTCAACAATTCCCCATTTCAAGGAGTGGCGTCGCGAATCTCCCGGCGCGCGCTTCCGCCGGATGAACCAGGATTTCCTTGGTTCCTGATCTGGACCTGGCGAGATGAGTCGCTCAGGAACGCCTGGTTCTCTGTCACAGCCTGAATGACGGGTTCCGGACGCTGAGCCGCACGTCAGAGCCGGAAGCGTCAGCGACGGCCAATTCATGATTTGGGATCTACCGTCGCTGACGCTTCCGGCTCGGAACGACCCGAACTTTTGGCTGTGACAAAGCACGAGCCCCATGCGACATCTGCCCCGGCCAGCCGGTAAAGGCGCAGCGGTCTGATTATGGTCGGACTTTCCAAGCGGAGTGAACAGCATTGATAGTCGTAGCGGATTCTGTTCAGATCCAACGCATGAATTCTACCGAAGACGGTTGACACGTGCGCACCGGCGCACCGGCCGGCGGTGTCCGGGAGGGACATCATGCTCGTCCTCTCCGTGGTGGTGGCGGTCGCGTCGCTGTCGGCCCAGGACGCACCCGACAAGCCGGAGGCGTGGACGCGGAGATACGAGGAGGCCGGCAAGGCGATCAAGGCCGGTTCGCTCGCTCGCGCCGAGCTGATCCTCACTGAGGTCGTCGGCGAGGCCGAGAAGCTCGGCCCGGACGACCTCCGGGTCGCCGAACCCCTGGAAGTGCTGGCGGGCTTCTACCTGGACAAGAAGCAAAAGCGGTACGACGCGGCCGATCCCCTGATCCGGCGGGCGCTCAAGATTCGCGAGAAGGCCCAGAGGGCCGAGCACCCCGACACCGCCACGACGATCTCGATGCTGGCGATGTGCCGCCTGCTCGCCAAGGGGAAGGACGCCGACTCCGCAGGGCCGATGCTCAAGCGGGCGCTCGAGGTGCTGGTCAAGGCCAAGGGGGAGAAGGACATCGAGGTCGCGGGGGTGCTTCACCGCCTGGCCCTCTTCCACCTATCGCACGGCGAATACGCCGAGGCTGAGGGGGAGCTGATGCGAGCGGTCCAGATCCGCGAGGCACTGTCGAAGTTGGAGAGCGACCCGGGAGCCGAGTTGCTCGACGACCTGGGCGATGTCCACACGGCTATGGCCTCCCGCTTGGACATCAAGGCGCTCGAGAAGGAGATCGAGGCGGAGGCCGCGGACGCGCCGAAGCCGGCGGAGACGGAGGTCGAGCGGCACGGCCGGCTCGCGGAGGAGTATTACAGGCGCGGCCTCGCGGTCCGCGAGAAGGTCCTCAAGCCGGACGACCCCGATATCGCCGAGTCCCTCTTCAACCTCGGCCAGTTGGCCTTCCTCCGCGGCCGTCCGGCGGACGGCGAGGGCCCCCTCGACCGCTGGCTCGCCCTTCAGGAGAAGGCGAAGGCGCCGGACGACGAGAAGAGGGCCAAGGTGCTTTTCATGCTGGCCGGGGCCGCGATGGAGCGCAAGGACTTCCCCTCGGCCGAGCGACTGCTCCTCCGGGCGCAGGAGATCGAGGCGGATCGGGAAGGGGCCGAGAGCAAGGAGGTGGCGGCGCTGCTCGGTATGCGTGCCCTGGTCGCCACCGAGGCCCGGCGCTTCGAGGACGCCGAGCGGCTCATCAAGCAGGGCCTCGACGCCCAGGCCGCACTGCAGGGCGCCGACAACGCGGACGTTGCCGAGGCCAAGGCGCTGACGGCCGGCTCTTTCAAGGACCGCTCCCGCGACCGCCTCGCGCCTGTGTTCTGGCGCCGGCTCAAGAAGCTCGCCGAGCGAGCGGGCGGGGAGCACGGCCACGATGAGCTGAAGAAACTCGTCGAGGGGTACATTGACCTGCTGCGTCGGACGAATGAAGTCGTGCCGAAGCCGACGGAGGAGGACCTGGCCTATCTCAAGAAGGCCGGAATCGTCGACCCCTCCACCGACATCCACTCACTGGCCGAGACCGATCACCTTTTCGATGAGCTGGACGATGAGGCGCTGGCCCATGTCGAAAGGCTCTACGAGGTCGAGAGCCTTTCCCTCCGGGGCCGGTCGATAGCGGACGACAAGCCCCGGAAGCCGATCACCGACGCGGGGTTGGCCCACTTAAAGGGGCTGATCAACCTTCGAAGGATTTACGCTTCGAACACCGCGATCACCGACGCGGGGCTGGCCCACCTCGGCGGGCTGGAAAACCTGGAGGAGCTTTTTGTCGGCTTCAACCCCGTAGGCGACGCCGGCCTGACCCACCTGAAGGGTTTGAAGAACCTGAGGGAGCTGAAGCTCCCTTACACGAACGTCACCGACGCGAGCCTGGAGGTCTTCCGCTCGCTGCCGAACCTCCGCGAGCTGGACCTGACCAATACGCGGGTCACTCAGGAAGGCGTACACGCCCTTCGTCGCGAGCGGCCCGGCCTCTCGATTGAGTACCGACCCGGCGAAGGTTATGTCGAGTTCGGGCCGCCGCCTGCCACGGCGCCCCTCGACGATGCCCCGCCCGAGAAGCCGTAGGGGGGAATCACAAGCGGCCCGAGGCCATCCGGCCCGCGCCGAATTGAATTCTCTCCCCCGTTGGGCGTGAGTTCTTGGCCACCTGATCGCATCGTGCATGCAATGCGACCGACTCAGTCAAATTGCACCACCTTGACTCCCGGCTTCGCCCGCAGCTCGCCGGGCCGAACGGAGGCGGCGTCCACCTGCTTGACGGCGGTCCCCGGCGGGACGTCGTGCGGGTCCGAGTTGGTCTCGAATCGGCCGAAGTCCTTGATCGCCACCTGGGCTTCCGGGGCCTTCGGGTCGCTGATGCGGGCCATCGGTCACGCTCCACCCGGCGGTCCGGGCTTCTCCCGCCAGTGGCCCACGGTGGCCCCGCCGGCATAGCCCCCGTAGAGCTGATACCACTGAGCGAGCGGCACCCCGGTCGGGCCGGAGACCGAGAGGCGATGGCATTTGCAGTCGGCAATACGGCCTTCGCCCCGCCGCCAGATATCCACGGGGCCATCCCCGTCGGCGGGCCGGTCTCGAACCGAGATCCACACGGGACACCTCAATAGGTCTGCGTGAAGTCGATCGGCATGTCGCGGAGCCGCCGACGCAGCGACCCGCCCTGGCCGGGGGACCGGCCGGTGAAGCTCCGGGAGTCGGCCGACTTCGCCTCGGCCAGGGCGTCGAGGTACTGCCTCGGCGCCGAGGGCCTGTCCTTCAGGGATCGGCTCATGCCGAGGTGTTTCTCGACGCACCGGGGGTAGGCGTGAAGCATCGCCCCCGGCTCGATGTCCACCACGTCGCTGATCGTATAGCCGACCGATCCATAGGCCTGGTTGGTAGGGTCTGCAAGCTTGAGGCCGGTAGGCGCGACGTAGCCCGTGGCGATCGTCTCGAACGCGGCCGGTTGGACCCCATGATGAGCGACGACGGCGGCTTGAGCCCCGTTGGGCGGAATCCGGCGAAATCAGTGGCCTCACACCCTAGACAGAGAAGTTCGGAGATGGGGGAAATGCTCCGTCAGGGTCCCTGGCCAGTCTGCTACGGCCGGACTCCACGCCGATGAAGCGTCAAGCCAGGGCACTGGCCCTCGGATGATGGGGCCAGGCCGAGTCATTCCGCCGCCTGTTCGACGTCCGAGCGCTCTGGGAGCGTGGCCGGACGGAGCCATCCCTCGTTCGCCTGCGGGCCAACGGGCCGTCCCCCTCCCGGGTGGTTCGACGGATTGGCGCGGTGATGACGATGCGAGCGTTCGGGAGAAGGGCTGAACGAGGCTCGTGCGGGTTTTTCCATTTTGGTGAAACCGGCGGCGACGTTCCGTGGATTGTATTGAGATAGGGAGCCTCCGCGCGCGAGCGGTGGGCGACGACGGAACGGAGGGTACGGTCCGGGTTGCTCGTGCTCGCCCCTCGCCGCTTCGAGGAGTGAGCGGGCCTGCTACCGTCTTTGGCAATCCGGTTGTCGGTATCCAGGGAAGGTCGGCGCCGGCCCGCGCGGGAGACGCGGGCCGGCGGAGGTTGCGCCTCGTCGACAGGGCGAACTCAGGACCGGGGAGGCTCGGCCTGGCCGTTGAACGTGGCCTTGATCGACGCGGAAGAGGGATGGCCTGCGCCCGGGGCCATGGCTCGCATGCCGTTGGGCCGCTGCGCCCGCGCAGCTTGCGGGCCGGAGTGTGCCGACTGGTGAGCACTCGAAGACCGTCAGATATCTCGGGATGTTGCCATCGAAGCCGGGATTGTCGCACGACGCGGTGTTGGATCTTGCTATTCCTTGTAGCCACGCAGGCCCTCCGGGTGGCCGTGGTGGAACACCACGGGACCGGCTCGGCCCCGAAGAAATGCCTGTCCAACCACTCGGCCTGCTCTCCGTGGTGTTCCACCACGGCCACCCGCCGTTGCGCCCGCGCAGATTGCGGGCCGGAGTGTGCCGACTGGTGAGCACTCGAAGACCGTCAAATATCTCGGGATGTTGCCATCGAAGCCAATCACGAAATCGTACTTTAAACAAGAATTGGCAAGGATTTACGATCCCATGGCGGGATCGCGGGCGCGACGATCAAACCCAAATCCGATGAGCAGCATGCGGGCAGAGATGAGGCGACTTTCGGGCGCGGACGACTCCATGTTTGCCCGGCAAGGAGGAGACGAGGACGGGGGCGGTCCCGTCACCAGGACGGCTCGTCCTCGGCCCAGGTTTCGGGGATGTCTTCGCGGGGGGCGAGCGGCTGTCCGGTCAGGGAGAGGTAGGCCACGGCGAGCGCGAGGGTGCTGAACGGCACTGTGAAGATCAGGCCGATGACGAGACAGCAGAGGCCGGCCACGTTGATGAACAGGAGCGAGACGTAGAGCACGAAGAGCTTCCCGGCCGCCTCCCGGGTGGATTCCCAGGAGGCCCGGAGGGAGTCCGTGATGCCGAGGTCCTGGTCGACGATGAAGTAGTTGAACTGGGACATCCGGATCCCCACGTACGAGATCACCACGACACCGAGGCCGACTCCGGCCGCGAAGAAGAGCGGGTCCCGGCCGGCAACCTCGGCGATGATGCTCGCCGGCGTGAGGATGATCACGAGGACGCCCAGCAGCAGGACCGTGAGGACCAGGCTGGCCAGGAGCGACGTGAGGACATACGGCCAACCCTGGAAGAGGCGGTTCGATGGAGCTTCCTCGCCCCGGGAGACCGAGAGGAAGGCGAGGTTCTGCCCCAGGGATAACCAGGTGGACAGGACGTATCCGCCGACGAAGAGGACGAACTGGACGAGGTAATACGCGGCGCGGTCGGCCGGCGCCAGGGACAGCCGGCTGGCGATCCGGGTCTGGATCTGGCCGGTCGCGAGCATCAGGAGGAAGACCGCCCAGGCGATCCCCAGGGTGACCCACATTCGGTTCCTGAAGACGATCCATGTGGCCGCGAGGATTCGACCGACCTCGAAGGGGACGACTCCCGGCCCCTCGAACATGTCGGCACGGACGGGCTCCAGTTCGCTCCGGGGTGGGGCGTAGTAATCCAGCTCATCGGAGGCCGGCTCGGGCTTCCTCTCGGGTTCCATGGCAAGGACCTTCAAGCGGGGACGGGACGGTTCTCATGGACTTTCCGGGCCGGGCCGGGTCGTCGCTCTCCTC
The DNA here is from genome assembly GCF_011064615.1 of Aquisphaera insulae. Taxonomy (GTDB): domain Bacteria; phylum Planctomycetota; class Planctomycetia; order Isosphaerales; family Isosphaeraceae; genus Aquisphaera; species Aquisphaera insulae. The sequence goes on along the minus strand of NZ_JAALJH010000080.1, from coordinate 37,005 downwards.
GGCCCGGGCTACAGCAGGTGACGCGCCTTGATCGCCAGGTAGCGACTGACGAGGTTGCCGGTCAGCTCGCCCGGGAAGGCGTCGAGCGTGAGCACCCCCTCGCGCCGAAGCCCGGCCAGGACGCGCTCCCGCCAGTTTAACAGGTCCGCGGCGGCGGCGCCCGCGAACAGCCCGGGCCCGCCGGCCGGGTCCGCCTCCGCGGCCGCGTCGGCCATCGCGAACAGGTCGTGGTCGCGGAGGAAGACCCCGAGCGGCAGGTGCCGGCCCGTGAGGTTCCGCAGGTGCTCCGCCAGGATCCCCGCGCTGACCTCGTCGAAGAGGTTCGTCAGCAGGATCACCAGCGACCGCTTGCGGCAGCGCGTCTCCAGCTCCATGAGGGCGCGGCCGTGGCCCGATTCGACCGGTTCGGGGAAGAGGTTGTGGACCGCGTGCACGAGCCGCCGAAGCCGTCGCGAGCCGCCCGTGGGGGGGACGTAGGCGAGCGTCCGGTCGGAGTAGGCCATCAGGCCGACCTGGTCGTTGCGGAGGAGCGCGACGTGGGCGAGCAGGAGCATGGCGTTAAGCGCATGGTCGAGCGGCGAGAGGCCGCCGCCGGTGTCGCCCGCCATCATCCGGCCGCAGTCCACGAGAAAGATGACGCGCTGGCTCTGGTCCTGCTGGTGGGCACGGACGGTCAGCCGCTGGCGGCGTGCCGTGGCACGCCAGTCGAGGTGCCGCGGATCGTCGCCCTCGATGTAATCGCGGAGCCGTTCGAACTCGTTGTCGGTCCCGAGCTGCCGCGACGACCTCAGCCCGATGGCGCTGAGCCGGTCGCGTCGGGCGAGCAGCGTGTAGCGGGCGATCTGCCGGATGTCCGGATAGACCGAGAGCTCCGTCCGGAGCGGCCAGGTGGTGACCCGTTGCCAGAGCCCGAGCCGGCTCGACACGGCGGCGTCGACCCGGTGGAAGCGATACGTCCCGCGGCGCCCCGGGATCAAGCGATACGTGACCTCCGCGCGGGCGCGTCCGGGGATCTCGAGCAGGAACTCGAAGGGGTCGGCCGAGAACGTCGCGGGGACGTCGTCGCGGAGGCGAAGTCGACGGCGGCGGGAGTCGAGATTCTCGATCGCCAGGGTCACGACCTGGGGCTCTCCGATCGAGCAGGTCCTCTCGCATCCCCGCTCGATCCGGAACCGGGCGGACCCTCGGAGTGTGGCGAGGTCGGCCAGGGCGATCGTCGCGACGATCAGGTCGAGGGCGATCACCAGCGGCTTCACCGCGTCACCCGCGAGCACGGCCAGCGCGAGCAAGGCCGGCGCGAGGAGGAGGGTCGCCAGCGGGCGGCCGGGCCAGATCCTCGAGCGGGCCGTCGTCATCGGAGGGGGACCTCGACCGATCGCGCGAGCTCGGAGAGCAGCTCGTCGGCGGATCGGCCCTCGATCTCGGCCTCGGGCGTCAGGATCACGCGATGCCGGAGGGCCGGGAGGACCACCTCCTGGACGTCGTCCGGCACGGTATAGTCCCGCCCCTCCAGCGCGGCGACCGCCCTCGCCCCCTTGAGGATGGCGACCCCCGCGCGGGGCGAGACGCCCAGGCTGAACGCCGGCCATTTCCGGGTCGCGCGGATGAGGGCGGCGATGTAGCCCAGGACGTGATCGTCCGCGAGCACCCGGGCGGCACGACCCTGCATGGCGATGACCTCGGCGGGGGACGTCACCGCCGCGAGCTGGGAGGCGAGCTCCCGATCAGGCGGGGTCTCCCGGGTGTGCATCCGGAGGATCTCCACCTCGTCTTCCAGGGCCGGGTAGCTCGCCAGCAGCTTGAAGAGGAAGCGGTCGAGCTGGGCCTCCGGCAGGTTGTAGGTCCCCTCGGACTCGATCGGGTTCTGGGTCGCCAGGACGAGGAACGGGGGCTCGATCGGGTGATTCGTCCCGTCGATCGTCACCCGGCCCTCCTGCATGATCTCCAGGAGCGCGGAGTGCGTCTTGGCGGGCGCGCGATTGATCTCGTCGGCGAGCAGGAGCTGGGTGAAGACCGGGCCGGGCCGGAACCGGAAGTCGTGGATCCGTTCGTCGTAGATGGGGGAACCCGTGACGTCGGAGGGCATCAGGTCGGGCGTGAACTGGATCCGATTGAACTCGCACCCGAGCGCCCGGCCGAAGGCGCGGACGAGCAAGGTCTTGCCCAGGCCCGGCACGCTCTCCACCAGGACGTGGCCGCCCGCCAGGAGTGCCGTGAGGACCCCTCGGACCAGTCGATCCTGCCCGACGAAGACCTTGTTGATCTCCGCCGTCACGCGGCGGGCCCATTCCTCCACCGGCCCGCGCTCGACGGCGGCCACCGTCGGCGGGGAATCCGGGGGCGTGAAGCGAGTACCCTGATCGTGGCCGTCGTCGCCGTCGTCGAGGAAAGTCACCTCGGTCGGGGGGTCGCTCATTCGCGGCAATCCTCGTGCATCCTCGCGGTAGTCCGATTGCCATCAGATCAGAAGGCGCCCCGGAAGGGAAGGACGTCGGCGGTGCGGCTCGAGCGGGGTGGGGCCGCGAGTCTTCCGGTCGTCCGGATCCCGCGAGATCCGTGGATTGCGACGACGGCCGCGGGACCGTCGTCGTGAATTTGCTGCACGCGGGGCGAAGCTCCGGCCGATCTTGCCCGTGAGACACCCTGATCGGACACCAGTGCTGACGTAGTGATCCACCGCCATGATCCGCAACACACCACGCCGGGTGACCACGCGCGAGCTACTCGGCCCGCGGCGGATCCTCGGCTGGCTCGCGCTCGCCCTGGTCACGATCCAGGGGTGCCAGACCGCGCGGCCCGTGGCGGTGGAACCGACCGGCCTGATCCGGGTTATCAAGGCCCGGCATGAGTCCCTGATCCCTCGCGCGGAGCGGGCGCTCCGCGAGGGCCATCGCCTGGAGCCATGCGGCAAGGACGCGTGCGTCGACCGCTACTACGAGGCGGCCGTGATGGGCACGGCGGCCTACCTCGTCGCCTCGAAGGCCGTCGGACCCGAGGACCCGGACGCCCGCAAGGCGCTCCGGCTCGCGAACGAGGCGCTTCGCGACTGCCTGCGGACGGCGCAGGAGTATGGACGGCTCGACGCCCGGTCGCACCTCACGGTGAACACGCCGGCCGGCTCGGTCGTCGTGCCCGTCACGCATCGCGGCTTCGTCTGGCAGCCGGACGACTTCACCCGCGTCGAGGACCCGACCCGACTGAGGCCGAATCCGAATGAGCACGGCGCCGAGACGATCCGCCCGGGCCTCGGCGCCGACGTGGCGATCCAGAGGACGAACCCCAAGCGGAGCCCGGCCGACGAGTTCCTCCCCAGCCAGGCGGCGTTCAACGCGACCGCCGTCCTTCGCCCCGACCTGGATGCATGGCTCGTGCCGGGGACGGACCGGCTGCCCGTCGACGCGCTCGAGTTCCACGACCCGCTGCGGGAGGCCGTCGCGCCGCTCGGCCCGGGGCAATCTCCGCTGTACGGGAATTTCGCGGCCGGCAACCGGCTGGCTCACGAGATCCAGGCCGAGAAGGGTCCGTTCGGCCTGGCGGGCTTCGTGTTCCCGTCGCGGATGCTCGCGAAGGCCGGCATCCGGATGCTCGAGCCGTACCAGCCCGGGAAGATCCCCGTCCTCCTGGTCCACGGGCTGCTGGACGAGCCGTTCCTCTTCAACGACATGATGGTCACGCTCTATCAGACACCGGGGTTCGTGGAGCGGTATCAGATCTGGGTCTACCGCTATCCGACCGGGGCCACGAGCCTTCGGACCGCGTCCATCCTCCGCGATCAGCTCCGGGAGATCGAGCGGGCGCTCGACCCCGAGGGCCGCGATCCGGCGCTCCGCCGGATGGTGGTCGTCGCCTACAGCATGGGAGGGCTCGTCTCGCGGATGCAGATCACCCACAGCGGGGACCGGGTCTGGAACGAGTTCTCGAACGTCCCGATCGACCGGCTGGTGATGACCGAGGAGGCCCGGACGGCGCTCCGGAAGCTCTTCTACTTCGAGCCGTCGCCGATGATCCGCCGCGTCGTCTTCATCGCCACGCCGCACATGGGCTCCCCCGTGGCCGGGTCGATCCTCGGCCGCACGGCGGCCCGGCTCGTCCAGCCGGCCTCGGACACGTCGGCCATGATGGAGCAGATCAAGCGAGACAACCCCGGCGCCATCCGCGGGCCCTACGCAAGGCGGCTCCCCAGCAGCGTCGACCTGATGCAGTCCGGGCAGCCGTTCCTGCCGGTCATCCGGGACCTCCCCCTCGGCACGGACGTGACCCTGCACACGATCGCCGGCCACGCGCATCGGAGCCCCGAGCGCGACGGCGGAGACCTGGTCGTCCCGCTCTCCAGCGCCCTGCTCGACAACGCCGAGAGCCAGCTCCTCGTGCCGGCGACTCACACCAACATCTACTACCACCCCCAGGCCATCGCCGAGGTCCAGCGGATCCTCGCGGAGCACGCCGCCCTCTCGCCCGCGGTCCCGGCTCAGCCGGAGCGGTCGGTCCGGTCGTCGCCGGACCTCCAGCGGCGGTAGGCGTCGAGGATATGGTGGGCGGCGGCCTCGCCGCCGCGGCTGCGTCCGAGGAGGTCGCCCAGGGCCGCGGCATGGTCGGAGGGCTTACCCACTCCCGGGACGGCCGCCGCCCGCGGCCGGCCGATCCGGACGCCCCTCGCCACGCTCGCGACCAGTGCGAACACGCCGAGATGCACGGCGATCCAGCGGAAGCTCGGCAGGTCCTCGACGAGCTCGACGAGCGTCCGCGGGCCGCGAGGCTCGCCGAGCGCGTCGATCCCTTCCACGAAGGCGATGTTCTTCGGGCCGCCGGACATCCAGTCGGCCACCTGCTCGGCGAGCGGCCGCCGCGCCGGCATCGCCATCGGCAGGTTGAGCAGGAACGATCCGCCGACGAGGACGAGCACGTCTCCCCCCTCCGCCGACTCCCACTCGGCCGCGAGCACCTTCCCGTCGCCCGTCAACAGGGCGTTCATCCTCTCCGGGTCGAGCTTGATGGCCTGATGGAGGGGGATCGCGGCCTCGCTCGCGTCGATCCCATCGGCCCATGGTCCGCCGAGGCGCTTGCAGGTCGCGGGGGGCTCCACGGCCGGCAACATGGAGAACCACGAGGCCGGATCCGCCGGATGCTCCGCCTGGTTCGGGAGCCTCAGGACCCAGTCGCGCGCCCGTTCGCGACGAGACTCGGCCTCGGCCCGCCGGTCGGCCGGCTCTGACTCGGAGAGGCCGGTGATGACCCGTTGCCAGTACTCGGGCTCGGCGTCATAGTCCCGGACCACGTAGACCAGCGCATGGGCCGGGTCCTGGAGCAGCCAGCTCGAATACCATGCCGCTTCGTCCCGGCCCGGCGGGCCGGGGGTGCCGGCGAACCGGACGATGACGTCGGCCCAGCCCGCCAGCTCGTCGGTGAGCCGACGCGCCGACCGCACCCGGTGCCCCTGGGCCCGGAGGAGCTCGGCGAACGCCCCCGTGCCGTTGAGGCTGGCGCCGCGGCTGGTGCCGTAGGCCGTCTCCGGCCCGCTGCCGCAGCCGAAGGCGAGCGCGGCGAGCAGCACCGCGGACGTCATGGGCCCAATCCAGAGGTGTTGTCTACGGCGCATGATCATGAACTCGGATTTTTCTCGGAGGATGCGAGCCGGCGGCGGAATGACGCCGCACGCTCCCAGAGCCGATCGACCACGCTCGCCTCCGGATCCTTCCGCCCGTAATAGACCTGTTCGAACACCGAGAGCGTGGCCCGCAGGTCGTCCCGAAGGTCGCGATCCTCGAGCATCGCCGCGTATTGCCGGCCGGTCTTGCCCGGCAGGATCCGGATGAGCCGTGCCCGATCGAGCGCCAGGATCTGGCCCAGGAAGAGCCAGGTCACGGCCCCTTGCCTGTCGCCCGCGAGCCGCCTCCGTTCGGCCTCGGCCCACGGGTCGACCGAGGCGAGGCCGGCGCCGGGTGCGATGCCGGCTAGCCGGGCCGCCTCGCCGATCGTGGCGGCGACGTCGGCCTGCCGGGCCGCTCGCTCGTGGAGACGCCAGAGTCGCCAGCAGAGGACGGCCAGGGCCGCGCCGGCGATCAGGAACAGGAGGGTGGGCAGGAGCGACCCTCCCCCCCGCGTCCCGCCTCCCTCGGGACCGCCGAAGTGGCGGCGGAACCAGTCCCCGATCGACTCCAGGACGCGTTCGATCCGCCGCGACCACGACCATGGTTCCGGGAGGAGGGGCCTGATCTCGTCGCGGTCGGCGTCGTACCAGGGATAGTGCTGGCGGCCGATCGCGGCCCTGGCCGACGAGCCGGCCTCGGCATCGGCCGCGGCCGCGATCGCGGCACCGGGCGATCGATCGTCGTCCGGCCGGCTCGCGAGGAGGCTCGTCGCGAGCACCAGCGGGAGGAGGCTCATCGCGGCCGTCCTTCCAGCTCCATCGCGGCGGCTCGGAGCCGGAGGCGCAGCTCCCAGCCCTCGGACCGGACCCGCTGGTCGATGTAGAGGAAGAACCGGGCGACTCCGAAGAAGGCGACGGCGATCCAGACGCCGGCCTGGAAGCGGAGGCCGCTGGCATCGCCGAGGGCGGGCCGTGCCCAGGTCGTCTCGCCGCGGATGAACGTGGAGATCGCCGCACCGGTCCCGACCCAGAAGCAGATCGAGAAGATCAGGCCGAAGGCGATCTCGGCGATGGCCATCGGGAGGGTCGCCGTCGGGCAGAGCATCGCCAGCCGCGCCGACCGCCGGATGGCCGTCGCCGCGCCGGCCCTCTCCAGGAGGATGACCGGATTGGCGAACCATGGGTTGGCGGAGACGAACGGCAGCAGCAGGATCGTGGCCCGCAGGCCGCGGTAGATGACCTGGACGAGGACCATGGCGGGGGTCGCGCGGGCGAGCTGGCCGAGGATCTCTCGCGGCCGCGGACGGCGGCCGAACATCAGCCCTCCCAGGACGAGCGTGACCGGGGCGGTGGCCCAGGGGAACTCGAAGTAGAGCAGCAGGGGCCAGAGGCCGCGGGGGAACTCGGGATTCGAGAGGAGCAGCGCGTTGATCGTCGCGAACGGGGCGATCCCGGCCGCGGCCGCCAGGCCGATCGCGCGGGGTCGCCGGCGGATCACGAGCAGGGCGAGATCGAGGAGGTCGAGGTGACCTCGTTCTCGGATCCGGATCAGGGTCGCTTCCGGGGTCATTCCAGGAGTCCTCGACTTGCCTCGGCAACCATGGGGCGCGAAATCGGAGGGTCGGGCCGACGACTCAGGCCCGGACGAACTGATGGCCCGGCAGCCGGCGGACCAGCCGCTTCATCTCCAGGACGCTGAGCGTGGCCATGACCTGAGAGGCCGTCAATCGCGTCCGGACGATCAACTGGTCCACCCCGGACGGCTGGTCCTCCAGGTGGCCGAGGAGCGACCGCTCCTGCTCCGAGAGCGCCAGCTCGGCCGGGTGGCGGACCGCCGGCTCGTCGGGCGCGGCGCGGACCTCGCGGGAGAGGGGCCCGAGCTCCTCGATGATGTCGTCCACCGACTCCACCAGCCGGGCGCCGTCGCGGATCAGGCGATGGCAGCCGCGGCTCGCCAGGCTGTCCACCGGGCCCGGCACGGCGAAGACCTCGCGATTCTGCTCCTCCGCGTGCTTCGCCGTGGAGAGCGAGCCGCTCCGGGGCGCCGCCTCCACGACCACGACGCCCAGGCAGAGGCCGGAGATGATCCGATTGCGCTGCGGGAACAATCCGGCGAGCGGCCCCTGCCTCATGGGCAGTTCGGTCAGCAGCGCGCCGGACGCCTCGACCTCGGCGGCGAGCCCCTGATGCTCCGGCGGGTAGATCTGCGCCAGCCCGTTGCCGAGGACCGCGATGGTCCGACCCCCGGCGCGGACCGCGCCGCGGTGGGCGGCCGCGTCGATCCCCCTGGCGAGGCCCGAGACGACCGTGAACCCGGTCCGGGCGAGCGCGGCCCCGAGCCGCTCCGCGACCCGAAGGCCGTACGGTGTGCCGTGCCTGGAGCCGACGATCGCCACCGCGATCTGATCCCTCGGCTCGAGCGTGCCGCGGGCGTAGAGCAAGGCGGGCGGGTCCGGGATCTCATCCAGGGGAGACGGATAGCGTGGAGACCCGCGCGGGATCAGCTCGACGCCGGAGCGGCGGCAGAGGTCGAGCTCGGCCTCGGCGTCGTTGTCGCGGCGGGCCGACGCGATCCGCTCCGCGACCTTGGGCCCGATGCCGGGCACTTCGCGGAGCTTCGAGGCGGGGGCATCGAGGACCCGCCCGGGCGAGCCGAAGTGATCGAGCAGGGCGCGGCAGGTCAGGGAGCCCACGCCCTGGACCATGGTCAGGGCGAGGAGGTCGAGGACCTCGGTCATCCGGTCGTCGTCGTCCAAGAGGCCTCCCGTCCCCCGGTCATCGGCAGAGCGGCTCCAGCGCCGTGATCACGTCGTCGCGGCCGGGGGCGGCGGTCAACTCCACGTGGCCGAGCCTCCGGGGGAGGACGAACCGCACCGACCCGGCCTCGTTCTTCTTGTCGCGGCCCATCGCCTCGTGGAGGGCGGCGGGCGTGCAGCCGTCGATGTCGACCGGCAGGCCGAACCGCTCCAGGAGCGCGATGACGCGGCGCGTCAGCTCCGGGCCGATCCAGCCGATCCGCTCCGCGATCCGGCATTCGGCGACCATCCCGGCCGAGACGGCCTCGCCGTGCTGGTAGGCGCCGCCGTAGCCGGCGATGGCCTCGATCGCGTGGCCGACGGTGTGGCCGAAATTGAGGACCGCGCGGAGTCCGGTCTCCTCGCGCTCGTCGCGGGTGACGACGTCGGCCTTGAGCCGGCAGCAGCGGGCGACGATCGCACGGAGGGCCGCGGGGTCTCGGGCCAGGATCGCGGCGGACCGGTCTTCCAGCTCGCCGAAGAAATCCGCGTCGAGGATGACCCCGTACTTGACGACCTCCGCCAGCCCGCACCGGAGCTCGCGATCCGGGAGCGAGTCCAGGGCGGCGGTGTCGACCCAGACTCCGGACGGCTGGTGGAAGGCCCCGATGATGTTCTTGGCCCGGGGATGGTTGATCCCCACCTTGCCGCCGACCGAGCTGTCCACCTGGGCCAGGAGCGTCGTCGGCACCATCAGGAGCGGCAGCCCGCGGGCGTAGCTCGCGGCCGCGAAGCCCGCCAGGTCGCCGATGACCCCGCCGCCGATCGCCACGACCGCGGTGTGCCGGTCGGCCCGCATCGTGATCAGCTCGTCGTAGAGCCGCGAGGCGACGGCCAGGCACTTGGTCGCCTCGCCGGGCTCGAGGACGACCAGGCGAGGCTCGATGGCGACGTCCCGGAGCGCCCCGAGGCCGCCCGAGACCGCCGGATGGCGTTCCAGGTTGCCGTCCGTGACCACGAGCGCGGACCGGCAGGTCCGACCGGCCCACGAGGAGCCGAGCGCCTCTCGGAAGAAGTCGCCCATCCCGGCGGGCCCCGTGACCACGCGGACGGTATAGCGACGAGGCCCGAGGTCCACCGCGACGTCGGTCTTTCCGCGATCGGAGGGATCTGGCATGCCGGATGCTCGCCCGTAGGAATCGATGAGGCCGGACCACCCGCCGGGGGACGACGAGCATCGCCCCCCGCGAGCCAGCAGGGGCGGGAAGGCGACTCGCGACCCGGGGCGCGTTGTCACGTTTCGCGTGTGTTGATAGAGTCGACTCGTTGCATTGTAACCGATCCCGCGATCGTCACCCACTCCGAGCGGCCCGCCCATGAGCGATCCTCTGATGTGGTCCCCGATCCGCCTGGGCCGCTGGTTCGGGACGACGGTTCGGGTGCACGTCTTCCTGATCCTGTTCGTCGTCGGCAAGCTCCTGATGGCCCTCCTGGCCACCCGGGCCGAGGACGGCGTGCGGCAGCTCTCGCAGACGCTCTGCTGGCTCTCGCTGCTGCTGGCGGCGCTGGCGATCCACGAGCTGGCCCACGCGCTGGCGGCCTACTGGCTGGGCGTGGAGCAGGAGGACGTTCACCTCTGGCCGCTCGGGAACCTCGTGAGTCCCGCCGCGTCGGCCCGCGGCAGCGAGCCCGTCATGGTCGCGCTGGCCGGCCCCGTGGTCAGCGGTGCCCTCTTCCTGGGCATCGGTCTGGGGCTCTATTTCATCGCCGGGGCCACGACGGTCTGGAATCCGTTCGGCAATCCCCCGCACGGCGACCTGACCGACACGGGGGCCCCGACGCTCGCCGACGGTTCCCTCGCGTCGCCACTCTCGCGAGTCTGGTTCGTCGGCTGGTTCGGATACCTGAATTACCTCCTCTTTGTGGCGAACCTCCTGCCGGCCCTCCCATTCGACAACGGGCGAGTGCTCCGGGCGTACCTGTCCTCGCATTCCGACACGTCGTCCCGGGACAGCATCTACGCCCCGTGGATGGCCCACGCGTTCGCGGCGATCCTCTTCCTGGGCGGCCTGGCCCGGCTGGTCATCTACTGGCGGTCCGACGGCGTCACGCTGATCCTCCTGGCCGTGCTGATCGAATGGCTCGTGCGGACCGAGTCCCGGATGCTGGAGGACGGCGGCTATTTCGAGGATGGCGTCTTCGGCTATGATTTCTCCGAGGGCTACACCAGCCTTGAGAACTCCGCCGCCAAGGTCCGTCCCTACCGCGAGAGCGCCGTCCGCCGCTGGCGGCGGCGGCGATCGGAGCTGCGACGCCAGCGGCGGATGGCCCGCGAGGCCGCCGAGGAGCAGCGGATGGATGAAATCCTCGACAAGCTCCACCGGGAAGGGCGGGCGGCCCTCAACGACGAGGAACAGCGATTCCTCGTGCGGGTCAGCAACCGCTACCGGAACCGCTCGAAATCGCAGGACTGACCTCGGGTCGAGCCGAAACCTCGAGAGACCACCCGTGAAATCCCGACGCTCCCGGATCCGTCCTCGCCGCGACGAGCTCAAGGCGGGCGAATGCCTGTGCGACCACTGCGTGGGCAAATGTTGCCGCTATTTCTCGCTCCCCATCGACACGCCCACCACCTGGGATGACTTCGATTCGATCCGCTGGTATCTCGCCCACGGCCAGACGTTGATCTACACCGTCGAGGAGCAGTGGTATCTGCTCGTGATGACGAAGTGCAACTACCTGGCCGCCGACAATCGCTGCCGGATCTACCACAACCGGCCCAAGATCTGCAGCGAGTACACGACGGCGGAATGCGAGTACGACGACGAGTGGTCCTTCACCAAGTGCTTCGAGACTCCGGAGCAGATCTGGGAGTACGCCGAGGCCCTCCTCCCACCCAGGCCGCGCCGACGGCCGGCGGCGGCGGGCCCGCTCCTGCCCGTCATCCAGACCGGCGGGGAAATCGCCACGGTCACCCCGCGGCGATTGACCTGAAGGCGGAAATCCGGAAGATGGAGACGGTTAGAGGGCCGGCGCGGGATCCGGCCCGTCGCCGCGACCCGATCTCGCGTGGGGCCGTCGGCAGGGATTCTCGTCCATGGCCATCCGTTCGAACCACTACGAGGCCGCGTTCGAAGCCTTCGTGCGGTCGCTCCGCGTGCCGTGCGTGGCCATCGACGAATCGAAGCGCGCCGTCTTCGGGGAGGACGGGCTCAAGAACCCCGACTTCCTCCTCTATCCCCGGATGGCGTCGAACCTGGTGGTCGAGGTCAAGGGGAAGCGCGGTCGCAACGCCAGGGGACGCCGCGACTGGGAGAACTGGGTGACGACCGACGACCTGGACGGGCTGGTCCGCTGGCAGGCGATCTTCGGCCCCGGATTCCGGTCGATCCTGGCGTTCGTCTATGCGGAGATGCCCCCGCCGTTCCCGCTCCCCCGCGAGAACGGCGCGTTCGAGTTCCGGGGCCTCGAATACCGCTTCTGGGGCGTGGCCCTGGACGATTACGTGGCCCACCTCCGATCCCGCGGTCCCGCCTGGAAGGCCGTGGCGATGGCCCGCCGGGCCTTCCGCCGCCGGGTCCGGCCATTGCAGGAATGGCTGCCGATGACCCTGGAAGCCCCCAAGAGACCCAAGCCCGTCAAGGAACGCGACCGATGCAACGCCAACGCAGCTCGTGGACTTCCCGGATCGCTCCCGCCATCCTGGCGCTGGGACTGATCGGCGGCAACTGCCCGGTCGCCCGCGCCCAGGACGAGCCCGCCGCCGCCGACGGCGAGGGCAAGGGCCGGCCGCTCGACGGCTATTTCGGCACGGCGATCCTCGTCGGCCTCGCCCTCTTCCTGATCGGCAAGAGCGCGCGGAGGTAAGGGCCGGAGCCTCCGGGCTCGCCCCTCCCCCCTTGAGGAAGGCGTCAGTGGCAGACCGCTGGGACCAGCTTCGTGCGGACGAGTTCCCCGTGACCGGGGACTGGGTCTACCTGGACCACGCCGCCGTCTCCCCCCTGCCCCGGCGGTCCGGGGCCGCCCTCCGTTCGTGGGCCGAGGACCAGGAGCGAAACGGCGTGGTCCACTGGCCTTCCTGGGGGAAGAAGCTGGAGGCCGCCCGGGACGCGGCGGCCGGCCTGATCGGCGCCGATCGGGGAGAGGTGGCCTTCGTCAACTCGACGACCCAGGGCATCGGCCTGGTCGCGGAGGGCTTCCCCTGGCGCGACGGGGACAGCGTGGTGGTCCCGGCGGAGGAATATCCGTCGAACGTCTATCCCTGGATGAACCTCGCCGATCGCGGCGTGACCGTCCGGCTGGTGCCGGGGCGGGAGGGCCGGATCTGGCCCGAGGACCTGGCCGCGGCGATGGACGCGACGACCCGCGTCCTGGCCGTCAGCCATGTCGAGTTCGCCTCCGGGTTTCGCAACGACCTGGACCTGCTCTGCGAGCTCTGCCACGCCAGGGGGGTCGCGCTCTTCGTGGACGCGATCCAGGGGCTCGGGCCGCTCCCGATCGACGTCCGCAAGACCCCCGTGGATTTCCTCGCGGCCGACGGGCACAAGTGGCTGCTCGGCCCCGAGGGCGCGGGGATCCTCTTCGTCCGCCGCGACTGGATCGAGCGGCTGCGGCCGCTGGGCGTCGGCTGGCACAGCGTCGTCGGCTCGTACAACTCGCCGGATCTGGACTTCCGCCTCAAGCCGACCGCCGAGCGCTGGGAAGGGGGCTCGTTCAACATGCCCGGGCTCCAGGCCCTCGGCGCCAGCCTCGGCCTGATCCGGGAGCTCGGGCCGGAGGCCGTCTCCGCCCGGATTTTGGACCGGGCCGCCGAGGTCCGCGAGCTCGCCGCGCGGGCCGGGTGGCGGGTGGTCGGCTCGACTCGCCCCGGCGATGTCGCCGGGATCGTGGCCATGGAATGCGACGGCGTGGATCCCGCGGCCGCGGCCGACGCGCTGCGAGCCCAGGGGATCGTCGTCTCGGCTCGCCGGGGCAGGCTGCGGATCAGTGCCCATATTTACAACAACCAGGACGACCTGGACCGGCTGCGAGTCGCCATCGAGGGCGTGAGGCGGCGGGGCGTTCGCGGCTAGCGCAGGCGGCCGTCGGGAGGTGACCATGGTCCCCGAAGGGTTCGAAACGTCCCGGACCGCCGTCTTCGCCGGCACCTTCGACCCGATCACGCTCGGGCACCTCGACGTCATCCGGCGCGGCCGGCGGCTCTTCGATCGGCTCATCGTCGGCATCGGCATCAATCCCGGCAAGACCTCGCTGTTCACCATCGAGGAGCGGATCGCGCTGGCGGAAGCCGTGGTGAAGCCATACTCCAACGTCTCGGTCGAGTCGTTCAACGAGCTGACCGTCCAGTTCGTCCGCCGGATCGGGGCCCGGGTGATCCTCCGCGGCCTTCGAACCCTGACCGACATGGAATACGAGTTCGGGATGACCCTCACGAATCACCGGCTCGACCCCGAGATCGAGACCGTCTTCCTGATGGCCGACGGCGAGTACGCCAACATCTCCAGCTCGCTGATCAAGCAGGTCGCGCGGTTCGGCGGTGCCTCCGCCCTGCAGCGGTTCGTCCCCGCCGACCTCATCGCGCCGATCATGGCGAAGATCGAGTCGCTCGAGGAGCCCGAGGCGAATCGATGGTGACGTGAGCACGGGCTGCGCAACCGGACGGCCGCGCCCGCCTGCCGTCCGCCCCGTGCCCGCGGTCGGCCGGAGGGGAGCTATTTCCAGTTTTTGGGGATGAACAGGTCGCGCGACCACTGGCGAAGGCCCAGCCCCCTCGCCCTCAGCTCTCGATGCATCCCCTTGAGGGCCCCCCAGGACCGCTCGAAATTCCGGTACGTGAGCCAGCCGGCAAACTCGTCGTCCTCCTCGTTGGCATGCGACGTGACGACGTCCGCGGATGCGGCCATGGTGGCGAACACGCCGCGGAGGGCGGCCAGGATCTCGTCGGCCTCTCCCTCCGCCAGCGAGTGCACGGAGGTGCCCTCGTCGGGCCAGCGGAGATTCAAGCTGCAGCTCAGGAACCGTTCCTCGTCGGATTGCTTCTGAGAGAGCCAGAGATAGGCGGCGTCATCCCAGAGGTAGCGGACGCAGAGGTGCTCGACCGCGATGATTCGTCCGGGGGGGAGGTCGGCATCGTGGAACCCGCCGCGGACCGTTTCGGAGCTGGGGTTCGCCTGGCGATCGCGACTCGCGGCCGGGTGGGGGGCGTGGCCGCCGGGGGCGGTGCGAGCCGGCTCGGCGCGAGCGGCCTTTTGGACCCGAGCGGTGCTGAGGATCTCGTACGACTGGGCGAGGATCCGGAACGCCCACTCCTCGCCGCCGACGTCCGGGTGGAGGAGCTTGGATTTCCGCCGATAGGCGTCCCGAATCTGCTCGAGGGACGCGTCATCCCCCACCCCAAGGACGGCCAGAGGATCGATCTCGAAGCTGATGGTAGACAACGGAGTGGCTCGCTCGAATGGGGAGGTCGGCCGAGCCTGGCGGCTCTCAATCAAGCCTGGGATGCGTTCCGGCCTCCGTCAAGCGGCCGTCCGGGCTGGAGGGTGCATTTCCGGCGCCGGCGTCACGACTCCGGCGCCATCCTCCCGTTCGCCAGCCGGCTTCGGAGGTAGGTGGCGCGGGCCACATTGCGATCCTCGACGTCGAGCTCCGACCCGCGGAGTTTCTGGAGGAAGGCGGGCTGAGTCTGGATGAAGAGCTCGTTGACGGTCGCGATCGAGAGGTCGTCGATGAGCCCGAGGTTGATCCCCATGCGGACGCTCGAGAGCAGGAGCATCGTCTCTTCGCTGGAGATCGTCTGGGCCGTCTTGAGGACGCCGTAGGCCCGGCTCACCTGATCGTGCAGGTGCTGGCGGCGCTCGGTGACGAGGGCCTGCCGGGCCTGCCGTTCGTAGGAGAGGACCTGGGGGACGACGTCGGTCAGGATCCGGATCAGCTCCGGCTCGCTCTTGCCCAGGGTCTGCTGGTTGGAGATCTGGTAGAAGTCGCCGAACGCCTGGCTCCCCTCGCCGTAGAGGCCGCGGACCGCCAGGTTGATCTTCTGGAGCGCGCGGAAGACCTTGTCGATCGACTTGTTCTGGACCAGCCCCGGCAGGTGGAGCATGACCCCCACCCGGATCCCGGTCCCCACGTTCGTCGGGCAGGCGGTCAGGTAGCCGAGTGAGGAGTTGTAGGCGAAGGCCAGGTTCTCCTCGAGCTGGTCGTCGATGCTGTTGATCTCGTCCCAGACCTCGTGGAGGCGGAAGCCGGAGAGCATGTACTGGATGCGGAGATGGTCCTCCTCGTTGACCATGATCGCCGCATTCTCGTGGGGGCTGATCGCCACCCCCCGCGGGCCTTCCCCCTTGGCGAGCTCGTTGGAGATGATCTGACGCTCGACCAGGAACTGGCGGTCGAGGGGGGGCAGGACGTTGACGTCGAAGTAGTCCATCTCGAGCCGGGATGCGGCCAGGGCCGACCGGAAATGGGACTCGATCTCCGCCTTCTCGGCCCGGCTGCCCCGGTTCGTGAACGGGAATTCGGCCAGGTTGCGGGCCAACCGGATCCGCGAGCACATCACGATGTCGCTCTCGGGACCGTTGCCGCGCAACCATTCGCCGGAGGTCTTGGTCAGGTCGTCCAGAGTCATGCGTGGATATCCTTGAGGCGGAGCTGGTCGCGGAGGCGTGCGGCCTCCTCGTAGTCCTCGCGGGCGACGGCCTCCCGGAGCTGCGACCGGAGGCGGAGGCGGCGAATGGCGCCGGGCCGCGGACGCGCGACCTTGCCCACGTGTCGGGTGGCGCCGTGGACCCGCTGGATGACCGGCAGGAGCCCGCGACCGAAGATCCGGTAATCCTGCGGACAGCCGAGGTGCCCGCCGGCCCGGAACTCCATGTACCTCATCCCGCAGTCCGGGCACGAAAGCTCCGCAAGCTCCCCCACGAGCTCCCCGACGTGGGTCAGGATCAGGTCCTGGACGACCGCGTCGAGGGCGAGATTCGGGGGCGACTCGGGGAGCCCCAGGCCGGACTTCTTGGCGCACGACGCGCACAGATGGATCTCCCGGCGCTTGCCGCGGACCCTCTCGGTGAGGTGGACCGAAGCCTCGTTCTTGCATCGCTGGCAGATCATTTCGGGACGACCTCGGGCGGGCGGAAGGAACGGCCAGGGTTCGGAGACGATCCCCTCTCGGGGCATGCTCATCGCCCCTGCTCCCTCTCGATCGACTTGATGCGATCGCGGAGCCGCGCGGCCTCTTCGTAGTCCTCGGCCGCGACGGCCCGCTTGAGCTCGTTGCGGAGCTGGATCAAGGTCGTCTGCTGCTGGGTATTCCTGGGGGCTCGCCGCGGGACCTTGCCGGAATGGCGAGTCTCTCCATGAATGCTCTCGAGCAGGGGCATCAGCTCGTCGCGAAACACCTCGTAGTCGTACGGGCAACCCAGCCGCCCCGACTTGCGGAACTCCAGGAACGTGATCTGGCAGACCGGGCAGACCTGCTTGTCCGCCGGGGAGGGCTCGCGGATCGCTCCCGCGGATCCGCCTGCCAGTTTCTTGGCGAGCTCGCCCATGGGGGCGGATTCGCCCGTCTCCTCGGTCGTGGAGAGGTGCTGCCGGGCGTGCTCGTCGCAGAAGTGATACTCCCGGTGCTTGCCCTTCTCCACGATGTCCGTGATGTGGAACGTGGCCGGCTTGGAGCACTTCTGACATTTCATGGTATCGCTCCGCCCGCCCTGACCGATCCGGCGACGAGGTCGTCACCCCCGGATTCCCTCATCCGTAGGCATCGACCCAAGCCCGCGACCCGGTCGTTCTCGGCGGAGAGGCAAGTCACAGGATCAATTGTAATTGAGGCACTCCGGCTGTCAAGAAACGCAAACGCCCGCCGCGGTCGGCGAGCCCGGTTCGCCCGACCTCCTCGCGTCGCGTCCGGCGCTTCAATTCAGGGACGGATCGCTCGGCCCACCCTTCAGGTGGAGGAAATCGGAGAGCTTCCGGGCCCGTACCTGGGAGACGACGAATTTCCAGAGGTCGCGATCGTCGTCCCAGAAGACCAGCTCCGCCGTCGCGGGGAGGGTCAACCACGAGTCCCAGCCGAATTCCCCCTCGAGCTGTCCCGGGCCCCAGCCCGAGTAATTGGCGATGATCAGCGACGGCTCGGGCCGGCGCACGATGAGCTGCTGCACGAGCGAGGGCTCCATCGTCACGTAGACCCCGGGTATCACCTCCTGGTTGGCCATGTCCTCGACCGTGTGCAGGACCAGGAATGACCCCGCGACCGGCCCGCCGATCCGAAGTCGCTTCTCCCAGTCGAACTCCTCATCGAAGATCTTGCCGGCCAGGTCCGACGTCATGGTGTTGCTCTCCTGGTTGAGGATCACGCCCAGGGCCCCATCGGCGCCGTGATCGAGCATCAAGATGACCGACCGTGCAAACATCGGGGCCGTCAACTCCGGGCATGCAATCAGTAGTTGTCCCTTGAGCGATTCCATTGGAGTTCGGCCATCCCGGTATAAGCCGCGTGAGTGTATTCCTCCAGGCCCGGACGTTCCACGCGACGGAAGGTAAGGGCCCGGCGACGTCGCTTCTCTGATCCTACTTACGATGAACCTATCGGGGACTCGCTGAGTCCGCGTGTTCGGGCTCCGGTTCCAGACTCTGGCTCAAAATGATGGACGAAAGCTCGTTTCTTGTGCACGAAGTGCCTTGAAGGCGGTCCTAGCTGATCGAGGCGGAACCACAAGTTGCAAGGAACGGGGGCACCTTCCGTCAAGATTGCCGGATTGCTGTGCTGGTCATGTCGAAATTCGGTTCAATGAGGCGGTGGCAAGTCTTCGTCCTGACACGAGTTCCATCCTGAACGGGGCGGCGATTCGGAAATCAACGAACCTCGGGACCGAATTTTGCATCCAGAAGTAAGACGACCTAGGCTCCAGTGGGCCGAGGTGCGAGACGATGGCGAAGATCGCGTCGGTTGGCGGAGAGAGTTCGATGATCTTGGAGTCAGGTGCCGACGCGCGGAGCGTGGATTCCCTCCGGGCGCTCCTGGAACGTCTGGGCTCCTCCGAGTTGACCCTCGGGGAGGCGAAGAGCCTGCGCGGCGAGCTCTGCCGGTTCCTCGACTCGTCGGGCGGCCCGAGGGGCGCCGGTCGCTTTGGTGCCGAGGGGCGAGACTCGGGCCGTTGACGCGGCTCCTTGAGGATTCGTGATACGATCAGATGTGGCAGCTCCCTCCTCCGTGCTTCTGTACGTACTTCTGGTGGTATTCCTCGGCCATCCAGAACGTGGCGGCCGGGACGATCTGGGTGACGATCGGGCGGCCGAAGACGGCTTCCGCGTGGAGGCGTTGCTTCATCGCCTCGGCCGCGAGCCGCTGGGCTTCGTCGTGATAGAAGACGGCGGAGCGATACTGGGTCCCCACGTCAGGCCCCTGTCGATTCAGGGTCGTCGGGTCGTGCAGGTTCCAGAACGCCGAGAGCAGGTCCTCGAACCGGATCCGGTCCGGGTCGTATTCCACCTGGACGACCTCGGCATGGCCCGTGGAATTGCTGCAGACGTCCCGATAGGTGGGATGGTCGAGCGTCCCGCCCATGTATCCGACGGCCGTGGATGTCACGCCGGGAAGCCGGCCGAAGGCCTCCTCGACCCCCCAGAAGCAGCCCGCTCCGAACGTTGCGGTGGCCATGTTCCTCCCCTTCGTCTCGGGACTCGCATCCCGCTGGTGTTCGGGTCGATGACTCGTCTCGCCATCCCATCATCTCGGGCAAGGCAAGTCCACCCGGTTCCGGGGCCCGTGGTGCGCGGTAAGATGGCCGGCTCGCATCGCGGGCGGAATTGTACCGACCAACGAAAGGAGCCCGGCCGTGGTCCTCAACATCCGAGTCGAAGGCGAGGTCGCGATCCTCAGCAACCTCGGCAGGATGATGAACGATCCCCGGTACGTCGATGCCTCCGGCGAGGTCCGCGAGCTGCTGGACCGCGGGATCCTCAGCTTCGTCATCGAGCTGGCGGGGATCCGCGAGACCGGCAAGGCGCTCCTGGGCGTCCTGATGACGATCACTCGTGATGTCCGCAAGGCGGGCGGCGAGGTGGTCCTGGCGCATCCCAGTCGGGAGATCGAGGAGCACCTGGCGATGATGCAGATGGACGATTTCTGGGATGTCTTCCCGACGGTCTCGGCCGCGACCGAGTTCTTCGATCGCCCCGGGCGGAATGGGCGAGAAGGATAGGAAGCCATGGCGACCTGGGAGGACCGAATCGCCCAGCCCGTCCGGCACCTTGCCGACCAGCTCCGGGGCATCCGCCCCGGCGCCATCGGGCCGGGATTCGTCGAGACGTTCGTGGTCGAATGGCAGGGCAACCGTACCCCGATCGGGCGGATCGCGGCGATCACGGCCCAGGGGGGCCGGATCCTCGTCGCCCCCTTCGATCGGGCGCTCGTCCCCGTGGTCGTCAAGGCGCTCAACGAGGCCCGCCAGAATGCCTATGCGCTGGACCCGGCCCGCGTCTGCGTGACGATCCCGCCGCTCAGCGGAGACCAGCGGGCCGAGGTCGTGTCCCACGTCAGGGCACTCGGCGAGAAGGCGCGGGTGGCCGTGCGATCGATCCGCCAGGACATCCGCAAGCAGCTCGCCGCCTCCGGCAAGCGGTCCGATCGGGTGATCCAGGAACTGACCGACGCCTCGATGAGCGAGATCGATCGACTGGTCGGGGCGAAGGTCGCGGAGCTGGAAGGGGACGGGCCGCCGGGGCGATCCGGGCGGCGGTAGAGGGAGTCACGGTCGCGCCCGCCGAAGCCGGCGCGACCGTCAACGAGCGATCGACGCGTCGACGCACGCCGGAGTTCAGTGGATCGAGAACCCCGCGCGGTAGTTCCGCTTGATGAACTGGTCGGCCTCGGGGCAGTTCTTCGCCTTCATCGCCGGGGCATCCCACTCGATCGTCTTGCCGGCCTTGAGCGCCACCACGCCCAGGAGGACGGTCTCGGTGAGCCGGCCGGCGTACTCGAAGTTCGAGAGGGCCTTCTTCGGGTCGTTCGTCTTGATGGCCTCGACCCATTCGGTGAAGTGGCCGGGGGAGCGGGGGAGCTTGACGTCGGGCTTCTTGTAGTCCTTGTACTTGTCGCGGGGGAGCAGGACGTGCTCCGCGCCGTAGTCGTTCTGGGAGAAGAACGAGCCCTTGTCTCCGACCAGCAGCAGGCCGCTGTCGGGGAGCTTCTCGCCGTAGACCAGCTCTCGGAACGCCTTCTTGCTCTCTGGGAGCTTGTCGCCCCCGTCGTACCAGGTCATGGTCAGGGGCGCGCGCCCGTTTCGGGCGCCGAAGTGGGTCCGGATGATCGACCAGGCGGGATAGCTCGCGTGGTCGACGATCCCGGAGGTGTCCAGGACCTCCACCGATTCGGGGTCGAAGAGTTCCAGGGCCATGGCCGCGACGTTGATCGTGTGGCAGGCCATGTCGCCCAGGGCGCCGGTTCCGAAATCGAGCCAGCCGCGCCAGTTGAAGGCGCCGTAGGCGGGATGGTACGGCTGGTCGGGGGCCGCGCCAAGGAACTCATACCAGTGGATGTGATTGGGGACGCCCGGCGTCTCCTTGGGTCGAGCGATACCCTGGGGCCAGATCGGCCGGTTGGTCCAGACGTGGATCTCCTTGACCGTGCCGATGCCGCCGGAGCGGATGACCTCGACCCCCTGGCGGAATCCGTGGTCGGCGGTCCCCTGGTTGCCCATCTGGGTGCAGAGCTTCTTCTCCGCGGCGAGGGTCCGCATCAAGCGGGCCTCCTCGATGGACCACGTGAGAGGCTTCTGGCAGAAGCAATGCTTGCCCATCTTCATCGCCATCACGCTGGCCGGAGCGTGAGTGTGGTCGGGCGTGGAGACGGTGACGGCGTCGATCTTGCCGCCGAGCTCCTCGAGCATCTTGCGGTAGTCGTAGTACTTCTTGGCCTTCGGGAATTTCTCGCCCATCTTGTCCAGCGTGTGGGCGTCGATGTCGCAGAGGGCCACGATCTCGCCGTGTGCGCCGGCGTCGTTGGTGTCGCTGTCCCCCTTGCCCCCCACGCCGATGCACGCGAAGCGGACCTTCTCATTCGGGGAGCGGCCCTGGGCGGCTGCGGCGACGGACGGCAGGGTGCCGCCGACGAACGGACCGGCCGCGCCGGCGAGCGCGGCGCGGGTGAGGAAATCGCGTCGTTTCATGGGCCAGACTCTCCTGGGATGGAAGGCTCGTGGGTGGGTGGGAAGGCGCCTCGATCCCTGCCTCGCTCGTGCCCGGGCGGTTTCCGGATGGTCGGGCAGATGGTCGGATCGAAGTCGGCATGACGATTCTCGTTCAGCATGCCACGCCACGGGGTCGTCCGCAATCGGTGGCCGCGCGACGCGTCGTGTGCTTCATCCCTCGGTCTTCGCGGCGGCCTGAAGCAGCGCCGCCATCCCCTCGAACAGGGCACTGAGGGTCGTCGCCGCCTCGGCCGGGGCCTCGATGACGACCTTGCCCTCGTCCGAGCGTCGGACCTGGAGGCGGGAGAAGAGCTCGCGGACCTCGCCCATGGAAGGGACGGCCGTCGCGCCGCCGCGAGGGAGGGCGGTCCGGCCGTCGGTCGACTCGAGACTTCCTTCCCCGTTGTCCGTCGCGGCGGCCTCTCCGCCTCCTGGCCCGGGGATTTCCTCCGGTCCGCGAGGAGGGACCGGGGGTGTCTCCGGGGGCATCGCGGCGATGGCCGGTGCGGGGGCCGGTTCGGCGCGGTCGAGGGCCTCGTCGCCGGCCTCGATGAGCTCCTCGTAGGGGTCGTCGATCGAGTCGTCCGGGCTGGAGTCGGGATCGAGCTCGGGCACGTCGGCGGGCTCGGCGTGATCCGCCGGGCCGCCCGAGCCGTCGGCCTTGCCGTCGGCGTCGTAGATCTTCTGGACTCGCGAGAGGAACGAGCCGGACTGCTCGAACCGGACCGAGTCGCTCTCGCCGTCGAAGAGGCCCTTGAAGAAGGCCTGCTTGTTGCCGACCAGGTCGGCGATCCGGGATTCGATGCCGGGCTCGGAGACGAGGTTGAAGACGTCGATCGGGTGCTTCTGGCCGAGCCGGTAGACGCGGCCGATGCGCTGCTCGAGGACCGCCGGATTCCACGGCAGCTCCAGATTGATCACGCAATTGGCCGCCCGCTGCAGGTTCAGGCCCACCCCGCCGGCGTCGCTGGCGAAGAGGATCCGGAACGACGGGTCGTCGTGGAAGTTGACGATGTTCTCGGTCCGCCGCTTCTGCGGCTCCGCGCCCGTGAAGAAGCCGGAGACCAGCTTCTCCTCCGCCATCAGGTCGGCGACGGCCCACTGGGCGAGCAGGAGCATCCGCCGCCACTGGCTGAAAATCACCGCCTTGCGGCCCTGGTCGAGGACGACCTGGCGGACGAGCTGCCGCAGCTCCGAGAGCTTGGGCGCGGCCAGCTCCCGGAGGATCCGGTCTTCCGGGGCCCGGCTCCGGATGTCGGGCCAGACGTCCTTGAACTGGAGCTGGGCGAGCCCGTTGGCGATGATTCGCTGGGTGGTCAGCAGGCTCATCAGCCGGAGGAACTCGACCTGCGTGAGCGGCCGGCGTTCGGAGATCGCGACCAGCCCACGGATCGGCTGGATGAGGGCGTCGTGCTCCTCCCTCTGCTCCGCGGTCATCTCGATCGGGATGCGCGTGTCGGTCCGCGGGGGAAGCTGGTCCAGGACGTCCTGGCGGACCCGGCGGATCATCGAAGGCCTCAGCCTGGTCCGGAGCGTCTCCAGGTTGCGGACGCCCGTCACCTCCTTGCGGTTCCCGTCGGATCGGATCGCGTGCAACGCGGGGAGCCGCCACTTGGGCTCGAGCGCCGTGTCGTCCACCCATTCGACGACCGACGCCAGCTCCTCCACGCGGTTCTCCATCGGAGTGCCGGTGAGGACGAGCCGATAGGGGGGAGTCAGGCCCTTGACCGAGAGCGCCGTCTTCGTCGCCCAGTTCTTGATCCGCTGGGCCTCGTCGAGCACGACCAGGTCCGGCTTCCACGCGTGGACGAGCTCGAGATCGCGCAGGAGCTGTTCGTAGTTGATGATGAAGAAGCCCTCCTTGCGCGAGGCATACAGGGCCTTCCGCTCCGTCGGGCTGAGGTCGATGACCTCGACGGGAAGGTCGGAGAACCGCGCCCATTCCCTGGCCCACTGCGGCTTGAGCGCCGCCGGTGCGATGATCAGGCCGCGGCCGACCTTGCCGGTGCGGCGGAGGATGTCGCAACTAGCGATGGCCTGGGCCGTCTTGCCCAGCCCCATGTCGTCCGCGAGCAGGAGGCGGCCGGCGCTCAGGAAGCGGGTGACCCCCTCCTTCTGATAGGGATAGAGCGAGACCTTGAGGCCGCGGATCGCCGCCCGGATCTCGGCCGGCGCGAGCCCGTCTCGCGAGAGCCGCCGCAGGTGGTCACGCTCCTGGACGAGCAGGGCCCGGAGCGCCGGGTCGTCCTGGACCGAGGTCGCCTTCGCCGGCACGGCCTTCAGGATGGCCTCCACCAGGCCGAGCCGCTTATCGGGCCGATCCCTGAAGGCGGACTTCAGGGCCCACCACCCCGGCGACGGCCCGGGACGAAGGCTCGGGAGCAGGTCTTCTCCCTTCCGGGCGGCGGGCGCGCTGCCGTTCGGCCCCGCCCAGGATACGCGCTCGAGCCAGTCCCCGTAGCCGTGCAAGGGACGGACGGGATCCCAGCGGAATCCCGCGGGGGGCACGTCCGCGAGCTGGGACTGCTCCCGGCTCGCCCGCTTCAACAGCCCCGGACGCGCGAAGACGTGCTCGAGGACCGTGAAGACGTGCTTGCAGAGGCCGAGCGAACTCTTGAGGTAGTCCGGGCAGTCGCAACGCCCCGCCAGCGGATCCACGCCGGCGACGACGGTCTGGTAGGGTCGCGAGCCGGAGCCCTTGCGGCGCGTCGCATAGGCACCGAGCACCGCGCCGCCTTCCGGCCGCATCTCGATCCGGAGCTCATCCTTCCGCGCGGCGGCGACGCGGCGCAGCAGGGCGTCGAGGGCCTCGACGCGGACCGCCCACTCCTCCGCCGGGACGATCGCCATCACATGCCTCGCCAGCGCCTCCGCGGGGACCCTGGTGGCCTTCTGGCCGACCAGCCCGACGAGGACGCGAAAGGCCTCGGGCTCCTCGATCGGCATGGGTAGATTGTCGGTGCTCGCGGCCATGGGCCTGTTCTCTCCGCGCGATGCGGGCGTGGGTTCGGTTCGGATCAGGACCTACTTCGCGGCGAAGGTCGCCGTGGCGGGATCGGCCGAGGCATCCCCCTTGACGCGGCCGTTGGCGGCCAGATGTTCCAGGACCAGGTAGATCGTCTCTGCGTCGTCGGGATGGCCGATCGAGACGGCGACGGCCTCGGCCGTCTGCGGCGACGCGGTGAGGGCGCCGAGGATCTTCTCCTGGAGCGAGAGGACCTCCCCGGCCGCCTTCTTGCCGGCCTCGACGCCCGGCTGGTGGTAGGCGTTGATGTTCACGAGCGTGGCGTAGAAGCCCACGGCGCGTTCGAACAGCGCGATCAGCGCTCCGATGATGACCGCATCAACATGCGGCACCGTGATCGTGACCGAGTGGCGGTCGTTGGCGAAGAGCGCGGAGCGTGTCCCCAGCAGGAAGCCGTGGAGGTAGTCCCCGGCGGTCACGCCAGGCTCGACCTGGAGGCCGGTCCCGCCGTCCTCGAGGACGCGGATGAAGGTCAGGAAGAAGTTGTTGACGCCGTCGCGGAGCTGCTGGACATAGGCGTGCTGGTCCGTGGAGCCCTTGTTGCCGTAGACGCTGATCCCCTGGTCCACGCGGTTCCCGTCCAGGTCCAGCCGCTTGCCCAGCGATTCCATCACGAGCTGCTGCAGATACCGCGAGAAGAGGAGGAGCCGGTCCTTGTACGGCAGGACGACCATGTCCTTGAGCCCCTTGCCCCCCGTGGCCTGATACCACATCAGGGCGAGGAGCGCGGCCGGGTTCTTCGGCGTGTCGTGGGCCCGCGTCGCGACGTCCATCGCCGCGGCCCCCGCCAGGATCGCGTCCATGTCCAGGCCCTGGAGGAAGCCCGGGACCAGGCCCACCGCCGAAAGCTCACTCGTCCGGCCGCCGACCCAGTCCCACATCGGGAACCGGGCGAGCCAGCCCTCCTTCTGGACCTGCTGGTCGAGCTTCGATCCCTCCCCGGTCACGGCCACGGCGTGCTTCGCGAAGTCCAGGCCGGCGGCCCGGTAGGCCTCCGCGACCACGAGCATGCCGTTGCGGGTCTCGGGCGTGCTGCCGCTCTTGCTCATGACGACGACCAGCGTCTCGTCGAGCGATCCGCCGATCCGCTTCAGCTCGCGGGCGATCCCGTCCGGATCCGTGTTGTCCACGAAGTGCGGCTGGAGTTTGTCCCTGACGGGGTCGCCCAGCGCGTCGGCGACGAACATCGGCCCCAGCGCGGAGCCGCCGATGCCGATCGAGAGGACCTTGGTGAACGTCGCGGACTTCTCCGGACGGACCTGGCCGGCGTGGACCTTCGCGGCGAAGGACCTGATCGCGGCCAGCGTGTCCTCGATCTCCTTGGTGATGCCCGCGTCCGGGGCGAGCTGCGGTGCCCGCAGCCAGTAATGGCCGACCATCCGCTTCTCGTCCGGATTGGCGATCGCACCCTTCTCCAGCGCGTCCATGGCCTCGTAGGCCTTCTCAATGGCCGGCGCCATGGTCGAGAAGAACCCGTCGTCGAAGTTCATCCGGCTGATGTCCAGGCTGATCTTCAGGGCGGGGACGCGGCAGAGGTGGGCCTTGTAGCGATCCCAGAGCGTTCCGGCGTTCATGGTCATCGGCTCGCAAACGAGTATTCAGTTGGACTTCGACGCGGTGGTGCATCACAGTGTGAGGATCGTCACGGCCATCGCGAGGCCGACGAGGGCGAGGATCGCGGAGACCAGGATCGGCGTCCTGAGGCTGCGTGAGGGGTTGCGGTCCCCCCGTTCCAGCTTGCGGATGTAGTCGTGATGCCGCAAGAGCGAGGCGAGACACACGGCCACGCCGAAGACGATCATCGCGAAGCCCAGCCAGGGCGAATACGTCTCGAGGCGTCGTCCGACCGGCGACTCGATGACGTTCATCCCCCGCACCAGCAGGCTGAACCGGGCGATCAGGAAGCCGAATCCCATGAGGGCCAAAGAGGTCCGCACCCAGGCCAGGAAGGTCCGCTCGGCGGCCAGGTAGACCCGGGGATCGTCCACCATCCTCGGGACTTCCGCGGTCGGCACGTCGGAGGGCTCCGGCTGGCGGAGCCGATCGCTCGAGGCACCCGGTTTCGGCTGGGCATGGAGTGAAGACATCGTGATCGGCGGAGGTGGGTTCCGTGAATCGAGTTCTCCGGCCGCTCCGCCCCCGTGCGGATCGGTCCGGGGGGGGCTATTCTCGCATGAGGGAGCCTCGCGGGACACCCACGTGTCCCCCGTTCCGGATGACCGTCGAGAATCACGAGGGGACCTTGATGATGCGACTCGCCTCCGAAGCCTGCGCCAGCCGCGGCCGGCCCTGTTCCATCCGCTTGCGGTTCGCGTCCTGGCCGGCTGGCCTGGCGGCATGGCTCGTCCTCATGGGCGCGAGCACGGCCTCGGCCCAGGACGGCCTCCGATGGAACCAGATCCAGGTGATCGGCTCGCACAACTCCTATCACATCGCTCCCGCCGACGGAGTGCGATCCCTGATCGCCGCGACCGGAGAGAAGCACGCTCAGGGCCTTGACTACACGCACCCGCCGCTGGCCCAGCAGTTCTCCGAGCGGGGGATCCGGCAGGTCGAGCTCGACCTCTTCCACGATCCCGAAGGTGGCCGTTATGCAAGGCCCAGGGCGCGCGAGATCCTCCGGCTGAAGGGCACCGACGCGGGGCCCGATCCCGATGCCCGGGGCGAGCTCGGCCGGCCCGGGCTGAAGATCTTCCACGTGCCCGACATCGATTTCCGGTCCACCGCCCCCACGCTCACGGGGGCCCTCAAGCAGGTCCGAGAGTGGTCCGATGCCCATCCCCGCCACGTCCCCCTCTTCATCCTCCTGGAGCTCAAGGGTTCCTCGGATTCCCCGCTCCTGTCCCGACCGCTCCCGTTCGACCGGAAGGCCCTCGAGGGGATGGAGGCGGAGATCCTTTCCGTCCTCGATCGCTCGAAGATCCTCACCCCGGCCGACGTTCGCGGAGACGCTGCCACCCTGGCCGAGGCCGTCCGCAAGCGGGGCTGGCCCCTGCTCGGCGCCGTCCGCGGGCGCATCGTCCTCGCGCTGGACAACGAGGACGCGGTCCGCGATGACTACCTGGCCATGCACCCTCGTCTCGACGGTCAGCTCCTCTTCGTCAGCGTGCCGGAGGACCACCCCCAGGCCGCCTGGTTCAAGATCAATGACGTGATCGCGGACTTCGACCGGATTCGAAATCTGGTCGCGGCGGGATTCCTCGTCCGGACGCGGGCGGACATCGACACCCGCGAGGCGAGGTCGAACGACCCGACCCGACGCGACCGCGCGCTCGCCAGCGGCGCCCAGTTCGTGAGCACGGACTATCCCGTCGCGGACCCTCGCCTGTCCTCCTACTGCGTCCAGCTTCCCGGCCGCGTCGCGGCCCGACCCAATCCGGTCTCCGCTCCGGGGCGGGGTGATTCCGACCTGGAGGGGAACCGCTGAAATCAGCTCGGGCCGGCCGGGCGATCGCGGAGTGCGATCCGGAGCAGCTCCCGTCCGGCCTCCTGACAGGCGTCCGGCGCGGGAGCCGAGCCCTGGTTCGTGGCGACGATCGTGGCGATGTCGCGATCGGGATAGATCCAGATCGACGCGTACCAGTACGTGTTGCTGCCGTCGTGCGTGAGGGCCCGTCCGGCGGGCGTCCGCCCCACGCTGATCCAGCCGCCGACGTAGCTGAAGCCGGCCGGCGGCGTGTGGAGGGCGCGGAACGACTCGCGCGTCAGGAGCTTGGGCTTCCCCTGCACGGCCCGCAGGTGGAGCGATGCGAACCGGCCCCAGTCGGGGATCGAGCAGTGGACCGTCCCGGCGGGGCCGAGGCACGCCGCATTGTCATGCCAGACGGGCTTGAGCCGGCCGCGCTCCCCGCCGTGCCCCCACGGGGCATCCGCACGATTCGATTCCCGGTGCCCGGGAGGCCCGAACCCGGCGGACTTCATGGCGAGCGGGCGGAAGAGCCGTTGCGTCATCAAGCTCTCCCAGGCCTCGCCGGTGACCTGCTCCGCGATCAGGCCGGCGATGGCGAACCCGACGTTGGAATAAAGATATTTCGACCCGGGACGGCTCGACGGGGCCTTCGCCATCGTCGACCGCAGGAGCGACAACCGTTGCTCGGTCGTGGATCGTCCCGGCAGGTTCCACCAATCGACATTGGCGGGGAGCCCCGCGCGATGGGTCAGCAGCTCGTTCAGCGTCACCCCTTGAAAATCGGCGTTGAGCGTCGGGGCGAGCTCCGGGAAGAGGTCCCGGATCGGTGCGTCCCAGGTCACGAGCCCCTCGTCCACGAGGAGCCCGAGGAGCGTCGCGGTCATGGCCTTGGTGCACGAGCCGACATGGACGGCGTCGGTCACCTGGATGGCCTGTGGAAACCCTTGCTTGCGGAGGCCCGCGGCGCCGATGGCGTCGAGCGACTCACCCCGGATGATCGCCCCGATCAGGCCCGGAACCTGGTGGCGGTCCCGGACCGTGGCCATGACCGCGTTGATCCTCTCGTCGGCCCGAACCGGGCCGCTCGGCAGCGGGAAAACGGGCGTCGTCGGCGAGGCGATAACCGGCCGCCTGGCGGAGCGGCGGCGTTGCGTCGAGCCGCTCCCCGGGGCCACCTGGGCGAAGGCCGATGGAGGGAGGCCCAGCCCGCCCGCGGCGATGGCCGCGGCACGGAGCCCGATCGACCTCAGCCATGTTCTTCGCCCGATCATTGGGTCATCCCTCGGTGATGGAACGCGAGCGGCACATTCTCGACTGGGAGTTGCCTCTCCCAATCATTCTAGCCGACGGAGCGTGCTCGGGTGGCGTGCGCGGCCTCTCACGACAGGATCGCGCTGCCGTGCAGGAGGCTGGTCGCGAAGGACAGCGCGGAGGCGTGGGCGTGAGGCGCCGGTTCCGCGCGAAACTCCCGACCCTCTCCCGCGGCGGGTGACTCGACCCACCTGGCCGACTCCAACCGGGTCAGGGCGTCCTCCACGTCGGCCTCGCGGGCGAGATCCCCGCCTGGCGGCTGCTCGAGGGCGTCCAGCACCAGCCCGGTCAGGAGCCGGTCCCAGACCTTGCGGCAGGTCGCCGACTGGTCGAAGAGGTCGATCGCGACGACCTTCGGGCCGACGGCGACCGCCAGGCCGATCGCCCCGTCCACGTAGCCGAGATCCCTGCGGAACTCCTCGATTCGGCCGGCCTTGCTCTCGTAGGTGTCGCTCATCGCCATGGTTGAGGAGCTTGACCCATGAGCCTTCATCTGCCGGCCGACCTCCGCCCAGACGGCCATCTGATCCGAGGCGTGGCCGCCCCCCGCGTCCAGCGACCGGCTCACCGACTCCTTGAGGCTCCGCCGCAGGCTCGGCGAGGAGAAGTTCTCGCTCGACTCGAAGGCCGTCGTCCGATGCCGCCACCTCCCCTGCTCCACGCAGCTCACCGGGATGGTGGTCTTCGAGCCTGCCGCAACCAGGACGCTCGTGTTGAGGATCCGGTTCTGCTTCGCCCCTTTCAGCTCCTGGCCTTCCAGGAAGAGGACTCGGGTCCTCCCCTTGTTGGAGACCCGCAACGTGGGGACGGAGCCCGAATCGCTGACCTCCTCCACCACGATCGAGCCGGCCGAGATGGCCTCGTCCGAGAGGATGTAATCGACGTCTCCGGACCGGGCGTCGGACGGTAAGAGGGGAAAGACGCTCAGATTCTCGTGTCGTCTCGGCTGTCCCACGGTGACCTTCGGGAACACGCGAATCGCGCTCATGGTCGCCTCCTTCGGCGTGAAAACGCGGATCGTCTTGTCGCTCGAACGCCCGAATGCCTCGCCTACTTCTCTTACGAAAAGCCCTTCGATTCCTTGCGACGTGGGCCGCGGAATCGCGGGCCGGTCGATCCTGTCTTCGCCCCCGAGGGGCGCGCTATGATGGACCAAATGACGAGCCGAATTTCGTTCGGAGCGACTCCGATGAGGACGACCGGTGCATGGGCGATCGCGGGCATATTGATCCTCCTCGATTTCACGGTCGCGGCCTCGGAGCCCGCGAACCCGAAGGCGAATCCGCAAGCTCGCGCCGTCCTCGCCTACTTCCAATCGCTCGAGGGGCGT
The DNA here is from genome assembly GCF_011064615.1 of Aquisphaera insulae. GTDB lineage: Bacteria > Planctomycetota > Planctomycetia > Isosphaerales > Isosphaeraceae > Aquisphaera > Aquisphaera insulae. The sequence continues at coordinate 6,421 of NZ_JAALJH010000080.1, read as the reverse complement.
CGGGATCGTCGGCTCGTCTCGGGGCAGTTCGACGGCTTCGGCCCGGGCGCCTCGCTCCGCGCCTGCACCGCCGCGCACGAGAAGACGCGTCGATGGCCCGCCATGATCGGGCTCGATTATGCCGACTTCTCGCCGCGCGGGATCGCCACCAAACACGTGAACCGGATCGCGATCGAGTACGCCCGCGCGGGGGGGCTGGTGACGATCAGCGCCCACGTCCCCAACCCCGCGAATCCGAAAGGTGGGGGCCTGAGGGATCGGGGAGTGGACCTGCGGCCTCTCCTCCAGCCGGGGGCAACTCACGACCGCTGGATGAGCGAGCTCGACCTCCTCGCGGACGGCCTGGCGGAGCTCCAGGACGCGGGCGTCGTCGTCCTCTGGCGTCCCTTCCACGAGATGAACGGCGGCTGGTTCTGGTGGGGTGCGAAACCCCCGGAGACGTTCCTCCCGGTCTGGAAGCACATGTTCGATCATTTCACGAAGGTTCGCGGGCTGAACAACCTGCTCTGGGTCTACGGCCCCAACCACGGATCGCGGACCGCCGAGTATTATGCGGGAGATGATTACGTCGATCTCGTCGGCCTGGACGCCTACACGGACCTCATCGATCCTTCCCACATCCGGGGTTATCCGGAGGTCGCCCGGCTCCCCAAGCCGTTCGGCTTCACCGAATTCGGCCCCCACGGGCCGGAGAAACCGCCGGGCGATTACGACTACACCCGGTTTCGCGACGGCATCGAGGCGAGCTTTCCGCGCACGGTCTTCTTCCTGAGCTGGAACGAGAAATGGGGCCTGGGCTCGAACGTCAAGACCCGGGAGTTTCTCGAACATCCGTGGGTCCTCAATCGGGAGGATCTTCCGGCCGGGCTGGGGTTGCGGCCCTGAGACTCGTCGATACCCGGACCGAGGGCACAATCGCCAATCTCAAATGGGTACTTGCCTCGCCCCGCGATCTTCGGTCATGCTATGCTCATAGAGGCAAGGGGCCGCGCTCTCGGACCCGGCATCGATCCTCTCCCCGTCCTGAGACGCGGCCAGTCCCTCTCTTCAAGGCTCCCGGCGCTGGGCCGGGGCCATCGTCAATCCGCTCGACCGTCCGAGTCGACCGGACAATGATGGAGGAGGGCCCGATGGTTCATTTCGTCACGCTGGAGAGGCTCCCGGACGGCCTGGAATTCCCGGGCGACCTGAAGGATCGCATCTGGATCGATCCCGAGTCACGCAAGCTCTATTACCGCGGGTACATGAGCAAGACCGATTTCGACCGCGTCTCCGGCCTCACCCGCGATTGGAGCTTCCGCCGGAAGCTCGAGGAGCTGTTCCAGATCAGCATCGTCGAGGATGAGCCGAAGGGGCCCGTCGGCCACGGACTCCTCTCGCTCTTCCGCAAGAAGCTGGTGCACTCGTGAGCCGTCGGCTGACCCGGCGGCGCGCCGTCGCGACTGGCGCCACGCTCACGGCTCTGCTGGGACTGAACCGGACGTCCCCCGGGGGCGGCGACGACTCGAGTCCACCCGTTACGGCAATCCGGGCCGTGCTCGACCGCCAGGTCGCGGACTGGAACCGTGGCGACCTGGACGGGTTCGTAACCGGCTACTGGAATTCGCCGGAGCTGGTCTTCCAGTCCGGCGGCCATCGCACCGACGGCTACGACGGCATGGTTGCCCGCTACCGCAAGCGATACCAGGCCGACGGCAAGGCGATGGGAAAGCTCGTGTTTTCCGGCGTCGAAGTCCTTCCCCTGGGCGCCGATTCCGCCTTCGTCCGCGGGGCCTGGCGCCTGACCATGCCGGACGGGTTGACGCCCGGCGGCCTCTTCACGCTCATCTTCCGGAGGTTCCCGGAGGGCTGGAAGATCGTCCACGACCACACCTCGGCCGAGGACCCGCCCCGGCCGAAGTGAGTCGTCAAGAAGTCACGTCATTGCACCGCCACGGTCTGCCCGTCCGCCTTGTTCGGGAAGCGGACCAGCACCGTGCTCGATCCGTCGTCCCAGGACCAGGCCGACGGCTCGAGCGAATGGCCGTCGACCAGGACCTTCGTGGGTGCCTTCGCCAGGCCGATCCGGACCGCGGCCTCAGTCTTGTCGGGGCCCGTCGCCCGGAATTGGAGGACCGTGGCTCCTTCCGAGGCCACGGCCGTCACGCGACAGGCCGCGGCGAGGACCTTCGGGAAGGTTGCTCGCTCCGCCTCGGCGTCCACAAGCAGCACCCGGCGACCGGGCTCCAGCCCGACCGATGAGCGGACCGGCAGGGCCGAGTCGAAGAGGTCGATGAGCTTCCCGCGAAGCTCGTGGGGCGTCCCTTCGGCCGCATGGTCCAGCCCGGCCGCGATCACGTACGGGCCGCGGCGGAGGACGATGTGGTTCGCCTCCCGGTAGTCGACGCCCGCGGCCTCGCAGGCCCGGCGGACCAGCCCGCGGATCTGCCCCGCTCCTTCCTTCTTGTAGGTGAGCCTGGCGGGACTGGCCGCATCGAAGATCAGCGTCCCCTGGCCCACCTTGTGGGTGCCGGGGCTGGTGCCGGCCGCCAGGCCCATCTGCGCGAAGAGGGCCTCCCTGGGGATGGCGTGGCCGGGCCCGCCGGGGGCGTTCCACCAGCCCTGGATCCGGTTGTACGGGTCCCGGTCATCGTCCACGAAGACGAGCACTCCTCCGGCCTTCACCCAGTCGGCGATGGCCTGGCTGTTGGCGGCGGTCATCGGCTTCATGCCCTCGTAGGTCATGAGCATGACCTTACGGCCGCTCAGGTTCCCCGCCTTCTCCGCGGTCTCGAGCTGCACCGGCTCCACGGGCATGCCCCGCTCCACCAGCGGCAGGGCCAGGCCGTAGAACGAGCCGAGGTGCTCATCCGACGCATCCGGCTCGGCGCGCTGGAACATCATCGAGTCCGAGATCACCACGCCGATCCCGCGGGTGCCGCAGTCCCATGCCTGGCGACTCTGCTCCATGTCGTTGAGCGAGTTCATGACCGTCAGCAGCTCGGTCCCGTAGGCCCGGGACATCGGCTCCTTCGTCACCTTCTCGCCCGGCTTCCGCCGCTTCTTGTCCACGGTCGGATAGCGGCCGTGGAAGACCCGTTCGGGCCACGGCACGACCTCGTATCGCGAGGTCTCCGGCCAGAGGAGCGAGGCCGCCACCGTGCATTCCCAGTTCGTCTTGTAGTCCTCCCACGAATGGTCGGGGTCGTCCTCGATCGGGTCGTGGAGCAGCCAGAGTTTGCCGCCGTTGCCGCGGACGGCGGCGATCAGCGAGCCGTACTCCAGGAACGCCGTCTGGAAGGTCCGCTCGCGGAGCGTCCCCTCGTACATGTTGGGCGTCCGGGCCGTGCCGGTCCACGTCTGGGCGATGAACCCGTCCGCCCCCACCGCCATCAGGCTGGACTCGGGGCTGACGATCTTCCATTGCGAGTAATTCACGGGCGTGTGCGTGGCCACGTAGCAGGGCGTCTTCGTGCCCTTCTTCGCATCGTGGGCCTTCACGGCGTCGAAGACCTGCTTGAGTGCCTGGCGATAGAGGGCATACATCAGCTTCGAAGTCTTGTAGCGGGCCTCGTGGGACGCGTGCGGCGGCGACCAGTCCTCGCCATAGGCCGTCTTCCACGCCCGCTTGAACCCGGCGCTATAGCCGCCGCGGGCCCAGAATTCCGGCTCCTCGAGGTAGATGGCCGTGGCCCCTGCCTCGATGGCCATGATCACCCGGGTGGCGAGGAAGTCGCCGAAGGTTGGCCCGGGGCACATGTAGTAGACGTCGCCGCCGTGCGAGATGACGCGGCCCCGCCGGTCGGTCTGGGCCTCGTCCACGTGGTTCTTGCCGTCGAACCGCCCGTAGAGATAGTCCTGGTACTGACCCCAGGCCACCCCCGTCATCACCTGGACGGTATACCCGCGATCCTTCCACTGCTTGATCCGAGCCGGCAGGTCCGGCCCGACGCCGTAGCACATCGCCACGTCGGCCGGGATCTGGAGCCCGGGATCCCAGCGGGCGCCGGTCTGGAAGGTCGTCCGATCGCGGGGCCCCCCCTTATCCGCAGGCGGCCCGTCAGCCGCGGCGGCCGTCGAGAGCCCCGCGCCGAGGACGATGGAAAGCACCCAGCAGGTCCGCAGGACCCAGAGGTTATCACTCGACTTCAGATTCAACCTGGCTCTCAACGCATCCTCCCGCCGGCGATCGAGCGGGATCCGCCGCGAGATCGCTGCGGGGCCTCCCCTCCTGCCCGGCAAGCCCCCATCATCGCCCACCAAAAGAACGGGTTCCAGCGGTTGCCTTCCCTGGGCACCACCCGAGGTCTGGCACTCCCAGTCAAATTGGCTTTGATCGTCTTATGTGTGGTGACTGATGTGTGTGCGTAAAGCCCTTCGCAATAACAGTTTGATTCCGATCTACGCCCGGGCTCACCGGTGCAAATCCTCCGGCGTCTGGCTTGCCGACCGAAGCTCAGGGGACCCGTGATTTGCTCCACAGGTCTGTTCACCAAGCCGACGCCCACTCGCTCGCTCTCCCCTTTCGCTTCAGGCCGGCTGGTGGAGAGAAAATTGGCTTCGATCGTCGCGATGAGCCCGGGTAATGATCGACGTTTTTCATTATGGGCAAAGATCTTACGTTCGGTGTCGAGCTGGCTTTGCTCCGGGCTTCGTCGTCGTTCCCGCCGGCCCGCGTCCCCCGCGCGGGCCGGCGCCGACGCGCTCTTCACCGACCACCGAATTGCCAAAGACTCTTCCGAAATTCCCGCGCGCACGGCGCGCAAGAATCCCTCGTTACTCAATACAGTCCCGGAGAGCCCGATCCCAGTTTCACAAAAATGGAGAAAATCGGCGTGCGAGCCCCTACAATCGCGCGGCGGTAGTCAGTAGACCCGGACAGGCTTCTACCCCATGAGACTCCTCTTCTCGTCGATCCATTGCCTCCTCGACCCCTCCAGTGGCGCGGCGATCGCCACGAGGGAGTTGCTGGAGTTGCTCTCCGGCCGCGGGGCCGAATGCCGGGCGTTCACGGCCGGGGTGCTCGATGATGAGGAGGATCCGTCCCTGGACCAGGCCCTCGGCACGCTCGGGCTGCCGCGCCTCGTTTCGCGGCGGCCCCGGGCGAGTCTCAAAGTCTCAATGGCCAGGCATTGGAGGGAGGGCAGTCTGTCGGATCGAGAAAAGGTGGAGGGTCGATGCGGTTGCGTAACCATCGCCAGCTTCTCGATCCTTGGCGCGTGGTTACTGATTCCTTGGCCACTGATTCCTGGCCACTGATTCCCGATTCGGAATCGACGAGCCGCTCGGGAGGTACTCTCTCCTACCTCTCCAGATTCTCTGTATTGAGTGCGTGGCCACTCATCGCGCACGCGAATTGGGTCCCCGGCCTGTGAACCTCCGAACGGCCTGGCGATAGATTCGATACCACCCCGATGGCTTGGGAAAAAGCAAGCCTGTACGGTGCCGATAGCAGGAGTACTCCGCCTTGAAACGCTTCAACAGTCCCTTCTCCTCGGCCCGGATTTTCCGGAAGAAGGCGAAACCGGCAATGGAAATTCCCACGAGGCCTCGAATCTCACCTGAGAAGAGCGCGGCACCCAGAAACATTCCGAAGATGCCCGTGTAGATCGGATGGCGGATCACCCGGTACGGACCGGAGGAGATCAGGTCCTGGTCCTCGAATTCCGCAACGCGTCCATTCCAGTTCTTCCCCAGATACCACCGGGCGAATCCGGCGAAGCCGATCCCTCCCCACAGGATCGCCAATCCGAGATAAGGTGTTGTCGGCCAGACTGCGAGCCATCGCCGGCTCAGGGGCGTGAAGATATTCGAGCAAGCGATCCAAACGGCCGCCACGACGAGCACGAGGTGAAGGACTCTGGAGGCGACGGGTTCACTGGCGGCCGCTTCCCGGCGTTTGTGCCAGGGCCACAGCCAAAGAGGCAGGAACACCGCCCAGGTCAATCCCGGAAGCCATGGCAGATCAGGCTGCATTTCGGGCTCCGAAGAAGATGCCTTCGACACGGCAAGACTGCCGGTCATTTGCGTTCGAGTCGCAACGAGATCATGGCTCCGCAGTCGTATGAAGAATCGATGAACGGACCTCCGGACAGCTCGAAGTCGCCGCCTGCCGGGGTCGATGCACGTGAATCCCGTTTCGCCCTACTTCGAGGGTAATCAGGGCCTACTAACCGGCTTACTGGAGTCCATTGGCTCCTTGCAAGGCCAGTTTCTTGAAACTTCTTCCGGGGGGATCCACCCCCACGAGAGGGGCTTCAACGCCGGATTCGAGTGCGGACCATATGCCAAATGATGATTCGAGCCATTAATCGCTCTATGCTATTTACGCTTGATATTAGAAACTACATGGCCCAGCGTTGCCGCGTGGACGAACCCGTCTAACCCGGATTTCTCACCGATGAATTAGCGTCGGGTGCCATTCTGAACGTATATGTTTTTG
>NZ_JAALJH010000008.1 GCF_011064615.1 Aquisphaera insulae | reverse complement strand
GCACTCGCCGTGAATTTCACGGCCACAGCTAACATCAGGAGACGACAGCATGGCTACCACCAAGAACCCCGAGAAGTCGGTCGATGTTCCCCCTCGTGGGGATCGAAATGCCGATCCCATCACCAATGCACCCGGGTCTCATCCGGTTGAGACCGGCCTGGGAGCAGGGGTGGCCGGCGTGGCGACGGCCGCGGCCATCGGCTCGGTCGCGGGCCCCGTCGGAACGGCGATCGGAGCGGCCGTCGGAGCGGTCGCGGGCGGGCTCGCCGGCAAGGGCATCGGCGAGCTGATCGACCCCACCACCCAGGACAACTGGCTCCGCGACAACTTCTCGTCCCGTCCGTATGTCCGCAAGGGCGATCGATTCGAGACCTACACGCCAGCCTACAAGTATGGGGCTCAGGCCGAGTCTCGCTACGGCGAGGGCAAGTTCGACGAGTACGAGGACGACCTCGCCGCCGGCTGGCAGGCCCATCCCGACCGCGGCGAGATGGAGTGGCAGCACGCCCGCGACGCGGCGCGTGACGCCTACGAGCGTAGCGCCGCGATCCGCAGGCAGCGCGGGGCGAATATCTGAGGTCCTGAGTCGAGCTCGGCTCCAACTTCCCACGGCCGCCTCGTCGGGCCCCCCGACGAGGCGGCCTTTTGCGTTCGTGGGGAGCACTCGGGATGCCTCGACTCGCCCAGGGTCGGGATGCCGGGCCCGGGCGGCTGTGCTAAGATAGCCCCTCGCCATGGATTCCACGATCTGAGGCGATCGTGGTACGTCGGGGTTCGGGCAGGAGCCGAGGTTGACCGAGCAGTTCGTCGCACAGCTTGGGTATGCGGGGATTGTCCTGCTCCTGATCCTGGGGGGGCTCGGGCTGCCGATCCCGGAGGAGGCCCCGGTCATCCTGGCGGGGGTGCTGGCGCGGAATGGGCGGATGATCATCCCGCTGGCGCTCGGGGCCTGCCTCTTCGGGGTGCTGGCGGGGGACTTCATCGTCTACGGCCTGGGCTATTATTATGGCGAGAAGGTCCTCAACCTGAAGCTCACCCGGCGGCTGCTGACCAAGGCGCGAGAGGCCCAGATGAAGGGCTATTTCCACCGCCACGGGTTCAAGATCCTGATCCTGGGCCGATTCGTGGTCGGGTTCCGGACGGCGGCCTACCTGACGGCCGGGATCATCAAGCTCCCCCCGCTCAAGCTCTTGCTCACCGACCTGGTGGCCGCCTCGCTGAGCACGTTCCTGATGTTCGGGCTGGCCTTCGTCTTCGCCCAGCAGATCGAGGGGGGGATCCGCGAGGCCCAGCAATGGTTCGCGGTGGCCGTGGCGGTCTCGATCGGCGGCTGGCTGGCCTACCGCCACTACAAGGCCCGCCAGCGGTCGGGGCTCCCGGTGGGCCCGCCCGTCCTCTTCGGCGAGGAACCCCCCCTGCCCCCGGACGACCTCAAGACGAACCCGACCGACGACGACGGCGAGGTCGACGCCCTGCTCCCGTCGAGGTCCCCGGCGAGCTCTTCCGGGATCCGGCGCCGCGTGAGCCCCGCCCCTCCCGCCGTCGAGGTCCCGCCGACGGAGGTCCCCTCCGCTCCCTCCCCGACCGCGGCCCCTGCCGCGCCGCCCGAGGCGATCCCGGACGAATCCGAGGATCGCCCTGCTGCCCGATCGGGGCCCCATGCGGCCCGCAACGGCCACTCCCCCGCCAGTCCGCCGGACCTGGATTCCAGCGTCATCCCGGACGTGTCCGCCGGCGTCCAGCCCGGCTCGTGAGCCGCCGCCGGGGGCTCACCGGGGCACCGTCGGCCGCGTTGCCGGCGAGGATGAGCCTAATCTGAGAATCGTGTTGACCGATCGCCGGCTTCGTGATAGTTTCCCGCCGTCTTGGCCAACCCAGACGGGGAAGGACAAGTAAACTTTGATGGATCACCGAGTCCTTCCGCCGCAGGTCTGACTGATCGGGACGGTGGGACCGTGACCGAGGAGTGGGCCTTCCACCGGAACGGAAGCCCCGCTCCCGTCGAGCCTGCCCGCGCTCGAGATGAGGTCGCCTCGCGGGAACCGTCCGGAGACGTTCTCCGGCCGGCGAGTTAAGGATCGACTCGCACGGGGGATCTCGCCGCGACCGGCGAGTTTCCCGGATCAACCCTGGAAGATCGCTCGAATGAACAAATTCACGTCTGCTCTCGCCCTGGGTGCTGGTCTTGTGCTGAGCTTGACCGGCCCGTCTGCCCGCGCCGCCGCCGTCAAGGCGCCCGTCGTCCAGGAGCTCTCCACCCCCGAGATCTCCGCGTCCACGTTCAACAGCCTGTTCCAGCCCATCCCCGGGGTGGAGCCCATCAAGGCGTCGTTCCAGTTCATGAACACGACGACGACCGGCCTGATGGAGTCGCAGGTGTTCAAGGGGGTCGGCAGCATGGCCGGCCTCTACGCCTACGCCTACCAGATCGCCGTGAACAACGTGTCCGACGTGAGCGGCGAGGCGACCTCGGTCAACAGCGCGTCGCTGGCCTTCAACGCGACGCCGACGCTGGCCGCCCTGACCCCCGGCGCGACGCCGTCGGCGACGTACGTGAGCAAGGACGGCCAGATCGGCGGCCTCGACCTCTCGAAGGCGGCGCCCGGGAGCGTGATCCAGACGCCGACCTCGGTCGCCTGGATGCCGGGGACCAAGACCGGAGCCCTGACGTTCCAGTACCTGGACGCGTCGTCCAACTCGGGCCCGCTCCAGGCCGGCAGCAACAGCGCCACGGTGATCGTGCTCACGAATCAGCCGTACGTGAACCAGCCGGTCAGCCTGCAGAATGCGAATCCGCAGATCACCTACCCGTCGGCCTACTCGGCCCAGGGCGGCGACATCCACGAGGTGCCCGTCCCCGAGCCGGCCACGGCCCTGGCCTGGGTGAGCATGATCGGGGCGGTGGCCCTGGTCCGCCACGCCCGGAAGGCCCGCGTCGCCGCCTGACGCACGGCCACCGTCGACCGCGAGATCAATCGAAGCCCTCGTCGAAGGCCGACGAGGGCTTTGGTGCTTTCGAACCGAGGACGGTATGATCATCCCATGACGCCGGATCGCCACCGGAGGCGACCCGTGCCCCGACCTCAGGCCGAACCCGAAACCGCCCGACCCACGATGAATCTCCCCCCCATCGCCCGCGTCCGCCGTCGATTCGATCAGCCCGAGGTGGCCGACGTCGCCGCCGAGGTCACCCGGGCCATCCGGAGCAGCCAGCTCGCGACCCGAGTCATCCCCGGCGGCCGGGTGGCCATCACGGCGGGGAGCCGGGGAATCGCCGGGATCTCCGCGATCCTCCGCGCCGCCGTGGACGCCGTCCGCTCGCTGGGCTTCCGGCCGTTCCTGGTCGCCGCGATGGGGTCGCATGGCGGCGGGACCACGGCGGGCCAGCTCGCCATGCTCGCGGAGTTCGGCGTGACCGAGGAGGCCATGGGCTGCCCGATTCGGGGCGAGATGGAGACCGTGGTCGTCGGCACCAACTCGTTCGGGCTCCCCATCCACTTCGACCAGAACGCCTTCGACGCCGACGGCATCATCCTGATCAACCGGATCAAGCCGCACACCTCGTTCACCGGGCGGTACGAGAGCGGCCTCCTCAAGATGTTGACGATTGGCCTTGGTAAGCAACAGGGCGCGTACCAGGTCCACAAGCTCGGCCTGCCCGGGTTGAAGACCATGCTCCCGGAGGTCGGCAAGTACCTCCTCAAGCGGACGCCGGTGGCGCTCGGCATTGCGATCCTGGAGAACGCCAGCGAGCACACGGCCAGGATCGTGGGCGTGGAGCCGGAGGAGATCCTCGACGTCGAGCCGAGGCTGCTGGACGAGTCGCGCGAGCTGATGGGGCGGCTGCCGTTCGAGCAGCTCGACGTCCTGGTGGTCGGGGAGCTCGGCAAGAACTACAGCGGGACGGGCCTGGATCCGAACGTGATCGGCCGCCAGCGGGTGGAGACCATGCCCGACCTGCCCCGGCCGGTGATCACCCGGCTGGCGGTGCTGGACCTGTCCGCCGAGACCCGGGGCAATGCGCTCGGCATCGGCCTGGCGGACCTGACCACGGATCGGCTGGTCGGGGCGATCGACCCGGTCCCGATGCGGGTCAACAGCATGACGACGAACTTTCTGACGAGGGCGCGGGTCCCGCTCTCGTTGCCGACCGACCGCGAGGTCCTGGCCGCCTCGCTGGACACCTGCTGGCGGACCAGCCCGGATGAGGGCCGGCTGGCGATCGTCCCCAATACCCTGGAGCTGACGACGCTCTGGGTGACGCGGGCCCTGGAGCCCGATGTTCGGGCCCACCAGGAGCTCGAGCTCGAGACGGATTTCCTAGAAATTCCCTTCGACGAATCGGGTAACCTGCGACAGGAAGACCTCTTCCCGGAGAGCGTTCGCGGCCGTCGGGCCGCGGAGGATTCGACCGCATGACCGAGCCAGAGCCGATCCAGGCCGTCGTCTTCGACCTCGACGGCCTGATGTTCGATACCGAGGCCCTCTTCTTCCGGGCGGCCTCCGAGATGCTTTCCTCGCGGGGGAAATCGTTCACGCCGGAAATCATGACGGCGATGATCGGTCGTCGGTCGGCCGAGGTCGGCCACCTGCTCAAGACCATGAGCGGCCTCGAGGAGTCCGAGGACGAGCTGCTGGCGGATGTCCGACGGCGGTTCAATGACGAGGTGGACACGGCTGTCCATCCGACTCCGGGCCTGATCGCGCTCCTGGACCGGCTCCGACGCGCCGGGCTGCCGCTGGCCGTCGCGACGTCGTCCGGGCGGCCCTACGCCAACCGGCTCCTGGAGGGGCATCACCTGGCCGACCGCTTCCGCTTCATCCTGGCGGCCGAGGATGTGACGCAGGGGAAGCCGGATCCGGAGATCTATGCGAAGGCGGTGCGGCGGTTCGGCGTCCCCGCGGCCTCCGTGATGGTCCTGGAGGACAGCCCCGCCGGCGTGGCGGCGGCCCGGGCGGCCGGCACGTTCGTGGTCGGCATCCCCCACGAACATAGCCCGGCGGAGGGCCTCATCGCGGCCGACCTGGTGGTGCGGCGCCTCGACGACCCGGCGCTCTGGGGCCTGCTCCGCGAGACCTGAGATCGCGCCCCTCGCTCCGCCGGCGGCCCTGGATTCCCTCTCTCCCCGAGACCCTCCGATGGACCCCAGCACGATCGCCACGGACGACCCGACCACGCCGGAGTCCCCGCCCCGGCAAGCTCCCCCCCCGGGGGAGGCAGGCGTCGGCGAGATGATCCCGTACGTGGCCCCGATGTTCGCCTTCCTGGCCCTCACCAGCCTGGAGGGGTACGTCCCCCAGTCCTGGTATCCGCTGGCCTATGCCGCCAAGGTGGCCGTCGTGGCGGGCGTCGCGATCGCCTATCGATCGACCTGGAGGGATTTCCTGCCAATCCCCCGGATCGGGACGCTCGCCCTCGGCGTCGTGGTCGGGCTGATCGTGTACGTCCTCTGGGTCCGGCTCGACGGCCTCTATCCGGCACTCTCGTTCCTGGGAAAGCGGACGGGCTTCGATCCGACCGAGATGCCCGCGGGCTGGCGTGCCGCCTTCATCGCGGTGCGGTTCCTCGGGCTGGTCCTGCTGGTGCCGGTCATCGAGGAGCTCTTCTGGCGCTCCTTCCTGATCCGCTGGATCATCGATCCGAACTTCCACGCGGTGCCCATCGGCCGGGTCACGCTGCTCTCCGCCGGCGCGACATCCGCCCTGTTCGCGCTGGCGCACCCGGAATGGCTTCCCGCTCTCCTGACTGGGATACTCTGGGCGGGGCTGCTCTGGAGGACGAAGTCCCTCCTCGCGTGCTTCATCAGCCATCTCGTCGCGAATCTCGCGCTCGGGATTCACGTCCTCAGGACCGGCGAGTGGCAGTACTGGTGAGCGGGGAGTCGGGACCATGAGCCGAGCCGCCGGATCGGAAACCCCCTTCGAGGATCGAGGCGCATCGGCCCTGCGGGCCCTCCGCGGTCACCTGGACCTGGACGAGGTGGAGGCGGCCCTGGGCGTCTACCGCCAGTCGCGGGAGCGGATCCGAGGCTGGCAGCCGCCGCCGCGGGAGTGGCTCGACCTGATCAAGGGGCTGCTGGGCGTGGAGGCCTGGGACTCGGCCATCGCCGTCATGGAGGATTACGACGCCGGGACGGAAGCCCCCTCGCCGCGGGTCCGGCTCAAGCTCGGTCAGCTCCTGCTCAACGTGCAGGGACGTCCCGCCCATGCCCTTCGCGTCCTCGACCGGATCGCCGCCGACGAACTCCCGGGGCCGCTCGAGGCGCTTCGTCGCCAGTTGCGATCCCGGGCCGAAGTCCTCCGCGAGGAAGGGCCGCCGGAACTGGACGCATCCTGAGGTCACGAGATCGGCCGAGGACGAGCGAAGAAAGGCCGCGGCCGACGCGGCAGCCGCAGTGACGCATCGGGGGCGACCACGACCGGCAGGTGATTGAGGAAGTCCATGTACGCGGCCGGCTGAGCCCGGATCGTGACGCCGTGGTTGCCGCCGTAGGTGTAGGTCGCACCCGAGCTGAAGTCCCTCCGGAAGCTGGCCTCGCTGACGCTGGCGACGACGTTGCGATCGCGCGCGCCGAAGGCATTCACGATGTAGGCCGTGGTCGGATTGGGCCCGCTCATGGCGTCGATGAAGGCACGGTTGCCGCCGATGTTCTGGGCGACCTTGCGCGCGAAGATGTCGCCGGCGTGGTGATTCATGTAGTCGGACAGATCGGGGGGGCCGTAGAAGTTCAGGACGGCGGCGACGTTCAGTCCCGGATAGCCGGCGAGCCGCAGGGCGAGGGTCCCGCCGGCGCTGAAGCCGACCAGGCCGATCGGCTCGCCGCGGCTGGCCCGGACCAGTTGCCGCGCGAGGCCGAGGAACGAGCCGACGCCCTTCATGCTGGGATAGGAGAGCTGGACGGCGACATATCCGCGGCGGGCGAGATCCGCGGCGGTGACCTCGGTCTGGCGGCCGGGGCTCGAGTCGGCGAATCCATTGCCGCTGAGGAGGAAGACGGTCGTCATCAGGGAACGAGGCTCAAGGCTCTCCAGACCGGGGCGCAATCGAGGACGGGGATGACCGTGCATGCGCAGTGCTCTCGGGTGAGACCCAGTTGATTGGATGTTCGGCCCGGCCGACGGACATTCCAAGGATACACCACCGAATCGCCGCGCGCGCTGTTCGGCCGGGATTGCGTGACTCTTGTGAGTCCTGTCGACGACACCACCCGTCGTGCACCGACAAGCCGCTCGAGGGTATTACCGCCAGGATAGGCGATTCGAGCGGTACGTTCGCCACACTTCAGGAGTTACCTCATGCCCGCGACTTCGCGCCGGCACTGGCACGCCTGCCGGCTCGCCGCTCTTGCCGCATTGCTCTTCGCGCCGGCCCTCGCCCGGGCCGACACGATCCTCTCGGATAACCTCTCGAACGCATCGGCCGGCACCGAGTCGATCACCGGGGATACGTGGCTTGCGGCCTCATTCGGCACCGACAGTTCCGCCTATTCGCTCGCCAGTGTGACGCTCCGCCTGGAGAGGACGTCGATCAAGGGCTCGGTCGAGGTCCAGGTCTTCGACGATGGGGGGCTCCAGCCCGGGAACCTCGTCGGCACGCTCACCGGGCCGGCGGACGTTCCTTCGAGTCCGTCCGATGTCACCTTCTCGGCGAGCGGAATCACGCTGTCGGCCAGCTCGACCTACTGGATCGTCGTGGTGGCCACGACCGGCTCGTTCGAATGGTCGTGGTCGGGGACCGATTCTGGCAGCGGAGTCGGCTACCAGGGCCTCTGGGGGAGCACGGACGACGCCGGCCTGACGTGGTTCCCCTACACGAGCTATCCGCTTCAGATGAGCGTCGCCGCTACCGCCATCCCGGAGCCGGGATCCATCGTCCCGTTCGCGTGTGGCGTCGCCGTCACGGGGGCTGTCGCGGCGGCGCGCAAGCGCCGGTCGGCGGCCCTGCACGACTGATCGTCGCAAGTCCGATCGGGTTGATTGACACAAGATTAGCCGGAACACTTCATGAGGCCTCGAACGATGACCGACGAATCGAACATGCCGGCGAGCCGGACCAGCCGCCGCGAGCTCATGCGAAAGGGAGCGGCCGCGGGGGCCGCGATCACGGTCCTCACCCGGGGGACCGTGCGGGCCTCGAACATGGTGGCGGACGAGTCTCCCGGGCTGACCGAAGGCCCCTACTGGGTCGACGAGATGCTCAATCGGTCGAACATCCGCATCGACCCCTCGACGGGGATCGTCCAGCCCGGCCTGCCGCTGACGCTGGCGATCAACGTCTCGCAGGTCAACGCCGACGGCAGCGTGTCGCCGCTTCCCGGCGCCTACGTCGACATCTGGCATTGCAGCGCGTCGGGTGTCTATTCCGACGTGGCGGCGCAAAACACCGTCGGCGAGAAGTTCCTCCGCGGATATCAGGTTACCAACGCCCACGGGAACGTCAGGTTCCTGAGCATCTACCCGGGCTGGTACAGCGGACGGACCGTGCATATTCACGTCCGCGTTCGCGTCTACGACGCGACGACCGACACGGTGACGTACAACTTCACCACCCAGCTCTTCTTCGACGACGCGATCACGGATGACGTCTTCGCCAATGTCGCCCCCTACAACGCCAGAGGGATGCGGGACACGACGAATGCGAACGACGACATTTTCCTTGGCTCCTCGGCCAACGGCATCCCCGCGGCCAACGCCGGGGCCGAGATGCTCCTGACCCTCTTCGAGAACCGCGTGCGGGCCACGGGGACGATCAACATCGTCCTTGACCTGTCCGACGCGGCCAACGAGGACCCGACCAATGGCGCCGAGGCCGGCAGTGACGGCGCGGGCGGCGGCCCCGGGGGAGGAGGCGGAGGCGGGGCCCCGCCGGATGGCGGAGGGACTCCGCCCCCAGGTGGCGGAACTCCTCCGGGTGGGGGGGGAACACCACCGCCGGGCGGCGGCGGTCCGCCGGGATCGTCCCGCTGACTGGCGGGTGATGAGGGACGCGGGGGAGGCGATGCGATGCGACCGTCTGGCCATCGCCGGCCCCCGCGGCTCATTCCTTGGCCGCGACGTCGAGCGCCCGTTCGAGCTGGGGATCGCGGCCGTCGGCGAACGGGAGGGCGTCCGTCACGGGCTCGTCCGGGCGGACTCCGACACCCTCGAGCGTCTCTCCATCAACCCGGACGTCGGCGACGGCCAGGTAGAGGATGGATCGATCGTCGAACCGGATCGGCGTCCCCGCGAGGACGGCCCCGCCGGAGGACGTCCCCACGAGCTTGCCGAGCTTGTGCTTCTTCACCGCGTAGGCGACGATCTCCTTGCCGCTCTTGGAGCCCTCGTTGATCAGCAGGACGAGCGGCTTCCTCCATTGGGTGTCGAATTTCAGGCCCTTGCCGTCCCTCCCCTTCTGTTCGAGCACGGGGGGCGTCCGATTGAACAGGTTCAGGAAGGTCGGTGCCGCCCCGCCCCAGCCGTCGCGGAGGTCCAGGATCAGCGCGTCCGCCCCGGCGAATGGGCCGGCGATGGCGTCCCGAATCCGCTCCTCGTGGGCCTCTCCGGCCGCGGAGAAGAGGCGCATGATGGCGATCTTCTTGCTGCCATGATCGACGACCCTGGCTCCCTTCTCCTGATCATCGAGCCATTCCTGCCGGGGGTCGATCCTCCTGGGCACGACAACGATCTCCAGCGGCTTCGCATCCTTGTGACGCTGGACGGAGAGCGTCACCCGCTTCCCCTCGCGGCCGCGGAACGAGGCGATCGGCTGGAACGGCCTGTCGTCGGCCCGGAGGATCCGGTCGCCGCGTCTCAGTCCGGACGAGGCCGCCGGCGATCCGGCGAAGATCACGCGCACGAAGCCATCCGGCGTGACGTCGACTCCGATGGACTCGACCGCGACCTGGTCCGGCCGCAGATTGAGCGCGCCGGGGAAGATCGCCCGCAGTCCGTGATATCGCGGCTCGTCGGCCGTGTAGAAGGCCGTATGAGATCTCCCCAGCTTCTGGACGGCCTGGCGCGCCGCCTCGTCGAAGCCGGCGCGGTCGTGGACGCCCTTGCAGAAATGTTGATTCTCCCCGCTCCATGCCTCCGCTCGGGCGCGGTCGTAGAACCTGGCCCGGACGACCGCGACGAGCTGGCTTTCGCGAGCTTGCCATTCGTCGCCGGGTGCCGACGACGCCGATGTGACCACGACGAGGACCGCGAGCAGGGCGAGGATCGCGTATCGAGGGCGTTGCAGTGACAGGTGCATTGGTCTCATCATCGTTTGGGTTCTTCGAGATTCGCGGGGATCGTCCACGAGATGGGGTCATCCCCGCGGATCATCCGCGAGGCCGCACCGGTGAGGCGAAGATACCAGTCGGCCGGCATCCCCTCATACGTCAGGAAATAAGGGCCGATCGGCGGCTTGTTCGTGACCTTGTAGATGGCGGTACCCTCGTCGACCTCGTCGAACATGCCGACGAAGACCGTCCGGACTCCGAGCTCGCGGAAGATCGCGAACTGCCGCCAGTAGAATTCGCCGCCCCGCCGCTCGATCCTCGTCGCGCCGGGGGACCTGTGCATGAGGTTGTCCCACGAGAACCCCGGGAAGGCCGTCGACATGTAGCCCTTGCCGAGGCCCTTCAGCTCGGCGAGGTCGGGCTCCCAGACCTCCTTTCGGAGGTGGTCCATGGACGCGTCGTCGCGGTAGCGGCCGGCGTCCCACGGGCTGATGGCGTCGAAGGACCGATACACGGCCGCCCAGGCCGGCTCGGGCCGCGAAGCCCCCTTGAGCGTCCGCCAGTGGGGGTCGATCCCGCCGATCAGGTAAGTCCCGCCATATTTCGGGTCGTCCTTGAAGAAGCGGACGAGCTCCTCCCCCTGCTCCGGCGTCCAGGGCCGATCCTTGAAGCCGAGTCCCCAGAGCAGCACGACGGGCTTCCCCTGGTGGTGAAGGTAGCGGCTGTCCTCCCGGATCTTCACGCGGTCGCAGAGGAATTTCCAGTCGTCCTTCACGGCCTGGGTCCGCATTCGGCCTCCCACCGAGAGGTCGAGCATCATGGCCCAGACCCGGCCGTCGCGGTGGCAGCCCTCGCGGAGGTTGGCCAGGACCTGGTTGACGTGCCGCGACCTCCCCGGATCGGCCGCCTCGCCGACGAACCGGCTGACGAAGACCCCGTCGATCCCGTATTCGCGCATCCATCTTGTGTGGAGCAGCACCGGGCCCTTCCGGAAGGCGCTGTAGAGCCTCGCCGGGGAGCCGTCGGCCAGCTTTAGGCCGGGGACCTCGGTGAGGTCCGCCGGGTCGTACTCCGAGAGCTCCGGCCATAGATCGACGGTGAACTGGCCCTTCCCCGGGCGCTCGAGGCCCCGGCCCCAGTGGACGAACTGATTCCCCCAGCCGTCGCCGGGGGTGTTGAACCAGCCCTGATAGCCGCAGAGCACCTTGCCGTCGAGCGTGGTCGCGTCGATGTCGTCGCGGCTCGGCCCGGAGTAGGGGACGAGCCACGGTGCGTCATCGGCCAAGCCGGCCGACGGGCCGGCCAGGATGGTGACGCCCAGCAAGCAGTTCCGCACCAGGGTCCTCGCGACGCAATCACGGGCAGCCATCGGTCCTCCTCTCGGCCGGTCCGAACCCCCTCAACGGGGCCGACCGGATCTGTCCTTCATCAGAGGGCCGAAGGGCGACCGTTGCAAGGGAGTAGCCGTCCGGAGGGGAGTTCGACGTCGGGATGGCGGGACGGGTCGGGCCGGAAGAATCGGAATTGCCGACGGATCTTCCGCCGGCTAGCCAGCCGTCAAATCCGTCGCTTGCAAACCGGGACCCCTTTGGTCACGATGGAAATCGGACACCTCGGTCGTCGGACGGGGTAGGCCCACCCAGGGCCCCTCCGCCGTGACTGTTTTTCGCGGGAAAGGCAATCTCTGCCCTGCCCCGCTCTCGCCGGACGATCACCTCTCGGGAGGACTTCATGATTTTCAGCAGGCGATGGGGATGGTCCAGGGCGATCGCCACGGCCCTTCTCGTCGGGATTCCGCAGGCCGTGGTCCACGCTCAGGATCCGCAGCCGTCCATCAACGCGGAAGGTTCGCCGCCCCGACAGGTCACGCTCAATCGCGGACCGCGCAACAACTTCCGCGACTTCAACGAGGTCACCCAGGGCGCGGAGAAGATCGAGGGCCTGTTCAACATGTACCTCACGGGCGACCATCTCTACATGGAGATCCGCCCCGACCAGTTCAACCAGCCGCTCCTGACGCCGACGACGATCGCGCGGGGCATGGCCCAGGCCGGGATCCCGGTGGGCGATGACGAGCGCGTGCTGGTGCTCCGCCGCGTCGGCGATCGCGTGCAGGTGGTCCGCCGCAATATCTTCTTCAAGGCCCCGCCGGGGACCCCGCTCGACAAGGCCGTGAAGCAGAACTACACCGATTCGGTGCTGATGGCGCTGCCGATCATCACCCAGAATCCGATGCGAGGGAACGCGGCGGTCATCGACCTCTCGGACGTCTTCATGGGCGACTTCGCGAACGTCGGCATGGGGTCGCCGGACCGGAACCGGAGCCACTGGACCAAGGCCAAGGGCTTCCCCGGCAACATGGAGCTGGAGCTCGAAGCCACCTACTTCGGCTCGCGGTCGTGGATGGGCGGAGGGGAGATCGCCGACCCGCACGGCACGACGCTGGTCCTGCACTTCTCCATCATGAAGGCCCCCGAAGGGGGCTACCGGCCCCGGATCGCGGACGATCGCGTCGGGCACTTCCTCAACGCCACGAAGGACTTCGGCATCACGAGTCCGGATTCGAACTTCATCCGCTACATCAACCGCTGGCATCTCGACAAGTCGGACCCGCGGGCGAAGCTCTCGCCGCCCAAGAAGCAGATCATCTGGTATGTGGAGGACACCGTACCCCTCGAGTATCGCCCCTACGTCGAGGAGGGGATCAGCGAGTGGAACAAGGCCTTCGAGAAGATCGGCTTCAAGAACGCCATCGCCGTCCGCTGGCAGGAGTCGGACCGGGACGTCTTCGACCCCGAGGATACGAACTACTGCACGTTCCGCTGGATCACCAGCGACTCCAGCTACGCGATGTCCTGCCTCCGCTCCAATCCGATCACCGGAGAGATGATCGACGGCGACGTGGTGTTCGATGCCAGCTTCGTCCGCTACTGGAAGGAGAGCTATGCCCTGCTGATCGGCAGCACCGCGATGGCGAGCGGAGACGCCCGCATCGCCCCGCTGGCGTTCGGCGAGGTGATCAGCCCGATCCTCGCCTCGAAGATGGGCTACGGCCAGCCGGGCGGCGGACGCCTCCCCGGGCTTGCCGCGCTCGACCGGCCCGCGGGGCAGATGGTCCCCGACCTGGTGCCCGCGGACCAGAACTTCCTCCAGTGGCAGCTCGCGAGCCGGAACGCGTTCTCGCGCCGGGGGATGTGCCAGCTCCAGACGGGGTTCCAGAATGACCTGGGATTCGCCGCCGTCGCGCTCGCCGACGCCCCCAAGCCCGCCCCGCCTCCGATCGAGAAGGATAAGGATAAGGACAAGGACAAGGACAAGGATAAGGCCGCCAAGAAGCCCGATCCGAAGCCGGAGCTGACCGAGGAGTTCATCGGCCAGGCCATCAAGTACATCACGATGCACGAGGTCGGCCATTCGCTCGGGCTGAGGCACAACTTCAAGGCCAGCACGATGCTGGGCGGCGACCAGCTCCACGACACGGCCATCACCCACGCCCGCGGGCTGGTGGGAAGCGTCATGGACTACTGCCCCGTCAACATCGCTCCCAAGGGGAAGAAGCAGGGCGACTACTACCCGACCACCCTGGGGCCGTACGACTACTGGGCCATCGAGTACGCCTACAAGCCGGTCGACGGCGACGAGGCGACCGAGCTCAAGAAGATCGCCTCGAGGGCCCCGGAACACGACCTCGTCTACGCCACGGACGAGGACTCGGCGCTCAACGAGGATCCGTACGTGAACCGGTGGGACATGGGGAGCGACCCGTGTGCCTACGGCCGAGACCGGATCGCCCTCGCCTCCGAGCTGCTCAAGGACCTGGACGGACGGGTCGTGAAGGACGGCGAGTCCTGGGCCCGGACGCGCAAGGCTTTTTCGATGCTGTTGAGCCAGTGGGGCGACGGGGCGACCCTGGCCTCGCAGTTCATCGGCGGCCAGTCGGTCTCGCGGGATCACAAGGCGGACAAGGACGCCCGCGACCCGATCGTGCCGGTTTCCGGCCCGAAGCAGCGGGAATGCCTGAAGTTCCTCAGCGAGAACGTCCTCAGCGACAAGGCGTTCCAGTTCTCCCCCGCCCTCCTGCGCCGGCTGGGCGTCGAGCGGTGGATGCACTGGGGTAATGACGATTCGTACGGCCCGGCGATCGACATCTCGGTCTTCGAGCGGATCCTCGGGATCCAGAAGATCGTCCTGTCGCACTGCCTGAGCGGGAGCGTCCTCTCCCGCCTCCAGAACCAGCAGCTCCAGGCCGACGCGGGGGCCGATCCGCTCCGGATGGACGAGGTCTTCCGGTCGCTCACCGACGGCATCTGGTCGGACGTCGACAAGCTCCCCGACACCAAGGACCCCAAGAGTCCGAAGGTCTCGCTCTCGACGATCCGCCGGAACCTCCAGCGGGAGCACCTGCGACGCCTGAGCAACATGGTCCTCGGCGATCGGCCCGGATCCTCGTCCGACACGTTCTCCTTCATCGTCTTCCTCAGCGGCGGGGGCAGGAATGTCCCGGCGGATGCGCGGGCCCTGGCCCGGCTCCACCTGAAGGAGATCGGCCTGAAGATCGGCAACGTCCTCGATTCCAGGCCGGCCTCGCTCGATGACACCACCCGGGCCCACCTCGAGGAATGCCGGCACCGGATCGCCAAGGTCCTGGAGGCCAATCTCGACATCAAGGAGCCGTGATCGTCGCCGTCTCTACGTTCACTCGTCGACCCGCCGCGGATCCAATCGAACCTCGATTGGATCCGCGGCGGTCGCCTTTCGACGCCCGGAGATTCCGATGAACGCTCCGCCTGAAACGGGCCCGATGCGTGCCGTCTCGACCGCGGTGCTCGCCCTGGTTGCGTCGTTCCCCTCGATCGCCCCGGCGCAGGACTCGCCGGCGCCCAGGGCCAGCCTGAGCCCCAAGCAAGCACAGACTGCCGTCCGGGTGGCGCGCGAGGCGTCCGAGGAACGGCGGAAGCGGCCGGACGAACCTCGCCGCGAGAACGACGATCCGAGGGAGTATGTCGTCGCCCTCGATCTGGTGGATCTGAAGGACTCGCCGAAGCTCGCCAGGTCGAAAGACGAGTCCGTCGCCGCACCTCGTGAGGGAGAGCCGCCCGCCGCCACGCCGAAAGGAGCCGGCTCTCCCGGTCCCCTGGCTCTCGTGACCACCTACCGGTATCGCGACGACGTCACGGTGTTCACGACGGTGGATGTCTCGACCGGCAAGGCCGTCCGGGTCGAGGAGGCTGCCCACCTGCGAACGGCCCTGTCCGACGAGGAGTACGAGGAGGCCAGAACGCTGGCGAAGGCGCGGAGCGAGCCGGTGAAGGCCCTCGTCGAGAAGTTCGGCGACAAGCTCTCGGTCTACCCCCAGTTCAGCCAGTTCACCGTGGGGGACGATCCGCGAATTCACCGCGTCATCGACCTGACCTACCGAGTTGGTCCCAAGGACCTCAGCTATCCTCGCCCGCGAATCGACCTGACCACTCGCGAGGTTTCGACCCCCGCGCCGGAGGTGTTTCCGGCGCCCAGGAAGCCTCGTTAGCCCCGCAGAGGACTCGCCGCATGGAACGGCTCTCCCGGATCACGGGGGCCCTGCGCCCCGTCCTCGGACTCAAATCAACCGCGGCCGTCCTCGCCATCGCGGTCGCCATCCAGATGTCGACGGACGCGGGGGCCCAGTACGTCTCGTTCCGCCAGCCCCGAATCGACCCGCCCTCGCAGGAGACGACCGCGGAGTTCCTCGTCGGCGAATCGGGAGGCCTCGAGCCGCGGAAGGGGACGGCCTGGAAGGTTCACTATGCGCGGGGGCTGCACAAGGGCCTGTACATCACCGGTGCCTGGTATCGTCGAAATCTCCAGGAAGACTGGATCAAGATCCTGGGCGAGGTCCGGGTGGCCGAGCTCTTCGTCCCGTACCACCGGGCCAACTACATCCGCTACTTCGACCTCACGGGCTTCTCCTTCCCCATGGCCCAGGTCCGCGAGGAGGACGCGGGACCGAACGGGACCCTGCTCCCCGCATTCGCCGGCGATCCTTATCCCACGGTCGTCCGCGAGCTGAGGGACCGAGGCGTCGTCTGGAAGGATTACGCGCACGGAGTCCGCCGGGGCCGTGAGCTCGTCATCTGGGGGGCGCTCGAGGCCGGGAACTACATGTACATCATGTCCTATGGCTTCCACGACGACGGCACGATCAGCCTCCGGCTCGGGTCGACGGGCCAGAACCTTCCGGGGCACCGGGGAGAGGCCCACATGCACAACACCCACTGGCGGATCGACATGGACCTGGTCGACGGCCGCAAGAACTCGGCGATGGTCATGCGGCACACGGAGGATCCGGCCGGGATGCATGCGGAGGACCTCGAGGAGCCCTTCAACCGTGGCTTCGAGGGTGGCATCGACTGGGATCCCCGCGAGTTCACGATGATCCGGATCGCCAGCGACCGGAGGAACGCCCGTGGCAACCAAATCGCCTATGACGTGCTCCCGCTCCGGATGGGCTCATCCCGGCACAACGAAGAGTTCACGAGGCATGATTTCTGGGTGACGCGGGCCCATCCCGAACGGCCCCTCGAGGGCATCTTCTCGAACTTGCCCGCCATGGTGAAGGACGAGGAGACGGTCGAGCTCGCCGACATCGTCCTCTGGGCCACCTCCTCGGCCCACCACGAGCCGCGCGATGAGGACGGCAAGCCGGGGAGCGGTCCCAGGTTCTGGCCGGGAGACGACGCGTGGGAAGGGTCTGCGATCGTGATGTGGAGCGGCTTCGACCTGCGTCCCCGGAACCTCTTCGACCGGACGCCCTTCTACCCCTACACGTCGGCTTCCGCCTCCTCGCCGACGGCGGCGGCAGGGGCAGCGGGAGCGGAAGGCTCAACCATGACGGCGGGAGCGGCTGCCGCGGAACGGAGACATCGTGAGCCCGGCGACGCGGAGCCTGCCCCCGGAGGCGGCCCGCGCCCTTGATCCACGCAACCGACTCGCCGTCACGACCGCGGCGCCTCCCGGCGGGTGGTCGTGCGATCCGGGAGGCCGACGACCCGACGGAAATCGGGCCTGTCGATGAGCGCGGAGAGGTCCGGATCCTCGGCGGCCCTGCTCCTGGGGAAACCGGCGGCGACGGCATCATTCAGGATCTCCACCGCCTGGTCGTGGCTGGCCGAATCGCGAGCTTTCTCGCCGTAGACCGCCAGCGCGCAGGCCGCGTTGTAGAGCCGCCTGGGCGTCGCCGCGCGGACCAGGCGATCCACGTCGTCGAGTGCGGACCGCATGCCGAGCCTGGCCCGTTCCAGAGCCCGCAGCTCGATCGCATCGATGAGGTGCGGATCCGCCTCGATCGCCGCGTTCAGATGCGTGATCGCCCGGCGGTGATCGCGGCCCCGGACCAGGCGGGCCGTGCCGTAGTGGGCCAGCGGGTTCCTGGGATCGCGAGCCAGCACTTCCGAGAAATCCTCCATGGCCCCGTCGGCGTCCTCGATCAGCCGGCTCATCCCGCGGGCCGTCCTCGCCACGGCGTCTCCGGGATCCTTCTCGAGCATCTCGGAGAACCAGGCCTGCGCCTCGGCTTGCTTGCCCAGGCGGGAGAGGGCCTCTCCGGTCGCGGCCAGGACGACCGGCCTGCGGCAGCCGGACTGCACCGCGGCGCGTAGATCCGCGAGCGCGGCCTCGGGACGATCCAGCTCCAGCTCGACGAAGGCGCGATTGGCCCGCGCCTCGACGAGCGATGCGTCGAGACGGACGGCCTGATCATAGGCGCCCAGGGCCTCGAGCATCCGGCCCGCCTTGGCCAGGGCGAGGCCGCGGTTGAAGTGGGCGATGGCGTGATCGGGCCCGAGGGCGACGCATGCGCTGAAGGAGCCGGACGCTTCGAGATAACGGCCCTGTTCGAAGTAGCAGTGCCCGAGGGCGAACCAGGCCCAGAGCGACGTCACGTCCTGGTTGAGGGCCTGCCGCAAGGAGGTCTCCGCCGCGTGGAGATCTCCTTCCGCCAGGAGCGAGGTCGCGAGCATGGTCCAGTCCTCCGGGCTGTCCGGATCCTGTACGGCCGCGGCCTTCAGCTCCTTCGCCCCCTCGTCGCCTTGGCCGAGGGCCATGCGATACCGGGCGAGGTCGCGGTGGAGGATCGAGGCGAAATTGGGCCCGAGCCGACGGGCCTGCTCGAGCAGCGCGACGCCTCGCCGGAGGGCCCTGCGACGTCCGTCGCCGGTCGTCTCGCGGCTCGCCAGCGCGACGCCGGCCCGCGCCTCGAGGATCAGGAGCTCCGCCGACCGGAGCCGGACCCGGGCCGCCTCGGTCGGCGTCAGTCGATCGATCCAGCTTGCCAGATGGACCTGAGGATCGGCGGCGGAGGTCGCCCTCGTCGAGGCCGTCCCGGTAGGGGGCGGCTCCGCTCCAGGATCGGGGAGGCCCACCTCGGCCAGGATCTCCCTCGTCTGATCCAGGCCGCGCCTCGTGAGGGCCTCCTCGGCACCGAGGCTGAGCAGGAACTGGCAGTTGATGGCGGCCCGTTCGTACGCCCGCAGCTTCATGCGTGCCGAGAGCCCGAGCATCGAATCGTAGGCGCCCCACCCCAGGAAACCGAGGAGGACCATGACGGCCAGGCTGGCCGCCGCGATCGAGGTGGAGCTCGAGAGGACCGGATGGCGCCGGGCCCATTTCGCCATCCGTTCCTTGAGGCTGGGCTCGGGGCAGTATCTCATGGGGCGGTTTTCGAGGAATCGGCGCAGGTCCTCGGCCAGGTCGTGGGCCGACTGGTAACGCCGATCGGGGTCGGGGTCCAGGCACTGGCCGACCAGGGCGTCCAGCGAGCTCGGCACGCCGGGACAGGCCCGCCTCAGCGAGGGGACCGGACGCGCGCTGCGGTTCTCGATCATGGTCCGGACGACGTCCATGGGGTCCTGGCCCGGCTCCGGCAAGACCTCCTCGAAGGGATGCTCGCCGGCGATCATCTCGTAGAGGATGAGGCCCAGCGAGTAGATGTCCGACCGCTCGTCGATGCTCTCAGGCGGGGTCGATCCGGCGGGATCCAGGGCGTCGAGATGCTCCGGGCTCATGTAAGGGAGGGTCCCGCCGATCGCCGCGCGGCTCGCGCGGTCGGCGTCCGTCGTGCCGGGCTCTCGCTCGGCCGCCAGGTTGAAATCGAGCAGCATCGGGGTGCCGTCGGCGGCGATGAGGATGTTGGCCGGCTTCAGGTCGCGGTGGAGCAGGCCCCGAGAATGGGCATGGTCCAGCCCCTCGGCCAGGCGCGCGACGATCCAGACGGCCGCATGCACCGCGTCCGCGTCCCGCAGGAAGCTCCGCGAGGGGACGAAGGCCTCGCCATCCTCGCCGGCCGCCCCCCGCGGTTCGCGGATCTGGACCAGCCGGCTCATGAGCGAACGAAGCCCGTTGAGGGACTCGGAGAGGTTGCTTCCGGCCACGCCCGGATCCCGGGACAACGCCTTCCTGGGGGGACGGCCGGAGGGGCCGTCATGGCGGATCCTCGGAGACCTTCGCGACCGGCTGCGGGGCGAGACGGATGGCTCCGCCCTCAGTCCCTCGGGGATCCGGCGGCCGAGGGCGTCGAGCGCCTCGACGAGGCTCCGTCCACTCGCCTGCGGCCTGGCCAGTCCCCAGGAGAAATGGAGGACCTGGGCGAGATTCGCTCCCCCGAAATAGGGCATGCAGAGGATGCGAAGCCCCGTCGCCTGATCGTCATGGACCGAATGCAGGGGCATGATGTTTGCGTGGTGGAGTCGAGCGAGCATCCGGGGCTCATCTCCCTCCGCCCGCGAGATCTTCACGGCCACGAGACGACCCGCCAGGTTGATCTGCTCCGCGAGGAAGACCCTGGCGAATGCGCCGTGGCCGATCTCGAGCACGAGACGGAAGCCGCCGATCTCATCCCCGATCGACGGCAAACGGTCGGACTGCCGCCGCGGATCGTCCCAGCGACCCGAGCGCTCGGATTGGGCCCGAGCGGGAGGCGCCAGGGCATCCCAGGGCGACGCACCCGCGCCGAATGGCTGAGCCGAATCCGAGGTGGGGAACGGCAGCGCGAAGCCCCCCCCTCTCAGGACCGTGGAGGCCGCGGACTCGTTGCCAAGGCTGATGTCACCCGCGGGCAAATTCCAGGCCTGCCACGGGGAGGAGCCTTCCATGGGCGTCGAGGCGCATGGGAGCCCCGGGACTCTGGTGCTCGGGTCGAACCTCTCCCCTGGCCAGTCGAAAGCGGGCTCGCTATCGGGTGGATCTCCGTGAGATCCCCCTCCGGCGCGTCGCGGCTTGGACATGATTCATCCCCGGGCTGATCTCTGGGAGTCGAGACTCGATCGGCGGCAGGCTCCGTCCACGTCGAACGGCGGCCAACGGCTCGAGAGGGAACGCCCTACAAGGGGAAAGTAGGTCTGGCCGGGGTCTTTGTCCAAGCATGCAGGAGACACGGCACCAAGTTGCGAAACGACAACACGAGAAACCATGTCCTAGGATTGACTCGGAGATTCGCCGGACGACATGCGCTCGCGGAGTGATCGCGGCCCGATCGCTGACGCATCACGAACCGGGGAAAGGGAACTCTCCGAAAACGGCCGATCGGAGAAGCCGGGTCATTCGCGTGTCGCGCCGCCTGCTTCGCGACTCCTCACGAGGTTCGAAGATGTCGCTCGAAGGGTATCCGCAGATGGTGGCCCGACCGGACGTAGGCTCGCGTCGCCACGAGGAAGGCTGCCGGCCACAATGGCCTTCCGCGCTCGCCGAGCTGGCCGCGCGCGAGTTCTCGGCGCCGATCGGGGTCTTCGACCGTCGCCGCCGGTGCTGGGCTCTCGCCATCGCCGCCAGGGAATATGACCTGCCGGAGGTCCACGCCGACCTGGTCGAAGCGGTCGACTCGCTGGCGATCCGCCAGGGCCGGGTGACGACCTGGTTCCCCGATGACGACCCCGGCCGGGTGTGGCTCCTCCTCCCCGCTCAGGGATCGGATGGGTCGGAGATCGTGCTCTTCGCGGGCTTCCACAACCCCGTCGCGGACGCCTCGATCGCGGATCCCTCCGACCCCAATCACACGTCCTTGCGCCGGGACGCGCTTGCGTGGGGACCGAGCTGCCCGGAGCCGGCATTGCGTGCCTGGGGCCAGCAGTTCCTGGGTCGACTGCGGACGAATGTCCCGATCTCGCCGGGGAAGGCCGGTAACGACCTCTGCAGCGATGACGAGCAATCCGAACGGGCCGTGATCGGGCGGCTGGTCCGCCGGATGCGAATCTCCGATCCCCCCGACCGCTACCAGATGCTGGCGACGAACGTCCTGAGGTCATCATTGAAGGTGGCCGCGGTCGCGTGGGTCCCCAGGGAGAAAGGGGCGGCCGTCGTGGTTAGCGGCGGGATCGAAGGTATGCCGGAGGCGGCCTTCCTGCGGATCGCCGTCCAGTCCGGGGCCGAGGCCGTCATCCTGTTCAACGACGCGCCGGGGGGAGGCCAGGCCACATCGCTGGGGCGTTATGCCTGCCTCCCGGCGGGCACCGCCGGCTGGCTCATCGCCGCCAATCCCACCGAGGACCGCATGTTCGACGTCAGCGACGTGGATCGAATGCAATTCGTGGCGTCCCTGATCACGACGCAGTCGAGCAACGCCAGGGTCCACGCCGAGCTGAAGGAGCTGGTGTTCGGGATCATCCACGCGCTGACGGCGGCGATCGACGCGAAGGATCCCTACACCTCCGGGCACTCCGAACGGGTCGCGCGGATCGCCATGCGGCTGGCCCAGGAGATCGGCGTCCCCGCGAACAAGCGGAGCGACCTATACCTGGCGGGGCTCCTCCACGACATCGGCAAGATTGGCGTGGATGACGACGTCCTCAAGAAGGACGGACCGTTGACCGACGAGGAGTATCGGAAGATCCAGGCCCACGTCGAAATCGGGGTGACGATCCTCCGCGACCTGAAGACGCTCCATCACATCCTGCCCGGCGTCCGCCATCATCACGAGAGTCTCGACGGCACGGGTTACCCGGATCGCCTCAGCGGGGAGGACATCCCGCTGGAGGCGCGGATCCTGGCCGTCGCGGACTCCTTTGACGCCATGTCCAGCAACCGGCCCTATCGCAAGCGGCTCACGCCCAGGCAGATTGACGAGATCCTCATGAAGGGCCGCGGCACGCAGTGGGACGCCAGGGTCGTGGACGCCCTCTTCGCCTGCCGGCTGGACCTGGAGGCCATCCGCCAGAAGGGCCTGGGTGAAAGCCTGGTCGGGGCCGTCGATCGGACGCTCGGGCGGAACTGAGGGGGCGACCGAGGGGACATGAGCCTCAGATCGCCGGGGCCCATGTCGAGCCCCGACGATCCGAGCGTCGGCTTCGCTCAGCGGAAGCCCCCCGCCGCGGCTCCCCGAGGCTTGCCGGTCTCCGGCGCGTTGTAGCGATTCTCGAGTCGCTGAATCTGGCGCATGTAGTTGGCGGAGTTCTGCGACCTCAGGTTGGCGTCCAGGGACTGGTTGAGCGCCGGCATGGTGGCCTGCTGCCCCTGCTGGGCGTTGGCGGCCGGGGCCGGCGGCGTCGGCGGAGTGCCGACGTAGCTCGTGCCGCGGTAGAAGGCGTACTGGATCGTATCCTTCCGCGCCACCGCGGTGACCTGGCCCTGCACGCCATCGGCCACGAACACGCCGCGAAGGTCGGTCTCTCCCGAGAGGAAGTCCGGGTTGTTGGTACCGATCACCTTCACCTGCACCTTCGGCAGCAGGGCCTTCGTCCGGGCGTCGCGGACCGTCACCCGGACCCGCCCGCACGATTCTTCCAGGATCTCCACGTCGATGGGCGTGACGAGGACGATCCCCGACGCATAGAGGTTCTCGCCGCGGATCATCACCAGGTACGCCCCCTCCTTCGTCAGGGGGAGCTCGATCATCCTCGACGCATCCTCGTAATCCGATCCCGAGCCGAGCTCGACGCTCTTCTCCACCAGGGGCGTGATGCCCGCCAGGTCGATCCCGGCGATCGCGTTCAGGTTCCGCCGCGTGAGGTAGAGCTGCATCAGGTCGACGGGATAGGCCGTGATCTCAACCCGGCCGATGTTGCGATACTCGAGCTTGATGCCGGGTTTCGAGAGCCCCTCGACCCCGCCCCCCGCGGGCTCCGTGCCCACCGCCCGGAGACCGAACGGCGGCCGTGCCTCGCCCCCCTCGACCCCGGCGCCGGCGACCGCGGGCCTGTTCGGCAGCCTCACGATCGAGACCTCGGGCACCTTCAGCTCCTTCCGGGTGTAGAACTGGATCGCGCTGGCGGCGTCGGTGAACCGATCGGCCACCTGCTTGTAGTATTCGATCGCCTTGCCGGGGGCGCGGCGGGCATCGAAGATCTGCCCCAGGATGTAGATGGCCTGCCACTTGTTCGGGCTCGGCTGGTCCACCCCGCTGGGATCCTTGTAGACCGCCTTCGAGATCCGCTCAGCGACCTCGACCGCCCGGTCGTACTTGTTGAGATGGAAGTTCGCCAGGGCCTCGCTGTACTGGAAGGCATCCTGGTACGTGCTCTTCGGATAGGTGGCGGCGAAGCGGGCGGCGAGCTTGACGACGCCCGGGTAGTCTTCCAGGTCGATGAACGCGTTCACGAGGGCCAGGCTCGCCTCGTCGGCCATCGGGTTGGTCGGCGACTGGGACAGGAAGACCTGGATCAGCCGGACCGTCTGGAGCAGGAGCTCGGACCGGGTGATCCCCGCCGCCGCGAGCTCGCGCCTCAGGTTCGGCTCGGTGAAGGCTTCCGCCGCGGCCTTCGCCAGGATCTGGGAGAGGCCGAAGAAGTCGCTCTCGATCGAGGGCGTGTTGGGATAGCTCCGCCAGAGGTCGATCAGGTACGCGGTCGCTTCCAGGGTCTTCCCCCGCTGGCGGAGGAGCTCGCCGATCCGGGCGTCCTCGAGGTAGCTGGCCTCGACGAGCCCGCGCCAGACGATGATCGCCCGCTCGTATTCGTTGATATCTCGATAGGCTTTCCCGATCACGAGGAGCTTGTCGAAGTCCAGGATCAGGTCCGGGGCCTTCTCCTTGATGACCTCGAAGTACTGGACGACCTTGCGGGCGTCGTAGTTCGTGATGTGGATCAGCAGGAGCATCCGGGCCGCATCCTTGGCGACGTCGTCGCGGAGGGAGTAGCCCGCGAAGAGCGGCTCGAGGGCGGCGGCGGCCTCGGCATACCGGCCGGCGTCGAAGTGGATCTTGCCCGCCGTGTAGAGCTCGTCGGGCGTGATCCGGTAGGGATCGGTGTTCTTCTCTCCGGGCGCCAGGACCTTCAGCTCGCCGGGCTGGCCCAGTTGCTGACGACCGGGGTCGTACGCGCTCCGGACCGAGGTCGGGAGCGCCCGATACTGGCCGGGCAGGTAGCCGTAGACGTCGTACTGGATGCCGCCGGGATTCTGATCGGGGGCGAAGTAGAAGGTCAGCACGCCGTCGGCCAGCGTGTAGGAGCTCGCCGAGGTGATCACGGAGCCCTCGATGAGCGTGGTGCCCGCGGGGAGCTGCTCCTCCACCACCAGGAAGTCGCGCTCCCATTCCGGGGTCGAGTCCGGAACGTTGCGCCAGACGACGAGCCCGACCCGGCCCTTGCCGCCGAGGGCGACCTGGCTGATGGTGTTTTCCCAGGAGTCCGCGTTCACGGCGACGCCGAAGCTGGACGGCAGGACCTTGCCGTCGAGCTCGTGCGGAGCCGGCCAGTAGACCCGGCGATCCACCCACGCGGGCCGGTTATTGCGGTCCTGCTCGGGGCCGAAATCGCGGGTGAACCCCGTCATCGTGACGGAATAGCTGAAGGTGCCGCGGCCTTCCATCGCCAGGCCCACGCGATTGGCGTCGCCGGCCTTGAGGGCCCTGAGCGGGACGCGGATGGCCTGGCTCTCGCCGCTGCCGGCCACGTTCAATTCCGCGACCTTGGTCTCATTGACGCTGACCGTCAGTCGGTATCGATCCTCGGCGCCCTTCGACCGAGCGTGGTAGAGCGCGAGCGCGGCCAGGGCCGGGCCCTTGGCACGATGCGGGTTCCAGCCGTAGCCGAAGCGATGGGCGTGGAGCCACTCGGCGGCCCGGTCGAGCTCGTTCCCCTGGGGACGGACCCTCGCCAGGGCAAGGGCCGCCAGGGCCGTCGTCTCGACGGCCCCGCGAGCGTTCGCGGACTGGCCGGAGCCGTCCCAGTAGAGCCGAGAGGGTCGTCCCGGCGCCGTCGCCTCGACCTTGGCCCGGCTGACCAGGATGGACGCGACCTCGGCCCCGAGCTCCGCCCGGTTCAGGTTCGCGAAGGTCAATGCCAGGTAGGCGAGCGCCGTGTTCGAGAGCCCCTGACGCTCGCGGTTGAGCGTGTTCGCCATCTCGAACGTGGCCGCATGCCGCGTGCTGAGGGCGTGCAGCAGGGTCGCACGCGCATCCAGGTCGCGGGAATTGGTCCCGGCGGTGACCGCCTGGGTAAGCCATGCCGCGGCCTTGTCCAGGATCTTGGGATCGGGGAGCAGTCCGGCCTGCTCCGCCGTCGCGAGCGCCCAGAAGACGGAAGCGGACGTGAGCCGTTCGCTCGCGACCGCCGCCGCGACCTTCTCGCCCTGCCTGGGCAGCGTGCCCGCGGCGACCCACGGCCAGCCGCCGTCCTCGTTCTGGGCCGCGGTCAGCTCGGCCACCAGGCCCTGGATGCGGGACGCGATCCGCTCCGCATCCGGGGCGCCGCCGGCGCGAGTCGCGCGGACGTAACCGAGGGCGGACGTCGCCGCCAGCAGGTCTCCGGCGCGGTCGCCCATGGTCCCGCCCGGAGGCGGCATGATCCGGCAGTTCAGGTCCTTCGCATAGATCCGGTAGTCCCGGCCGAGCGCCAGCTCGATGATCATCCGCTGGAGCGTGGGCGCGATCAGGACGACCATCTCCGGGCTCTCGTAAGTCCTCCCCTTGGGCAGCCCGACGAAGACCGCCGTGCCGTCGCTGCTGGTCCCCGACTCCGAGGCGTACGCCTGGACTCCCCACGAACGAACCGGGACCTCCGTGGTCACCTCGTCCTGAATCGCCCCGACCTTGCCGACGAGGGTGAGCCGCACCGAGTCGGTGTCGGGGACCTCGAACGGGTCGAGCAGGACCTCGTCCACGCCGTCCCCCTTCAGCTCGAGTGCCTTCGGGAAGACCTCCTCGCGTCCCCCCGCGTAGACGGTCAGCCGCAGGGCAACCGTCCCCTGGACGCCGACGTGATGCACCCGGGCCACGAGCCGCGGCTTGTCGCCCTGCGTCAGGCCGGCCGGAATCTTCAGGTCGACGAAGAAGTCCTTGCGGATCGTCATCGAAGAGGTCGCCTGGCCCACGAGCGTGTCGTTGCCCGTGACGCCACGGGCGACAATCTGGTAGTCCGAAAGCGCACCCGGCGCCTTGAAGGTCAACCGGGCCTTGCCGTCCTTGCCCGTGACCACGCTCGGGTTCCAGTAGGCCGTCTCGGCGAACCGCTCGCGGTGTTCGCGGTTCATCTGATTTCGCTCGGCGGCCAGATAACCGAAGGAGACAGGGAACTTGACTCCCTCCTTGACCTCGGGATCGGCCACGGAGGCGAGGTCACTTTCCTGGAACGCGACCACGCTTCCGTTGTCCTGCTTGGCCTTGGATGCGTCCTGCGCCGCCCTCGAGCGCTTCGCCAGCTTCCTGCCGGCGGAGGACTCGGCAGGTCCGGACATGCCAGGTGCGCCGCCCATGCCTCCCATGGCCATTCCCCTCAGCTCGCCAGCTTTCGAATCCGCCGGGCCTCCCCCCGGCCGGTTGCTGTCGGCGGGCATGTCCTTGTTCATCTGGTCCTTCAGTTCCAGTTGGACCGTCCCCAGGTGGGCTGCGTTGGCCGCCATCGCCGCGAGCCGCTCCGCCTCATCCACGACGGCCCGGGCCACCCCGGTCGTGGCCGGGACGTACCGGAACGTGTTCGAGGATTCGGTCGCGAAGGCGCCGGTCCGGGTCTGGTCGTAGAAGAAGGAGGCGATCGGCGGCATCCGGTCGCCGTGGAGCCGCAACAGGGACCGGTCGATCATGGCGATCGACAGCTCCGCGGCGACGGGCTTGCCGAGCTGGTCCACCGCGGTGACCTCG
Source organism: Aquisphaera insulae (assembly GCF_011064615.1). Classification (GTDB taxonomy): domain Bacteria; phylum Planctomycetota; class Planctomycetia; order Isosphaerales; family Isosphaeraceae; genus Aquisphaera; species Aquisphaera insulae. The sequence continues at coordinate 156,114 of NZ_JAALJH010000008.1, read as the reverse complement.
AGCTCGACGTCCTCGCCGGGGCCGACGCTCGGCCTGGTCGGCTTCAGCGTGACCGCCAGCTCGCGTTCGACCTGGACGTCCAGCTTGGCGTGGTCGAAGACGTTCTCCCACATCCTGGAGGCGGTCAGGGTGAAGTTGGGGAACTCCGGCCCGTCGACCGGCCAGGCCAGCGGATTGTCGCCGTCCTTGAGCGTGACGATCCGGTACGACAGGATCCGGTCGGCCTCCCAGGTGAGCAGGGCCGTCCCCGCTCGGCCGCGGCTGTGGAGGTTGACCTCGGCCCGCTCGCCAACCTTGTAGCGCTGGCGGTCGGCGAGGATCCTCAGCCGAGTCTCGTCCTTCTTGCCCGAGACCTGGACCGCTAGATCGGCGACGATCGGGTTCCCGAAACGGTCGGTGCCCGAGGCCCGGAGGATGTAACTCCCGCCGTCGGGGTCGTCGATTCGGAGGCCGAGATTCCCTTCGCCCGTCTTTGGGTCCGTCTCGACGGCCTTGCGCTGGGCTTCGCGCTCGGTGACGCGACCCGCCTGGACCAGTCGCTTGATGACGGCGAGGCTCAGGGATTGGCCGATCGGGTCTCCCTTGGCGTCGGTCGTGGTCAGCTTGACGGGGAATGACTCGCCGTCGAGCAGGACGTCGCGTCTGACGCTCACCGCGATGTCGAAGCCGCGGGTGGCGAGCTGGACCGCCGCGGCGGCCTGGACGTTGTCCTTGGTGAGCTTGGCGACCAGGCGGAGCCTCGTGTCCTCGGCGAACCCTTCGGTGGCGACGGTGAAGTGGAACTTGCCGGCAGAATCGGTCTCGCCATGGAGGATTCGGCCGTCGGGGAGGTTGATCTCCAGGGGGCGGGCCGCCAGCGGGGCTCCATACTGGTATTTCGCCACCACGTCCGCCTCGATGGTCTCGCCGCGATAGAAGACCGTCTTCTTGAGCGCGAACGTGAGGTCGATCGGCTCGAGCTGGTAGGACTGGACCTCGAACGCCCCGGTGAAGTCGCTCTTGCCGGGCTGGAAGACGCGGATCTTGTAGGTGCCGACGGGCGTGCCACGCTCGAGCTGGAGACTCTCGTGGAACGTGCCGAACTCGGAAAGCGTCACGTTCCGGGTGACGAGCTGACGCCCGCGGCTATCGGAGATCTCGAATCGATACACGGCCGCGGGGGAGTTGGCGTACTGGCCGTTCTGGATCTCCCGGATGACGCCGCGGATCGAGGCGGCCTGGCCGGGCCGATAGGCGGGGCGATCGGTGTAGATGTAGGCCCGCGGCGAGAGCCCCTGCGAGACCTTGTTCGGCACGGCCAGGCCGGAGCCGGCCACGTTGCCGCCGTCGAGGACCAGGTAGCTGAGCGGCGAGCTGGCGTCTCGGGCCGGGGACCAGTCATGGACGAGGACGCCGTCGGCGCCGGTCTCCGCCTCCAGGATGACCTGGCCGGCGTCCGAAACGAGGACCTTCGCCTTCGGCCGCCCCTTGCCCGTCTTCATGTCCTGGGCGAAGACGAGGACCTGCTCCCTCGAGGACTTGACGATCGCGTCGATGTCGCTGGCGACGACCAGGGTCGTCGCCTGGAGGTGCTTCTGGTCCGTGACCTTGACGACGTAGACGGCCGGCTTCTCGAGCTTCGCGAGCTCATAGTCGGCTTCCACGGGCTTGTACTTCGCCTGGCCCGGGACGTCGACCGTCCATTCGGCGTCGGGTGCAACGAGCCCGATGTCGAGTGATTCGACGTTGGCGAGGGCGTGCTTCTTGCGGAAGTACGCCTCGGCGTTGAGCCGATACGCGGTGAACGTGAGCTTCTCCAGGTTGCGGCTGGCGATCCGCAGCTTGGGCATCTCGCCGGTGCGGTAGATGCGGGGAGTGACGACCGTGAGCGCCTTGCTCTCCATCACCGCCACGCGCTGGAGGGCCTGGGCCTTCCACGGATCGACGGCGATCTTCCGGAAGCGATCGATGGCGCCGGCGAGGTCCCCCTTCTCGTTTTCGAAGATGGCGGCCGTCAGGAAGAGGGCATGGGCGGCCGGCTCGCTGGTCGGGAACCTGGTGGTGAGCGGCGCCCAGTAGGCGATCGCCTCGTCCGGCTTCTTCTCCTTCAAGAAGGTCTCGCCCGCCTGGAAGAGGAGCTCGGGCACCCGCGGGTCGAGTGGATTTCGGGTCACGAAGTCGCCCCAGGCGGCCCGGGCCTCGGCGTACCGCTCGTGCGCGACGTGGTCGGCGGCGATCAGCAGCTCCGCGTCGAGGATCGCGCGCTGGGCGTCGGCACTCTGCGGCCCGTTGGGGAACCGGGTGAGGTAGCCGCGATAGGCGGCGATGGCCTCGGCGTACTTCTGCTGGCCCTGGAGGACCTGCGCGGACTGGAAGGTCGCCGTCATCACGAGCTCGGCCTGGTCGCGGCGAGCCGCGTCCGTTTCCGCCTTGAAGCCCTCGTCCTTGAGGAATCGCCCGAAGGCGGCGAGGGCCTCGTCGCTCTTGCCGCGGGCGAGGTAGGACGCGCCGACGTCGTAGGCCGCGCGGACCGCCCTCGGGTGCGCCGGGTAGGCGGCCAGGAACCGGCGGAGTGCGGCCACGCCCAGGTTCAGGTTGGCGTCGTCGGGCGGGTTCGGAATCTGGTAGGTGGAGGGGATCTCGGCGAGGGCGGCGGCGCGGATCTCGTCCGCGTCCTTCGTCCGGTCCTCGGGCCGCATCCCCTCGATCTCCCGGGCGAGATCGGACCAGAGCAGTCGGGCGGGGAGCAGCTCGCCGGCCTGGCGCCGGACCTCGCCCAGCCTCAGGCGGACGGCGAGTCGATCCGAGCCCTTCGGATAGTCGCGAAGGTACGCCTCGAGATTCTCGATGGCTCGCGGGAGATTCCCGGCCTGGTGGCTGGCGCGGCCCATGGAGAAGAGGAGCCCGGCGCGAAGGGCCGGGCTCTTGGCCAGCTCGCGGGCCTGATTGAAGAGCTCCCAGGCTCCGTTGGGATCGGGCTGGACGATCGGATCCTCGGGCTGGAGCAGCCTCCTCGCGTGGGACTGGTAGATCTCCGCCAGTCGATCCTTCCGCTCGTCCGCGAGCAGTCGCGTGGCCTCGTTCCGAGCCAGCTCCTCGGCGACGGCGAGGTTCCCGGCGGCAAGCTCCAGGCCCGATAGCTCGTTCCGGATCTTGGGGGACCATGGACCCTTCGGGCTGGCCTCGAGGGCCCCGTGGAGCGTGGCGACGGCCTCCTTCCGCTTGCCGGCGAGCCGCTCCGCGATGGCCCGCAGGTAGGTGAAGTAGGCGCGATCGTCCGCGACCTTCGCCTTCTCCGCCAGCGCCGTCAGGGCGGCCCCGGCCGCGTCGTACTTTCCTTCCTGCATGGCGGAGACGATGTCGCCCGGGACGATCGGCGCGGCGGGCATCGCGGCGTCCTTCGCCCGGATCGGCTCGCCGGACGCCGCCGGGGGATCGGCCGCGATCGCCCGGCTTCCCATGACGAGGAGGCTCCATGAGAGTATCACGGCCCCGGCGACACGCCGGCGGCTGCGTCGGGCCGGCTCGCGATTCGCCGCACGCATCGGGTTCGATCGCCGCGTCATGAATTCCTCCCCCTGGATCGGATGATGCCCCGGCGCCTCGGCGATCCGGCCATACCGGCCTCGGGCGTGACCGTTCGCCGGACCGCCCCGAATCGGGACGCCTCTCGCAGTGTCTCTCGGGCACGACCGGTACTTTGATGCGAGTCGCTGGACGAGGGTTCCCGTTGCGGATCCCTGGGCATGGGATGATCACCGGGAACGACTCGTATTCTAAGACGCCGGACGGCGACTTTTCTTAGTGTATTTCCGGACCGAGTGTGCTAGGATTCGCCGGCATCAGGAGACGAGGCACCGGTTTATTGGGAAAGGATGTCGCGTCGGGATCGTGGATTTCGATGACCGCTACGGAGGGTGTGTCGAACCGCGAATGGTCCCACTGAATTCGACCGAGGCGTTGCACTCATACGGCTACCGGATGAGCCGTCACCAGGGACAGGAGACCGAAGGTGACGCCTTTCGCAAAGGGGCGTTCGAGGCTTCACGTCACGTCGGGGCGTGGAAGGACCCCGCATGCTCGGCGCCGACATTGCCAGATCCTCCCGGGAATCGAGCGGCTCGAGGGCCGTCTCCTCCTGGCGAGTTCGCTCTCGGCCATCCCGCTGGAATTCGTCCCTTCCACCCTTCCGCCGCCGCTCCTCGTCGGTACGATCCAGCCCGCCGCGGGGTCGCACGTCTCTCAATCACCGATCTTGACCCAGGTGAGGCCGGTCGTCGCGGTGGCGAGCAGCCTGAACGCCGGCCGCTCCCGGGCTAGCGAGCCTTCGCCGATACCCGAGATGATCCTCCACAAGGAAGCGTCCAGCGACGGCACCTATCCGTCGGACGACCTCGTCTCCACCCCCTGGCGACCCGCGGAGACCGAGATCGATGGCGCGGACGAAGGTGACGCCGTCGTCCTCCCCCCCGCGCTGACCCTGGATACATCGGGCCTGGAGGCGATTCCGACGGTGGTCAACCTCCCGGAGGTTCACCTGACGGGCACCGTGGGGCCCGACCAGGCCCGGGTCACGTTCAAGGTCGCGCTGAACTCCAGCACGGATCGCCTCAAGATCCGGATGAGTCGGGATTCCAGCAGCACCGAGGCGGGGATCCCGATGATCGAGGACATCCTCATGATGGGGCCTCGGGGCGATATCCTGTCGGTCATCACCGGGACGTACGAGAGCTGGCCGGATGTTCCCATGGAGATGACGCTCACGCTCAACCATGTCCCTCGGGGAGCGACGCTCGTCTTCCACGTGGGCGAGGCGCCGCGGAGCGTGGATCCCTCCGCCGGGTCGGAGAACGGCGTCGCGGGCAGCCTCAACTTCACGCTCGACCTGAGCCGGACGAACTCCGCGGGGAGCCTGCCCTCCGCCCCGCAGCTCGTCCTGGAATCCCCCCTGGTGATCGTGAGCCAGGTCCTGGCGGGCCTCTATCTCCCCACCGTCGTCCCGGGAGTTTCCCTGCCACGCGCGGTCGGCCCGACCTCGTCCTCGCTGGGCGAGGAATCCTCCACCAACTCGGTCGAGATGACTTCCGGGGGCATCGCCGCGGATCTTTCACCGGTGGCGGAGGGCCTGCCGGGGGTTTCCGTCGGGCCGCTGATCTCGCGCGGTTCGACGGCCGTCGGCCCGACCCTCGCGACGGCTCCGGGCGACTTGACGGTTCCCCTCGACCGCAATGAACGGGCCTTCGACCTTGCGTCGGGCTCGGCGGGCGGCGAGACCGTGCCGGTCCTGACCAGCGCCGCCGAGCAGGTGGCGGCGGCCGGTGCGTCGGGGACCCTCTCTCCTCCCTCGAGGGCGATCGGCGAGTATTCCGAGGATCTCCTCCTGGTCCGCGGCCCGGGCGGCTTGCCGATCCTGGCCACGTCGGCCTCGCGGTCGCGTCATCGCGGCGAATCGGCCGAGCTGATCGCGACCCTCCCCGACTCGCGGCCGACGGCTGCGGGGGTGGAACAGCCGGACGACGGTGCCGCGGGGCGCACCGGCAAGGAGGCGGGGAATCACACTCAGCCCAGGAAGCTGGGCCTGTTCGCCCTCATCTTCGGGATCGTCATCGGGATCACCCTGACGAGCCGCCCCTTCTATCCCGAACTGCTGGCGCTCGTCCGGATCCGACTGTTCGGGCCGAACCGTCCCCGGACCCGCGGAGGCAGGAAGTCCGGCGGTTCCCGCTGGAGCATCTGGGCACGCTGATCCGCGGAAGACGCCACCGGCGGCGTCCGCGACGCTATCGGCTGGTCGCCACCACGGTCGGCTTCGAAGCCGGCACCCCGCCGCGGAGCCATTCCCTGGCGGTCCGGTCGAGCAGCGAGAGCCAGCGGCCGGCGTGACCGGGCCGCTCGCGCAGGCATCGCGCATAGGACGCCAGGATCCTCGATTCGAGCCCCAGGTCGCCGTGAGACCAGGTGGATGCCTGCTCGAGGTCCGCCAGGGCGCGATCCCAGTATCGCAGGGCGATCCACGACCGGGCGCGGCCGAGGTAGGCCGAGGGGAGCTCCGGATCCGACCGGAGGGCACTCGACCATTCCGAGAGCGCCGCCTCATACCGCCCGAGGCCATTGAGGACCTCTCCCCGGAGGGCGCGGGAATACAGGTTCGGGGCCATGGCCGTCGCCTGATCCAGGGAGGCGATCGCCTCCTCCAGCCTCCCCAGGCGGGCGAGAGCCGCCCCTCGGGCCTCGTGGAGCTCGGGATCCCGGGGCCTCAGGCCGAGGCCCGCATCCGCCCGCGCGAGCGCCGGGACGGGTTGCCCCGCCTCGAGCAGGATCCGCGCCAGGATGAGGTGCGACTCGGGGGAACGCGCGGCCATGGAGAGGGCCTGGCGTGCCGCGTCGATCGCCGCACCATGGTCACCGAGCGTGGACAGGATGACGGCCAGGTTCAAGGTCGCTCGATAGGCCCGGGGATCGTCGGGCCGACCGCGCTTCGAAAGGTCGACGACGGCCCTCCGGAGGTCCGCGATGAGCCGCGGGCCGGCCACGGGGAGGAGGCGGATTTCTTCGGGCCTCCCCAGCTCGAGCTCGCCGTATCGGCCGGCCGCGAGCAGGGCCCGCTGGTAGAGCCGGTCCGCGGCGGGCCCGGCACGAAGCAGCCTCACGGCCGCGGCGTCCTGCAAGGCCAGCGTCGAGTGATCGAGGAGGATATGGGCCGAGGCCCGGGCCGCGTGGAGCTCGCTCGGCGCGACCACCGACAGGCCCGATCCGATCAGGATGTCGAGGTCGGCGATCGCGCCGCTGCCCCTCCCCAGCCGTAGCTGGAGGTAGGCCCGGTTGAGTCGGGCGACCTGGTCCCTGGGATCGCCCTCGATCAGCGAATCGTAGGCCATCAGGGCCCGCGCCTCGCGGCCCGATTCGGCGTCGAGGGCCGCCAGGTTGAGCCGTGCGGCCTCCGCGAACTCGGAATCGGGGACCTGGGTCATGATCCTCCGGTACTCGGTCTCTGCGGCCCGGAAGTTCCCCAGCGAGGAATGGAGCACCCCCATCTCGAGCGCCACTCGATAGGAGTTCGGTCCGTCTCCCCACTCGTCCTGGGCCTTGCGGAAGTCCTCGATCGCCCCGCCCCATTGCCCCCTGGCCCGCAGGATCCTCGCCCGATTGAAGAGGACCCAGGGGGACCTCGGCTGGCGTGCGACCGCGGAATTGAAATGGCTCAGGGCATCCTCGCTGAGCCCCTGCTTGTTGGCGAGGTAGCCGAGGTAGAAGTGGCACCAGTAGTCCGACCAGTCGAGGCGGACGGCCTGCTGGAGCCACTCGAGCGCCCGGCTGGTCCGCCCCGCGCTCGAGTTCAGGAGTCCCCAGTGGAAGCACGCGCTCGGCGACGTCACCACGATCACGTCGAGGGGCTCGCCGGGCAGCCTCGCCGGGTGGCCCGGCGGCTCCGAGGCGATGACGGATTCGGGGGCCCTCCCCGCGTGCCGCTCCAGGAGGGCTCGGAGGGATTGCCAGGGTTCCTTGAACTCCGAGAAGGCGAGGGCGCGGTCGCAAATCGCGACGGCGCCCGCGACCTTGTCCGGATCCGCGGGCTCGCCGCGGACGGCGTCCCGGAAGGCCTCCTCGACGCCGACCATCCAGAGGAAGAGCAGCTCATTCACGTCCCGGCTAAGCAGCTCGCGTCGGGGTGGATCGATCAGGGCCAGGTCGCGTTCGTAGGTCACGCCGGCCTCGCGGCATTCGAGGACGTGGAAGGGCTCGATGAGCCGTTTCAGCTCGTCGACGGCCTCGGGGACGTCATCGCCCAGTCCGATCAATCGGAATCGGAGCCCCTCCATCCCCGCGTGGATCCGATCCGCATCCTCGCGAGTGCTGACGATCAGGCCGGCCATCCTGGCCTTGAACCCGATGTCCTGCTCCAGGACGTCCATCGACGGGCCCGCCCAGAGGTTCTCCAGCTTCTTCCGAAGCTGGCCGCCGAATTCCGAGACCGTCCCGCCGTGGATCTTCCGACGGATCGTGTCGCTCCACTTGAACTGGGCCCCCTGCGCGGCGGCGTCCAGCCATTTGCGAGCGTCGGCAAATCGGCCCTCGTCGATCGCGGCGCAACCCGCGAGATACAGGGCCTTCGCGTTCTCGTAACGATCCTGCCGGTCGACCTGGTAGATCGTGTAGGCACCGAGGACGCAACCGAGCGCGAGGAGGAGGGCCGCGGCGATCGAGAGCCTGCGGCGGTTCCGCCGGAGTCGACGGCCGACTCGGCTGATCAACGGCTCCCGCGCGTGCGAGAGGGAGAAGTCGTCCGCGACCGCCCTGAGATCCTCCGCGAGCTCGCCGGCGGTCTGATAGCGATCGACGGGATCCGGCGCCAGGCAGCGGCGGATCACCGCGACGAACGGGGCCGGGACCGGGTTCTCGTCCGGGAACCGAACCGGCAACTCCTGGCGGCGATCGGTGGCGGCCCGGATCAGGGAGTCGTAGATCGGCAGGTTCCGTCGCGGCGGGGAGAATGGCTTCGCGCCGACGAGTGCCTCGTACAGGAGGATTCCCAGGCCGTAGATGTCGGACCGCGCGTCGACGACCTCCGGCGACTCGTCCGCGAGGGCTTCCAGGTGCTCCGGCGCCATGTAGTCGAGCGTCCCGCCGAGCGTCGCCTCCGGGCTACCGCTCCCTTCCGCGGGCCGTTCCACGCGCGCGAGGTTGAAGTCCAGCAGCATCGGCATGCCGTCGTCGTTGACCAGCACGTTGCTCGGCTTGACGTCGCGGTGGAGGATCCCGCGATCGTGGGCATGATCGAGCGCCTCCGCGAGCCGGGCCCCCCACCATGCGATGGCGCGGGCATACGTCCGCGAGGCGAGCGCCGCCCGACTCGCCGAGCGAGCCTGCGGGCCGATCGCGGCATCCTTGCCGTTCGCGAGCCGATCCAGGGCCTCCACCAGCGACGAGCCGGTCGGGGCCGGCGACGACGTGCGGACCTCGTGAAGCAGGCGGCTGAGCGTGACCCGCCCGAAGTAGGGCATGCACAGGAGATGGAGCCCGGTCACCCGGTCGCTGCGGAGCGAGTGGACGGGGACGATGTGGGTATGCTGGAGCCGAGCGAGCGCCTGCGGCTCGCGGGAAACCCGACGGGTCACCTTGAGGGCGACGTGCCGGTCCGCGAGCTCCCGCTCCCGCGCCAGGAAGACGCGAGCGAAGGACCCGCGCCCCAGCTCCTCGACCAGGTAGAAGCCGGCGATGGTCTGGCCGGCCTCCGGATACGGGGCCACGTTCTCGGCGTCGCGCCCCGCGGCCCCCATCGACGCGGAGGAGTTGAAGATCGAGTTGGTCGTGGTGGCCGAGCCGATCAGCTCGTGGATGTCCAGCACGCGGCGGAGCGGGTCCGCGAGCGCGGGATACCTGGCCAGATAGGCGGCGGCGTCGGGCCGGTCGCCGTCCTCTTCGCGGAGGCAGAACTCCTCGTAGATGAGCGCGACGCGGCTGTCGTCGCCGAGGTCGTCGAACCGATCGAGGTACCACTTCGCCCCCGCTCGATCGCCCGCCTCCCATCTCAGCGACAGGTCCGCGCGGAGGATCGCCAGCCGGGAGCCGGCCTCCCCCTCGGCGGAGGCCAGGTACTCACGCGGGTCGAGCCTCCGCCCCTCGCGGGACGCGAGCTGCCAGGCCTCCTCATACCGCCGAGCCTGTCGGACCGCGGCCGGCGAGGACGCATCGTCCCACGTCCGTCCCGACGGGACCGAATTCATCCCCGAGTCTCCCACTCCGACTCCACCCGACGGCGCAGGTCTTCCAGGACCCGCTGGACCGTCCGCTCGCTGATCCCCAGTCGCTCGCCGATGTCCCGGCTGGTCAGGCCCTCGGCCTTCATCTCCAGGATCTCCCGCCGCTCCTCCGGCAACAGGTCTCGGAGCATGCCGAAGACCTCGCGGGCCTGCGCCACCTCGCTCGGAGAATCCACGTGGTCGGCCACGTCCCGGGGCCGGTCCCCGTCCGCCCAGAGGGGCTCCTCGCGGTGCATGTCCTGCTTCTGGCTGGCCGCTCGCCGGTACTCGTCGATCACCTTATTCTTCGCAGCCCGGGCCAGGAACGCGACAAGGTGGCGGGAATCCTCAAAGGCGGTGGGCGCCTCCCTCATCCGCCGGAAGAAGCTCCCCCAGACGCTCTGGAGGAAATCGAGCGAATCGAACCGAGAGCGGAGGAGCCGCGGCAACTGCCGCCGGACCACCAGGCGAACCTCCGGCTCGTAGCGCTGGAGGAGCTCGCGGGCCGCGTTCCCGTCTCCAGCCTGGATCCGCTTGAGAAAGGTCGACAGGTCGTCGTCTTGTCGCTGCGGATGATCGCCGACCGACATGATTCGCCTCCTCGGCACCGGCCAGGTATCGAGATACCCCGGCCTCCCTCGTCCTTGATGCGAAGGCGGCTCCGCGACTTCCGTCCGACGCATCTCCTTAGAGTAACCCACCGGACGTGATATTGCCAAGCCACGCATACCACCATCCCGGTCGCCTCACGGCCGGACGGCAACCTTCCAAATCGACAATCTTCGTACTGGACAAACTTACACACATAAGGTAGGATTCCGTCCAGGACGCCCGGTTCGCCAGGACGGTCGGCGTGGGCATCTTCCCCCCTTCGCGGAGCGTACTCATGTCGCATGGATCCGCAGAGACGCGCGAGCTGGATTCTCGCTCCCGGGATCCGAAGGGATGGCCGACTCCGGAGCGGTTCTTCAACATCGGCGCGATCGTGGACGGGCGATACGAGGTCGCGCGGACAATCGGCCGCGGTGGGATGGGGTGGGTCGTCGAGGTCCGGCGACTTGCGGACGGGCGGCGGCTGGCGCTCAAGTACTGCGACGGCAATCCGCTGAGGCGGAAGCGACTGGTCCGCGAGGCGAAGATCCTGGGGGCGATGCGACATCCCCACCTCTTGCCTGCCCTCGATTCGCGCCTCGACGAGGACCCGCCGTATTTCGTCATGCCGCTGGCCGCGGGGACCCTGGATGATGACGTGCGCGGTCGTCGGCCCGGCGGAGTCGGCTGGTCGCTGGCCGTGCTCCGGCAGGTCTGCCTGGGCGTCCAGGCCCTCCACAGGGCCGGGGTGACGCATCGGGACCTGAAGCCGGCCAACGTCCTCCGGCTCCGCGACGGTCGCTACGTCGTCGCCGACCTCGGGACGGCCAAGCGCGAACCCCGGGACTCCACGGTCCTGACGCGGACCTGCGCCATCCTGGGGACGCTCTGCTACCTGGCACCCGAGCAGATGATGCCGGGGGGGAGCCGGATGGCGGACGCCAGGACGGACGTCTTCCAGCTCGGGAAGATGCTCTATCAGCTCATCACGGGGAAGCTCCCGGCCGCCATCGAGCCGGCGAGGTTGCCCCCGTCGCTCGCCCACATCATCCTTCGCGCCACCGCGTCTCGACCGGAAGACCGCTATCCGGATGTCGCCTCGTTCCTGGATTCTCTCGAGGCCGTTCGCCGGGACCCGGCCGGCATGGCCGGACTCACCGGCATGGGCCTGGAGCGACTGATCGAGCGCTGTGCGGATGAGACGGGATCCGAGCCGCCCCGACCCGAAATCCTGCATGCGCTGGCGACCCTCGAGGGGAAGCCGGCCGGCACGATCCTCGACCTCTTCGATCGCCTTCCGCGCGGGACCCTCGTCGCGCTCTGCGAGGGGGACGCCGCTCCCTTCGCGCAGGCCCTCGGGACGTATGCCGGGGCGCTCGAACATGCGGCCGGACGACGCGGCTTCGACTACGCCGACCTGGTGTTGTCGCGGATGCGGTCCGTCTACGATGCGAGCCGATCCCCGGAGATCAAGGCGGCCGCCCTCCGGGCGATCCTCGTCGCGGCCGTGGTCTTCAACCGCTATGCGACCATGGACCGGTTCAAGACCCTGATCTACGCGATCCGGTCCACGGACCTTGCCCTTCTCGTCGCGGAGATGCTCCGCGACCATCGCGACTATTTCCAGGAGGTGGCCTCGCACCTGAACGCTCGCCGCCTCCACTCCGCGATCGCGGCGGTCCTCGACGACCTGGATTGGATCGAGACGGTCTCGTTCTGATCCGTCCACGCCGTCGTCGCCGGGAGGTTGTGGCGAGGCCCGCCCTGCGCGATAATCGACCGGAGTCCCAGCAATCGCACCCGCGTCGAGGACCGCATGACCCGCACCCGCCCGAGACCCCTCCCCGGCCAGATTCGGGCCGCTCGAATCCTCCTCGCGATCGGCCTCCTCGCGGCGATCCCGCAGCTTCCGATGGCGATCGCCCAGCAGGTGGCGGCCGTCGCCGACCTGGCCGCGCCGATCGACGCACAGCTTCGCGGCGAGCTCTCGGGGCACTGGTATCCGCACGCGATCGACCGCGAGCACGGCGGATTCCACCAGGAGCTCGCCCGGGACTGGTCGATCCGGCCCGACGTCAGCAAGTTTCAGGTCTACCAGGCCAGGATGACCTGGACCGCCGCCGCCTTCGCGGAATACTCGAAGGACCGCCGCGAGGAATACCTGGGCCATGCCCGGCACGGCCTGGCGTTCCTCGACGACGTGATGCGCGACGCCGAACACGGCGGCTTTCACTGGATCCTGGACGCCCGGGGTCGCCTGGACCCGCGGCTCGGCGACGAGAAGCACGTCTACGGCACGTCGTTCGTGATCTATGCCGCCAGCAAGCTCCGGGCCGTGGGCGGCGACGAGCGGGCCCTCAAGGTCGCGCGCGACGCCTTCGACTGGCTCGAGGCCCACGCGCACGACAACCGGGACGGGGGCTACTTCGAGGCCCTGAGGCGGGACGGGACGCCGATTCACGGGCCGGACGCCGCGCCGTCGACCGGCAAGGTGGACCGGCTTGGCATCCCCTACGGCCAGAAGACCATGAATTCACATATCCACATGCTCGAGGCGCTTGCCGAGCTGGCGAAGGTGGATGACCGCCGCGTGGTCCGCGATCGGCTCGCCGAGGTCTTCGCCCTGGTCCGCGACCGGATCGCGGCCGCGCCGGGGCTGCTCAACCTGTACCTCACCCGGGACTGGAAGGTCATCCCCTCGCACGATTCCTACGGCCACGACGTGGAGACCGCGTTCCTGCTGGTCGAGGCGGCCGAAGTCCTGGGGGAGCCGAACGATCCTCGAACGTGGAAGGTCGCCAGGTCCCTCGTCGATCATGCCCTGGAGGGGGGCTGGGACGAGGAGCACGGCGGCTTCTACGACAAGGGGGACGTCGCGACCAACCGGGCATTCGACCTGACCAAGGTCTGGTGGACCCAGGCCGAGGGCCTCAACGCGCTCCTCCTCATGGATGCGAAGTACGGCCGCGAGACCGACCGCTATCGTCGCGCCTTCCTGATGCAATGGAGCTTCATCCGGGCCCACATGCTCGATCCGAAGTTCGACGGCTGGTTCGCCGAGACGGAGCGGGAGGGAGACCTCCGCGGCGACGGGGCCAAGGCGAGCCCGTGGAAGGCCAACTATCACACGTCCCGCGCGATGATGAACGTCGTCCGCATGATCCGCAACGAAGCGGCGGGACACTGACGCGGAGATGATCCCTTGCCACTGAATGACATGAGGCGTGAGTTCGACCGGGACAGCCTGTCCGAGTCCGGCGTCGCGACCGATCCGATCCGCCAGTTCCAGGTCTGGTTCGAGGACGCGGTGAAATCCCAGGTGCCGGAGCCCCACGCGTTCATCCTGGCCACGTCATCGCCCGACGGGCAGCCCTCGGCGCGGGTGATGCTCCTGCGCGGCTGCGAACCGCGCGGGTTCACCTTCTTCACGAATTACGAGAGCCGCAAAGGGTCGGAGATCGCCGCCAATCCGCGGGCCGCGATGGTCTTCTTCTGGCACGCTCTCGAGCGTCAGGTGCGGGTGGAAGGGTCCCTGGAGAAGGTGCCGGCGGAGGAATCCGACGCCTACTTCGACAGTCGCCCCGAAGGCTCGAAGGTCGGTGCCTGGGCCTCCCGCCAGAGCACCGTGATCCCGGACCGTGAGTCACTGGAGGCGCGGGTCCGGGAGCTGGAGGCGGAATTCGCCGATCGACAGGTGCCCCGCCCGGCGCACTGGGGCGGCTACTGCCTCGTCCCCTCCTCGATCGAATTCTGGCAGGGCCGTCCCAGCCGCCTTCACGATCGACTGCGGTACACCCGCGATGGTTCAAGCTGGCAGATCGACCGTCTTTCGCCCTGAAGCGGCCAGACTGCGAACATCCCGCAGGAGCCGGCTCCGTCCGGCGACCGGGCGAGCCTCGGCGCGCCCGGTCGTGGGACAGTGCCCCTCCAGGAGGGAGAGTCAGGCATTCTGGAGCGCCGCTCCCGGCAGGGACGGTTCGTGAAGGACCGTGGCCGCGGCCGGAGCCTGCAGGAAGGCCGGTTTCACCCCGGTCAGGAAATACTCCATGAGCTGAGCGACGGGCGCGATGACGTCGCCGAACGGGAGCGGCTCACCGCCGCGGAAGAAAAGGCCGTGCTCCACGTCACCGTGCACCGCGGCGGCAAGGTGCACGGCGATGCAGAACTGGCCCGCCTTGGGATTGCCGTCGCGAAGTCCGCAAGCCAGCAGGCACTCGGAACCGAGCCGGCAATTCCTCGGGTGGGCCTTCGCCTGGAGCTCGTCCACCCGATCGAGATAGCGGCCCAGCCAGGGGGTGCGCACGGCTCGCGCCGGCAGGCCGGCGTCGCTCATGAAGGTGACGATGTCCTCCGGGCCGGCCCCGGCCAGGACACGCTTGAAGTTCTCGTGGGCGTCCCCCTCCTCGGTGACCGCGAACGGCGTCCCGATCTGGACCGCGGACGCCCCCATGGAGAGGGCCCGGCAGAGTCGTTCGTGGCTGTTGATCCCGCCCGCCGCGATCAGCGGGATCCGGCCCGGCTCGATCCCCATCGATGCGAAGAGGTCCATCGTCGCCGGGATCACCTGCTCGAAGTCGAAACGGGGTTCGTCCAGGTCCTCGAGCTTGGTCGCGCCCAGGTGGCCGCCGGCGAAGAACGGATGCTCGATGACGATGGCGTCGGGGAGCCGATCCTTCCTGACCCATTTCTTGAGGACGACGTTGATGCCGCGGGCGTCCGACAGGATCGGGATCAGGGCGACTTCCGGGAACTCCGCCGTCATGTCCGGGAGGTCGAGCGGCAGGCCGGCCCCCATCACGATCGCGTCCGCCCCGCTCTCGCAAGACTGGCGGACGAACATGGCGTAGTCGCTGACCGCCCTCATGACGTTCACCGCGACCAGCCCCCGACCGCCCGCAATCTCCTTCGCGGCCCGGATCTCGCGATCGAGCGCGACCCGATTCACCTCGCTGATCACCCCGCGGTCGCGGCAGCGGGCCGACCGCTCCAGCAGGTCGGGATGATGCTGGCGCAGGTCCACGGCCGCGATCGTACCCATGCCACCCAGCCGCGCCACATTCCCCGCCAGCCGGTGCGCAGAGATGCCCACGCCCATGCCACCCTGAACGATCGGGAGCAAGGCCTTGCCCCGGATCCGCAGCGGAGCGAACCTCGATTCCAGCATGAGGGAACTCCTGTTGCCAACTCTACCGGCACCGGACGCGGTCATCGCGTCCGGGCTCCTCGCCGGCTTCGATCGGCAAGGACGACGCGCCGGTTGCTTCCTCGGATTATAGGACAACTGGATCCAGAAGTCTCGCTTACCTTGGGCGACAGCGGATCCACCGGGCGTCGGTGGGGCCTCGATCCGTCAGGACCCGCAAGGTGGCTCGAGCCACGCCCTCCCGGTACGGCTCCATTGGCAGCCGGCGGGCTGATCCGTTAATCTGGGCTTCCGTCAGGAACGGGCCCAGGGAACGTCGCGGCGAGGGGAGGCTTCGCCGGGCCGCTTCCGATCTACTTGCGGCCCAGAGAGATCGGAGAGTTGCGCAACGATGGTTCAGATCAAGTTGCCGGACGGTTCGCTGAAGGAATATCCCGACGGGGTGAGCCCGCGAGAGGTTGCCGCCGGGATCGGCAAGCGGCTGGCCGATGCGGCCGTCGCGGCCGTCGCGAACGGAGCCATCGTCGATCTGGATCGTCCGCTCGAAGACGGGACGTCCCAGGCCGTTGAGATGCGGATCCTGACGTCCCGGGACCGCGAGGCCCTGGATGTCCTCCGCCACTCCACCGCGCACATCATGGCGCGGGCCATCATGCGCCTCTTCCCCGGCGTCCGACTCGCCTTCGGGCCGACGACGGCCAATGGCTTCTACTACGACGTCGAGATCGACGGCAAGAGCCTCTCCGAGTCCGATTTCGCCGCCGTCGAGGCCGAGATGGCGAGGATCATCAAGGACGCCGAGCCCTTCGAACGCTTCAGCCTCCCCGTCGACGAGGCCCGCCAGTTCGTCGCCGATCTCGGCCAGACCCTCAAGGTCGAGCATATCGACGGCGAGCTCCACAAGTACGGGGTGCTCTCCTTCTATCGGCAGGGTGAATTCGTCGACCTCTGTCGCGGCCCCCACATCCCCAACGCGGGCAAGGTCGGCGCATTCAAGCTCCTCTCGATCGCCGGCGCCTACTGGAAAGGGCAGACCGACCGGAAGATGCTCCAGCGCGTCTACGGCACCGCCTTCTTCGACAGGAAGGAGCTCGATGCCTACCTGGCGCAGGTTGAGGAGGCGCGGAAGCGCGACCATCGCAGGATCGGCAAGGAGCTCGGCCTGTTCACGATCTCGCCGCTCGTCGGCAAGGGGCTGATCCTCTGGATGCCCAAGGGGGCGACCGTCCGCGGGATCCTCGAGAACTTCATGAAGAC
This sequence comes from Aquisphaera insulae, assembly GCF_011064615.1. Classification (GTDB taxonomy): domain Bacteria; phylum Planctomycetota; class Planctomycetia; order Isosphaerales; family Isosphaeraceae; genus Aquisphaera; species Aquisphaera insulae. The sequence goes on along the minus strand of NZ_JAALJH010000008.1, from coordinate 139,404 downwards.
CGAGCTCGTCAAGCGCGGCTACTCGCCGGTCTACACGCCCCACATCGGCAAGATCGACCTCTATCAGTGCAGCGGCCACTATCCGAAATACCGCGACGCACAGTTTCCCCCGCTCCGGATGCTCACCGATGACGCCGCCAAGGAGCTGCTCGACGGCCTGGTGGCGGAATCGATCGACGAGGCCGAACAGCGCACCTTGCTGGCGCGGGCCGGGATACCCGAGCGACTCCCCCGGAAACCGGCCGAGGACGGGGCCGCGCCCGACGCCTCGAAATCGTTCTTCGAGATGACGGTGCCGGAGCGAATCGCCTACATCGAGTCCACCTGCGACTACGAAGGGTATCTGCTCAAGCCGATGAACTGTCCGCACCACATCCAGATCTATGCCGCCGAGCCCCGAAGCTACCGCGACCTGCCCCTGCGGCTGGCGGAGTTCGGGACCGTCTACCGCTACGAGCAGTCCGGCGAGCTTTCCGGCCTGACCCGGGTCCGCGGCTTCACCCAGGATGACGCCCACCTGTTCTGCACCCACGACCAGGTCCGGGACGAGTTCAAGTCGACGATGGAGCTGACCCAGTTCGTCCTGAGCTCGCTGGGGCTGGGCGACTACAAGATCCGACTCTCGAAGCATGACCCCAGCGACCCGAAATTCCAGGGCGTCGATGGGCAGGTCTGGAAGCGCGCCGAGGACGAGATCGCCGCGGTGCTCGAGGAGATGAAGCTCCCCTATTTCGTCGGCACCGGCGAGGCCGCCTTCTACGGCCCCAAGGTGGACTTCATCGTCCGCGATTGCCTGGGCCGCGAGTGGCAGCTCGGCACGGTCCAGCTCGATTACGTGCTGCCGGAGCGGTTCCAGCTCGAGTACATCGGCCAGGACAACCACCTGCATCGCCCCGTGATGATCCACCGGGCCCCGTTCGGCAGCCTCGAACGGTTCTTCGGTATCCTCATCGAGCACTTCGCCGGCGCCTTCCCGCTCTGGCTCGCCCCGGAGCAGGTCCGGGTCCTGCCGATCTCGGACAAGGTTGCGGACTATGCCCAGTCGGTCCTCAAGAAGTTGCTCGCCGCCGGCTTCCGGGCGACGCTCGATCACCGGCCCGAGAAGATCAACGCCAAGATCCGCGATGCCCAGCTCGAGAAGATCCCGGTGATGCTCGTCGTCGGGGCCAAGGAGGCGGAGCAAGAGGCCGTGGCCTACCGCGATCGGACCGCCGGTGACCAGGGCGCGATGCCCCTGTCCCAGGCCATCGCGAGGATCCAGCGCGAGGTCGAGGAGCGTTTCATGCATCAGATTGCACCGCTCACGTCGGCCACCGACACCGAGGAGACGGCGAGCGGCCACGAGTACTGATCGACCCGCCGGATCGAGGTGACATCCCATGTCTCTGAGGAATCACGACACGGTCCCCGTCGAGATCGGCCTGGCCGACATCGAGGACGCGGCGCGGCGGTTGGAGCCCTGGATCCACCGCACGCCCGTGCTGACCTCGCGGACGCTCGATGAGCGCTCCGGCCTCTCGGTCTTCCTCAAGTGCGAGAATTTCCAGCGAGTCGGGGCGTTCAAGTTCCGCGGGGCGATGAACGCACTGCTCCAGCTCGACGAGGACCGCAAGTTCCATGGCGTGGTGACGCATTCCTCCGGCAACCACGCCCAGGCCCTGGCCCTGGCGGGAAAGCTCCTCGGCGTTCCCGTGACGATCGTCATGCCCCGCACCGCGCCGGCCGTCAAGAAGGCCGCCACGGCGGGATACGGGGCACGGATCGTCCTCTGCGAGCCGACGCTGGCCGCGCGCGAGGCCGCCGTGGCCGCGGAGATCGAGGCCCACCAACTCACGCTGGTCCACCCCTACAACGACTGGAACGTGATCGCGGGCCAGGGGACGGCGGCGCTCGAGCTCCTGGACCAGGTCGGCCGGCTCGACGCGGTGATCGCGCCCGTCGGCGGCGGCGGGCTCGCCTCCGGGACGGCCCTGGTGGCCAAGGGGCGGGCGCCGGCCATCCATGTCCTTGGCGCCGAGCCGTCGGTCGCGGACGACGCACGTCGCTCGCTCGAGGCCGGCACGATCCAGCCTTCCGGCGACCCGAAGACCATCGCCGACGGCCTGCGGACCTCGCTGGGGACGCGGACCTTCGCGGTGATCTCCCGCCACGTCGACGAGATCGTGACGGCAACCGACGACGAGCTGATCGAGGCCACGCGGTTCGTGTGGGAGCGGCTCAAGATCGTCATCGAACCCTCGAGCGCCGTCGTCGTGGCCCCCCTGCTCCGGGGTAACCTCTCGGTTCCGGGTGAGAGAGTCGGTATCATCCTCAGCGGCGGCAACGTGGATGTGGGGCCGTTCTTCGACTCGCTGTCGGGGCGCCACTGAGAGCTCACGGCCGGCCGGGGCCGCCGCATGGACTGGACGATCACCTTCGCCATCCTCGACCTGGTCCTCGTCGTGGCGCTGATCCTCCGCGGGGCGGAGGTTCGACTGGTCCTGCTGGCGGCGTCGCTGCCGCTCTTCCTCTTCACGGCCGGCGTCGTCCCGATGCTCGACAAGGTCGTGGCCGAGATGGCCAATTCCGCGACCGTCGTGCCGATCTGCTCCGCGCTCGGCTTCGCGCACGTCCTCAAGTTGACCGGCTGCGACCAGCATCTCGTCCGACTGCTCCTGTGTCCGCTCCGTCGGGTGCGATGGCTCCTGGTTCCCGGCGGGATCGCCGCCGGTTACGTGATCAACTCCACCATCGTCAGCCAGACGGGGACCGCCGCGGTCCTGGGGCCGATCTTGATCCCGCTCCTGCTGGCCAATGAGATGGCCCCGGAGGTGGCCGGCGCGGTGCTCCTGATCGGTTCGTCGATGGGCGGTGAGCTGTTCAATCCGGGCGCCGTCGAGATGCGCAAGCTCGCCCAGTTGACCGGCCTCTCGGGTCACGAGGCGGTCCTCCGGTCGGCTCGACTGAATCTGGCGGCCTGCGGGACGGCCCTCGTCTCCTTCTGGCTCTTGAACGCACGGCGAACCATCGCGACGGTTCCGATTGATGGGACGGTCGAGCCCGCGCCCGAACCCTCGTCCGCTCGGGCCGACCTCCGCAAGGCCGTCGTCCCCCTGGTCCCGCTCCTGATCCTCTTCGCCGATCCGCTGCTCGGCCGGTTCTCTCCGATCCATGCCTTCCGCGACCCGGCGCGGATCCTGGCGGCGATGTTCCTGGGGATCGGCTGCGCGGGGCTGACCTGCCCGGGAGCGATTCGCAAGCTCGGCTCGGCCTTCTTCGATGGGGCCGGCTATGCGTACACGCACGTGATTTCGCTCATCGTGGCCGCCTCGACGTTCGCGGAGGGGATACGACTGAGCGGGCTGATCGGGCTGATGATCCGGGGACTCGTCGGATCTCCCCGCCTGACCCTGGTCGTCGCCACGGTGGCCCCCTGGGCCCTGGCCGTGGCGTCTGGAACGGGGATCGCACCGGCGGTCTCGATCATGGAGTTCTTCGTCCCGGTCTGTGATTCCATGGGGATTGACCCGGTTCGACTCGGCACGCTGGCGTCGGTGGGTGCTCACTTCGGCCGGACGATGAGCCCGGCGGCGGCGGTGGTGGCGATGTGCGGGAAGCTGTCGGGGGCCCCGGCCTCGAGGATGATCCGGCTCGTCGCCGGCCCGCTTGCCCTGGGGGGGACGGTCATGGTCATTGCCGCGCTGATGAATGGGCTCTGAAGCCGGTATCCTGGAAGTCCGAGCCGCCCGCTTCGAGGGCGACCAAGAATCCGATCGGGAGACGCACCCATGGCCGACAATCACTCGTTCGATGTCGTCAGCGAGATCAACCACGTCGAGATGCACAACGCGGTCGACCAGGCTCAGAAGGAGATCGCGGTCCGCTACGACTTCAAGGGGACGAAGGCCGCACTCGAGTTCGACAAGAAGGAAAACGCCGTCACGATCCTGGCCAATCACAAGGGCCAGCTCGACACGGTCATCCAGGTCCTCAAGGAGAAGATGGCCAAGCGCGGGGTGCCGGTGAGGGCCCTGATCCGGGGCAAGATCGAGGACGCCTCGCATGACTCGGTCCGCGAGGTGCTCAAGCTCCACACGGGCGTGGACTCCGAGGATGCTCGCAAGATCGTCAAGGAAATCAAGCAGATGAAGCTCAAGGTCCAGGCCCAGATCATGGACGACAAGGTTCGCGTGACCGGCAAGAAGCTCGACGAGCTCCAGGCCGTGATCGCACACCTTAAGGAACACGGGCCGGAATACCCTCTCCAGTTTGTCAACTTGACCTGATCGAAACCAATGGGTTGACATGCAGGGTCGAGGCCCGGTGATCGACTCGAGGGCTGGATTCCGCCTTGCCGGCCGCCGATGAAAGGGAGACCGGACGGCATTACGGATATCCGCCGCGCCTGCGCCGATGGCCCGGGCGGGCTCGAGGAGGAACGGACATGGGCTTCCTGAACGGACGCGTCACCTTCACCCGGTATCGAGTCGGCGGCGATTCGCCCCTCCCGTTCAGCGACGAGCTGCTCGAGATCGTGAGCAAGCAGGCGATCGGCAAGGGGGGCCTCGCCGCGGCGGACGGCATCAGCGTGGGCTGGTCCGGCGGCGACCACGTCCTGGACGTGTCGTTCGACCTCGGCAAGAACGTGGTCAATGACGCCCTGCACCTGGCGATGCGGACCGACACCGACAAGGTCCCCGGCACGCTCCTGAAGGCGTACACGCAGATCGAGCTCGCCGCGATTTCCGCGAACAACCCGAGCGGCCGGCCGACCAAGGCCCAGCGCCAGGAGGCCAAGGAGGCGGCCCTCGCCCGCGCCGAGGCCGATGCCGCCGACGGACGCTTCCGCCGGATGAGCCATTTCCCGGTCCTCTGGGACGGCCAGCAGGGCATCCTCTACGCCGGCACCGCCAGCAGCACGGCCCGCGAACGGCTGGTCTCGCTCTTTCGCGAGACGTTCGACCGGACCCTCGAGCCGATCTCGGCCGGGACGCTGGCCGGATCGGAGAGCGAGGCCGACGGCCTCGGCGCCGCGACGCTCAGCCTCTTCGGCGGCGAGCAGTCCGAGCTCGCGGCCGTGGCCTGGTCCGAGAACGCCCCCAACGTGATGGATCAGCTCGGCAACGAATTCCTGGTCTGGCTCTGGCACACGATCCAGAATGTCAGCGACACGATCCCCCTCTCGGACAACTCGGACGTCGCGGTGATGATGGCCAAGACGCTGACCCTGGACTGCCCGCTCGGCGAGACCGGCCGCGATAGCCTCACCGATGACTCGCCCACTCGTCTTCCCGAGGCCTTCCGCGCGCTTCAGTCCGGCAAGCTCCCGCGCAAGGCCGGCCTGATCGTCGTCCGCCACGGCGCCCAGTACGAGCTGACGCTCCAGGCCGAGAGCATGGCCGTCTCCGGCGCCTCGTTCCCCAAGCCCGAGGAGCAGGGCCTCTCCGCCGAGGACGTCAAGAGTGCCCGCGTCGACAGCCTCCGCCACCTGGCCGAGACGATCGACCTCCTCTACGACGCCTACCTCCGCCGCCGCAACGGCTCGAGCTGGTCCAAGGAAGTCAGCCGGATCAAGAAGTGGCTGTCGGCGGCGTGAACGCAGCGACTCGGCAACCTCCCTCCGGGCGCCGGCCCTGACCGGCGACCGGAGGACTGAGGTCTCCCCGATGCATGACTACGACCGGAGCAGCAAGTGGCTCATCCAGCACTTCGCCGACGCCCTGCTGCGCCTGGCGGGGGTGAGCGGGATCGTCCGGTGGGAGGCGCATCAGGCCGAGGTCGTACAGCCTCGATCGCTTCCCGATGGACTGATCGAGGCGCAACTCGCGGAGGGCCTGCGTTACTTCATCCTTGAGGTCGCAACCTACGGCGAGCCTCGGGTGGTGGAACAGGCCATCCGAGATGCGACGCTCGTGTATCTGGACAGGAAGGTACTGCCGGAGGTGGTCGTCCTGGTCCTGAGCCCGAGGAAGGGCTTCCGGGTGCCGGGCGAGTCCTCAATCGAGAGTCTCGAGGGCCTGACGGCCTGGCACTTCCGATGGCGCGTGGTGGAGCTTTGGACGATCCCGGCGGAGTCGATCTTCGAGTCCGGTGACGTTGGTTCCGTCCCGTGGTCCTTGCTGGGCCGAATGGATGGCCCACCCGAGGACTTCTTCCGTCGCTGTCGGGAGCGAATCGAACGCGAATCCCGGCCGAATGAGCGTGACAGCTTGCTGGCCGTCTCGCAGACCCTGGCACGGTTACGCTACACTGAAGAGGGGCTCCTTCAGTTGCTGGGAGGACGAGATGCTATGCTCGAGTTACCGTTTTTGGATTCGCTGGTCGAAGAACGTGCCCGCGAGATAACCCGCGAGGTGGCTCGAGAAGTAACCCGCGAGGTGACTCGCGAAGTGACTCGCGAAGTGACTCGCGAGGTAACCAGCAAGGTGACCCACGATGTCCAGATCCGCAACATCCTGGGCGTCTTGACGGTTCGATTTGGAGCGATCTCTGCTTCCCTTCGCTCCCGGCTCGTGGCGATCGACGACCCGAAGCGTCTGGAGGAGCTCGTGAAGGTGGCCGCGGTGTGTGAGAGTCTGAAGGACTTTCGCGCCCATCTCCCCGCCGCCCCGACGAAGAGCAAGAAGGGGTAGCGGCACCGAGATCGACGAGGCCTGTTCATGGACTCGCCGATCCGATGCGTCTGCGCATTGGTTGGCAGATCCTACATGAGAACTTCCTCGAATTTCTACGATCAGTCTTCCTTGATCACATCCTTGGGATCGCGGCCGATCCGGATGTCGCCGAGGTCGATGGTCTTGCCCGACTCAACGGTGAAGTCCTTCCAGCGGTAGAGAGGCGGCACCTCCAGGGATCGGGACAGCTCGTAGATCCGGTAGGTAGCACCGGGAATGAGCTTCGGCATGGTGATCCGCCCCTGCTTGTCGGATCGCGGGCCGTCCCAGTAGTTCTCGCGGTCGATGTTCACGTAGATCTCTTCATCCGCCGCATAATCCTCCTCCTCCTTCGTCGTGAGCGCCCTGCCGTAGTAGTCCATCCCGTGCCCCGGCGTTGCGACCATGCTGATGCGAGCCACATCCTTCTCGACCGGCATGCCCTTCTTGTCGATTATCCGCGCCGTGGCGCTTCCAGACGGCTTCAGGGTCACGGTCGGCGGCGCCGTCGCCATGGCGGGAGTCAGCTCGATGGTCGCGCCCCAGCCATGGACCGCGTCGAGGAACGCACACTTGACATTGCGGTCGGGCGGCATGCCATGGACTTCGAACTGACCGTTCCGAACGGGGATCGTGAAATCCCCCCGCCATGTCGTGTGGAAGGGTGAGATGTAGAGCGTGGAGATGACCTCCGCCTTCTCGACGGGTTGCCCGTCGGGACCGACGACCTTGCCGTGGATGGTCAATCCGGGCGTGAGCGCGACGTCCATCGGGGGCGGACTCTGACCGGGCTTAAGGTCATAGCCGCGGAAGGCGTGGGCGTAATTCCGACGGCCCTTCGTCTTCCCTCCGTGCAGCTCCTGATCGCTCACGACATCGTAGACAAACTCCGCCGTCGGGCCGTAGAAGAGCAAATGGCCCTTCCCCGGGGTGACCGCGATGGCAAAGCGCCCGGCCTCATCCGCTGACACAGCGGCCATCCAGCCGGGGATCGTCCCCTGCACCTGGACCACGTTGCCGCGGCCGTTCTCGTAGTAGACCCCCGCCCCGGGCAGAGCTCGACCGCTGCCACGCTCCGTGATGGTGCCGGTGATCAGGACACCACGCGGGACGGCCAGGTCGATCGTGCAGGAGGTCTTCGGATCGTGTTTCTCGACGTTCTTTTCGAAGATCAGATAGGGTGATCCAACCGGTGGATAGGCGGTGGCCGCGACGTGGCTCCCGGATGATGGACTCGCCTCGTAGCGGCCTTCGGCGTCCGTCCGTACTTCCTCACGCGAGGCGTTGAAGTGGCTCGAGCCGGCTCGAACCTGGACGAGCACGTCCCTCATCGGCTCTCCCGTGTCGGCCGACGTCACCCGCCCGGAGACTCGCATGCCGGGGTGTAGCGTCAATGTCCGTGGGACTTGGCCATCCTTGCCGAGGGCCTCGAGGCAGACGTTATGCTCGGCGAACCGCGAGTCGCGGAATGAGAGCCAGACGTTCGAATCTCGGCCGATCCCCGGAACGCGAAACCTGCCGGCCTCGTCCGTGGCGACTCGACCGGGCCAGAGGTCGTCCAGCTCCTTCGGTGCCGTCCCCGAGAACCCGACTCCGTCTCTCCCCATGCCGTGTGGCCGGATCATTCCGATCGCCGTCACATGAAGCTCGATTCCGGTGATCGGCTTCCCCGCGGCGTCCACGAGCCTTCCCTCGGCGGGCACGAGAGGCCGGAGCTGGATGTCCACCGTCTGGGCGGGATCGTTTCGAGCGACGTCGTTCCAGCCCAGTCCGTAACCCTGCGAAACGGCCATGATGGCGACGTCGTAATGCGAGATGGACGTCGGCCGCTGGATGTCGAATCGATACCGGCCCGTTGCGTCGGCGGCGGTCCGACCGATCAAGGCTTCCTGCATCTCCGAGCGGGCGTTGAGTGTCGCGAGCTGGCGCCGGCCGATGATCGCGACCTTCGCGCCTGGCACGGGCTTGCCGTCCGGGTCGAGGACGCGGCCCATGATGATGGCACGGTCGCCGGCATTCGGTCCCGCTGCAGCCCACGCCGTGGTCGTCGCCAGATGGGCCGACGCCATCGGCATGACCAGGACGCCCGCTACGATGGCCATCGAGACGACATCCCGGCGCGAGGCGACCCCGCGGTACCGCGAGCCGTCAAGGATGGCCCGCACGCGGCCCTCGAGCTGCGAGGCACGCGCCATCGGGATCGCCGCGGCGAGGGATCGATCCGGCCGACGCATCGATCGTGCGACAGCCAGCAAGCAATCCGCATAGTCCGACGGGCGCGATCCGTCCTGGAGCACGACGTCATCACAGGCCCGCTCGCTCTCGCACCGCAGGCGATGGGCCGCGAACCAGACGAGCGGGTGGAACCAGTAGAGGGCGCATGCCAGGCGGCCCAGAAGCTGGGTCAGGCAGTCGAGACGCGAAATGTGCGCCAGCTCGTGCCGCATCGCGGCCCTCAGGCGATCCTCGGGCCAGCTCTCGATGCCCGATGGGACCAGGATCACCGGCCGCAGGATGCCCCATGTCATCGGTGAAATGTCGTCCCGGCCGAGGACCATCCGGAATCGACGGTGAACGCCCAGCGAGTCGGCAATCCTCCTCGTGGCCTCGACGATCTCAGGCTTGGGCGCCTTCCCCACGAACCTTCGAAGCCTGAGCTGGCCCGCGATTTCCGGGACCAGAACGACGGCCACGCCGAGCCCCCACGCGGCGAAGATCCAGGCCTCGAGTGAGGGTGGCGGAGCGACTCTCGCGGAGCCTTCCGCCGGCTCCTTCAGGACGGCCGGCTCCCCATCGGGAAGTACCACCAGGGCAGGTCGACGAACCGCGACGGGAACCGGCTCGGGCAAGGTTTCCGAGACGGGACGGTTGATCGAGGGACGTGGCCTGACGGGGATCTCGATCCGCAACGGAGGCAGGGCCAGGATCAATGCCGGCATCAGCAACGAGGCGACGATCGCGAGAGTCCAGACGAGATGACGCCACGACGCGGACGTCCTTCGCAAGATCGCGACCGTGATTCCCGCGAACGTCATCACGAGCGTCATGCGCAGGGTCGCGTCGACCATCGGTCCTAGGGTGAGGAAGGCAGTGCGATCAAGGGAAACGTCCATGATCAACGCTCCTCCTTTCGGGCCTGTTCGATGAGCTTCGAAATCCGTTCGATCTCCGCGTCCGAGAGCCTGGCGCCGGGCTCGCCCAGCAGGGCGGCGACGGCCTGGGCGGTCGAGCCTTCGAAGAACGTCTGGACGAGCTGCCGGAGCGCCGAACGCCTGGCCTTCTCTCGTGGAACCCTCGGCAGGAAGACGTAACGGGGGCCGTCCTGTTCGTGCTTCAGGTGCCCCTTCTCCTCCAGGATTCGGAGCAGGGCCCGGACCGCCGAATAGCCGGGCGGATCCGGCAACGCCTCCTGCACCTCGGCGGCCGTCGCCCGGCCCAGCCGATAGATCACGTCCATGATTTGCCGCTCGCGGCGGCTCAGCGATTCTCCCGAGGAACCCGCCATCGCCATCGGCCTCCTGTCCCGGGCCTCTGATGCTAGAAAAACAGCACACTGCTAGAAGATTAGCAGGGCGTCCGAGTATCGCAAGGTAAATGTGCTGGAAATTTAGCACGCGCTGGCACAATGACGAGGGCGAGCGCCGCCGTGACAGCGACGCTCGCCCTCGGGATGGTTCTCGGCGTGGTCAGTCGGCCTTCTGCTTGATGGGGATCGGCTTGCCGTCGGTGTCGGTGATCCTCGCGCAGAACTCCCAGCCGAGGCTGTTCTGGTAGATCTTGAGCAGGATCTTGTTGACGCCGGCGTTGAGCCGGATCGGGATCTTGTCCTGGTCGACGGTGAGGCCGCGGGCCTGGAAGAGCTCGAAGACCTGCTTGCCGTTGACCCAGACTTTTTCGCCGTCGTCCACGCCCAGGAGCAGGACGGCGTCGGTGGGCTTCTCGGCCTCGACCTCGGCGTAGGCGTAGCCGACGCACTGGTCGCGGTTGGCGAGGTTGGCTCGGAGGTCGACCTTGCCGTTGGCGCCCTGGGCCGTGAGCGGCTTCCACTGGCGGCGGACCTTGCCGGCCATGTAACGTGCCACGGTGTTGACCTCGGGCTCGGAGATGTAGGGAGTGTTCCAGCCCTCGTTCTTCTCCCCCAGGTCGAACGGTCCGACGACCTGCCAGCGGCCGATGATCCCCATCAGGCCCATCAGGTCGGTCTCGTGTCCCGGCCCGCTGCCGAGCCTCGCCAGCCGCTCGCGGTTGAGTCGAGCCTCGGTGGCCGTGAGGATCTCCTTCGCCCGGGCCCGGATGGATTCGTCCCCCTTCTCCGCCTCGGCCCTGAGGATCCCGAGGGCCGCGGCTTCGTTGGACGCGCCGAGGGCTCGGAGCGCCGGGATCCGGAGGCTCGCGTCGCCGCCGCGGGCGACTTCCTGGAGGAGCGGCAGGGCGCAGGCGTCGGGGCGAGAGCCCATCACGGGGAGAAGTGCCAGCTTGGCCGGCTCGGGGAGCCCTGCATAGATCCGCGCCAGCCCCTGAGAGGCGTCTCGCCCCGGGATGTTCCCGAGCGCGGCCATGCCGACGACCAGCGTCGGTGGCTGCTCGTCGCGGATCGCCGAGACGAGGGCAGGGATGTCGGCCACGGTGCCGATCCGGCCGAGGCCGGCGAGTGCACCGTCCTTGACTTGGCCCTTCGCGGAGGCGATCAGCTCCCTGTAGCCCTCGCGGGCCGCCGGCCGGGTCTCCTCGCGGCGGGCAATCGCGTTGAGCAACCGAAGCTCGGCGTCGAGGGCCTCGGGTTTCGCCGGGTCGTCGGCCTTCGCGATAACCTCGCGGGCCTTCGCCAGGTAGGCCGGGTCGCCCGTCCAGGCCAGGGCCCGAACCGCGGCGGCCCGGACCTTCGGGTTTTCGTTCGCCGTCATCGCGGCGATCCGCCCCAGGCCCTCGCGGTCCTTCATCCGTCCCAGGGAATTCAGGATCGCGCAGGTGAACGCGGGATCGGCCTTGCCGAGGCGACTGCGGAGCGCCAGGCGGCACGGCGGCGTGCCGGCCTCCTCGAGGGCCACCCGCGCGTACTCGCGGAGCTCGGCGTCGTCGAGCAGCGCGGCGACGGACTCGACGTCCCCGTTGTCCGGGACGACGATCGTCGCGAGGCGTAGGCCGCGGAGCTTCAGGTCCTTCGGCTGGTCGGCCTTCAGGAGCGTCATCACCTCGGCGGCGGCCTTGGCGCGGTCGGCCTCGCGGCCGGGGCCGGCGGCCTCGTTCACGACGTCGAGGATGACCTGGTACGCGGCCTCCTTGACGGCGGTTGTTTCCTCATTGAGGAGCGGAATGAGCCGGGGCAGGACCTCCACGCCCTGGCGCGAGAGCAACTGGCGGGCGAGTGCGCGGGCCTGCTCGTCGCTGCCCACCAGATCGGCCAGCAGGTCCTTCCTCGCTCCGTCGTCGGCACGAGCGAGGGGAATCAGGCACGTGAGCGCGACCAAACCAAGGGCAACCCGGCAGCTCTTGTGAATCGAATTCATCGGCGGATCTCCTTCCGATCAGAGGTGCCAGGGGGCCCGGTAGGCGCGTGACAGGTAGCGATTGGCGGCCTCGTCGCGGAGGAAGGTCTCGGTCTCCGCGTCCCAGTAGAGCTTGCGGCGGGTCTTGAGCGCGATCCCGGCGATGAGCAGCGGGGTGGTGGAGCGGTGGCCCTGCTCGATCTCGGCGACGGGAGGCTGGCGAGTCTTGATGCTGTCGAAGAAGTTGTTGTGGTGCGGCGGGTTGGCCCAGCTCTTCTCCGGCTCGCCCTCCACGCGCTTGATTCCGAGGCTCTCGGGATGGACCTCGTAGGAGCCGCGATCGACGAGGAGCGTGCCCTCGGTCCCCTGGAACTTGATGCCGTAACTTCGGCCGTTGTACTCGTTCTTGTGCCGCTGTTCCCAGGTGACCGTGCAGCCGGGATACTCCCAGATGGCGTCCACGGTCTCGTAGTTCTCCGAGCCGGCGGAGCCGCGATAGAGACCGCCGGTTGCCTGGACGCTGAGCGGCCGATCCTGGCGGATGCCCCAGTGGACGATGTCCATGAGGTGGACCCCCCAGTTCGTGAGCTCGCCGCCGCGGGCGTAGTCCTGGCAGCCCATGAAGCCGAACTGGCGATCGGCCGAATAGGGAGCCCAGGGCGCGGGGCCGAGCCAGAGATCCCAGTCCAGGCCCGCCGGGACCTGGCCGGGGGTGAAGCCGACCCGCGTGCCGTTGATCCCGACCCAGCAGGTCGCCGAGGTCACCTTGCCGATGCGTCCCTCGTGGATCAGCCGGACGGCCTCCTGGAAGATGGGCATCGACCGTTGTTGCGTGCCGAGCTGGACGACCCGCCCGTAGCGTCGGGCCGCGTCCACCATCGCCCGACCTTCCGCCACGGTGGGGGACGCCGGCTTCTCGACGTAGACGTCCTTGCCGGCCTCGCAGCCGAGGATCGTCATCAGGGGATGCCAGTGATCCGGCATCGGCGCGAAGATGGCGTCGATGTCCGCCCGGTCGAGGACGCGGCGGAAATCCTGATAGCCGTCCGGTGTCTTCCCGGAAAGCTTCTTGACGACGGAGACCGCGTTCTCATAGCGCGGCGTGTAGCAATCGCAGACCGCGGCCAGGTCGCAGTTCGGATTGACCGCGAGGGCCTCGATGTGCCGCGTCCCCATTCCGCCGCAGCCGATCACCGCGATCCGGACCCGCTCGCTGGGGCCGAGCCTGGCCGCCTTGACGATGCTGGGGAAGCCCATCATCCCGCCGGCCGCCAACAGGGCACCGGTGCCGGCCTGCCGCAGGATGTCGCGGCGAGGGATTCTCTGACTCGTCATTCTCACCTCCCGGCGGGTTGCCGCCACATGCAGGCTAGAGGTGATCGAGCGACGAATCAAGGTCGCGGTCCCGGCCGGCCGGGGCGGATTATCGGTGACGATTCGCGTCGAGGACGACCGGCGCCAGGCCGAATCGGGCGGCCGGGAGCAGGGAAAGAAGGCCCGTGATCAGCACCGGCCGCGGCGCATGAGGCCAGCCGTCGGGGAGAAAGACCGCCCCCATGCCGATCGTCAGCGCGGCGGCGACGAGCCAGAGGGCTCCAAACCAGGCCGCGTTTCGTCCGGAGAGCAGTTTCCGTCTCAGGGCCGCCCGCATGGCAAAGGAGCCGACGACGAGCTTGACCACAACAAAGCAAACGGCGATCCAAGCGGCGGTTGCGACGACATATGGCAGGATCCAGGGCTGCTTGGAATACCAGACCGCCAAGGCGACCTGGCCGAGGAAAAGCGCCGTGCTGAGGAGAACCATGCCGTCTCCGATCCAGCGCCTGCCCGTGAAGGCAGGGACCAGGTTGTCGGTCGCCATCCTCCACTGGAGGAGGAGGAGCAATGGGACCCCGCCCGCGATGGCGAGGATCCCCCTCCATCCCGGGAGCAGCCTCAGGAACGACTCCATGAGCGGAATCTCGACATGGACGTCCCTCCGGATGGCGACGAGTGCCACCGCGAAGGCGACCGAGATGACCCAGGATTTCCAGACGATGTCCCAGGCCATGCGGTACTTGGCGGAGATCAGGGCCTCGGTCGTCATCGGGCGTACGGCCAGGAAGGAGAGCCCGTCCCTCCGCTTCACCCAGATCGGGCACCATCGGCCGAGCGATCCGCCCTGGCTCCCGGAGATGAGCAGCGGGGTCGACAGGATTACGCCGAGCGCCATGTAGCAGGCCAGCAGGTTGTCTCGTCTCGCCAGGAGTGCGAACAAGAAGACCAGGATGTCCTGGGCCGCCATCAACCCCAGGATGATCCCCGACTGGCAGGTCCGCTCGTAGTAAAGCTGGGCCTCGGCCGGCGATCGAAAAGCCCGCGAGCGACCCGCGAGCCGATCCCGGAACCCGAGCAGCCCCGCCACGATTCGATCGATCCCCAGCGACCATCGATCTCCCCGGCGACCGTGGGCGACGGCGAGGCAGGCGAGCACGTAGAGGGGCGGCATCGCCGCCGCGCCCACGACCACGAGCGTCTCGTAGGCGACCATTTCCCGGGCGAGCAAGAGGAAGGGTGCGCCGACGAACAACCAGATGCCGAAGGCGGCGAGGTAGGTGACGAGAACTCCCGGGAGGGGGAGCCAGCAGAGGACCTGGAACCACGCGACCATCGTGGCGATCCAGATCGCCGGCAGCACCGCCGGGACGTCGAAGCCCGCCGGCCGGAAGATCAGCAGGGCCGTGATCAGCCAGAGGATCGAGGCGGACGCGATCGAGATGGCCATCGGCCAGAAGGCGAGCATCCGCGAGCGGACCGGCAGGGTATACATGTGGCGGGGATATCCGGTCGTCAGCGAGCCCACCTCGTCGGCGAAGATGAGGAGATTCCCGACATAGGCGAAGATGATGACGGGCACGATCGAGCCGACGATAAGCCCGACCCGGTGATCGAGCCTCGGGAGCAGGAACGGGTAGGTCGCCGCCATGAGCGCCAGGCCGATGGCCGACGCGACCAGTCCGAGCCGATGCCGGCTCCAGATCATCCAGACGAAGGCCGACGCGTGCGATCGCATGACGGTTCATCCTTCCGCGGAGACGGTCTCACGGGCGCGGATCCTTGCCACGAAGATCTCGTCGAGTGACGGGACGTCGTCCTCCACGACCTCGGCGCCGATCGTGGCCGCATCCCGGGCGAGTTGTTCCGTGCCCCCCCGGCAGACCGCGGTCCACTCGCGGCCGAAGCCCTCGCTGAGGATCGAGCCCGCGAGGACCGGAGGGCGAGCCGGCGGCTGGTTGAAGCGGAGCGTCACGCGCCGGTGCGCCCCCTTGACGTCGGAGAGCGGCCCGCAGAGCACGATCCGTCCGCGGTCGATCATCGCGATCGAGTCGGCCATCCGCTCGACCTCGTCGAGGAGATGGGAGGAGAAGAGGACCGTCCGGCCCTCGTCCGCCACCGTCCGGATGATGGCCGTGAGGATGTCGCGACGGACGATCGGATCGAGCCCCGTGGATGGCTCATCCAGGACCAGCAGGTCGGGCCGGTAGGCCATGGCCGCGAGGAGCGCCGTCCGCGCCCTCTGGCCCTGCGAGAGGGTCTTCACCCGGGCCTTCGGGTCGAGCTCGAACTGGCGACGAAGGTCGTCCGCCAGCGAGTCGTCCCAGGTCGGATAAAACGCCCGAAGATAACGGAGGACCTCGCCCACGGTCATCCAGTCCGGGAGGTCGCGGTCCTCGCTCAGGTAGCCGATCCGACTGAGGACCTCGACCGGCTCCTGCACCGGATCGCGGCCGAAGACGCGGACCGAGCCGGCCTGGGCCCGTAAAAGGCCGAGGATGTGCTTGATCAGGGTCGTCTTCCCCGCCCCGTTCTCCCCGACCAGGCCGAAGACGGTCCCGACCGGGATCTCGAGGTCCACGCCGTCGAGCGCGGTCTTGCCGCCGAACCGCCGCGACAGCCCCTCGATGTGCACGACGCTCGCATCGCCGCTCATGTTTGGTCCTCCCCGTCACCTCGGCGCAGGTTGCCGTCCCGGTCGCGGATCCGCCCCACGACCTCCTCGAGCGGAAAGCCGAGATGGTGCGCCTCGGCCAGCAGTGCGTCGATGCGGCCGTCGAGGATCTTCAACCGCTCTCGCCTGGTCAGCCGCGTCGCCCCGCCCGCCACGAACGTGCCGGCCGTCCGACGCTTCTCGACCACGCCCTCGGCCTCGAGCTCCCGATAGGCCCGTGCCGCCGTGTTCGAGTTGATCATCAGTCGCTCCGCCAGCACCCGGATCGGCGGCAACTCCTCGCCGGCCACCAGCCGGCCCGACGCCACCAGGTACTTCACCTGGTTGACGATCTGCTGGTAGATCGGGACCCCGTCACCCGTGCCGATGTGGATCTCCACCCGCCAACCCTCGAGGCCGCAGTAATTTGTACTAGTACAATAATACAATGTCCATGACAGTTGTCAAGGAACCCCTTCGAAATGAAGGCGGGGGGCCGGCATGGCGCCTGCCCCCCGGGGCCGGCCTCGAGCTTCGCGGTCGTTCAGGCGTGAGGGGCGCCGGCGGCCTCGGCGGACGGGGCCCGCAGGAGGCCCTTGAGGGAGCCGATCCCCTCGATGACATCAACGGGGAGGGCCAGGACGACGGTGTTGGAGGCGGTGGGGCCCAGGCCGTCGATGGTCTGGAGGGTGCGGAGTTGCATGGCGCCCGGGCTCTCGGCCATGGTCCGGGCGGCGAGGGCGAGGTTGGCGGCGGCCTCCTTGTCGCCCTCGGCCTTGGTGATGGTCGCGCGCTTCTCGCGCTCGGCGGAGGCCTGGCGGGACATCATCTTCTTCAGCTCCTCGGGCATGTCGACGTCCTGGATCCGGAGGCCGGTCACCTCGAGGCCCCAGCCCTTTGTGTCGTGCTCGACGTGCTGCTCGATGGATCGGGCGATCTCCTCGCGCTCGGTGAGGAGCTGGTCCAGCGTCATCTGGCCGATGACGTCGCGAAGGGAGGTCTGGGCGTACTGGGAGATCACGTACTTGTAGTCCTGGACCATGATCAGCGCCTCGGCCGCGTTCGTGACCCGGAAGAACAGGACCCCGTCGATGGTCACCGGGACGTTGTCTCGCGTGATCACCTGCTGCTTGGGGATGTTCACCGCCAGGACGCGGGTGTCGACGATCCGGATCTCGTCGATGATCGGCGCCACCAGGAACAGGCCGGGTCCCTTGATCGCGTGGTATTTCCCCAGTCGGAAGACGACCGCCTTCTCCCACTGGGCCGCCAGCCGGACCGAGGACGCCAGGATGAAGTCGAAGACGAGCCAGCCCGCCGCGAAGAGGATGGCGAAGGGGACGCTGGCGGAGCTGATCGCGAACGCGATCGCGGCACCGACCAGCAGCAGTGCGAAGAAGATCAGGTTGGAGATGTAGTTGATCACGGCTCGGTTCCTCACGACGCACGCGGGGCGAGGCGGCCTCGCCTCACCGCCGGCGGGTCTTTCCGGTGCATTCGCGTGTGTGACGCGGATATTGCCGGGTCGGCATCGATCGCCCCGGCATCAGAAGGGAGAGCCGCCCCCTGCGGGTGTCTGGGGACGCCGCGTGCGCGTGTTCGCCGCCGGCGCGGGCGACCTGGCGGGGGTGGCGGCGGGCGAGCCGGCCGAGGGCGCGGCGATGCCGGCCGCCTGCCCCCGCTTCGAGGGATCCGGCGTGGTCCCCTCGACGCCCGGGGTCGGGCCGCCCGAGAATCGGATCAGCGTTCCGGGCAGGAGCGCGACCGAGGACGAGACGATCAGGGCGTCGGTCGTCCGGAGGGCGCCGGTGATCTGGACGCGCTCGGAGCTGACCTTGCCGAGCACCTGGACCGGGATGTTGGTCACGTATTCGTTGCGGATGACCTGCACCATGGAGCCGGCCGACGCCCCCGCCTCGGCCGGCTTGACGGCATCCTTGGGGATGGTGGCGAGCGGCGTGATCGGCAGCGTGGCGCTCCGGACCCGGAGCCCGGCGGCGAGGTCGCCCCTGGGATTGGGCACGGTGATCCAGGCCGCCGCGAACGGGGCGGCAAGCTCGCGGAGGCTCTGGTAAGACTCGGGCAGCGGCAGGATCGATTGCACCTTCGCCGGCTGCTCCTGCTCCTCCACGAAGACCTTGAGGTCGCCACCTTCGGTCGCCGCGCGACGATCGACGGGGACGAACGATCGGAGGCTGGTGACATCGGACAGCTCCGCGATCACGGTCCCCTTCAGGACGTACTGGCCAACGACCACCGGCAGGTCCGTGACCCGACCGGCGAACGGCGCCCGGAGCGTCAGGGCGTCCAGCTCGAGCTGGGCGAGCTCGGCCTTTGCCTGGGCCGCTTCGAGTTGGGCCGCGCCCGCCGCGGAGACCGGCATGCCGGTGGCCAGGCGGGCTTCCACCTCCTTGACCTCCGCCAGGGCCAGCTTCTGGCGGACGGCCGCGGCGGCGCGGTCGAGCTGGGCGAGCTCCTGCGTCGCCCGGACGCTCGAGCCGAGCGGAGCGGGGAGGCCGCGGACGAATCCGTCGGACGGGGCGATGATCGAGACGCGGCGGATCGGCTCGAGGACGGCCGTGACCCGGTAACTCTCGGGCATCGTCAGCTCGAGCGGGATCGACTCGATGGTGGCCGAGGTCGGCAGCGCCTGGCCCCAGGCGGGGCCGGAGGCCAGCAGGCAAAGGCACGCCGATCCCAGCAAATCCCGGACGGTCATCAGGCACCTCGCTTCAATCGACGTTCGACGGAGGGGACGAGTCCTCCCTCAGGCTAAAGGCCCCGGGCGCGGGCGTCAACGCATCGGCCCCTGGCGGACCATCTCCCCGCCCGGTACGATCGAATCCTGCGCGCCCGCGCGGTCGTGCGAGCAACGGGCGTTTGTTGATCTCACTCAGGCATCCGGGGGAACGATCATGTCGACGGACGGGATGACGCGTCGCGGTTTCGTGGGCTCTGTCGGCGCGACGGCGGGGGCGGCCTCGCTGTTCGCGGCGCCGGCCATCGGCAAGGCCGGCTCGGCGAACGAGAAGATCCGCCTGGGGATCATCGGGGCGGGAAGCCGCGGCAATCAGCTCCTGGATTCGTTCTTGCCCCAGCCGGACGTGGAGCTCGTCGCCGTCGCCGACGTGGACGACCACCACGCGGGCGAGACCGCGGAGCGGGTGAAGAAGGAGAAGCAGAACAGCCCGAAGGCCGCCCGCGACTATCGGTTCATGCTCGACGACAAGGACGTGGACGCCGTCATCATCGCCACGCCGGACCACTGGCACGCGCTCCCCTCGATCCACGCCGTGATGGCCGGCAAGGACGTCTACGTTGAGAAGCCCGTCGCGCACAACGTCGCCGAGGGCCGCGCGATGATCGCGGCGGCGCGGAAGTACAACAAGGTCATGGCCGTGGGCACGCAGCAGCGGTCATCGAGCCACTTCCAGAAGGCCGTCGAGATCGTGAAGTCCGGCAAGCTCGGCAAGGTGTTCTGGGTCCAGACCTGGAACTACGAGAACATCAGCCCGACCGGCATGGGAAAGTCGCCGGACACCGACGCGCCGTCGCACGTCGACTACGATCGCTGGCTGGGCCCCGCGCCCAGGCGGCCCTTCAACCTCAACCGCTTCCATCTCCTCTTCCGCTGGTTCTCCGACTACGCCGGCGGGATGATGAGCGACTGGGGCGTCCACCTCAACGACATCGTCCTCTGGGCGCTCGACGCCAAGGGGCCGAAGTCGGTTCACGCCTCCGGCGGCATCATGACGACCGAGGACGATCGCGACACGCCCGACACGCTCCAGGTCGTCTATGAGTTCCCCAATTGCATGCTCACGTATTCGATGCACAAGGGGAATGGCCTGAGGCTCAACGGCAAGGACTACGGCATCATGTTCTGCGGGACCGACGGCAGCCTGATCCTGGACCGGAGCGGGTTCGAGGTCATCCCCGATCACACCACCCTGCCTTACGGCATCCGCCTCGTCCACGGCAAGCGAGAGAACCGCAAGATCGACCTCAAGCCGGAGAAGGCCGACGGCGTCGACGGCCAGAACCCGCACGTCCGCAACTTCCTGGACTGCATGAAGTCGCGCCAGAGGCCGACCTGCGACATCGAGATCGCCCACCGCTCCACCAACACCTGCCACCTCGGCAACATCGCCTACAAGGTCGGCCGGAAGCTCGAGTGGGACAGCGAGACCGAGACCATCAAGAACGACCCCGAGGCGACGGCCCTCCTGTCTCGCGAGGCGAGGAAGGGTTACGAGTTGCCCGCGATCTGACCCGGACGATTCGGCGGCATGGCTCCCGGGCGGGCGCGATCGTCGCCCGCCTTTCCTCCTCGATTCGGGCGACGCGATGACGCGAATCCACGGCCAGATCCTCCGATTCGTGGGCATCCTCTTCGAGATGCTCGGGATCTTTCTCCTCTTCTTCCTGTCGAAGGTGGGCCCGGACGGCGTCCCGCTGCCCGGGTCGATCTCCCAGCGGACGGCCTGGGGGGTGATCGCGGGCGGGTTCGGGATCTGGGCTCTGGGGAACGCCGTGCTTTACTGGCCGAGGCCTCGGGCCACCCCGTCCGATGAAGGCAAGCCCCGCCAGGACGACGGCCTGGGCCTTCGCCTCTGACGCTGTCGGCGGCTACTTGGCGGCGACCCAGGGGCTGCGGGGATACTCCGTGCGGAGCCGCTGGGCGTATTCGTCGGCCCGCCCGTCCTGCTTGAGGACGCGGAAGAGCTTGGCGATCTGGAACAGGGCCCGGGGATGCTCGATCCGATCCTTGCCGTAGAGCAGGTCGGTGTGCAGATAGGCGAGCAGGGCGTCCTTGGGCCGATTGGCCTCGCGGAGGCAGTCGCCCAGGGTGTTGTAGGCGGAGGACTGGGCGGCCACGTCCTCCGCCGGGTTGGCGAGGATGACCTGCCGGACCAGGGCCTCCGCCTCCTGGTACTTCTTCGCGGCGGCGAGGGATTCCGCCTTGGCGAGCCGGGCCTCGCGCTGGGCCGTCGAATGATCCGGCGCCGACGCCAGGATGCGGTCGAGCTCCGAGAGGGCCTCGTCGTTCTTGCCCTGCCTGGTGAGAATCCTCGCCTTCAGGACGGCGGCCTTCTCCGCGGCCTTGGGGAGCTTCGCCAGCTCGGCGACATTCGCCCCGGCGGCGCTGAAGTCCCCGGCGGCGAGCTGGATTCTGGTCAGGTCCTCGCGGGCGGAAATGATGTGGCGGCCGGTCGGATATTTCTGGACGAAGCGGACGAGGCGATCCTTCGCGTCCTTGGCCCGTTCCGGATCGATCAGGGCGAGGTCCGCGAGCGCAGCCGCCTCGTGATAGAGGGCGGACTGGACGACGAAGGGCTTGTCGACGGCCTCGCCGGCGGCCTTCTTGTAGAGCTCGGCCGCCTCGGCGAGCTGGCCGGCGTTCTCGCGCGACTCGGCGAGCTGGATCGTCGCCGGCTGCCCGTCGTACCGGATCGAGGCGATCTGATCGGTCGGGACGTTGGTCGTCGAGTTGCCGAGCTGGACGACGACCTCGCCGGAGTTCTCGGACTGGACCTGACCGCGGACCCGGCCGCCGGTCGAGGGCTTGAAGGTCGAGCCCGTCACCAGGATGACCTCGTCGGCTGGCGCGACGGTCGCCGTCCCGGCCATCAGCAGGGCCGCACCCAGGATCGTGAGGGGAAGACGGCGTCGCGCAGGAACGGGCCGCGGGGATGTCATGAGAGGGAAGTCCTCACTGAAAAGTGCGTTGGTCTCTCGGGACGAAAGGCCCTGGTTACTTGAGCTTGGCCAGCAGTTCGTCGTATTTCTTCTTCATCTCCGGGCCGCCCACGCCCGGATTGAGGCGCATCACGCCGTTGAGAGTCTGGCGGGCCTTCACGTTGTCCTTCTGATGTCGCAGGCAGTCGGCCGCGTGATACCAGGCGTCGAAGTAGCTGAGCGGCCTGGGCCGGGCCCGGCTCAGCTTCTGGGCCAGATCCTGCCAGTGGCGAAAGGCGAGGCTCCAATCCGACTGCCCGGCCGCGGCCTGGGCTTCCAGGAGCATCCCCTTCTCGACCTGGGGCTCGAGATACTTGGTGTTCTTCGCGAGGACCTCCTCGACGATCGACGCCGCCTCGTCCAGGCGCTTGGGGTTCTTCTCTGCCTGGAGGCGGAGCGCGGCGGCCAGTTTCAGCTTGACCAGGAGGATGCGATCGGAGGAGCCGGACTGGCTGAGGAAGCTCGGGTTGCTCACCGCCTCCTCGAGGATTCGACGGTAGAGCTTCTCCGCCTCGGGGCCGGCATTCAGCGAGAGCAGCCCCCGGCCCGCCCACTCCAGTGACTCGAAGCTCTGGCCGGAACGGCTCTCCGCCATCGTGTTCAGGAGCGAGCGGTAGGCCTGCCGCATCCGCTCGAGGCCGGCCGCGTCCTTCTTCTCGCGGAACTGGTCCATCGACCGCTCGAAGAGACGACCGAGGCGGAGGTAGAGCTGTACGAGGCTGGTCGAGGATCCCGCCTGCTCGATCGACTTCATCGTCTTCATCGCCGGCTCGACCTGGTTGGCCGCGATCTGGGCCATCAGGTTGGATTCCAGGAGGCGGGAGTAGGTGACGCCGGTCCTCGTCGTCTGGGCCTGGATGATCGGCGCCAGCAGGGCGAGCGCCTCGGCCGGCTTGCCCGTGTCGGTGAGGGCGACGGCCAGGTCCGCGGCGTTGTTCACGAGGCCGGCGTCGGCCGGGGAGGCGCCCGCCGCCTGCCTCGCCTGGAGGGTCTTGGTCAGGACGTCGATCGCGGCGGCGGCCTCCGTCGCCGCCTTCTGGGCGTCGCCCGAACGCTCGAGGACGCGGCTCTTCGCCCAGCGGGCCCCGCCCAGGCGGGTCTGGGCCTCGAGCTTCTTGGGCGATTTCTCGCGTACCGATGCGAACTCGGCGATCGCCTGGTCGAACTTGCCCCGGCCCTGGTCGATCATCCCCAGGTTGATCCGCGCATCGTCCCCCTGCTCGCGATCGGAGAAGGTCTCGGCGGTGTACTTCGCGAGGTCGATCAACCGGTCCATGTCGCTGGCCCGGTCGATGTCCCGGTACGTGTTGTAGGCGTCGGCGAGCGCCTGCATGGCGATCTCGCTGGCCTTGGGGGCGAGCAACGACCGCGGATACCGACGCGCCAGATGCTCCGCCAGGACGTTCGATTCATAGTACTGCTTGTTCATGTAGCAGCAGAACGAGAGGTTGAACCGAGCCTGGTTGATCCGTTCCAGGTCTCTCCGGGGGTCGCCCTTGCGGATGGCGTTCCTGAGGCAGGCCGCCGCCCGATCCCAGTCGCGGGACGCCATCGCCTCGTCGGCCTGGGTGAGGCTGTCGTCCAGGCTCAACCGCGCCAGGTCTTCCGGCTTCAGCGAGGACGACGGCTTGTATTTCTTGAGGAGCGCCAGGGCCTCGTTCTTGTACGGGGTGGTGTAGCGGACCACTTGGGAAACCGCGTCGATGATCCGTTTGGAGGCGGCCGACTTCTCGCTGTCGTCGTTGCTGGTCCCGATCTGGGCGTCCAGGTTCTTGGCGAGCTCGAGCAGGACGCCCAGGCCCTCGGACGACCGTTGCTCCTCGCGGCGGTTGTACTTCTCGAGCCAGCGAACGGCCTCATCCGCGGCGACGGGGTAGTCCTTACGCTTGCCCAGGGCCACAATGTGGAAGTAACCGACGCTCCTCTGGAGCGGGCGGAGCTCCGGCGCGGGGTGGGCCAGCAGCTCCTTGTAGATGCCGATCGCCTCGCCGATCTTCCCCTGCTCCTCGAAGCACTTCGCCTCCCACATCTGGGCGTTCAGCCCGGCGAACTGGGTGCGGTGGTCCTTCCAGAGGTTGTGGAACTCGTCGAGGGCCGTGGCCAGGTGGGAGTTCCTGTCGGCGGACTGGGCCGGGAAGGTCTGGGCGAGCTCGTACTCGGCGATGGCCTTCTGGAGGATCGCCGAGAGGTGGTTGGCGTAGAGCCGATCGCGTTCCGGCAACCTCGGGTCGTTGGCGGGCATCGAGACGGGGTAAGCCTTGAGGGCGGTCCCGAGCGCCTCCGCGGCCTGGTTGTACGCCTCCCGCCCGTGGCTGAACTGCGACCTGGCCTCCTCCATCCGCGCCGCCTTCTGGGCCGGATCGGAGACCTCGTCGGCCATCAGGAGGGTCATGTGGCCGCGTTCCACGAGGAGCCTGGCGAGCTGGACGCGGGCCTCGCTGACGAGCGCATGCTTGGGCTGGGACTTGATGAAGCCGTCGAGCTTGCCCCGGGCTTGCTCCAGGAGGTCCTGGCGGCGGGTCAGGTCGTTGGTCCGGGAGGCCTCGTCGATGAGGGTCCGGCCCTCGAGGTAGTCGAGCGACTGCCTGAGCTCGGCCGGGCAGCTCGGGTCGTTGCGGAGCTGGTCGATGTACTCGACGGCGATTTCGCCCATCCCGTGGTCGCGGAGGGCCTGGAGGAACGCGGCGGCCGTCCGCGGATCATCTCCGGCCCGGGCATTCGTCCCGGCCGAACCCGCCATCAAGGTCAAGATGGCCAGCGCGGCCACGACGGATCGGATCCCGCCTCGAGCTGACATCAGCGACACCTCCGGCGACTGACACAACACCCGCATGACCGGCGTTCGGACGGGCCCCTCTTCAATCTAAGAGCGTCCGAAAGGCTTCGTCAAGGAAGCGGCGATGAGGTTCCCTCGCTTCGTCTCGACCCGACCGGGTCCGGACTTGCGTCGCCACGCCTCGGCTGCAAGGATGGGCGATCGTCTACCCTCGAGTCCACGGTCTGATGCCATGTCACGCTATTTCAAATACAAGCACGCGAATGACCTGCTGGCGGATTCTCGAACCCTCGGGCTGGACGTCCGCCTCGATTCCGACCTGACGCCCCTCCTGGCTCCGGTCCGCGTGGGCGGTCGGATCCTCGGCAATCGATTGGCGATCCAGCCGATGGAAGGCTGCGATAGCGAGCCTGACGGCGCGCCGAGCGAGCTGACATTTCGCCGCTATCGCCGCTTCGGCGCCGGCGGGGCGAAGCTGATCTGGGGAGAGGCCTGCGCCGTGGTGCCCGAGGGGCGGGCCAATCCGCGTCAGCTCGTCATCAACGAGGCGACCGCCCCTGCCCTCGGACGGCTGCTCCGCGACTGTCGATCGGCCCACCGCGAGGCGATGGGGAAGGACGACGACCTTCTGGTCGGCCTCCAGCTCACCCACTCCGGGCGTTACTCGTACCCCCGGCCGATCCTCGCGCAGCATGACCCGCTGCTGGACCCGAGGACCATCCTCGATCGGGCGACGGGTGCGACGGTCACGACGGCCGATCCGCTGATCTCGGACGACGAGCTGGATCGGCTTCAGGACGCCTTCGTGGTCGCCGCCGGGCTCGCCTTCGGGATCGGGTTCGACTTCGTGGACCTCAAGCAGTGCCATCGCTACCTGCTCAACGAGCTCCTGGCCGCCAGAAGCCGTCAGGGGAAGTACGGCGGATCCTTCGAGAACCGGACACGATTCATCCGCGATCTGACATCGAGGCTCCGCGCCGAGTTTCCCCGGGCCATCCTGGCCTCGCGGATGAACATCTTCGACGGCATCCCCTACCAGAAGGGGCCGGACGGGACCGGAATCCCGGTCCCCCCGGGATCGCCCATGACCTCGTGCTGGGGAACGTCCGCGACCGATCCGCTGGAGGCCGACCTGAGCGAGCCGAAGGCGCTGATCGGGCTCTTGAAGGGGGCGGGCCTGGATCTCCTCAACGTCTCGATCGGGAATCCCTACGCCAGCCCGCACCTCGTCCGGCCCTTCGAGTACGCGCCTCCGGACGGCTATGAGACCCCGGAGCATCCGTTGATCGGCGTCGATCGCCATTTCCGCCTGACCGCGGAACTCCAGCGAGCCCATCCCGATGTCCCCATCGTCGGTTCCGGCTATAGCTGGCTCCAGTCGTTCGCCTTGCAGGCCGGCGCGGCCAACGTCCGCGACGGGATGGCGACGTTCGTGGGGATTGGCCGCGGCTCCCTCTCCCAGCCGGATTTCGGCCGTAAGGCCATCGAGGGGAAGCCGCTGGAGCCGAAGAAGATCTGCCGGACGTTCAGCTACTGCACGGCCCTGATGCGCTCCAAGCACAACGAGATGGGCCAGTTCCCGACCGGCTGCCCTCCGTTCGACAAGGAGGTCTACGGGCCGATCTGGGACGAGGCGAAGGGACCTGGGACGGGGTGAGATACTGACGAGGTTGGTCTTCGTGCATCTGTAGTGACGGCGACTCAAATTCTGGTAACGTGGCCGAAGCGTCAGGTAATCGCCAGGAGGCAACCATGCAGACAACGGACCTGTCCGAAGCCGCCCAGATTGTGCTGCGGAGCCGCATTGAATGCGGCAGTCGCGAAGTGACACCGGAGAATATCGAAGCCTACCGCGAACTGGCCCGTGCTGGAATCATGTACGCGGTCTCCGGCTTTCTCAGCGGACCGGAGTACCTGTTCCGCTGGACGGATCAAGGATGGGAACAGAGGTATGAGCTTTCAGGAGCTACCCGTCCCTCGCTCCTTTCCGCATCGCCCGGAGAATCTCGCGAGCGCCATCACTGATAGGCAGGTCCGTTTCCGGTGCATCCAGCACTGCAGCATCATGGTCACCACCCCTGCGCCACTCCATGTCCTCGTGGGCGATCAGGGCGTCCCAGCGGTCGCGTAGACGCGCCCTCGCCCAGACCTTGCCGGCACGAGTGCCGTACCTGGCAGTGACGTGCTCCGGGTTGAAGGAGCCGGCATCGAGATTGATCTGTCCCGCCTGGCTCACACCACCGCCGTCGCGCTCGTACGGGTTGAAAGCCGCATCTCGCAGGCCATGATCGTGATCATTCGAGCCGATTCGGTCGGAGGGTATTCCGAGCGCCTCCAGGTGGATCGCAGCCAGCCAGTCGAGTTGAGCGGCATTGCGAAGCGAGAAGTCCGCCGCATGCTCTGCCGGGTCGGCGGGGACGTGCTGGCCGAGCGGAAAGCCGACGGGCTTGCGGAAGAAACGACGGAAGGGGTTGCGCATCCGGGGGGTAATTCACGAGGAAGGGGAGCCTGAGCTTCGATGCCCCGATTCTGATCTTCGCATTCCGCTTGTCGACCTTCGAGAATCTACGTAGGAGTTGTTGGCTCGGAGAGGGCCTTTTCGAAGATCTGATTATAGTATCCGAGGTCAATCTCGGAGTGGCGTTTCTGTAGCGAATCGAAATCGGCCCAGAATCGCTCCTCATCGAAGCTGCGGAAATCCAGCGCCGAGAAGAGTGCAAGGTTGTGGACCCAATCGGCGATCTCCCCGGCACGGCGAACCCGCTGGATTGATCCGGACCACGCGAACGGATTCCAGAAGGGAAACCAGCTGGCGGAGAACCAGGCGACGTGCCTTACATCGAGCGTCGCCCAGTAGAGGAGGTAGCGATAGGCGTACTTGCGGTCTTCTCTCATGAAAGTCGCTTCTTCCAATTCGTGGCGAGCCCAGGCCAATTTACGGGGACGAAGACTGTCGCGAACTCCAGAACATCGGAGTCAGGCGTCAGCTTGCTGGCCACGCCAGGTGATGGTGAGCTCGGCTCGTAGCTCGGCGATCCCCGCGATGCAATCCGCCGCGATTTGGGATCGCAGTGATAGGGAAAGAAGGGACCGGACCGGTCGACAGTGAAGGCGGCCACGCCGCCTTCGGCTGCGGCGAGAATCTCCTGGCGATGTGGCAGGAGGATGGCCCGTGGCTGCCTCAGGCATTCGTCGACATCCTGGAAAACAACACTGCTTCTGGCCCGCGGCTCCACCGGGATTGCAGCGAGGCCCGGAATGACGATCCGGATTCACCCCTTCGGATTGAGGTAGTCCGCGACCAGGATCCGCAACGGTCCGTCCACGTTCAAACCCATGGCGGGCGCCTTCGCCAGGGCCTCGGCGGGCGACCACCCGTTGGCCCTGGCCTGCTGGATCAGAACCAGAGCCGCGGCGCGGGCCCCCTTGCGACAGTGCACCAGGACCTTGCCCCCATCCGCCGTGAGCCGGTCGATGAAGTCGCAGACGTCGGAGACACCCGGGTCCGCGAGCGGCCTCCCCCCCACGCCGTAATGGAGATATTCCATTCCGGAGGAGCGGACGTGCTCTCCTTCCGCCGAGGTGTTCAGCGGCTGTTCGGGCTCGCCGTCATGCCGCAGGTTCACAACCCCGACGAAACCCTCGTTCCTGCAATCCAGCAACTCCTCGGCGGATGGCTGGTCGGCGATCGTGATGGACGGTGTCACAGGATGCTTGACATTCATGGATGATCTCCTGAACTCCGAGGCCGTGCCCCAGAAAGCCCGGCCAGGACCTCGTCGAACGAACTCGATCTTGACGGATTTTCCCCGAGTCGGAAAGATACCTACCGGTCGGTAGGGTAGGACACCGAGTCTCAAGCGAGCCGATTCGTGATCGATGTTTTTGAACCCGACTCGGAAGGCGGTGACGCGACCCGGAGGCTGAATGCCCCCGCGGCGCGGCATCTGGCCATGGTGGCGGCCCGCCTGTTCGCGAGCCGGGGCTTCGATGCGACCTCGGTTCGCGAGATCGTCGAGGCGGCGGGCGTGGCCAAGCCCATGCTCTACTACTACTTCGGCAGCAAGGAGGGGCTGGCAAGGGCGATCGTGCTGGAGCCGCTCGGGGAGCTCGTGAACCAGATCCGCGGGATTGTGTCCGCGGAGGAGGACGCGGTTCGCTGCCTGGAGCGCGTGATCGAGGCCCATTACGCCTTTTTTCGCGAGGATCCGGATCGCTCGCGGTTCATCTACGCCCAGTTTTTCGGACCTCCGGGATCGCGCCCCGCGCTCGACATGGAATGCGAGAAGCACGACCTGAGCGGATTGACGGAGAGCGCGTGTCGCCGCCTGGTGGCCGACGGGATCGTGGCGACGGATCGGCTTGAATCGCTGAACGCGATGGTCCATGGCATGATCCTGGTCCCCACGCTGGGCTTCCTCTACAAGAACACGCCGCTCGGACGGGAGCTCGCGGGCTCGCTGGTCCGGCAGCTTCTTGCCGGCTTCGATCAGCGCCGGCCTTCCAACCCCACGGGATGATCCGATGAAACGATGGTTGTTGCTGGCGCCTGCTCCGTGTCTCGTGCTGGCCCTGGCGGTTAGCTCCGGGTGCTCGCACGCGGGGGCGGAGGCCTCCGGGAAGGTCCGGCCCGCGGTCCGGACCATCCCGGTGACCGTGGCGCCCCTGGAGCGGCGGACGGTCGAGCGTTCCGTCGAGGTGGTCGGCTCGCTCCGCGGCTGGGAGCAGGTCACGGTCGGGGCCAAGCGGGCCGGCCGGGTCGTGAAGGTGGCCCACGACATGGGGGATCGGGTCAAGCCCGGAGAGCCGCTGATCGAGCTGGATCCGGTCGACGCCAAGCTCGCCTACGACCTGGCCCAGTCCAAGTACCTGGCCGAGCTGATGAAGCTGGGGATCACGGAGAGCCGGGCCGACGAGTTCGTCAAGCAGTACGGGGTCACGGAGGAATTGCTCCGCGGCAAGCATGCTGAGGAAGCCATCGACCGCGTCCCGGCGGTGATCCAGATCCAGGTCGCCCGCGACCGGGCCCTCCATAACCTGAACCGCCAGCGCAACCTGAGCAAGAAGGGGGCGAGCACGGCCCAGGAGATGGAGGACGCGGAGAACGAGTATCTCTCGCAGATCGCGGCGCTGGACAACGCCCGGTTCACCGCCAGGAACGTCATCGCCATGGCGGTCGGGAACCGGGTCGCCCGCGACCAGGCCTCGCAGACGCTGATGGACATGATGGTCCGGGTCCCGGCGCTCGAGGTCCCTCCCCCGGGCTCCAGCCAGGCGGACAAGGTCGTCTACGCGATCACCAGGCGGTCGGTCTCCGAGGGCCAGATGGTCAAGGAGGGCGAGACCGTCTGCGAGCTGGTGATCGAGGATCCCCTCCGACTCTGGACGAGCGTCCCGGAGCGGTACGCGGACGAGGTCCGGGTCGGCCAGCCGGTCCGGCTGACGGTCGCCGCCAATGCGTCGATGACGTTCACCGGCAAGGTCGTCCGGATCAACCCGTCGGTCGACCCGACGAGCCGCACCTTCCAGGTGGAGACGCTGGTGCCGAACGAGCGGAGGCTGCTCAGGCCCGGCGGTTTCGCCAAGGCCACCATCATCACCGAGAGCCAGGCGAAGGCCGCCGTCGTCCCAATCGAGTCGATCGTGCGGTTCGCGGGCGTGACCAAGATCCTTGTCATCGAGAACGGCGTGGCGCGGGCGATCAACGACATCGTGACCGGCGCGGAGGGCCAGGGCTGGGTCGAGATTTCCGGCAAGGGCGTGCCCGACAAGGCCGACGTCGTGGTCACCGGCCAGTCGCAGCTCGCCGACGGCACCCCCGTCCTCATCCGCACGCCCGAGCCGCCGACGCCGCCGGGCAGCCATCCCCCGGCGGAGGCCGAGTCGAAGTCCCCCACAGGGGCCTCGCCGACTCCCGCCAAGGCAGAGGCCCACTGAGTTCCCCTTCGGATCCCGCGTTCGATATCGAGAGAACCATGTCGATCTCCGACCTCTGCATCAATCGCCCGGTCTTCACCTGGGTGCTCGTGGTGATCCCCGTCGTGATGGGGATCGTCTCCTACAACGAGCTCGGCGTGGACCTCTTCCCGAACGTGGACTTCCCGGTCTGCACGGTCACCACCGTGCTCCCCGGCGCCAGCGTCGAGGAGATGGAGACCACGGTGACCAAGCCGATCGAGGACATCATCAACACGGTCTCCGGGATCGACGAGCTCCGCTCGATCACCCAGGAGGGCGTCTCGATCGTCACCGTGCAGTTCCTGCTCTCGAAGAATGGCGACGTCGGGACCCAGGAGGTCCGGGACAAGGTCAACACGATCCTGGCCGACCTGCCCGACGGCACGGATCCGCCGATCATCGACAAGTTCGACACCGGGTCGATGCCCGTGATGACGATCGCCGTCTCCGGCCGGCGCGACTTCCGCGAGGTGACGGAGATCGCCCGCAAGCAGATCAAGGAGCGGCTCGAGACCGTCCCGGGAGTCGGGGCCATCACCCTCGTCGGCGGCCGGACGCGGGCCATGAACGTGGTCGTCGACACCGACCGCCTGGCCGGCTACAACCTCTCCGTGGACGACGTCCGCCAGGCGCTCGTCCGCCAGAACCTGGAGGTCCCGGGCGGCCGCGTGGACCAGGGGCCGCGGGAGCTCGTCCTCCGGACGCTGGGCCGGCTCAAGACCGAGCGCGAGTTCAACGACCTGATCATCGCCAACCGGAACGGCTACCCGATCCGCGTCCGCGACATCGGCCGGGCGATGGACTCGAACGAGGAGCCGCGGACCCTCGCCCGCCTCGACGGAGACGGCGCGGTCAGCCTGGTGGTCCAGAAGCAGTCCGGCGTCAACACGGTGAAGGTGGTGGAGGACCTCAAGAAGCGGCTCGAGCAGCTCCGCGCCGCGCTGCCGCAGGACATCTCCACGGAGGTCATCCGCGATCAGTCCCGGTTCATCAAGAAGTCGATCGAGGAGGTCAAGTTCCACCTCATGCTGGCCGCGGTCCTGGTCTCGGCCACGATCCTCCTGTTCATCCGCGACTGGCGGACCACCCTGATCGCCACCATGGCCATCCCGACGTCGATTATCCCCACCTTCATGTTCATGAGGTACATGGGATTCACGCTCAACAACATCACCATGCTGGGCCTGATCCTGGCCATCGGGATCGTGATCGACGACGCGGTGGTCGTGCACGAGAACATCTTCCGGCACATGGAAGAGGACGGCATGGATGGCATGGAGGCGTCGCGCAAGGGGACGCGAGAGATCGCCCTGGCGGTGCTGGCGACGAGCCTGTCGCTGATCGTCATCTTCCTGCCGATCGCCTTCATGGGGGGGATCGTCGGCCGCTTCTTCTCGAGCTTCGGCCTGACCGTCGCCTTCGCGGTGGCGATGAGCCTGTTCGTCTCGTTCACGCTCACGCCGATGCTCTGCAGCCGGTTCCTCAAGCTCGAGCACGCCGGGGATGGCCGGCACCACGCGGCCAAGTCCAAGTCCGGATTCATCTGGCGGATCATCGACGGGAGTTACGGGCTGGTCCTCCGGGGTTCGCTCCGATTCAAGTTCCTGGTCGTCCTGATGACCATCGGGGTGATCGCCAGCACGATCCCGATCGGCAGGGCGATGGGCCTGTCGCTCATCCCCCGCGACGACCAGAGCGAGTACGAGATCTCGGTCACCACGCCGGAGGGATACAGCCTGGATCGGACCTCGAAGCTGCTGACGGAGCTCGAGGGGCGGATCTGGAAGCTGAAGGGGACTCGGCACGTCTTCACGAGCGTCGGCCAGACCGAGGGGGGCCGGACGGTCAAGGGTGAGGGGGACGTCACACGGGGGTCGATCTACGTCCGGATGGAGGAGCTGGAGGAGCGGAGCTACTCCCAGTTCGCCATCCAGCAGGAGGCTCGCCGGTTGCTGGAGGATTACCCGGACCTGCGGGTCAGCGTCAACGACGTCTCCGCGTTCCAGGGGGGGAGGCGGTCCCAGACCTTCCAGGTGAACCTGGCCGGGCCGGACCTCAACGAGCTGGCCACGTTCGGCGACCGCCTGATCGGCGAGCTGAGGAAGGATGGCGGCATCCTCGACCTGGACACGACCATGTCGCTCCGCAAGCCCGAGGTGCAGGTCCTGGTGGACCGCGAGGCCGCCAGCGACCTGGGGGTCCCGGTCGGCACCGTCGCCGATACGCTGCGGGTTCTGGTGGGCGGCCTGCCGATCTCCAAATTCCGCGACGGCGACGAGCAGTACGACGTGTGGCTGCGGGCCGACGCGAAGGAACGGGCGAGCTCCCAGGACCTCTACAAGCTCACGCTCCCCTCCCCCACGGTCGGCCTCGTGAAGCTCGCCAGCCTGGCCAGGCTCAACGAGAGCCGCGGGCCCTCGGAGATCGAGCGCCTGGGCCGGGAGCGGATCGTCACGGTGCTCGGCAACCCGGAGGGCATCCCGCTCGGCGAGGCCATCTCCCGGGCCGAGGCGATCCTCAAGGGGATGAACCTCCCGCCGCAATATTCCTACGTGTTCACGGGCCAGGCGAAGACGCTGGGCGAGACGGGCTACTACTTCATGATCGCCTTCGCGCTGTCCATCACGTTCATGTACCTGATCCTGGCGGCCCAGTTCGAGTCCTGGATGCAGCCCATCGCGATCCTGATGGCGCTCCCGGTCACGATCCCGTTCGGGATGCTCTCCCTGGTCCTCTGGCGGACGCCGATGGACCTCTACGCGATGTTCGGCCTGTTCATGCTGGTGGGGATCGTGAAGAAGAACGGCATCCTCCAGGTGGACGCCACGAATCAGCTCAGGGCCCGAGGCCAGTCGCGGAACGAGGCGATCATCGAGGCCAATCACACGCGGCTGCGACCGATCCTGATGACCACGGTCATGCTGGTGGCGGCCATGGTGCCGATCGCCTTCGGCCAGGGGCCCGGCTCGGGCGCCCGGGCCAGCATGGCCAAGGTGATCATCGGCGGCCAGATGCTCTCGCTCATCCTGGCCCTGCTGGTGACCCCGGTCTTCTACGCGCTGCTCGACATGGTGGTGAACCTCTCGCGGCGGCTCGGGATTCGCTTCTCCGTGGAGAGCCATCACCCGGCCGGGACGTCGAGGGATGTCCCGACGCCCGGCGTCGTGGCGGAGCCTGCGTAGTGCCGCGCCCGGTCACGACCTGATCATCGGGGTGGCTACAGGAAAGGCAAGGATGCCTGTCCTCCGGGAGACGGGGGGCAGGCATTCCCGATTGCCCCAAATCGCACTACCGCCTTCGCGTCTCCGCCCCGGCATTGCCGGCATTGGCCATGACGACCGGCCTACCCGGCGAGGCGTTGGGCCGTCGGTCCTGGGCCACGATCTCGCGGAATCGCCCTCGCGTCGACTCGTCGAGCGAAGGCTGGGCGGAGGCCACGTCGATGGCCCAGTTCGGATAGGTGACGACCAGCCGGCTCATCAGGGAGATGAACTGGCCCGCCTCGTCCACCTGGTCGGCCAGGATCCGCTCGACCACGGGGCGTAGGGTGCGGGCCAGGGTCTTCCATCCCTTGGTGTCGACCTTCACGAAGACCTCGACGTTGTGCTGGATGTACGGCTGCTTGTTGACTTCCTTGTAGTAGCCCGTGCGGACGATCAGGAGGACTCGCGCGTCGATCCGGGCGTTGCTCTTGGGGCCGGAGTAATTCAGGTAGGCGAGCATCACGTGGAGCTTCGGGGTGCGAAGCAGGAAGTCCCAGGTGGCCGTGGTCCCCGCGCCGTCCTCGCCCTGGAATCGGTCGGCGGAGATCCGCCGGAGCTGCACGGGAGAGTTGGCCAGGTCCTTCCAGAGGGCCAGCGTGAGCATCGGCTCATCGACGAGGCTCAGGTAGAGCCCGGACGAGCAGGGGAAGGACTCGGGCTCCCCCTGGCGGTGGAACGTGTGATCGCGGATCACCTCGCTCACATTCTCGCGGGACTCGGCGGGCAACTGGTCCAGCGGGACGACCTGGGCGGGATCGAGCCGCCTGCCGATCCCGCCGCGCGCGGTCGAGCCCGGGCCGACCAGCGCGATCGCGACCGCGACCGCCCCCATCGCCAGCCCAAGCCGCCGTCCTGCTCGCCCGGGCGGGCAAACGTATGTTCCGATCATGGACGTCTCCGTCGTCGCGCAGATGCGCCAGGGCTTGCGACCGGAGACTCCTCTCTCGCGGCCGCGGCCTCCTCGTGCCCACCCTCTTAAGATCGGACGAATGGCCGCTTCTCCTGACTCCCCTTTCCGACGGGAGGGGCGGAATTCGCCGTCGGGGAAAGGAGGTCAATTTCGGAATGGGGGCAATCCGGGTAGAGGGAGGTCCGGGCGACCTCGCAACCGCGTCGGGGAGGCCGCGGCGTGTCGGCCGTCCCGCCGGGAAACTTGAATGTGTTCTCGAAATGCCCTTGTCGGATTCGGTCGAACGACTAAGATCGCCGGCCAATGGACTGGGCGCCGGCTCCTCGCCGGGCCGCCACCCGTTCGCGAGGGCGAGGCGACTCGAACGAGCCTCGATGGCTCGCGGCCGGGGTGGCTGGATACCGCCGAGGGCATGGGGCCGACGAATCAGGTCGGATTGGCCCCGCGGGCGCGATGGGAATACGGCAGGACACGGATCCGGTCTTCGCAGGGAGGCAACCATGCCAGAGCGACGTCGGGCGGGCCTTTGGATTGGTGGAGTCGTCGTCGGTGCGGCGGTGGCCGCGACCGCGTATTTCGGGCTTTACACCGCCCGCCGCGAGGCGTCGCCGGCGGTGGCCGTCGCGGCCGGGACCTCGACGGATGCGGCCTCGCTGACGTCGCTGGCGGAGGGGCTGCGGAACAGCGATCCGGCGGTCCTCGGGGTCGTCCAGGAGCGCTCGGTGCCGCGGCCGAATGTGCCCCGCAAGGCCATCAGCGACCAGGAAGCAGCGGAGTGGCTGAAGGTGCTGGACGGCCTCCGCGCCGGCTTCGACAAGTTCTCGCCCCCCGCCCGGGCGACCGCGGCCCTGGTTGCCGGGAACGTCCTGGAGAAGTTTGCGGTCGAGACCGCCCCCCGGTCCTGGATCCAGGCGCTCCCCCCGGTCCACGAGATCCTCTCGGCCAGCCTGGCCGATCCGGAGAGCAACGTCCGGTACATCGCCCTGGGGGAGCTGAGCAAGCTCTGGGTCTGGCTGCCCGGCTGTTCCCTCGCGGAGGCGGAGGAGGATGAGCTGGCGGCGTGGAAGCAGGGGCTGCACGCCCCCGTCCTTCGCTGCCTGGCGGGGTCGGACCTGCGATCCCGGATCGGCGCCATCGCCTGCCTGGGACTCCTGCCCAGGGACATCCTGGCCGCACCGGCCATCCCCTACCTCGAGGACAAGGACAGCGTGGACGTTCGTCGTCAGACGCTGGTCTCCTTCGCGCATCGGCCCGCCCTCCTGACCGAGGACCTGCTCCTCAAGCGGCTCCACGACGAGGACGAGACGATCCGCGAGACCGTGATGGTCATGCTCAAGGCCCGCGGCCTCAATCAGGAACAGATCCACCTCGGGAGCCTGATGGTCAGCCCCCTGCCCCAGCAGCGTGCGTCGGTCATCAACCTGATCAAGGGACGCACCGACATCGACCCCCTCGTCTGGCTGATGCAGCTCTCGCACGACGCCGACGAATCGGTCCGGGTGCAATCGGTGTCCGCCCTGGCCGCTCAGTCTCCTCCGACCATCCCGATCAAGCGTCGGCTCGCGGAGATGGCCCGGCAGGATCAATCGAAGTCGGTCCGGGATGCGGCCAGCAAGTTCGTCCCGGACGTCAACGAGACCACCGCCGCCCTGCCGCCGCTGCCGGGATCGCCCAGCCTCAATCCCAAGGCGAACTGAGGCCGGAGGACGCAACGAAGCCGGAATTCTCGGGCGGGGCCGGATGCATGCTGAGCATCCGGCCTCGCTTGCTTTGTGAATTCGATTCAGCGGACGGACATCTGGAGCTTCACCTGGTAACGCCTCAGCTCCTGATCGATGACATCCAGGTCCCCCAATGTCGCGGCGGCGTCGTCGAGCCGTCGGCTCGGATCCTCCCGCGTCGCGATGGCCCGGAGGAAGTTGCGGAACCGCGGCACGGCGGCCGGATCCTTGAGCAAGTAGTGGACGAGCAGCCAGCTCTCGGCGTACCCGAGGAAGACCCGGTCTGAGCGGCCGACGCGGAGGACGGTGTCGTCCGCGAGCAGGGTCCGGAGCGGAATCCAGGGGATCCGCCGCTGGATCTTGGCGAGGTCGTCCAGCCGCTTCAGATTGAGCCGTCCCAGGTCGCTCGGCCCGTCCGTCTTGCGGGCCTCGCCGTAGGCCCCGAGTCCCTCGACGATGGCCAGCGGGATGTCCTTGCCGCGTTGGAGGAGCCCGGTGTTGAAGCTGAGCTGGTGGGTCCCCTCGTGGGAGAGCGTCTCCGCGTTGCGGTGGCCGGAGCGGGCCATCATGGGGACGCTCCGCCAGTCGAAGACGTGAAGCAGGTTCGTCGACGGCTCATAGACGCCGGCCGGCTGGACCGGATGCCCCTGGGCGGCCGCGTCCAGCAAGGAGGGCAGGTTGAAGAATTTCCCGAAGGATCGGTCGTCCCGATAGACGACGACCAGGAGCGGCTTTTCCGGCAGGCGGAGATCGAACTTGCGGGAGCGGAAATGGCCCATGAAGTCCACCGCGATCTGCTCGCAATCGTCGACGATCACCTTCATGAAGGCCGGCGGGGCGTCTCCGATCGCGACATAATGGGGGGAACGGGCCGTGACGATCGGACCGAGGCCCAGCTTCTCGAGCCGTCGGCGGATGGCGGCCTCATCGAGATCGCCGGGCTTCTCCGGCTCGCGATCGTCCTGCCGCGCCGCGGGCGGCTGTGCCGCCGCCGAGGCCATGGGCATGCACGTCCCGCAGCCCAGCGCCAACCATCTCAGGACGTCGCGCCGCGAAGGCGCGTCGGTCCCCGTCGTTTCGAGGCCGCGGTTCGGGCTCATTCTCTTCCTCCTCGCCCGAGCGGCGTGCCCGGGCTGCGGTTTCCGTTTCAAGCATAGCGGCGTCTGCCGTGACCGGAAACCGGACTTACCAAGCTGCATCCGGGTGGCGACGACATGCTAGGATAATGTACTCGCACCGTCGCTCGCGGCCGGGGTGCCGTGTGCGGCGTGGCGTCACTCGATGAGGCGGGGCTGATGGACGAGCAGGTTGGATCCGTCACCCACTGGTTGGGGGATCTCAGGGGGGGAGACCTGGCCGCGGCCCAGCCGCTCTGGGAGCGCTATTTCGGGAAGCTCGTCACCCTGGCCCGGGCCAAGCTCACCCGCCAGCGGCATCCTCGGGCGGAGGCCGACGAGGAGGATGCGGCCCTGAGCGCGTTCAACAGCTTCTGCGCCGGAGTCGCCGACGGCCGGTTCCCGCAGCTCGCCGATCGGGAGGACCTCTGGAAGATCCTCATGACGATCACCGTGCGCAAGTCCTACGCCCAGGTCCAGAGGCAGCGGCGGCTGAAGCGAGGAGGCGGGAAGGTCGTGGAGGAGGCCGCACTCCGCGGTCCGGGTGGCGACGGCGCGGAGGGGGGCTTGCCGGCCGGAGGGCTGGACCTCCTCGCGGGCGAGGGGCCCTCGCCGGAGCTGGCGGCGATGGTCGCCGAGGAATGCGCGCGGTTGCTCGATGTGCTCGAGGATGACGGCCTCCGCGAGGTGGCCATCCGTCGCATGGAAGGCTATACATCCGACGAGATCGCCTCCCAGCTCGGATGCGCCCGCCGCACGGTCGCCCGCCGGCTGGACCTGATCCGGAAGACATGGCTGGCTGATGCCGAGGTGCACGAATGAGCCGGCCGAAATCCGTCGTCGATCGGGCGGCGGAGCTGGCCCGCGCGACCCGGATCCACGAGTCCTGCGAGCGGTTCGAGGCCGCCTGGCGGTCCCTCGAGGAGCCCTCGATCGAGCAGGAACTCGGCCGCTCCCGGGACGAGGATGTCCGCGACCTTCTCGTCGAGCTCCTGACGCTGGAGATCGAGCTCCGGCGTGAGGTCGGCCAGGCCGTGGACCTCGGGGCTTACCTCCAGCGGTTCCCGGGTCGGGAATCCGCCGTGCGGGAGGCCTTCCGCCTGTCGCAGGGCGTTTCCCCGGCGCTCCTGCCGAGCGATCCCCTGGGCATGAAGACCGTGAACGTGGCGGAGACTCCGGCCTTCGCGCTACCCCCATCGAGCCGCGGCGATCGGTCCGTCCGCCCCGGGGAGGATCGGATCGGGGATTACATCCTCCTCGAGGAGATCGCCCGGGGCGGGATGGGGATCGTCTACAAGGCCCGGCATGAGAGCCTGAAGCGGACCGTCGCCCTCAAGATGATCCTGGCGGGGGCGATGGCGACCCCGTCGGAGCGGGCCCGATTCCGGCGGGAGGCGGAGCTGGCGGCCAATCTCGACCATCCCCACATCGTGCCAATCTACGAGGTTCGGGATCAGGGCGGCATCCTCTACTTCACCATGAGGCTGATGGGGGGCGGCAGCCTGGCTCAGCGGGTCGCCGACTACCGCCAGGACCCGGCGGCCGTGGCGCGGCTCCTCGGGCTGTTGGCCAGGGCCGTCCAGCACGCCCACGAACGGGGACTCTTCCACTGCGACCTCAAGCCGTCGAACATCCTCCTGGACGCCGAAGGCCAGCCTCAGATCTCGGACTTCGGCCTGGCCAGGATGTCCAGCCAGGAAAGCTCCCTCACCGCCAGCGGTGCCGTGCTGGGCTCACCGAGCTACATGGCACCGGAGCAGGCGTCGGGGCACCGCGCCTCGATCGGGCCGGCGACCGACGTGTACGGGCTGGGAGCGATCCTCTAC
This sequence comes from Aquisphaera insulae, assembly GCF_011064615.1. GTDB lineage: Bacteria > Planctomycetota > Planctomycetia > Isosphaerales > Isosphaeraceae > Aquisphaera > Aquisphaera insulae. The sequence goes on along the minus strand of NZ_JAALJH010000008.1, from coordinate 100,011 downwards.
GAGCTCCTCACCGGGCGGCCGCCCTTCCGCACGCCGACCGTCATGGAGACCATCGTCCAGGTCCTGGAGCGCGACCCCGTGCCCCCGCGCGAGCTATCCCCGGCCGTGCCCCGGCAGCTCGAGCTGATCTGCCTGAAGTGCCTGGAGAAGCTGCCGGAGGATCGCTATTCGTCCGCCACCGAGCTGGCCGCTGATCTGGATCGATTCCTCGACGGCGAGGCGAGCGAGGCCACCGGCATCCTGCATCGACTCCGCCGATGGACCCGCCGCGAACCGGAGGTCGTCTCCAGGGTCGGAGGCCTTTCGGTGATCTTCGCGCTCACCGAGTTCAATCGCCAGTTCCTCTCCTCCTCGTCGAACGTCACGCTCCACTGGAAGATCCAGGCGACCCTGCTGGCCTGGGCCGCGTCCGCGGTCTTCTTCCAGCTCCTGGCGCGTCGGGGCTGGCGATCCGACCGTGTCCGGCAACTCTGGGCGTCCGCCGACATCATCTGCCTCACGGCCTGCCTGTTGCTGCTGGGGAAGTCCGACAGCACCCTGCTGATCGGCTACCCCCTGATGATCGCGGCGTCGGGGCTCTGGTTCCGACCGGGACTCGTCTGGTTCACGACCATCATGTCCGCGGTGGCCTACCTCGTCTTGTTCTGCGCACTTACGATCGACTGGTCCATGCCGCTGGTGACCTGGACCCGCGACGATCTCCAGTACCCCAACATCTACGTCGCCGCGCTCGGCCTGACGGGCTATGTCGTCGTCCGCCAGATCAGAAGGATCATGGCCCTGGGGCGATACTACGAACACCACCAGCCGGGGGGCTAGTATCAGTCGGGGCTCGCGATCGAGGACCCTGCGATCTCACTCGCACGCGCAATGTCTTCGCGGATCTGCCCGATCAGCTCTTCCACGCTGGAAAACGGACGCGTGGCGCGGAGCCTCGCCAGGAATTCGAGCTCGACGGCCCGGCCGTAGAGGTCTCCCGTGAAGCCGATGAGATGGGCCTCGACCTTGCGCGCCTGCTCGCCGAATGTCGGATTCGGTCCGATGTTGCAGGCGGCCGGCCAGATGGAGGAGGGCGAATCCGCCCTGTCGTTCACGATGTGGACCCGCGCCGCGTACACGCCGTCGAGGGGGATCAGGGTATCGATCTCGTCGATGTTGATCGTCGGGATCCCGATCCCGCGGCCCCGGCCGGCTCCGTGAGTGACGATGCCGCGTATCCGGTGCGGCCGGGAGAGGAGCCGTGCGGCCTCCTCGACATGACCGCGGTGGAGCTCATCGCGGATCCGCGACGAGGAGATCAGGACGCCGCCGTCTCGGAGGGGATCCGCCACCTCGAATTCGAGGCCGTCCTCGGCGCACCAATCGGCGAGGATTTCGACCGTCCCCCGGCGGTCGTGACCGAATGCGAAATTCGGCCCCTCCACCATCCCCTTCGCGCGGAGCAGCCCGCGGATCACTCGGTCGTAGAAATCGCGGGCGGAAAGGTCCAGGAGCCAGCGCCCCGTGCGGAAGACGGCCACGCTCGAAGCGCCCGCCGCGAGCAGCAACTCCACCTCTCGCTCGGGCCAGACGAGCGGGACCGGGGCGGCCTCGGGCCTCAGGAGCGCGGCCGGATGCGGGTCGAACGTGATGGCCATGGCCGGCACGCCGGCCGCCTCGGCCGCGGCCCGCAGCCGCCCGATCAATCGCTGGTGCCCGCGATGCACCCCGTCGAAGTTGCCGACCGTCACCATCGCTCCGCGGGCCGCAGGCGGGAAGTCAAGCAGGTTCTCAATCGCGATCACGAACTCACACCCCGCGCGGCCGGTCTGCAGCATCATGGTCGTCTTGCCGGTCTGACCGTTGCCCGGCCCGCTCATTATCGCTAGGTTGCAAGAGGCCGGTCAATCCTCCGAGCCCGGGCACCGGGCGACGGCCGGCGAGGGCCCGGGGGAAGTCGGAACGATGAACGTACTGGTGGTGGGAGACGGACCGGAGGAGCTCGTCTGGGGAGCCTGGTTTTCAAGTCACCCCGATCACAGCCTCCTCGGCATCCTGGGGGGATACCTCGCCAGCCGGGTCGTCAACGCCAGGTTCGTCGCCGATCTCGACGAGGGCCTCGCCCTCGCGAGACTGGATCTGGTGATCGTCGGCGGCCCCATCCTGGCTCGCGGCGAGGCCCTCCGCCGGTGCGCCGCCGAGGGCCTCGCCGTGATCTGCCTGCATCCGCCCGGCGACGACTCCGAGGCCTATTATCAGGTCGCCCTCAGTCGCGAGGAGACGGGCTCCGTGATCATCCCCTATCTCCCGCTCCGCCTCCATCCGGGCGTTGCCGCCCTTCGGGCCGGACGAGAAAACGGTGAGATCGGGACCGTTCGTGCCCTCCGCCACGAGATCTCGGTGGAGGAAACCGATGAGGACATGGCACGACACATCTTCCCCGTCGCCGTGGACCCGATCGGCGCACTACTCGGCGAGATCGACTCGTTGACCGCCAGCGGCGATCCGCCCGGGACGACTCCGGAACTGGAGCTCCTGGTCCAGCTTCGCTCGACCGGGGGCGACCGGGCCGAGATCCGGATCATGTCCGGTCCGTCGGAGGCTTTTCGACTGACTCTAGCCGGCACGCTCGCGACATTGACCCTCGAGTATCCCTCGATGATCCAGGGCACTTCCCGGCTGATCCACCGCAGCCTGTCCGGCCCCGAAGAGTCGGTGACCGAGTTGCCCTCGTGGGATCCCCGCGCCGCGATCATGCAGGTGCTTCACGAAGCCCTGGCCCTCCGCGAGGAGCCTGGGCGACGGGCCCCCGGTCCGAGCCTCCGCGACGGCACGCGTGCCATGGAGCTCTCCGAGGCCGTGGTCCGGAGCCTCCGAAAAGGGCGGACGATCGACCTCCACTACGAGGAGATCAGCGAGGAGGCCGTCTTCAAGTCGATCATGACGTCCACCGGCTGCATGCTGCTGCTGAGCATCCTGGTGGTGGTGCCGCTGGCGCTGGCGGGCCCGGCGATCGGCATCCCCGGGAGCATCTATCTCGCCTACGCCATCCTGCCGGCCCTGGTCCTGTTCGCGCTCTTCCAGTTCCTCCGACTCGGGATCCGGACCGGGCGCCACCTCTCGCCTCCGGTCCAGGACGACGAGGGCCAGGCGCCTCACGAATCGCGGAGATAGTCCGCGGCGTAGGACCTTACGTGCCGGCCATTGAGGATGTGGAACGTCCGCAATCGCTCCAGGAGCTGGCCGCCGAACCGCTTGAGTGGCAGATGGACGATCTTGCGGCCGAACCGCCGCGCCAGGCGACGCCACGACGCCGTCGGCGGCATCCCCGAAACGACCGCCACGTGGCGATCACGGCTGTGGAGGAACGCGGCGGCGAGGAGCCGATCTTCCAGGGTCGAGGCGAATTCGAGTCGAGGATCGGTCCAGATTTCGGGGATCGGTCGCGGCGGGAAGAGGAAGAGGGCGCCGCCGTACTCCGCGCGGGCGATCCCGGGCCCGACCAGGTTCTTCATCGGATCCGTGGCATAGAAGGCGAGCGTGGATTCCTCGGAGTGCTCCGCGAACCAGGTCGCCCGATGGGTGAAGACCTCGGGGTCGGCGGGCGTCGAGAAGAGGAAGACGACCGCCTCGATCGAGCCCCGGCTGGGCGGGATCACGCGGACGTAGAGGTCGCCCGTGTGCCAGTTTCGCAGCGTCTCCCGGATGTCGATCCCGTCCCGGACGCTGGTCGTGAACTTCTCCACCCGGGCGAGGTCGGCGCCTAGGATCGCCTTCGCCTGGTCGCGGACGTGTCGATGGAAGCTCTCGATCCGATCATCCTCCGGGGGCCACGAACACATGCCGAAGGGATCCCATCGCTGCCGCCATCGCCTCTGCTCCGGAGGCTTCGGTCGCGGCCGAAGCTCGCAGGATCGCCACGACAGGGCCTGGCCCGGGAGGCGGCTCGTCATCTTCGCGGGCCCGTGGCCCGGGACATCGGCCCGGTCCAGGCCCATGCGAAGCGGTCCCGACTCGTCGAGTCCGGGATCGTACGTTTCGACGTCGGCTTCCCAGGCGGGATACTCCCGCGACGTCTCGGCGATGGCCAGGGCGAGGTCATCCCCGGCGGTCTGCTTCGCCGCGACCACGAGCGTGTAGAGGTCCGGCGTGAGCCGGCGTCCCATGAGGGACAGGTTGCGGACGTATCGAAAATAGATCGACAGCAACTGGGGCGTGATCCGCCTGGCGGCGTCGGGCCGCTCGCGCCGGAGCCGCTCCCGCGCCTCGATCACGAGCTCCTTCACCCCGTCCACCGAGAGGTTGTCGTCCGCGGTGAGCTCCCGCCGCCCTCGCTCGTAGAGCGCGGTCAGGAAGGGAAGCTCGCCGAAGAGGAAGAGCAGGGTCCGCGGATCCACGTCGTGCGTTCGGACGGGTGCGAAGAAAGGGTCGGGGGGCGGGGAGACCGACTCTCTCAGGTACGCCTCACGAATCCAGGGCCAGTCCAGGAGCGAGCAGACCAGCAGCGTCATGCGACGGCTCGCCTCGATCTCGCGGAGCCTCGCCGCCATCCAGTCGATCCGTGCCCGGTGCTGGGACGATTCGGGGCGCGGGATGGCCGGCAAGATGGCCGCGGCGAATCGTTCCGGGGAGATTCGCCTGAGGGCGTACGGGTCCGGGAAGGCCGCCGTCAACGCCTCGAAGCGGGGGGTCTCCATGTCGATGAATTCGCGTGCGATCCGCTCTCCGATCGCCGTGCGAATCCCGGCGATCACCCCCTGGCAGGGGTCGATCGGGACGAAGCTGAAACCCGGCCCCTCGTCCTCCCCGTCGACATCGGGCTGGACGACGACCGCAGGTCGGGGCAAGGCCTCGACCGCCTGTTCCACGACGTCCTGGAAAGAGGGAGGGAGCGGCACGGCCAGACAATCATAGGGCCGCGCCAGCAGCTCCTCACGGACGCGAATCGCGCAATCGCCCGAGCCGTGGATGATCGGCAGGACGCGGATCCGCGGTCCGATCGTCAGGAAATCGTCCGGACTCAATGGGGGCCTGGCCATGGTGCGTTTGATGCAGTTTGGGAAGGCAGCCTGCGCCCGTGAATCACGAGATGGGCGGGCGTTTCAGTCTACCAAGGGCCGGGGAATGGTTCGAGTCACGACGCATCGCCGTCGTTCCGCATGAGGTCCGGAGCCGACTCGCCCGACCGGGCTCCTTTTTTCAGGATTCTGGGACGAAGCGGTGGTGGATGTCGCCTAGACAGACATGAGAATCGCGGGGCGAGCAGGTGCTCCGATGATGAATCGGGGAGCCCTCTCCTGCCCGCCCTCGCGATTCTCTATCCTCCGCACGCCAGGTCCAGTCGCTCATCGCAGCGGCCCACACGGCCGCGTGCCGATTTCCGGAAACCCGTCGCGACTCCTCGCGACGTAACCGGGCCCTACATCGCGTTTCGATTCACGGAAGGGCCGCGAGCGTCTCTCGCGGGCCATTTCGATCGTCGTCCGTCGAGGGGCGTGCCCGCATGCCCCTGAACCTGTGCCGCCCGGGTCGTTCGGAGATGTGATCCATGTTCGCAGAGGAACAAGAGATCCCCCTGATCGGTCGGCTGGAATCGTCGGCGACGCTCCTGCGGCCCCGGCCCCAGGCGAGCTCCCGCGATCGACGCCTGGAAGAGTGGATCGCCTGCAACCTGGACCAGGAGGCGGACCCCGCCCGGGAGAACCACTGGAATCGCCTGATCCAGAACCTCCCCACGTTTCGCCCAAGGTCGAGGAAGGACGGAAAGTCCGGGGGGGACGCGGGCCCGGCGGTCGCGTCCCAGGGAGGCTGGGCGCGGTTCCAGGTGGCCTATCGCCGCAGCTACACGATGGTCCGCATCCTGGACCAGGCCCTGGTCCAGCGGTCTCACCTCCGCGAGCTCGAGACCGATCTCATGGACCTGATCGCCGTGGGGAATCACCGCCTCGTCCTGAATTTCAGCGGCGTGACCAGGCTCGGTAGCTGGATCATCGGCGTGGTGGGCAACGCCCATCGCCGCTGCGCCGAGGCGGACGGCGGCAGGCTCAAGATCTGCGGCCTGGACCCGCGGCTCGCGGAGATCTTCGAGATCGTTGGCATGTCGCGAGACCTAGAGCTTCATCCCGACGAGGCCGCCGCGATCTCGAGTCCCTGGCCGGCCTGCTCAACCCCGAAGCAACTGCCGATCGACCTGCTCGCGGCGATCCGCTCCGTCGCCCCCGTCCCGCCCATCTGCGGCGGGGCGCCGAGCGAGGCCGAGGTTCCCGGCCGGGCTGCCCGAGAGGCCCTGGACTCGTTCACCGTCCGGCTTCAGATTGAGGGGTCCACCGGCGACGGCCGGTCCGTGACCGTCTCGAAATCGAGGCTCCTGATCGGGCGGGAGCAGCCCTGCAAGCTCCGCCTCAAGTCGGCCCAGGTCAGCAAGCAACACGCCGCCGTGGAGATCCGAGACGGCCGCGTCTTCGTCCGCGACCTGGACAGCACCAACGGCACAACGGTCCGGGGCAAGCTGCTTCGCGACGATGAGGCCGAGGTCCACGACCGCGACGAGATCCGAATCGGCCCCGCCTGTCTGACCGTCCTCATCGATCGATCCGCCCGCATCCCATCCCCGGTCCCCAGGACGGAGACGATCTCCCTGGCCCCGGCCCTGGCCGCGGCTCCGGAATCCGAGCCGATGCCAACGGAGGAAATGGCCGTCACGGGGGACGACGCCGGCGACGGCACGTTGCGGGTGCGGGCCGAGGACGTGGAGGGGATCCTGGTGGTCACTCCCCAGTTCGCGGATCTGGACCATGAGGAGGCCATCGAGGCCGTTCGATCGAAGCTGGAGTCGCTCCGCGAAGCCGGCCGGTCGAGCCGGGTCGTCGTCAACCTCGAGTTCGTGAACCACCTGTCCCGGAAGGCGATCGCGTTCCTGCTGGCGCATCACGTCCGACTGGAATGGGAGGGGGGCGGCCTGCGGATCTGCCAGGCCCACGCCCGGATCGTCGCCCTCCTCGACCAGGTCCGACTGACCATGCTCGTCGATTGCTTCCCCACGCTGGACGAGGCGGTCCTCTGTGTCTGGCCTGCGGCCGACGAACGGCTCACGGCACGTTCCTGACCCGTTCCGGCGATCAGTCGTCCTCGGCGTCCATGTCCTCTCGCGAGTCCGGATAGAGGGGGTCGGACGGGTCGAAGAACAGGTCGCCCAGGCCCAGCGGCGCCTGCTGGTCGCCCAGGGCACTTCGCTTCCGCCGGGCGAGCCGATCCAGGTCGGCCGCCTCCTCCCCGAGGACCCGTTCGACCGCCTCCCGCCAGGCCACATCTCGGCTCAGGGGATGGCTGGGGTCCTGTGCGATCCGCTTGATCGCGTACCGGATGATGTTGATCCCGTCGCGGGGCGAGAAATCGAGCTTCAACGCGTGGGCCTGCTGGAGGAACTCGACCGTGATGGCCAGCAGCTCGGGCTCGGCGAAGGGGAGGTGATACTGGAGGATGGCCATCTCGTCGTCGCGGCCGGGGAAGCCGAGCGCGAGCGTCGGCTGTAGCCGTGAGAGGATGTAGTCCGGGACCTCGTAGGTGGACTCGTCTTCGTTCATGGTCACGCAGACGCGGAAATCCTCGTGGGCGCGGATGGTGATGCCCGCGACGATGCTCTCGACGTAGCGGCGATGGTCGAGGAGCGGGGCGAGGCTGGCCCACGACTTCTCGTTCATCCGGTTCCCCTCGTCCAGGACGCAGACGCCGCCACGGATCATCGCCGTGACCAGGGGCGAGGCGTGGTAGGCGATCCGGCCGCTCTCCGCGAGGACCGGCGTGACGATCAGGTCCTCCGGCCGGGTATCCGCCGTGCACTGGGTGATGAACAGCGGCCGCTTGCGGAGCCGCGCGGCGGCCATGGCGAGGGTCGTCTTGCCGATGCCCGGCGGCCCGATCAGGCGCGGCGACAGCGGCCGGTCGCGACGGTCCACCACCAGCCAGCAGGCGAGGAGCTGGCGGAGGACCTCATCCTGGCCGATCCAGTCCTGATGATCGGTCGCATCCGGCTCTCCCAGGTGGAGCGTGACGCCGTCGATCTCCGTTAGCCGCGCGTTGGTGTCCATTCAAGCCCCTGCCGGATGACTCTCAGGTTCCGGCCCGACCGGCCGAAACGAGCCACCAGTGTATCCACCCCCGGTCAAACCAGGAACCCGATCGGGTCCCGGGGAGGCCGGTCGCGACGGATCGACGACCGCTCAGTCGACCCGCTCAACGCGGACCCGATAGCCCGCGGGGAGTTGCAAGGATTCGAGAGCCCGACGGACCGACCGCCGTTGCCAGAAGTAGGATGCCTTGGCGCTGATGTTCACGGTCCGGCCGACGACCCGGACCTCGACGGACTGGAGGCGATCTCCGAGCTCCTGTCGGACCTGGCCCTCGACGCGACGCTTGACCGCGGATTCGGCCGCGGGGTCGGATCGCGGCTCGACGGTGATGGCGCTCCCCGCGGCCTTGGGCGTGGCATGGCCGCCGGGTGGGGCGAAGAACCGGCTGAGGAAGCCCTCGGGCCGGGCCGGTGCGGGCGAGCTGTCGCGGGCCGGGACGTCCGCAGCCTGCGGTGGTCGGGGCTTCGTGATCCTGGTCTTCTTTTCCTCGATCCGGGCCTCTTCCTCGTCGATCGGCTCGAGCGAGAGCACAATCGGCGGCCGGCTGGCCGTCGCGGGTCCGGTCAGCGCGGGCGAGGACACCTCGACCGCCGGCGGTCGCTGGGTGCCAGCGGGCGATGGCCGATCGGGACGCGGAGGGACGGGGGCGGTCACGCCGGGGATGACCAGGAGCGGGCGACGCTCTTCGGGCTTGCTCGCGGGGGCGGCGGGGATCGCAGGCTCGGCCGGCTTCGGTGCGGGCGTGGTCGCAGGGCCCGCGATCGGCGGCTCGAGCGGCGGGCCGTCTTGCGCGCGGGCGGAGCCCGCCGCGAGACCCAGCATCAGGCTCAGGACGCGCCCGAACCGGACTCGTCGGGCGTGTTCGCAACCCCCAGTTCGGCTGGCCATGGCCGCCTCTCCGTCCGGGCATCCCGGTTGGCAAGGACAGTATCCCGAATTGAGATCGGCTGCACGGGCGTCGATCCATGATTTCTTTCGATCCGACGACAACAGACTCGTGGTCGCTTGCCACCGACCCGAAGATCGGGATAGAGTCGCCGGACGCCCGTCGAGGAATCGGGTTGCCCGCCGCGCCGCCAGCAGGAAATCGGAGCATCATGCCGACCGCCGAAGAGATCATCGCCGCGCTCGACCTGAAGCCGCACCCGATCGAGGGGGGCTACTTCCGCGAGACGTATCGGTCCGAGCGGACGATCCGGGGAGCCTCGCTCCCGCCCGGATACCCGCCTGATGCCGTCCGCAGCCACGGGACCTCGATCTACTACCTGCTCACCTCGAAGACGTTTTCCGAGATGCACCGGCTCCCGACCGAGGAGGTCTTCCACGTCTACCTGGGCGGACCGGCCAGGATGCTCCAGATCCATCCGGACGGGGAAGCCCGCGAGGTGATCCTGGGATCAGACATCCTCGCAGGCGAATCCCCGCAGGTCATCGTCCCGCCCGGCATCTGGCAGGGGACCATGCTCGAGCCGGGCGTCGAGTTCATCCTGCTCGGGGCGACCATGGCCCCCGGCTTCGACTACGCGGACTACGAGCAGGGATCCTGCGCCGCCCTCACGGCCGCGTTTCCCGCGCATGCAGGCCGAATTGCTCCACTTACCCGCACCTAGAGGCCGGGTTCATCCCGCCGCGGTTTCGCCGGCCTCGAAGCGGAGCTCGAGCTGTCGCCATCCGGCCAGCGGAAGGGCCCCGGCCGGGTCCAGGCGCGAGGAGAGCGCGTTCCACCCCGGGCCCGTCCGGCTCAGCCAGCGACGCGGATCGATCGTTCGCAATAAAGCACTGAGCTCGTCCGGGGCGAGGAAGACCAGGTAAAGTGCCGTCATCTGCTCGCCGAAGAGCGGGACGTTCACCAGGGGGACGATCCCCGCATGGAGTCCAACCCCGAGGAGTGCGACCCACTTGCGCGTCGGTCGAAACCAGAGCAGGAACGCGAGCGCGAACTCGAGCAGGAGCGCCGCGTAGGTGAGCACGCAGAGGAGCACGGGGTAGTTCGCCAGCCATTCCAGGTCGAACTGGCGTACCTCGGCATTGAAGAGCACGAAATGGATCGCGGTGCCGCCGAGCCATGTGGCGCCGTTGCACTTGAACGCCGCGGTCGCGAAGTAGACCAGGGCGAGCTGAACCTGCAAGAGCCGCTGCGCCCACGGGACGATCAGCGGCTCCGCATCGGTGCCCCGCCGCCGGGCCTCGCGGCGGGCGTCCAGGGAGTAGGCGGCTCCGCAAGGGCAGAGCATCATGTAGAAGCTCGTGATCATCATCAGCTCGTCCGGGCCGCAATTGGACGCGATGTTGCGATGATAGAGCGACAGCAATCCCAGGTAGACGAGCACGCCCATCACGCGGGTCCGCCAACCGGCGATGAACAGGGCCGTGGCGAGCGCCGTCACCGCCACCACGACCCGTACCGAGGCCGGATCCTGGACGTAGAGCAGAGGCGAGAAACGGAGGTCGCCGGCGACGGTCCGCGCCTCGGCCCCCCGCAGGATGCCGGCGTCCGTGTACCAGTAGTCCAGGTCGACGGAGATGTATCCGAGATGGGCCAGGACGAGCAGTCCGAAGACGATCCGGAAGGCCCCGAGCGGCTTCGCCGAGATCGGGCCGAACCAGAACCGATTCCAGGCCTGGATTGGATTCACGGATGGACCTCCTCGAAGCTCACGAAATCATAGGTGCCGAGGACCTGGACGCTTCGGCTCCGGGGTGACGTTTGGCTCGTCTGGCCGGGCGGCGGGGGCTCGCGGAACCGACACATCAGCGTGGCGTGGACCGGGAATGATTCGGCCTGGAGGTTCAATCGACGGACGGCATGCCGCGCGGTGAACTCGCGCTGGGCACCACATTCCGGGGCCAGCATGTTGCACGTGTACTTGGGATGCCGGAAGAGCGGGACCTTCTGCCACCAGGCGAGCTGGGCCACTCTGGGGAACTCCCAGAGGTGCCGCATCCCCTGGGCGTCGATGACCTCGGCCTCCATCTCCGCCGTCGATCCCATGGGATTGGGGGCGAACATCCACCAGGACTGCCAGAGCCCCAGGGGAAGCATGTACGGCCGGAAGACCGGGATCAGTTGCTTCCCGATCGGCGAGTTGGGGACGTTCCAGACCGCCGTCGCGGTCAGGTGGAACAGGAGGAATGCAGAGACGATCAGCCGTCGGGCGGTCCATCGCGGGTTCAAGGAGGCCCCCCTCATCCGTCGAAGCGAGGTCGTGCGAGATCGAGCCGGAACCGATGCGGCGGCAGGGTAGGGGAAAAGGCCCGGGTCGTCAATCTCAGGCGAGGTCGGCGCGCGGAAACGGACCGCATGGCGCGGCCCGTTCGCTTCGCGATCAGTGAAAGTCGAGCGTTTCGAGCGGCGTGCGCGAGGGGGAGAACGCGAGTGAGCGAACCCTCGCCTACCGGGACGTCTCTATCCCGGTGGGGAGCGGCCGCCCTGCTTGACTTCCTCGTCAAGCCGCGGCGCTCTCGGACGGGGCCGAGTCCTCGGGGTGGTAGACGAGGAGCGAGGCGCGATGGAACTCTTCGTGGGTGATCTCGAACGGCTCGCCGTTGATCGCCCAGAGCTCCTCGATCAGCTCGTCGATGCCCCCTTCGGGCTCGTCCCAGGTCACGACGAGGACATCATCGCCCCGCGCCTGGATCTCCAGACCAAGGTCCAGGAGGTGGGTCTCGATCTCGACCCGATGCTCCTGGGCCACCGTGAACGTCCAGCGAATCATCTCGACCGAGAGCGAGCCATCAGCGGAATTCACCGTTTGAACCTCCTTGTACCGCGGAATCCAGTTCTTCCTTCTTTCCCATCGGCCCGGACGGCAGATGCCTTGAAAAAAGGTGCGAAAACGAGCCACCATCTTGGTAGGGACTGACGCAAATCGATCGGACGGGGCCACGATTCGAGTCGCTCCGGTCGCCAGGAGTTCCCGGAAGGTAACAGGTTATGACCATCGTCCAGCGCATGCGGTCGCAACTGAAGGACGCCATGAAGGCCAGGGACGCCGCCCGAACCGGCTTCCTCCGCTACTGGATCGCCGGGCTCACGCTCGGCACCGGCGAGGAGGTCTCCGACGACGAGGCGATCAAGAAGATGCGCGGGATCCTCAAGGAGGCGAAGGGCGGACCCACGACCTTCACCCCCGAAGAGCTCGACTTTCTCCGCGAATGGGTCCCCGCGTCCCTGTCCACCGATCAAATCGTCGAGGCCCTCGCTCCCGTCCGCGACCAGATCAAGTCTGCGCCGAAGGATGGCATGGCGATGGGAATCGCCATGAAAGCCCTGGCCGGGAAGCCGGTGGAGAGCGATGACGTCAAGGCGGTCATCGCCATGCTGCGAGCGTGATGGCTTGCGTCGCGGTTGAGTCCGGTGTGCGAGGGGGCCATGCGATCCAGGGTCCGGAAACTCGGAATGATGACCGTGTGCCTGGCCGGGAGCGTGATCCTCTTCCTGCTCCTCGGTCCGGCCGGAGATCCCGTGGTACGCGTCCTGCCCGATGGCGAGTTCCGCGAGGTGAAGATCCGACTGATTGACGTCCCAGGCGCCCAGCGGGCCGCGACGATCGAGAACGGGGATGCCTCCCGGATCGCCGCGCTCGCCAGGGTCCTGAGGACCGCCCGTCGATCGTCGGACCACAAGTGCGAATCGACGGGCGAGATCGTCCTCCGGACGGTCGAGGGCAAGACCGCAGTACTCGGGATGCTCCCCTCTCATGACGGACGATCGTTCGAGTTTCGCTCCCAGTCTGGCCAGGGTTACGACGTCGTCCGGGTCGACCGCGATGGCTTCATCCGGGCGATGACCGATCTGGGTGTGAAGGACGTCTACGTTGGCCACTCCGTCGCTCGCTGACCGGTCTAGGGTCGCTCCCCGAGCTTGACGCGGCGACACGTCTTTGTTGAACTTGTGTGCAACCTGCTAGGACAGGATCCCGCCGCGTCGAACCCACCGGACTCACCTCGGAGGCCAGCATGCCGTACTTCGATGAACGGCTCTTGGCCGGCCTGACCACCTTCCTGGTCCTGGCTGTCACCGCCGGTTCTCTGCGGGCCGCAAGCGAGCCGGGAGACGCCGCCCCGGGGCCTTCGAAGGTCGAGTTCTTTCGCTCCAGGGTGGAGCCGATCCTCCGCAATCGCTGCCTCAAGTGCCACGGCGGCGAGGCGAAGATCCGCGGCGGACTCCGGCTGGACTCCCGCGCGTCGATCCTCGAAGGAGGCGACCAGGGACCGGCCGTCGCGCTCGATCGGCCCGAGCAAAGCCTGATCCTTCAGGCCGTCCGCTTCGAGGGGCTCGAGATGCCCCCGTCGGGCAAGCTGCCGGCCGAGGAGGTCGCGACGCTCGATCGCTGGATTCGCGAGGGGATGAGCTGGACGGCAGGCGACACCGCCTCCAGGGTCGATACTCCCAGCAACCCACGGCCGACGAAGGCGAAGGCGAATTCCGCCCCGAAGGTCGTATTCCATGCCGTCGTTCGGCCGCCAATCCCGCCCGTCGTCCATGCCGATCGGGTGCGGAACCCGATCGACGCCTTCCTGAACGCCCGGCTTGAGGCCGCAGGGCTGTCGCCAGCGGGCCCGGCCGACCGCGTGGCCTGGATCCGCCGGGTGAGCTACGACCTGACCGGACTGCCCCCCACGCCCGAGGAAGTCGACGCCTATCTCGCCGATCGCTCGGCCGATGCCGACGCCCGGCTCGTGGACCGGCTGCTCGCCTCTCCACGTTACGGCGAGGCCTGGGGCCGGCACTGGCTGGACCTGGTCCGTTACGCGGAGACCAACGGCTACGAGCGTGACGGCGCCAAGCCCTTCGCCTGGCGATATCGCGACTACGTCATCCGCGCGTTCAACGACGACCGGCCGTACGACCGATTCCTCCACGAACAGCTCGCCGGGGATGAGATCGATCCGAACTCCGTCGACTCCGTGGCGGCGACCGGATTCTATCGACTGGGCCTCTGGGACGACGAGCCGGTGGACCGTCCCCAGGCCCGCTACGACGGGCTCGACGGCATCGTGTCGACGACCGGCCAGGTCTTCCTCGGGCTCTCGATCAACTGCGCCCGCTGCCACGACCACAAGAAGGATCCGATCCCCCAGGCCGACTACTACCGGCTCCTGGCCTTCTTCCACGATGTGACGCATCCCGACGGCAAGGACCTGAAGGAGGTCGGGCCCGCGCCGGGTGTCCCCGTGATGTGCGTCCGCGAGGAGGGGCAGGCCGAGACCCATGTCCTGCTGCGGGGCAACCCGAACGCTCTTGGCCCGGCGGTGGAGCCCGGGACTCCGGGCATGCTGGGCGAATGCTATGCCTCGTTCCCACGAGGATCCGGCAAGCGCCGGGCGCTCGCCGACTGGCTGACGGACCGCCGCAACCCGATGACGGCGCGGGTGATGGCGAACCGTCTCTGGCAGTTCCACTTCGGCCGCGGGATCGTCCCCACCCCGAACGACTTCGGAGCGCTCGGCGAGCCGGCGACCCATCCGGAGTTGCTCGACTGGCTGGCCGGCGAGCTGATGGACGGGGGCTGGACGCTCAAGCGGATGCACCGGCTGATCGTCCTTTCGGGGGCGTATCGGATGTCCTCCCGTTCCTCTGACGGCGGGCTGTCGAAAGATCCGGGCAATCAACTGTACTGGCGGTTTCCGATGCGCAGGCTGTCCGGCGAGGAGGTCCGGGACTCGATCCTCGCGGTCAGCGGAGTGCTGAATGACCGGGCCGGCGGTCCGAGCGTCTGCCCGCCGATCCCGGCGGAGGTGCTCGCGGGGCAGTCGATCCCGGGCCTGGGCTGGACGGTCTCGCCCCCGGAAGAGGCTTCGCGGCGGAGCGTGTACGTCCACGTCAAGCGGTCGCTCCCGTTGCCGATCCTCGCCACCCACGACGCCCCCGACACGGACTCGAGCTGCCCCGTCCGCTACACGACCACGGTCCCCTCGCAGGCCCTCGGGCTCCTCAACGGCGAGTTCGCCAACCGACACGCCGCCCTCCTGGCGAAGCGGCTGGTCCGGGAGCGGCCGGGATCGCTCGACGAACAGGTTCGACGGGCCATCCGGCTCTGCACGGGCGCGGAACCTCCCGCGGAGGAGATCCGCCGCGACGTGGAGTGGATCAGGTCGCTGGAGAAGGACGCCCGCCTTGATGACGCGGCGGCACTCCAGCATTACGCGCTGCTCTCCCTGAGCGCCAACGCCTTCCTCTACCTCGATTGACGGAGACCCGGTCCATGAGCGATCCGAAGGGTCACGGCGGCGGTTCCTTCTGCGGTCGGACGCGCCGGGAGATGCTCTGGGAGACCGGCGGCGGGTTCGCCTCGGTCGCGCTCACGGCCCTGCTCGGCCGGGAGGGATTCCTGGCCCGGCAGGCGGTCGCGGCCGACGGCGTGACGCCGTTCGTCAACCCGATGGCCGCCAAACCCGCCCCCGGGCCGGCGAAGGCGAAGAGCGTCATCTTCCTGTTCATGTACGGCGGGCCCAGCCACGTCGACACCTTCGACCACAAGCCGAAGCTCTACGGGCTCGACGGCAAGACGATCCAGGTGAAGACCTTCGGCCGGGGCGGCAAGCGAAATGAGGGCCGCGTCGTCGGCCCGAAGTGGTCCTTCAAGAAATACGGCGAGTGCGGCAAGCCGATCTCCGACCTTTTCCCGAACCTCGGGACCTGTGCCGACGACATGGCGTTCATCCACTCCATGTACGCCGAGTCGCCGATCCATGGCTCGGCGATGCTGATGATGAACTCCGGCCGGATCCTGAGCGGGAACCCATGCCTCGGCTCGTGGGTGACCTACGGGCTGGGGAGCGAGAACGAGAATCTCCCCGGCTTCGTGGTCATGCTCGACCACTCCGGAGGGCCGATCAGCGGGGCCAAGAACTGGTCGAGCGGCTACATGCCGGCCGCCTACCAGGGGACCGTCCTCCGAGCCCATGACGTGCCGATCCATGACCTGGCGCTGCCCGATGGGACGGACGAGGCGACCCGCCGCCGGCTCCTTGACCGGCTCCGCGAGAAGAACCAGGAGCACCACGCCGAGCGGTCGGACAACTCCGAGCTGGCCGCGCGGATCGCCTCCTACGAACTGGCCTTCAAGATGCAGCGTTCGGCCCCGGAGGCCGCCGACTTCCGCTCCGAGTCGGCCGAGACGAGGTCCCTCTACGGCATCGATCGGGCCGAGACCGCCGACTTCGGCCGCAAGTGCCTGCTCGCGCGCCGCCTGGTCGAGCGCGGGGTGCGGTTCGTCCAGATCTACTCGGGAGGCTCGCACGGCGACGCCAACTGGGACGCCCACAACGATCTGGTCGAGAATCATTCGAAGCACGCCGGGGCTACCGACCGGCCGATCGCGGGGCTGATCAAGGACCTGAAGCGGCGAGGGCTCCTCGACGAGACGCTGATCGTCTGGGGCGGCGAGTTCGGCCGCCAGCCGGTGGCCGAATACGAGAAGGGTACCGGCCGCGACCACAACTCATTCGGTTTCACGATGTGGCTGGCCGGCGGCGGCATCAAGGGGGGGACCAGCGTCGGCGCGACGGACGAGATCGGCGGCGCCGCGGTCGAGGATCGCTGCCACGTGAAGAACCTGCACGCGACGGTCCTGCACCAGCTCGGGCTCGATCCCAACGGCCTCTCGTATTTCTACGGGGGCCTGCACCAGAAGCTTGTGGGCGTGGAGGGCGCGGAGCCGATCCGGCAGTTGATCTGAGCCGCGCGCGTCCGCGATCAGGCACCCTCTCGGTCGCGGCGGACGGTCACCTTTCGGCCCTTCAGCTTGGTGGACCGGAGGGCGGCGATGACCGAGTCCACCAGGTCCTCGGGGACCTCGACGAGGGAGAACCGGTCGGCGATGTCGATGCCGCCGACCTGCCCGCCCGTGAGGCCGGCCTCGTTGGTGATCGCACCGACAAGGTCCTGGGGTCGGATGCCCGCGGCGCGGCCCGCGCCGACGTAGATCTTGCCCATGTCGCCGCGGAAGCCCCCGGATCGGGGAGGCCGGCCCTTGCCGGGCCTGGGGCGGTCGTCGCCGCGGGGGCGTTCCCGATCGCGGATCTCGACGTCCGGGATCTCCTCCTGGTCCTGCTCCTCGTTGCTGTTCCCCTGGTGGAGGAGCTTGACGGCGGCCATGGCGACGTCCATCAGGTCGAACTCGCCGGCCAGGTTCTCGACGGCGACGCGATAATTCTCCAGCTCGCCCTCGACGATCGCCTCGCGGAGCGAGGCTCGCGTGAGCTCGAGGCGTCGGGCCCTCAGGTCGGCGATCGTGGGGACTTTCGCGATGGCGATCTTCTGCCCGGTGGCCTGTTCGAGGGACCTGAGCTGGCGCTGCTCGCGAGGCTCCGCGAGGGTGATCGCGACCCCCTCGCGTCCCGCCCGGCCGACGCGGCCGATCCGGTGGACGTACGACTCGGGCTCGGCCGGGACGTCGAAGTTGATCACGTGCGAGAGGTGCTGGATGTCGAGGCCGCGGGCGGCGACGTCGGTGGCGATGAGCAGGTCGGAGGCCTCGCCCCGGAACTTCTTCATCACCCGGCTGCGCTGGTCCTGGGTCATCCCGCCGTGGAGGGCCTCCACGCGGTAGCCGCGGACGCTGAGGCTCTCCGCGAGCTCATCCACCTCGTTGCGGCGGCGGCAGAAGACGATGGCGGAGGACGGGTTCTCGACGTCGAGCACACGGGCGAGCGTCGCGAGCTTGTGGCCGCGCGGGACGATGTAGGCGGTCTGCCGCACCTTCGCGGCCGAACCGGCCACGGCGGCCTCGGCCGCGATCTTGATCTTCACCGGGTCGGTCAGGTGCCGGCGGGCGATGGCGGCGATCCGCGGCGGCAGCGTGGCGGAGAAGAGCACGGTCTGACGCTCCGCCGGCGTCTCGTGGAGGATCGACTCGATGTCCTCCGCGAAGCCCATGTCGAGCATCTCGTCGGCCTCGTCCAGGACGACGATCTCGACGGCGTCGAGCCGGAGCTTGCCCCCCTTCGCCAGGTCGAGGGTCCGCCCGGGCGTGCCGATGATCACGTCGGCCCCCCGCTGGAGGGCGCGGAGCTGCGGGCCGTAAGCCTGGCCTCCGTAGATCGGCAGGACGCTCGCACCGAGCGCCCTGCCGTAGCGATGCACGGCCTCCGCGACCTGCATCGCCAGCTCGCGGGTGGGGACCAGCACGATCGCGAACGGCCCGTCCCCCTTCCCCTCGCGATTCGCCAGCCGATGGAGGAGCGGCAGCGCGAAGGCCGCCGTCTTCCCCGTCCCGGTGGCCGCCTGGCCGATCAGGTCGTTCCGCTGGAGGAGCGGAGGGATCGCCTCGCGCTGGATGGGAGTCGGCTCCTCGTAGCCGAGCGTCCCGAGTGCTTCCACCAGGCGATCGTCCAGGCCCAGCGATGAGAAACCAGGAACCGATGCCGCCGTCGCCCGCTGAGCCATCCCGCCCGTCCTCTCGATCCGAGACCGTACCGGCCGCACCGCGGCCCCTCGTGACGGCTTCCAGGTTACCCGCGAGGGCGCGGATTTCCCATGGCGGCCCGGCGAGGCCGTTCGAATTCGACGGGAAACGGCCGGACTTCGGGCGTCAGACGTCGCACACCGAGATCGCCTCATGCAGGCCCTGGAAGGGGTCCCGCGTGGGGATGAATTCCTGGCCGACGAATCCGTCGTAGCCGATCTCGAGCAGGGTGCTCATGATCGGCGGAAAGTAGATCTCCTGGGCCTGGTCGAGCTCGCCCCGGCCGGGGTTCCCCGCCACATGGACGTGGCCGATGTATTCCCGATTCTCGCGGAGCCGGGTGATGATATCCCCGTCCATGATCTGGACGTGGTAGACGTCGAACAGGAGCTTCAGGTTGGGAGAGCCGACCCGCTTGATGATGTCGAAGCAGTAGTCGCAGTGGTCCCCCTGGTAGCCGGGATGCCCCTTCATCGGGTGGCTGGTGACCCGCGAGTTGAGCATCTCCAGGCAGAGCGTGATGCCCTTCTTCTCGGCGTGGCCGATGACCTTCTTGTAGCCCTCCACGCAGTTCTTCGCGCCGACGTCGTCGGGGATGCCCTCCTTGTAGCCGGTGAAGCAGATGACCTTCTTGTAGCCGTACTCCGCACAGGCGTCGATCGCATCGGTCGTCGCCTTGATCACGCGGTCCCAGTTCGCGGGGTTGTTGAACCCCTTGAGGAACGGGGGATCCGGGGCCATGTCGATCTGGCCGATCGCGCAGGTGAGCCCGGCCTCCTTGAGCGCGGGGAAGTACTTCACCGGGAGCAGCTCGATGCTCGTCACGCCGAGCGCCTTGACGTTCTTGATGTAGACGTCGATGGAGGGCCAGGCGGGCTCGTAGCACCAGTGGACGATCGACTGCCGGATCCGGCCGTTCTTGACCGCGGGCCCGTCCGCGGCCGTCGCCCCGTGCGCGGCCCCGACGCCGGAGAGGCCCAGGATCGCGGCCCCGGCGGTCCCCTTCAGCAGGCTGCGTCGATCGGTCCCCTCGTTCGATTCGGGCGTCTCGTCCTGGCGGCTCATCGGCTTTCCCCTCTGGTGGGATGACGCGGTTTGGCGGCCGGCTCCGCGCGTCCGTCCGCATGCCGATCACGATACGACGCGATCCGGCTCGACGCGAGGGGCCACCGCGGCGGGGCCGATCCCGGGTCGGAGCACCGGATGGTTGCCCGCCCCTCGTCGCGTCCCTTATAGTACGGCAAGCCGGCTCCCAACGGCCCTTCCCTCCGAATGACCCTCGTGCGAGGTCCTCGAGCCCATGCGGTGGTTCCATGGTCTGGCCGCGTCGATCGCGGCCGTCTTGATGGCGGGATCCGCGGCCCCTGTCGCCGCCGCCGATCCCCCCGGCCTGATCTTCGACACGGATATGTGCGGGGACTGCGACGACGTCCTGGCGCTCTCGATGATCCACTCGCTCCAGTCCCGAGGCGCCTGCAAGCTGCTGGCGGTGACGGTGACCGTCGACAATGAGAAGGTCGCCCCGTTTGTCGACCTGGTGAACACCTTCTACGGTCACGGCGACATCCCCATCGGCGTCGTGGGCAAGGGTGGTGTGGTCGAGCAGGGGAAGTATCTCCCGCTCGTCGACGCCAAGGACGGGGACGGCAAGGACCGCTATCCGCACGACCTGAGATCCGGCAAGGACGCCCCTTCCGCGACGAAAGTCCTCCGCAAGGTCCTCGCCGGTCAACCCGATCAATCAGTCGTGATCGCGCAGGTCGGGTTCTCGACGAATCTCGCGAGGCTCCTCGCGTCCGGTCCCGATGACGACTCGCCGCTCTCGGGTGTGGAGCTCGTGAAGAAGAAGGTCAAGCTCCTCTCGCTGATGGCCGGCGCGTTCGTGCCGATCGACGGCAATGCCCACTTCGGCGAGTACAACGTCGCCCGCGACATCCCGAGCTGTCAGCAGCTCGTCGCCCAGTGGCCGACTCCCATGGTCTTCAGCGGTTTCGAGATCGGTATCGCCCTCCCCTACCCGTCCGAGAGCATCCTCCGCGACTTCGGCTACGTGAAGCACCATCCCGCCGCCGAGTCCTATATCCTCTACGAACCGCCGCCGCACAACCGACCGACCTGGGACCTGACCTCGGTCCTGTATGCGGTTCTCGGGGACCGGGGCTACTTCGACGTCTCGCCCAGAGGTAAGGTGACGGTCTCCGACAAGGCGGTGACGAGCTTCGCGCCCGACCCCGCGGGTCCGCATGCCTACCTGATCCTCAAGCCGGAGCAGCGGTCGCGGGTCGTCGAGGCCCTTGTTCAGCTATCCAGCCAGCCTCCCTGCATCATCGAGGGCCCACGGCCATGACCGCGACTCGAGCCACCAACCGGGCGACTCGCCTGCACTTGAGCCTCTTGCCGGTCGTCGCGCTGGCCCTGGCCCTCGCCGGCTGCGGGGCGGAAACCCCCACGGGCAATCCGCCGCCGGGGCTGAGTCCGACCGGAAAGAAGGAAGGCAGGCCGCGGATCGCCCTGATCATGAAGTCGCTGGCCAACGAGTTCTTCAAGACGATGGCCGACGGGGCCAGGCGGCACCAGGCCGATCACTCGTCGGAATACGAGCTGATCGTCAACGGGATCAAGGACGAACGCGACCTGAAGCGTCAGGTGGACCTCATCGAGGAGATGGTCGGCCAGGGGATGGACGCCATCGTCATCGCCCCGGCGGATTCCCGCGCCCTGGTCGCCGCCTGCAAGCATGCGCAGGAGGCCGGGATTGCGGTCATCAACATCGACAACAAGCTCGATTCACAGGTCCTGGAGGAGCAGAAGGTCAAGGTCCCGTTCGTCGGCCCGGACAATCGCGAGGGGGCCCGCAAGGTCGGCGAGTACCTGGCGACGAAGCTTCAGAAGGGCGACAAGGTCGGGATGCTCGAGGGGATCAAGACCGCATTCAACGGCCAGCAGCGGAAGCTCGGCTTCGAGGAGGCGATGAAGACGGCCGGCATCGAGATCGTCACGTCTCAGAGTGCCTCGTGGGAGATCGAGCCGGCCAACAAGATCGCCTCCGCCATGCTCAGCGAGCATCCCGAGATCAAGGCCCTGCTCTGCTGCAACGACTCGATGGCGCTCGGGGCCCTCGCGGCCGTCAAGGCGGCCGGCCGGGGCGGCCAGGTCCAGATCGTGGGCTATGACGGCATTTCGGCCGTCGAGTCCGCCATCCGGGAAGGGGCGATCCTGGCGACCATCAATCAGCACGCCGATCAGCTCGCGGTCTTCGGGATCGAGTACGCGATCCAGGTCCGGGAGGGGCAAGCCCCCCCGGCCGACAAGACGACGCCCGTGGACCTGGTGACGGCGGAGACCCTGAAGAAGCCCTGAGTCCCCCGATGCCGGAATCGACCCCCGAGCCGAATACGACCCTCGACCCGGTCCTCCGCCTGCGCGGCGTCGGCAAGACCTACGCGGCACCGGTGCTCCAGGACGTCTCCCTCGATCTCCTGTCGGGGGAGGTCCACGCCCTGATGGGGGCCAATGGTGCGGGCAAGAGCACCCTGTCGAAGATCATCAGCGGGATCGTCCGGCCCGACTCCGGCTCGATGGAGCTGTCCGGGGAGCCGTATCGTCCCGCCAGCAAGTCCGGCGCGGAGCGGCGGGGCGTTCAGATCGTCCAGCAGGAATTAACCCTCATCCCCACGCTCAGCGTCGGCGAGAATCTCTACCTCAACCGGCTCCCCGCGACCCTCGGGCTCGTCCGATTCGGGGCGCTCCGCGACAGTGCCGAGCAGGCCCTCAAGGCCGTCGGCCTGGATGGCCTGGACCCGGAAAGCCCGACCCACCATCTCGGGGTCGGCGAGCAGCAGCTCGTCGAGATCGCGCGGGCGCTCTCGCGCCCCTGCCGCGTCCTGATCCTGGACGAGCCGACCGCCGCGCTTTCGGCCCCCCAGGTCGAGCTGCTCTTCCACCACATCGAACGGCTGCGGCGAATGGGCGTGGCGATCGTCTACGTGAGCCATCGCCTGGAGGAGCTGCGGCGAATCTCCGATCGGATCACGGTCCTCCGCGACGGCCGGCTCGTGGCGACGCGTCCGGCGGCGAGCCTGAGCATCGACGAGGCGGTCCGGCTGATGGTCGGGACCAATCCCGCGAAGCAGGTGCAGCACCGGGCGCGGCCGATCGGGGGCGAGGTCCTCCGCGTCGAGGGACTGACCCGCGGCGAGCGCGTCCGCGACGTGAGCCTGACCCTCCATCGAGGCGAGGTCCTCGGGATCTCCGGCCTGGTCGGCTCGGGTCGGACGGAGCTGCTCCGCGCGATCTTCGGCGCGGATCGGCCGGATTCGGGCCGGCTCTTCCTCCGGGGCTCCAAGAAGCCGGCCCGCATCGGGTCACCCCGGCGGGCGACGCGCGCCGGGCTCGGCATGGTCCCCGAGGATCGCAAGGCCACCGGGTTGCTCCTGTCGTTGCCCGTGCGGACGAACCTCAGCCTGGCCTGCATGCGGCGATTCCTCGCGGCCGGGTTCTGGGTCCGGGCCCGGCGCGAGGCCGAGGCCTCGGGGGCCATGGCCGGCCGGGTGCAGCTCCGCTGCCACTCGCTCGAACAGCCCGTGAGCACGCTCAGCGGCGGCAATCAGCAGAAGGTGCTGATGGGGCGGTGGCTGCTCCGCGACCCGGACGTGATCCTCCTGGATGAGCCCACCCGCGGGATCGACGTCTCGGCCAAGTTCGCGATCTATCAGCTCGTCGAGGAGCTGGCCTCCGCCGGGAAGGGCATCCTCGTCGTCTCCAGCGAGGTCGAGGAGCTGATGCTGATTTGCGACCGCATCGCCGTCATGTCCGCCGGTCGGCTAGTCCGCACGTTCGAACGCGGCGAATGGACGGAGGAGAGCCTGCTGGCCGCGGCCTTCGAACACTACGCCGGCGCGAGCGCGGAGAGGCCGGGAGGAGCGTCCGATGAGGTCGAATAAGCCGGGTTTCAGGGCACGGTTTCGCGGACTCGGAGACGTCCTGGGGATGGTGGCCGTGCTCGCGGCCCTCGTGCTCCTCTTCGGCTTGCTCAGCAAGCACTTCCTCACGGCCCAGACCGCCCGGATGATCGCGAATCACACGGCGGACCTGACCGTGGTCGCGGTGGGGATGACCCTGGTCCTGGTCATCGGCGGGATCGACCTCTCGGTCGGCTCGGTACTGGCCCTCTCCGGCGTGGCGATCGGCATCGCGCTCGAGGACTGGAAGTGGGGGGTAACCGCGTCCATCCTGCTCGGCCTGGGCGTGGGGGGCGTCTGCGGGCTGATCAATGGACTGGTCACCGTTTACGGATCCATCCCGTCGTTCATCGTGACGCTGGGCATGCTCGAGGTGGCCCGGGGCGCCGCGTACCTGGTGACGGACTCGCAGACCAAGTACTTCGGGTCCCGGCTCGACGAGATCGCGCGGGCGGTCCCGGTCATCGGCGTCTCGCGGGCGTCCCTCGCCGCGGCCGTGCTCGTCGTGCTGGCCCACCTGCTCCTGACCCGGACGGTCCTTGGCCGCTACATGGTGGCGGTGGGGACGAATGAGGAGGCCGTGCGGCTCTCCGGCATCGATCCGAAGCCGATCAAGTTGATCCCGTTCGTGCTCTCGGGCCTGCTCGCCGGCCTGGGGGCGCTCTTCCAGGTGGCCCAGGTCACCACGGCCGACCCGAACGGTGCCGTGGGGATGGAGTTGGGAGCGATCGCGGCCGTCGTGATCGGCGGCACGAGCCTGATGGGGGGCCGGGGATCGGTCCTGAGGACCTTCCTGGGCGTCCTCATCATCGCCACGCTCCAGCAGGGGCTCGCCCAGATCGGCGCCTCGGAGCCATCCAAGCGGATGATCACCGGGGCGGTGATCGTGCTCGCCGTGCTCGTGGACGTCCATCGCGGCGAGTGGGGGAGGCGAATCTCGAGGCTCTGGGGCCACGGCCGCGAGCCATCCCGGTCCTGAGCCCGTCAGAGTGCGATGATCAGGCGAGGCAGCGCCTTGTGGAGGCGCACCAGTCCCTCTCCCGGCACGTCCATCGCGTTGAATTCGAGTCGTCGCAGGCCCTTCAGGAGCTCGAGCTGCCGGAGGTCGTCCTCCTGCACCCGGACGCCCGTGAGGGAAAGCTCCCTCAACTGGGCGCATCCCCGGATATGGACGAGCCACGAGCCGCGCGACTTCGGCGCCAGGATCCGCAGGCTGCGGAGGGCGGTCAGTCCGCGCAGCGAGTCCAGGCCGTCCCCCGCGATCGAAGGCGCATTCAGCCGCAGCGAGGTCAAGCCGGGCGGGGGATGGAACTGGGCAAGTCCCTCGTCGTCGAGGCCCTCGCACTCCAGGTCGAGCGTCCGCAGCTCCGGCAGCGACGCCAGGTGGGAAAGCCCCGCTCCCCGGATGCTGTACGCGTTCAGCGTGAGCGTCCGCAGGCTCGTCAGTCTCCCGAGGAAGGCGAGCCCCTCGTCGCGAAGGCCCGGCGCCTGGAGCGAGAGGGTCCGGAGGCGGGACAGGTTCCGCAGGCAGCTCAACCCGCGGTCATCCAGATTCAGCCCCGAAAGCGTGAGCGATTCGAGCTCGGCATGGGCGGCGAGTCCGGCGAGCCCGGCGCCCGTGGCCGAGCCGGAGTTCTCGGCGGTGAAATCCTCGATGGTCAGGTCCCGGAGCGAAGGCATCCCGCCCAGCACCTCGAGCCCCCTGTCCGAGAAGACGCCGTTGATCCGCAGCGTTCGCAGCGACTTCAGGCCCCGGAGATTCCTCAGGCCGTCATCGGACAGGTTCGGGCTCTCCACCAGGAGCACCTCGAGGTGGGGGAGCTTTCCGACCGATCCGAGGCCGCCATCCCGGACGGGCACCCCGCGAAGGTCCAGTGTCCGAAGCTCCGTCAGCCCGGCCAGGATGC
This sequence comes from Aquisphaera insulae, assembly GCF_011064615.1. GTDB lineage: Bacteria > Planctomycetota > Planctomycetia > Isosphaerales > Isosphaeraceae > Aquisphaera > Aquisphaera insulae. The sequence continues at coordinate 74,623 of NZ_JAALJH010000008.1, read as the reverse complement.
CGATGCCCTCGTCCGTCGCGTTCGGACTATGGAGCGTCAAGCGTCGCAACTGTCGCATTTCTCGGAGATGGGCCAGCCCTGCGTCCGAACACGGCCAGGTCCCCAGATCCAGGGTCTCGAGCCCCGGGAGCTTCTCCAGCGCGACCATCCCCGGATCGGAGAGGCCCCGAATCGTGGAACGCGTCGCGATCCTGAGGCTTTTCAAATTCGGGAGCGATGGCATCCGGGAGATGCCGGCATCGGTGAGCGAGTCGCCGGGGATCTCGAGGTCCTTCAGGCTCGCCAGCCCGCTGAGGAATTCGAGCCCCGCACCCGTCAGCGTGCCGTTGCGTATCCTCAGGGTTTCAAGCCCCGTCAGGGATCCGAGGGCCGCGAGATCCTCGTCCTTCACGCCGTGCGAGTCAATGGTGAGCGCGCGAAGTAGCGGGAGGTTCCGGAACAGGACGAGGCTCGCGCCCTCGACATTGACGAGCGTCAACGTCTCGAGGCGAGGCGGAACCTCGAGCCGGGAGGCGGCCTCGCCCGGCCCCTCGGCCACCTCGATGCTGAGCTCGCGAAGCTCCGGGAGCTGCCCGAGTGACCGGAAGCAGGAGGCGCCGAGCCTCGGCCCCGTGATCTCCAGCTTCCTCAACCGAGGCAGCCGGGCCAGGCTGGCGATCCCCCAGCCCATCAGCACGTCGCTCCGGAATCGGATCGATTCCAGGTCCCGAAGTCGGACGAGCGCCGTCAGCCCGAGATCGGTGACGTCCTGGCAGGAGATCGATACCTCGCGCAGGCCCGGGAAATGCCGGAGGCGGATCAGGAAGGCATTGTTCACGCGCGGGCTGGAGAGCTCGATTCGAACGACCGGCCTGCCCGGCTTCGATTCGTCGCGCTCGATGACGCCCCCCTCTTCCTCGATTTCCGCGACCATGCGGTCGGCGGCATCGCCGGGCTCGCCCCCGCGCACGGCCGGCGTTGCCGCCATGCATGACAGGGCGAGTATCCCGAGGAAAGCGGCCCGGAACCGATCTCGCCCTCTTCGATCGCTCGATCCCATCCTCAACGCCCCGTGAACGCGTCGTCGATACCCGGGTTCGCGGCCCTTGCCAGCAGGGATCTTAACAAACCAACTCCCCTCCCTGCGCCGGCTCGCGTCATAATGGCCGTGGTCGGCCCGAGTTCTCATCGAATCCCAAGCCCATTGCGAGGACGCCATGACTCCAGGACGCAGGACGCTGAACTTCACCAGCCTGGACGAGATCATGCCGGAAGTCGAACGGCTCCAGAAAGGCTGTACGACCGTCGGGGCCTGGTCACTGGGGCAGATCTGTCAACACCTGGCGACTGTCGCGCGCCGGGTCGTCGACCACCCTGCCGTGGCCACGCCCGATACCTCGTTGTGGGTCTCGCCGGAGCAGAAGGCGAGCGTCTTTCGATCGCGTCAGATCCCCGAAGGACTCCCCGCCCCGAGCGAGGTCCTCCCCGGCGCCGAGGTCGACACGCCCCATGCGGTTGAGTCCCTCCGCTCCGCGATCGCCCACTTCCAGGCCTCCGATGGACCAAAAATCCCCCATCGCTTCTTCGGCTATCTCACTCGCGACGAGTGGGTGCAATTGCAATGCATCCACTGTGCCCATCACCTGAGCTTCCTCATCCCCGATGAGACCTGAGGTGCATCCGCTCCGTCCACTTCTTCGGACGCGCACGTGGATTCATCTCACCAATCCGATTTGGACCCCTTGCCATAAAACCTATTATCCTGGTAGGGATAATGTGATTTTACTCAAGTTCACCGTGCTCCAGCGACGAAAAAAGAGTTGTGAGGACGGGCGAAGCGTGCGAAACGCGGGGAATCGTCCCTCGCAAGTCCGTGCCGAGGTTCGAGATGAGAACGTTGCTGGGAAAATGGCAGGCGGCGGGCTGGGCCCTGTTGCTGGGACTCGCACCCCTTGTGAGCGAGGCCCGGGAGAAGGAAACCCGCCCGAATCTCCTCGTGATCCTCGCCGACGACCTGGGCTGGGGTGATGTCGGTTTCAACGGGCGGAAGGAGTGGGCCACTCCGAGCCTTGACCGATTGGCCAGCCGGGGCATGATCCTGAATCGATGCTATGCCGCGGCTCCGATCTGCGGACCGAGCCGCGCCTGCCTGTTGACCGGGAAATACTCCATCCACCATGGCGTCATCCGGAATGATCAGGACCTGCCCGCCGCGGAGGTGACGATTGCCGAGGCCCTGAGGGCGCGGGGTTATCGCAGCGCGCTCGTCGGCAAGTGGCAGCACGGCAAGCCGCGGCCCGGCCGCGAGGAGCCGGTCCATCCGCTCGACCAGGGATTCGACGAGTTCTTCGGCTATACCAACTCCTACGAGGCGATGGAGAAGTTCCCGACCACGCTCTGGGAAGGGCGGGATCATGTCGAGGTTTCCGGTTACATCGACGACCTGATCACCGATCGCGCGATCCGCTTCCTGGACGGGGTCAAGGGCGGTCCGTTCTTCCTGGACGTTTCTTACCTGGCTCCCCACTTTACGATCGCCGCGCCGGCGGACGAGGTGGCACGCCATGCCGGGAAATTCCCGGAGGCGAACTCCGCCTACCCTCTCAGTGCGACGTACGCCGCGATGGTGACGCGCCTGGACCGGAATATCGGCCGGCTGCTGGATGAGCTCGAGCGACGCGGCCTGGCGTCGAACACGCTCGTCGTCTTCGCCAGCGACAACGGTGCGACCTTCGAGTTCGCCTCTCAGGGGACGAGCGCCGCGCTCGACAGCAACCGGCCCCTCCGGGGCCAGAAGCGGACGCTCTGGGAGGGAGGGATCCGGATTCCCGCCGTGGTGAGCTGGCCCGGGCAGATCCCGGCCGGCAAGCCCTCGGACGAGGTCGTCAGCCTGGTCGATCTGATGCCGACCTTCCTGGCCGCGGCCGGCGCGTCGCTCGATCCGGCCTGGAAGCTCGATGGGGTGGATCTGCTGCCGGCCTTGGCCAGGGGGGGCCACGTCCCGTCACGGACCCTCTTCTGGGAATGGCGGCAGGAGAACGCGAACCAGCTCGCGGCGATCCGCGGAGACTTCAAGCTCCTGATCCAGAATGGCGGCAAGCCGGAACTCTACGACGTGGCGGCGGATGTCTCCGAGCGCCGCGACGTCTCGGCGATCTTCCCCCAGGTCGCGAAGGACCTGCGCGGGGAGCTCGATCGCTGGCTGGCCAGCGAGGATCCTCGGTGCAGGGAATGAACCCGACTCGGGCGAGATGATCTTCCTTTCATGCGGCGCCGGGGGGACACCGGCACAACTGAATGCGGTCCGGCCGGTGGACGGAATTCCCGGGATCGCGGGGAGAGAGTGATGAAGACCGCAATTTCGACCGTCGTGTTGTTCGCGAGCCTCGCAGTCTCGACCGCGTTCTCCGGCGAGGCGGTGCAGGGCGACCTCGCCCAGCTCCAGGGGCGATGGACGGCCATGGCCGGGGCCAAGAAGCAGGTTCAGGTCGTGATGACGATCCGCGATCGAGTCGTGACCGTGGACCTGAAGACGCCCACTGGCATGAACATCCAGGTCAAGGGGGAGCTGAGGGTGGACGAGACCACCTCCCCGAGGAGCCTGGACTGGACGAAGTTCGCGGGGCCGGACGATCAGCCGCTCCCGGAAATCGCCGCCGTCTACAAGGTGGAGCAGGACACGTTCACCGTCTGCAACGGCGGCTTCCTCGGCAAGCGTCCCAGGGAATTCAAGCCCGGCAACGGGGCCTTTGCGGACGTCGTGGTCTTCCGCCGCCTGACGAACGAGACCCAGGCGTCCCGAACGCCGGAAAAGCCCGCCGTGGCGGCCCGCTGAACGATGGCCCCGAGCCATCCAGTCGGCATGATCGGAAAACCATGAATCTCCGTCCCGGTTCGAGCCGATGTTGCGACGAGGATGACCGTTCAGAGGACGTGGGAGACCATCGCGACATGACGTCGGCCCGGCTCGGTCGCCTCGCCGGGAAGGCGCGGCCATGGATCCTCGGCCTTGCCCTGGCCGGCCGCGCCGAAACCGCGATGGCCCAATCGCAGGAGCCTGCGGGGCGTCAATCCGGGGGTGTGCTCCTCGAGTTCCCCAGCTTTGGCCCCGTCCCCGGCACCGATGACAATCGGATGGGGGGAAGCCCGGGAGCGATGGACGGAGGTTTCACGGCGCCGGAGGCCGGCATTATCGGCGGCAACCGGCGGGTGGGGCGAGTCCCTCGGATGAAGAAGCCGGCCCGCGTCGCCTCGGCGGCATCGCTGGGCCGCCCCGGCGGGATGCAGTTGCCCGCGGCCCTCCCGGGCACCGGAATCGCGCCGAGCTCGCCCGAGCAGACCGAGGCCGAGCTCACGACCATGGTCGACGACGAGGGGCCGCCGAACGGCCTTACGCTGGATGCCGCCATCGAGCGGATGATGGCCTCGAATCTCGACGTCATGGCCCTGAAGTACGAGATCCCCCAGGCCGACGCCGACATCCTCTCGGCGGGGCTTCGAACCAACCCGCTGATCTACTTCGACACCCAGTTCATCCCCTACAGCCGCTTCACGAACGCCCAGCCCGGCGGTCCCACCCAGTATGACATCAACATCACGTACCCCCTCGACGTGACCCACAAGAGGCAGGCCCGGATCCGGGTCGCGAAGTCGGCCAAGTCCGTGCTCGAGGCCCAGTTCCAGGACGTGATCCGCCGTCAGATCAACCTGCTCTGCAAGGCGTTCATCGACCTTCAGGCCGCCAGGATCAACGACATGGCCGCGGAGACCGCCGTCCGCGAGCAGCAGAAGGTCCTGGCCGAGGCCCGGAAGCGGGTCGCCGAGGGGAGCAAGGGGAAGGCCGAGGAGTCCGCCGAGCGGCTGGCCGTCACGCTCGACAAGGCCCGCGACGGCCTGCTCGAGGCGCGCGATGTGCTCAACGATGCCCAGGAGGCCGTCGCCGTCCTCATCGGTGCTCCGACAGAGGAAACCGAACGAATCATCCCGCGGGGCACGCTTCGGGACCACGGACCTCCCGCTCCCGCACTCGACGAGCTGCTCCGCCTGGCCCTCAACCATCGACCGGACCTCGTCGCCGCCAGGCGCGGGATCGGACGCGCCCAGGCCGAGATGGCCCTCCAGAAGGCGAATCGGCTTGATGATGTCTTCCTCTTCTACGACCCGTTCACGCTCCAGGACAACAGCCCCCAGGGGCTCCGGAGCACCACGTCCTGGGTGGCCGCCATCACCGTCCCGCTGCCGATCTATAACCGAAACCAGGGCAACATCGCACGGGCCCGGTGCAACCTGAACCAGACCCAGGTCGAGCTGGCCTCATTGGAACGGAGGGTGGCCTCCGAGGTCCGGCTCGCGGAGCGGGAATACCGGAGCTCGCGCGACCTCCTCGCCCGGACCGAGGGGACCACGCTCGCCAACCAGCACAAGCTCACGGTCCGGAACGCCAGGGCTTTCGCCCAGGGGAAGCTCAGCGAGGACGATTACCTGTCCCACCTCGAGGACGAGACCGAGGCCATCCGGAGCTTTCGAGAGGCGCTGATCCGCCACCGTCGGAGCATGGTCGACCTCAACGCCGCCGTCGGCGTTCGGCTCCTTCCATGAGCGGAATCCCAGGCTCACCTACGGTTTGACTTCGAGTCGGACGGGGGCCGAGAGCTCCGGGTCGCCTCGCTCCTCAATCCCCCGACAGTAAGTCCCCAGAGAGGGGACCGGCGTCTGCTCTCGAGGCGGGCCGTCGTTGAGCCGCACGGTGACCGGCTTGCCCGCATCCGGAGTGGGGCGGTCGAGCCAGACGAACAGCGGCGTCGGGCGGGAGGTATGAATGTCGATCGCATTCCCCTTCGCGGTCGCCTCGATCCGCGTGCCGTCTTTCGGCTCGGGGGATTCGAGCCAGTAGAATCGCCGGATGACGCTGTCCGACTGGACCCAGACCATCCGATCCGGCCGGGCATCGCGAGGCGGAGCCTTCAGGAGCTCTGCGACCTTGTCCCGGTCGGGGACGGAATGCCCGACGCCATCCTTCCACTCGAAGCCCCCTTCGAAGCCGCCGAGACGCTCTTTCCACGTCCTCCGCTGGGCTTCGAATTTCTGGCATCGATCCGCTCGACCGTGGGCGGTGTCCTTCGACCCGACCATGAACGTGAACCGCGTGTTCCGGAGGTTCTCTCCCATCGTCTCGCCGTCGGTCGGGGCCGAGGCGGAGGCGTGGACCGCCGCGAATCGATCGGGCGCCTTGGGGCCGATGACGAAGGCGCCGTAGCCGCCGTGCGACGCCCCGAGGATCGAGACCCGAGCGGGGTCGACATCGCCGAACAGGACGAACTGGAGGATCAGCCGCTCGACGAGCGGGACGATCGCGTCGTCGTAGAAGCCGTTCCACTCGTCGTTCGGCGCCCGGAGGGCCAGGTAGACGTAGCCTCCGGCCTCGGGATGGTCGCGGTAATACCGCTCGAACATGCTCTTCCACTGGCTGTCGTTCACCTCTTTCGGGGCGCCGCCGCCGCCGTGCATCGCGATGACCAGGGCCCACCCCTTCTCCGGCTTCGTCCCGACGTGACGCCAGAGGTAGGGGCTCGTCCGGTCGGGCGTGACGACCTTGCGCACATCGAACTCCTTCCGCAGCGCCTCGTGCACGGGCGAGGATCGATAGGCACGCCAGGCGGCCTCGCGGGACGATTCCTCGAACGGGACGTGAGCCAGCAGCGTGTCCGCGGTCGTTCTGCGGTCCGCGTCCGTGCCGAATCGGTCCTTCAGCAAGGCCTCGACCCGTTCCCGAGAGGCCGACGAGGCCGGACGATCGAGGTGCAGCGTCACGACCGGTTCCTTGCCCGGAGCGACGAAGGCGTAGGCGGATCGGCCCCCGGACCGCGCGGAGACGAGTACGGAGCCTTCCGGGGCGACCTCGGCCGTGAGACGGCGATTGACGTCCACGTCCGCTCCCAGGCTCATCCCCCGACACATGGAGCCGGCCGTCCGGGCATCGACGATCGAGACCTCGGCGGGGACGCGATGGCCCCCATCGAGCACGTCCACCGCCAGCGCAACCTTCCCGGCCGCCTCCTTGGGAGGGCTCACGCCCGGTTTTCGATAGCGTTCGGTGACGTTCTCGGCGTTCATCTTCACCAACGGCGCCCAGACCAGCGGAAAATGATCGCCGGTGGCACGGTAGGTGACCGCGAAGATGGCGTTCTCGGGCTTCTCCCGGATCGCACCACCGGCCTCGTTGGCGAACCAGGCGTGGTCGAGCCCCTTCTCGTCGGGCTCGGCGGCGCCGACGAAGTGCCAGCCATGGTCCCAGACCTCGACCCAGGTGTGGTTCCCCCCCCTGCCCGGCCACGCGGAGATCCCGGCCAGCCGGGCCGGAACCCCGACCGACCGGCAGGCTTCCACGAGCATGATGGAGAGCCCGGTGCAGGTGGCCATCCCCTGGGCGATCGACTCCCGGGAGCTCTGGTCGGTACGCAGCCGGCGCGTGTTGTACCGAACCTTCGTATCGTTGAAGAGCGCCCGATTGAGCACCTGGGCCGCCTCGCCCGTCGTCTTGCAGCCTTTGACCCGCGGCAGGTATGTCTCGAGCCACTCGGAGCGGATCGGCTCGCGCGGCTCGGTCACGCTGGCGTAGGGCAGGACGGCATCGAGGAAGACCTCCTCCGGGACTTCACCCGCCCAGGCCGACGCCGACCTGGCCCGGTACGCCAGCTCGATGTTCCTTGCCAGCTCGTCCGGCTTCATCGACTTGAGGTCGCGAAGGGGCATGTACCGGATCAGGTAGGCCGCCCCCGGGCGGCGGTCCGCTGGAACGGCGGCGAGCATCGCCTCCCATTCGGCCTTGCGGTCGGCAGCCCGGTCCAGCGATGTGGCGACCTCGCGGTCCCACCAGGCCGCCGGCCTGGCGTCGTCGAACGCCGAGACGGAGATGAGCAGCAAGAACGGCGCGATCATGGTGGATCCTCGTCGTTGGAGGCCGGGGCGAGCGGGGCTGAGGATTCGCGGGCTCAGATGTCGTAGTAGAGGGCGAACTCGTAGGGGTGGGGACGGACCCGGAGGGCGTCGATCTCGTTCGAGAACTTGTACCAGATCCAGGTATCGATCACGTCCGGGGTGAAGACGTCGCCCCGGAGCAGGAACTCGCTGTCGACGCGGAGGGCCTCCAGCGAAGCCTCGAGGGATTGGGGCGTGGTCGGCACGCGCGCCAGCTCCTCCGGCTTGAGGTCGTAGATGTCCTTGTCGAGGGGCTCGCCGGGCCGGATCTTGTTCTGGATGCCGTCGAGCATGGCCATGAGCATGGCCGAGAACAGGAGGTAGGGATTGGCCGCGCTGTCCGGGCAGCGATACTCGATCCGCCGACTCCGCGGGCTCGCCCCGCCCACGGGGATGCGGACGATCGCCGCGCGGTTCCGCCGGCTGTAAGAGACCTTCGTGGGCGCCTCGAAGCCCTCGATCAGCCGCTTGTAGCTGTTGGTCGTCGGGTTCGCGAACGCGCAAAGGGCCGGAGCGTGCTTGAGGAGCCCGCCGACCGCGCTCAGCCCCAGGTCGCTCAGGGTGCCGTAGCCGTTGCCGGGAAGGAGCGCCTCATCCCCCTTCCAGAAGCTGAGATGCGTGTGCATCCCGGAGCCGTTGTCGCCATAGAGTGGCTTGGGCATGAAGGTGGCGGTCTTGCCGCTGTTCCGGGCCACGTTGCGGATGATGTAGCGGGCCATCATGACCTGGTCGGCGCTCTCGACGAGGTCCTGGGGATTGAGGTCGATCTCGCACTGGCCGCCGGTGGCGACCTCGTGGAAATGGGCGGCGGTCGTGATACCGCACTCGGCCATCCTCTGGGCCATCTCGGTCCGCAGGTTGACCAGGCTGTCCGTCGGGGGGCAGGGGAAATAGCCGAGGCCGGATCCCGGCTTGTAGCCGAGATTCGGGCCCTCGGCTCGCCCTCGATTCCAGGCTCCCTCGACCGAATCGACGTGGTAATACGCCTCGTGTTGATTCTGGGCGTAGCGGACGTCGTCGAAGAGGAAGAACTCGAGCTCCGGCGCCAGCAGGCAGCGGTCGGCGACGCCCAGGCTCCGCATGTAGCTGACGGCCTTCCGCGCGATGTTCCTGGGATCGCGCGTATAATCCTGGTGCGTGATCGGGTCGTGGATGTTGCAGATCATCGTCAGCGTGGGCTGGGACGTGAACGGATCCACGAGCGCCGTCTCGGGCTGGGGGACGACCAGCAGGTCCGCCTCGTTGATCGCGCGCCAGCCCACCACGCTGGAGCCGTCGAAGGCGATCCCTTCCTCGAAGGTCTCTTCCGTCAGGGCGTCTGCGGGGATGGAGAAGTGTTGCCAGACGCCCGGGAAATCCATGAACCTCAGGTCGACCGTCGTCACCTCACGCTGCCGGATATGAGCCAGTACTTCTTTGGGAGTCACGCCCGATTGCTCCTCTGCCAACGCTCCGCGGCCATCCCCACCCTGCACCGGGTTCTTACTCGCAAGTTTACGATCTATCGGAGATTGCGTCGAGGGAGACGAGCATGAGCGAGCACGGAGCGACGCCTCCCCGCCGGTTCGTCGTCCTGGAGCACCGGTGGCGTGGCGTGCATTGGGACTTCATGCTCGAGGACGGCGCGACGCTATGGACCTGGGCGCTGGATTCCCCGCCCGCCCCGGGATGCGAGCTCCCGGCGCGCAGACTCCCGAATCATCGACTCGCGTATCTCAGTTACGAAGGTTCGATCTCCGGCGACCGCGGGGCCGTGCGGCGGGTCGCCGAGGGGACCTATAGCCCGATCGTCTGGGAGGCGACGAGGCTGATCGTCGACCTGAAGGGGGACCAGCTCGTGGGGAGGCTCGTCCTGAGCATGGACGCTCCGTCCGACGGTCCCGGCTCGCCGGGCGGATTCGACTGGAAGCTCCGGCTGGGGAAGGTGGACTGAAGGACCTTCCGGGTGGGGAGGGTGGGCAGGTAGAAGGCTCCCTTGCTCCGATCGGAACGGCCGGCGAGGCGGATCTGCCCCCCGCGGATCTCTAGCTCCTGGAGCTGGATGTCCTCACGCTGGACATTCGGCGAGTACTTCATCACGACGACCGGATATCCTTCTCGCCGCTGCCAGCGAACGTCGACCCCACGCATCCGGGCGTAGTCGGTGATCCGATCGAGGATGTTGTCCGCGGGCACGGGGAGGATCCCGGCCCGGATCTTCTCGAGCGTGAGCTCGACCGTGTTTCCCTGGGGCACGCGCGGGCGGGCGACGACGGTGATCACCGACTGGAGCCCGCTGCGATCGAGCTGGAACGCCAGGATCACCCGGTCCGTTTCGAAGAGGACGCGGGGATCGTGGACTTCCGGAGGCAGTTGATCCGCGAAGTAGGAGACGAGATCCTCCGCCAGCCAGGCGTTGACCTCCTGGTCGGAGAAGACGGCCTCCCAGGTGGGCTCGTTGACGATGTCGTTGCGGAGCTGCAAGCTCTGCGCGACGAAATGCCGCGCCTTCCCCTCGCGCTGCTCGGGCGGGAGGTTCACCATGTTGCGATAGTAGGAAGGCTCGTACGTTAACGACATCCACGCAACGCACGGGATCGCGGTGACGACCCCGACCGCCGCGGCCGCCGCCTTGACGCGCCTGGACAGCTTCTTGAGCATCGGAAGGCCCATCTATCCTGGATTGGACAGAGCGATGGGAAACGCCGCCAGCGATCGCGAGGTGCGGCCGCGCTGCGAGAGGAGACCCGAAGGTCATTCATGGCCAAACCTGGGCGCAGCATACGGGGCGTCTCCGGAACGGTCAACCCGAGGATCCAGTGGCAATGACCGCGCCGTCGGTCCGAGGATGGGCGTGGTTTGGAGCAATTTTCCCAACCCCATTCCTTCCTGGAAGACCCTCGCGGAGCCGTCGCCGGACCTCGGCCTGTCGCCCGGGGGAGCTTCCGATGTCGTCCGCCGGGAGCACGGCAAGGTCCCGGCCTCGCTTCCGCCCCTCGATAACCCATCAGCGGCCAGGTGGAGCAGATGGTCGCCAGCCGCGGCTTCCACTTCCGGGGCAGCGGCGCGGCCCTCGCCGAGGCCAGGGCCAACATCAGCGGGCCAGTGGTTCCCGGAGGGCGTGAACCAGTTCGGCCTTCCAGGCACCGTCGGCCCCGCGGATTCCCGCGCGCTGGGCGGCACCCGGGTGGTCCTGGTAGGCCCAGATCCACCACCCGGCCAGCCCGTACTCGGCGCACTTCAGGCGGTGCCAGCGGAGCGACGCATTCCCCGGCTGCCACGCCGTGGCGAGGATGGAGTCCTTGATCTCGTGCTCGTGACCCGGGCCTTTCAGGTCCGTCAGGAGGATCCGCGGGGCGTTTTCCCTGCCCAGGATCTCGACGATCCGACGCAGATAGTGGTATCCGTCGGGAGCCGGGTCGCAGAAGGCATACGACGACATCGGCCAGTAGTCGGGCGGCAATGCCAGGTCGTCCACCAGCCAGGTCTTCAGGTGGGAAAAGCCGCTCAGGCGTTGCTCGGGCGTCTTCGCCATCCAGTAGGCGTTGTTCGAGAAGATCGGCAGCAGGTAGGGAGCCGCCTTCGGCCGCTTTCCGGCCGAACGGAACGCGGGCCAGACCTTCTTCACGAACCGTTCCGTGGCCCGGAGGATCTCGTCGCCGGGATCAATGCCCCAGAGGACCGGCTCGGCACAGCCGAGCTGATGATTACCCATCATGCTCCAGAGCGCGATCTGCTCGGGATGTCGCGCCCGTTCCTCGACGAACCGAATCAGGCCCGCATACCACGTCGCGGCCGATTCACAGTGGGAGTCGTCCGCGACCGGCCAGCCGGAGCCCGGTTTCCCGATGTGGTTCGCGCCATCCAGCCGCCCGGGAATCCAGCGGTTGTCCACGAGATCGAGTTCCACCGAGACGCCGGCTTCATGGCAATCGTCGACGAAGACAGCCAGGTTCTTCAGGTAAGTCAGGTTCGCCCATCCCTCGACCGGCTGGCCCGGCCGCGGCCCGACTCCGGCTCGGGCGAGCGTGAACTGGATGGGGACGAACAGGCAGACGAGGTTGATGGCCGCCTCCCGGGCCAGATCCCGAAGCGCCGCGCGGAGGCCCTCGCGATACGGCGGATCGTACGGATCGAAGACCGGGAAGGGATAGCCTTCCATGGCGGCGTGGCGGACGTTGGGATTGAAGAAGACTCCGCGGAAGCCGGGCGTACGCGGTGGCGAGTCCGGAGTGGGCGGCGCCGCCGCCGCTCGCTCCGAGAGTCGAGGAGCCAACGCCAGCAACCCCGAGCGTGCGAGGAAATCCCGTCGCGACCGCGGCCCGAGGTCGCTCCCGGCTCGTGGACATTCCATCGTCAATTCTCCGTTCGCTCGTCTTCTTCGACGACAACTCCGGTTGACAGCCTTCGCGGACTTGATGATACTCCTCGCCGACAGGCCGGGGCAGGTCGGGATTGGAGACGACTCAGACAGGCACCAGCAAACCTACCGGTTGACGCTTCGCAACGCCTGAGTCTTCTGGACCGGCTTCCTTCAAGGATGGTCTGCCACTCGACGCAACGCAACGCAATCGAAGGATGGACGTGGCCGCAAGGACGGGGCCTGGGCGTACTCCTCTGCCCGTCATCACTTGCCGGCCGCGCGGAAGTCCGGTTCCAGTCATCGATGATCCGCGACGTGACCAGGCGCGTCTCGAGTCGAGCCACCAAGGATGGGTCCCGCCATGAAGATCCTCGTCACCGGCGGAGCCGGCTACGTCGGCTCCACGCTCGTCCCGATGCTCCTGGAACAGGGGCACCGCGTCCGCGTGCTCGATAACCTCAAGTTCGGCGGCCACGGCCTGCTGCCCTGCTGCCAGAACCGATTCTTCGAGTTCCGCAAGGGAGACGTCTGCGATATCGCCACCGCGAAGTCGGCCGTCGAGGGGATGGACGCGATCATCCACCTCGCCGCCATCGTCGGCTACCCGGCCTGCAAGAAGGAGCCTCAGCTCGCCCAGGCCGTGAACGTCGAGGGGACGCGAAACCTCCTGGCCGCTCGCGGCAAGGACACCCGCTTCCTGTTCGCATCGACCGGCAGCATCTACGGGTCGATCCCCGACTACGTCTGCAACGAGGAGACGCCCCGGGCCCCGATCACCCTCTACGGCGAGACCAAGGGCCAGGCCGAGCAGATGGTCCTGGATTCCGGCAACGGCGTCGCCTACCGGTTCGCCACGGCCTTCGGCGCCAGCAACCGGATGCGGCTGGACCTGATGCCCAACGACTTCACCTACCAGGCCGTCAAGAACCGCAACCTCATCGTTTATGAGGGTGGTTTCAAGCGAACATTTGTTCATGTCCGCGACATGGCGCGGTCTTTCATCTTCGCCCTCGAGCGCTGGGACGAGGTCAAGGACGACGTCTACAACGTCGGCCACGAGTCCATGAACTTCACCAAGGAAGACGTGGCCCGGAAGATCCTCGAACACACCAACTTCTACCTCCACTTCGCCGAGGTCGGCTCCGACGCCGATCAGCGGAACTACGAGGTCTCCTACGAGAAGATCCGCAAGAAGGGCTTCGAGACCACCGTGGACCTCGACCGCGGCATCGCCGAGCTCGTCCGCGCGGCGCAGCTCATCGAGTTCCAGAACCCGTTCGCGAACGTCTGACGGCCGGTAGACGCGTCAGGATGCCCGCCGACCGAAGCGATCACTCCCGTCCTCTCCCCCCTCCGCGAAGGAGGGTCGGGGAGAGGGGGAGTCCGCTCACACCTGCCAGGACAACCATGGCGAAGCGCGGGCCCCTGCCCCGCTCGCCCGCCCTTCATCCTCGGATCGATCGAGAATTCCGCCGCACTCCTCGGAGCGACTTCATGAAAGGTTTCTGGTCCGGCAAGCGCGTCACGGTCACCGGCGGGGCCGGGTTCCTCGGCCAGCACATCGTCAAGCGGCTGGAGGGATACGGGGCGACGGTCTTCGTCCCCCGGCAGAAGGACTTCAACCTCGTCGCGCTCGATTCGTGCCTCAAGTGCCTGCTCGAGCATCCGTGCGACGTCCTGGTCCACACGGCGGCGTACTACGGCGGCATCGGCATCAACCAGACCGAGCCCGCGAAGCTCTACTACAGCAACCTCGTCCTGGGCGCCAACCTGATGGAGGCCGCCCGGCTGGCGAAGGTCGGCAAGGTCGTGAACATCGGCACGGCGTGCAGCTACCCCGGCTACCTCGAAGGGGACCTCAAGGAGGACGACCTCTGGGGCGGGGCCTGCCACGCCAGCGTCGTGAATTACGGCCTCACCAAGAAAATGCTGGCCGTCCAGGGGGTGGCCTACAAGCGGCAGTACGGGCTGGACTCGATCCACCTGATCCTGACCAACCTCTACGGCCCCGGAGACTCGTACAACCCGGATCGCTCGCACGTGGTCGCCGCGCTGGTCCGGAAGTGGGTCGAGGCCGACCTCGCGAAGGCGCCGAGCATCGAGGTCTGGGGGACCGGCAAGCCGATCCGCGAGTTCATCTACGTCGAGGACTGCGCGGATGCCATCGTCCTGGCGGCCGAGAAGTACAATGATGTGAACCTACCCTTGAACATCGGCACCGGGATCGGGACGTCGGTCCGCGAGCTGGTGGAGACGATCAACGACGTGACCGGCTATCCGGGGAAGATTGCCTGGAACACGGACAAGCCGGACGGGGCGATCAAGAAGGTCCTGGACGTCACCCGGATGAAGCGCGAGCTCGACGGCTGGGTGCCGCCGACCGACCTTCGCGCGGGGCTGGCACGGACCATCGCCTGGTATCGGGCCAACAAGGCCCAGGCGGACGCCAAATGGTGAACCGTCGACCCTGGTTCTGGAGCCTCCCGAAGGCCGCCCAGCCTCATTTCCAGCCGCCCCAACCGGCGGCCGAGGTCGCCGGGAGTGGTTCGGAGATCGAAGGCCCGTCGGAAGGCCGGGGGCAAGGCATGCCCGGCGCCGGCCGGCGGCTCCTCTTCGTCAATCAGTACTACTGGCCGGACCACGCCTCCACGGCCCAGCACCTGGCCGACCTGGTCGAGTCGCTCGCGGCCCGCGGGTTCGAGTGCCACGTCCTCTGCGCGCAGGGGACGTACAAGCCCGGCCAGCCGAAGGCCCCGACCTACGAGGTCCACGAGGGGGTGCACATCCACCGGGTGCCGGCCACCTCGCTGGGCCGCAGGAGCACGCTCGCGAGGATGACCGACTACCTCACGTTCTACGGCCGGGCGGTGTTCCAGGCCCTGCGGATGCCCCGGTTCGACGCCGTGGTCACGCTGACGACGCCGCCGATCATCGGCCTGATCGGCACGCTGCTGAGGCGGCTGAAGGGGACGCGGCACGCGTACTGGAGCATGGATCTCCACCCCGATGCCAGCCTCGCACTCAGGCGGATGAACCCAAGGAACCCGGTCGTCCGCGGACTGGCCTGGCTCAGCGACTTCGTCTATCGCCATGCCGACCGCGTGGTCGTCCTGGGCCCCTACATGGCCGATCGCGTGATCATGAAGGGCGTCCGCGCCGATCGGCTGGCGACGATCCCCGTCTGGAGCCGTCGCGACGAGGTCTCTCCCGTGGAGCGGGAGCGAAACCCGCTGCGGAGATCCCTCGGGCTCGAGGACAAGGTCGTGGCGATGTACTCCGGCAACCTGGGACTCGCCCACTCGTACGACGAGTTCCTCGAGGCCGCCCGCCGGCTCCGCGACCGGAGCGACATCGTCTTCCTGTTCGTCGGCGGAGGTCCCCGATCGAAGGGCCTGCGCGAGGCCGCCGAGGCGGAGGGCCTGCCGAACATCCGGTTCCTCGACTACGTCCCGCGTGAGGACCTTCGTCATTCGCTCTCGCTGGCCGACGTCCACCTGATCTCGATGCGGCCGGAGATGACCGGCATCGTCGTCCCCGGCAAGCTCTACGGCGTGATGGCGGCCGGCCGGCCCGCGCTCTTCGTGGGCCCGGCCCACTGCGAGACCGCGGACACGATCCGCCGGGCCGGATGCGGCTTCACCGTCGCCCCGGGCGACGCCGCGGGAGTCGTGGACGCCCTGACGACCCTCGCCGCGGACCTGAACCTGGCGCACCAGATGGGCCAGAAGGGTCGAATCTCGTTCCTGGCGTCCCACGAACGGAACCTCTGCTGCTACCAGTGGCTGGACGTCATCCGCGGACTGCTGCCGGCCCCCGCCGCGACCAGACCGCGGTCCTCGAGCCGGATCGGCGTGATGACTTCCGCCGGGACGCTCCCCACGGCGTCGCGTTGAGGTTCGCCACCATCCCAACCCCGTCCCGGAAACCGGACTCGTGAGACTCACTCGAATCCTGATCGCCGCCGTCTCCATGCTCTGCCTGTCCGGCATCGCTCGGTCCCAGGACCCTGCGCCTCCGCCGACGAGCGTGGCCTCGATCCTGGACCGCAGCGACCGAACCCTGGTCCGCGACCTGGGGGAGTACCTCCGTCAGAATCCGAAGTCCGAGGATCGCGACCAGGGCTACGCCGCGCTCTTCAACAAGGCCATCGAGCACGACTGGTTCGCCGACACCGAGGACGCGGCGCAGCGTTATGTCAAGAACGATCCGGACGGCCCGGTGAAGGCCCTGGCCCAGATTGTCCTGACGATGGCTCGCGCGGGGGCAGGCCGCTACGACGAGGCCCTGACCCGTTACAAGGAGCTGATCGGGGGGCTGGGCAAGCCGGACCAGGAGGATTTCGCGACCAGTTTCACGGAGAACTTCGCCGGCTCGGCCGTGACCGCCGGCGAATTCGCCGTCGCCAGGCAGGCCTACACGCTGCTCCAGGACCGTTTCCCCGAGAGCACCGCGATTCGCGAGAAGGTCGGGAAGGAGCTCGGCCGGATCGGCCGCGTCGGCAAGCCCCTGCCGGAGTTCGAGGCGATCGACCTCAACGGCAAGCCGGTCAAGTCCGGCTCGCTCAAGGGGAAATACGTCCTGGTCGACTTCTGGGCGACCTGGTGCGCCCCCTGCCTCACCGAGCTTCCCCGGCTCCAGGACGCCTATCGCAAGTACCACGCCGAGGGCCTCGAGATCCTGGCCGTCAGCCTGGACGAGACGCGGACGCCGGTCGCCGACTTCGTGACCACGCGCAAGATCCCCTGGCTTCAGGTTCACAACGGCTCGGCCGCGACGGACCTGGTCGAGGCGTTCGGCGTCGGCGCGATCCCGGCCTCGTACCTCGTGGATCCGGAGGGGAACATCATCCGGCTGGATCTCCGGGGACCGGCGCTGGACGCGGTCCTCTCGAAGCTCGTCAGGAAGGAGTCGAGGTAGGAAGTCCCCCCGCGGGCGACGGGCTCGGATCCTCGGCCGACTCCCATTCGCCGAGGACCTCCTCCCGGGCTGCCGACGCATCCCGTTCGTTCGACCATTTCGCGGCGTCGCCGACGACCTTGCGGAATCGCTTCTTGGCGGTGGACAAGAGTGTGTTGAAGACGAAGGTGAACAGGAGCGTCGGGGTGATCGCCGCGCCGGCGACCCACGGGAAGTTCTCCGCGGGCCCGACCCCGAAGCTCGTCGTGGTCCCCGCCGACAGGCCGATCCCCGCCAGCGGACTGAGCGCATAGACGACCTGGGCCTGAGAGCCCGCTCGATAGTCCGAGGCGACGATGATCGTGCCCAGGAACAAGGGCAGCAGCCAGGCCATGAAGACGAAGAGGGTCAGGAACGTCATCCCTCGGCGCCCGAATCGAGCCAGGAAATACTGGTAGGCCAGGCCGAAATACGCGATCACGAGCACCCCGTTGGCGATCGCCAGGGGGAACCCGTCGCGCAACCCGGAATAAGCGATCTGGGTCTGCGACAGGCTACGCTGCCAGACCAGCGTCGTCGAACCAAGGACGATGCCGCAGATCACGACGAGGAAGGGCCGATTGAGGGCGAAGTCCGCCAGCCATGATGGCCTTTCCTCTCCCTTCCTCAGGCACCTCAGCAGTCCCTTGTAGTGATCGGCCTGGGTGGGCGTCACGGTGATCGTCAGGAAGATGCCCAGGGCGACGAGCACGTACAGGATCAGGAGGCCGATGAAGTCGGACTCCGTCGAACTCCAAGTGCTCCCCACCGCAAGGGTCCCGGCCACGGCCATCGCGCCGATGGCCTGGGGCTTGGAGAGGGGATGGAGTCGCTCCGACTCGAACTTCCTCCTCGACGCGAGGAACGCGACCAGGAGGATCGGCGCCTGGTAGAGGAGCACCACGGCCAGCCACGGCAACGAGACGCCGAAGAAGTCGAGCCGGGGATCCCGGTCGAGCAGGTTGGCCACGAACCCGAACGACGGGAAGAACGAGCCGCTCGTCAGTCCGATGACGATGATGGGCCAGACGATCCCCTTCGCCATCGAGGGACGCTTCGAGGTCAGCCCGTTGATCAGGGCGATGGCCTGGGCCACCCAGGCGAACGCGATCAGGGCGATCATGACCTGGACGAAGCCGCGGATGTCCGGCGTCCCCGCGGCGACGCAGAGCAGGCTGAGCGGGATCGTGATCAGGAACAGCAGGTATTCGCGGATCGGCGCCCCGAAGAAGTAGCCCAGGGTCAGCTCCGTGGGCGTCAGCGGGGACACGCGATGGAAGTCGAGCATCCCCGAAGCCCGCGCCGAGGCCACCGAAGTCCCGACCTGCGAGGCCCCCATCAGGCAGAGCAGCACGCCCTGCACGGCCAGGACGCTCCCGAACGCGCCGCCGGTCTGGAAGGTCCCGAACTGGAACGCCACATAGGCGATGCAAAGGCAGATCGCACCCGTGATGATGGCCCCCGAGATCAGGGCCGGGCGGCGACACCGCGATCGGACGTGCCTCAGGAACATGGGGTTGTCGAGCCACTCGCGGAGAAGGTCCGGGATCATCAGGCAAGCTCCTTGGCGCCGACCTTGAGGAAGAGCTCCTCGAGATTCTCTCTCCGCCGGGAGAAGGCGGCCACCCGGACCCCCGCGCCGACCAGCCGCGCGAGCAGGTCGCTGGCCTCCTCGGCCTTCCCCGCGTAGCGGAGCTCGTACGCCCCGTCCTTCAGCACCGGCTCGCCGGCGTGAGGATCGGCCGCGACGGCCTGGAGGAAGCTCGCCGGATCGCCCAGCACCTCCACGACCAGCAAGGTCGCCCCCATGATCCGGGCATTGACCTCATCGATCCGGCCCCCCACCACGAGCCGCCCCCGCTCCATGATTGCGACCGAGGTGCAGAACTCGTTCATCTCGGAGAGGATGTGCGAGGAGACCAGGATCGTCTTCCCCTCGCCCGCGAGCTGCTTGATGATGTTCTTGAGGTCGATCCGGCCCTGCGGATCGACGCCGCTGGCCGGCTCGTCCAGGAGCAGGATCCGCGGGTCCGGGATCAAGGTCTTGGCCAGCATCAGGCGCTGGCGCATCCCCCGGGAGAGGCCGGGAATCCCCTCGTTCCGCTTCTCGATCAGGCCGACGAGCTCGAGGTACTGGTCCACCCGGGTCTTCCGCTCGCGGCGTGGTATCCGGTAGCTGGCCGCGAAAAGGTCCACGAACTCCCAGACCAGCAGGTCCTCATAGATCGGCGGGAAATCCGGCATGAAGCCGACGATCGCGTTGACCTCGCGGGGGAACTCGCGGACGTCGACGCCGTCGAGGACGATCGAGCCATACGTCGGCTCGATCAGTCCGAGCATCGTCCGCATCGTCGTCGTCTTGCCCGCGCCGTTGGGCCCGATCAGCCCGCAGACCTCCCCCGCGTCGACCTCCAGAGTCAGGTCGTTGACGGCACAGAGGTTGTCATAATCCACGCGGAGGTCGCGAATCGAGATCATGAGTTGGGACGGCTCCGAGGTCATTCTGGAAGGTAAGCAGTCATTCGTAAGTTCATGACGTCCCTCTTCCGCAGGAGTGAGTGCCTACCGTTTCGGTTGCTCTCGCAGTCCTCGCATTTCCTCCAGCTCCTCGTCAGTGAACCCTGCCTTTTTCAGAATTTCCCGCTTCTTCTCCTCGGTCCCCGATTTAAGGGTCGCTCGATCCTCGGGAGATATGCTCCGAAGTTTATCGAAGAGCTCTCGCCCGGGTCGCGGAGCTCCGCGCCTGGGGGCAATGGTTCTTGTGGGCTTTTCGAGTTCAGCTAGCTTTCGCGCCATCTCGAGGAACTGCGGCTCGGTAATCGCTCGCTCGGCTCCACGGGCTTTGAGTTCCAGCGCGGCGATCGCCGACTCGATTTCCCGAAAGACATTCGCGTCCCGCGGTTTGTCATTGGACTGGGTGGTCGCGATCCGGCCGCGAATTTCGGCCTCGTCCCGGATCGATCCCAGGAGATCGCGGAGCGACGCCTTCTCGATTGCCGTCAACCCGGCACTCGTCTGTGGACGTTTGGAGATTGCCAGCTTCTCCCGTTCGATCGTGAGCGTTTGACGCTGCGAGATTTCTCTCGAGATCGCTCGCTCGACGTCGGCCGCGAGTTCCTTCTCTCGGACGGGTCTCCCCTGATTGTCCAGAACATCCAGCTCGTTCCTTGCGTGCTCGAGCTCCAATTCCGACTTCTGTACTCCGTGCCTGGCAAACTTCAGAGCGATCTCGAATCGCCGGAGGGCGTCTGCGTCCGGCAGCGAAGTCGTGGCCGTCCGTCTTGCACGATCCATC
Organism: Aquisphaera insulae; assembly: GCF_011064615.1. Taxonomy (GTDB): domain Bacteria; phylum Planctomycetota; class Planctomycetia; order Isosphaerales; family Isosphaeraceae; genus Aquisphaera; species Aquisphaera insulae. The sequence continues at coordinate 54,095 of NZ_JAALJH010000008.1, read as the reverse complement.
GCCGCGGAGGCGCGGACGAGATCTTCCTGGCTGCCTTTCAGTGTCGATTCCGCCATGGCCACGGCGGTCAACGCCTCGGTCCGCTCGCGCACGAAGAACGTTTCCACGTACTCCTTCTGGACCTCCCTGGCCTGCGCGAGTCGGTTTGCGGCGGCCTTGTAGCAGGCCTCCGCGGCGCGAATCGCCAGTTCCTGGGACGGGATGTCCCATACCCTACCCTCGATCTGCTCGAGCCGATCGAGGATAGAAGCGCAAGCCCGGATCAGGGACTGGCGTGCACCGTCGAGGCGGACCTCGGCCCCCTCATCGCCGAGAAGTCCAACGATTGGCGAGGGGGGCGAGGTCGCGGTCTGAGCGGCGATCGGACCGGAAGAAAATCGCGAGAGTATTGCCGTGAGTTGTCGCAGTCGGCTCACCTCCAGGGAGCGGCGAACGTTCCGGATCCGCGACGCCGACGTCTCGATTCGATCCTCAATATCGCGGGCTTCCTGCTCGGTGGGTATCCGTTTGGCGTCATCGAAACTCCTGAGCTTCTTCCCCACTTCCGCGAGCTGAATCGCCACGCCGTCAAGATTCGCGAGCCGGGAACCCCACTCGTCCTCGGTCGCAAGGCTTCGGGCCACCGAAATCCTGGCCTGGAGATCGTTCTTCGCGGCCATCCATTCGCTCTGTTTCTGGAGCTCCTTGCCGAGAGCCTCGTCCTTCTTCGCCAGAACTTCGGCTCTGCGGCGCGGTCCTAGAACCTTTTCGAGACGATCGAGCCTGGAGGTCTCCCGGGCAAGTTCGGCCTCGGCCACCGGCCTCCTGCGCTCCTCCTCTCGGAGAATGACCTCGGCTCCCTGGAGGATCAGATCCTCGGTGAGAGTGTTGGTCGTTTGTTTTCGAGACCGCTCGAGGTAATTCTTCTGATCCGCGATGCTGCCTCGTATTCGCTCCAGGTTCGCGGTCGCGAGCTTGACACTGCCTGCCGCGACAGCCCGCTCAAGGGGGTACGTCGATTCGTCGTATATCCTGAGCTCGAGTTCGCTGAACTCTCTCTCGAGCTTCGCGTTCGTGTAGTCTGCCTCCGCGCGCTGGATCTTCCACGTCAGCTCGTCGAATACCGGACCGCGACCGTGGAAGGCGTTGAGGCCGTCGTAGACCGACTGGGCCACGTCCAGGTAGGCACGGCGAACGTCATCCAGTCGTTTCTCGATAGAGCGGGGAGGCTCCTGCGAAGGGGCCGAGGGCTCGGCGATCATGATAACGCTGCACATACCGACCCAGGTCCGACAGAGCAGCTTGGACATGGACGGGCTCCGAGCCAGGAGATATGGTTGCAGTGCGGCGTTGACTCTACTCCAGCGCAGTTCCCATCGCCAACAACCTCTGAACTTTTCGGGCAGATCGTCGTCGAAAACGAGAGACCCGGAGGCGAGGGAGCGTTCCCGGTAGGAAACGGAAAGCATCAGCCGATGGACGCCGAAACGAGGATGAACGAGCTGACCGCCGGATTCCCGGTCGTGGCGGTGCAGCCGGTTCAGTGGGGCGAGCAGGATCCGCTGGGGCACGTCAATCACGTGACCTATTTCCGCTGGTACGAGACGGCGCGGTTGGCCTACTTCTACAAGGTCGGGCTGATGGAGCTGTACCGGGATGAGCGGATCGGGCCGATCCTGGCGCGGGTCTCGAACGACTATCGCAAGCAGCTCAGCTATCCGGACACGGTCCATATCGGCGTGAAGATCGTCCGCCTGGGGCGATCGAGCATGGAGCTGGAGCACAGCATCTTCAGCCGGCAGCTCGGCGCGCTCGCCGCGGAGGGCACGTCGACCATGGTCGTCTTCGACTACAAGGCGAACCGGGCCCATGCGATCCCGGCGAAGATCCGGCACGCGATCGAGGCCCTCGAGGGGCATCCGTTTTGAGACCTCGCGGGTCATGGCCCGTGGGGGCGGAAATTGAGCCGCGGTCACGGCATGGTGGCCTCGCGAGGCGGCTTGCCTTATGCTAGATGGATCGGCCGGAAGCCCCTGCGCGGACGACGGGTGAGACGCCGCAACTGATGGCGATTCGCGCGTTATCCTGGGGCCCGGGACTTGCGAGCGGTCGAGAGCGACGGTGCGCCGGCCACCACGACGATCCGACATCCAATCTACTGTATGGTTGATCCCGCCATGATCGTATGCGTCACGTTGAATTCCTGCCTGGACAAGACGCTCGTGGTCCCCGAATGGCAACCGGGGGATCTGGTCCGGGGAAAATCGGTGCGGGAAGTCGTGGGAGGCAAGGGGAATAACGTCGCCCGCGCCCTCAAGCGGCTCGGGCGCTCGGCGCGTCCGGCGACCTTCCTCGGCGGCCCCGTGGGAAGGCACTGCGCCGAGCTGTTGCGGCGGGACGACGGATTCGACGCGATCGCGGTCCCGACCCAGTCCGAGACTCGCGAGATCCTCACGGTCCTGACCGAGGGTACGCCAAACCAGACCGCGTTCTTCGACCCCGATCCGGCCGTCACGCCGAGGGAGGCGGAACAGTTCGCCGACGAGATCGAGAAGGCCCTCGCCGGCCGCGAGGTCCTGGCCCTCACGCTCTCCGGCTCGAGCCCCTCGCCGGCCACTCACGGGCTCTTCAGCGATCTGATCTCGCTGGCCCGTGCCCGGCGGATCCCGGTCTTCCTCGACACGTACGGCCCGGCCCTGGACGCAATCTGGGGCTTCTGGCCGATGGCGCTCCAGCTCAACCGCAAGGAGGCGGCCGGCCGCCTCCGCAAGACCGAGGTCTCCGACGGCGATGTCCTCGGCCTCCTGGCCGACTGGTCTCGGCACGGAGTAACCTGCGGGGTGGTCACGGACGGGCCGCGCGCGGTCCTCGCCCAGATCCGCGACAAGCGCTACCGGGTCATCCCGCCGTCGATCAAGGTCGTCAACCCGATCGGCTCCGGCGATTCCCTCCTGGCCGGCCTGGTGGACGGTTGGCTGAACCAGCTCGATCCCGAGGCCATGCTCCGGCGAGCCGTCGCCTGCGCCGTGTCGAACGCCCTGGTCTGGGATGCCGGCGCCGTCAACCCCGACGAGGTCGACCGGCTCGCGGACGAGATCGTCGTCGAGCCGATCGGCTGACGTGCCTGGCCGACGTCGCTCACGGGCCACCGGTCTTCTTGCCGGCTTCCTTCTCCTTGCGCATCGCCTCGACGAGCTCACGGGTCTCCCTGAGTTGGCGACGGAGCTCGGCCACCTCGCGGGCGTGCGCCTGCCCCGTCTTCTCCTCCGCTTCCACCTCATCGCCCGTCACGAACAACCGCAGGGCCTCGCGACGTAATTTCAACTCCTCGACGAGCTGCTTCGTCTCGTCGAGCGTCATCTCGCCGCGTTCGAGACGCTCCTTCTTTCGTGATAGATCCGTCTCGATGTCCTGGTAGGCGGGCGAGGTGATGATCAGGACTCCGTCCTTGACCTCGTAGATCAGGCCGAGCTGACGCAGCAGGAGACGGAGCGTGTATCTCAGGGGCACGCCCTCCAGGTCGAGGGAGACGGGAGACGTGAGCGACTTCTCGGACTCCTCGAGTCCGACCGGATCGAGGTAGATCGGGATACCCGTGTCCTTCGGACCCTGCGTGGTCTGTTTCAGATACTTGATGATCTCCTCGAGTGGCGTTTCGTTGGGGAAATTCATGGGGATGGGTGCGTCGAGCCTGGTGAGGATTTCCCGGGACTTCACGTCCAGCTCGCGACCCGGAATCCTGGTCCCGTCCGCTTCGTGGCCCGACTTTCGGTCATCGGCTTTCGTGACGGCCGCGGCCTGATCCGGCGCCGATCTCGCCTGCTCAGCCTGGAGCGCGGCGAGTGCGTAATAGGCTCGCGTCCGGGCCCGGGACAGGTTCGTCGCATGCCCTCGCTCTCCATCGACGCGGGCCATGTCGCGCAACCGATCCGCGTGGGCATCTAGGGCCGCGGTCCGCTCGACCTGGGTTCTCGCAAGCGAGAGTTCCACGTCCCGCAGGAGTTTGGAGGCGTCCTGGACGCGCTCCGGCGAGTCGGCCGATGGATCGAATGGATCGCTCCGGAACCATTCATTGACGACCCGGAAGGCGTCGCGAGCGGCATCCAGCGCCTCGCGCTCGGCCCGATTGAGCGGCGGCCGGACGCCGGGGGCCGGTTCGATGGTCGGCTTGACGTCTACTTTCGTCGGCGTGACCTGCTTCACGTCGGAGCTCGCGGTGGCCGACGCCCGAATCGGAATGCGTGGAGGCTCTTGCCTGGGGGTGGATGGGGCACCCTGGCGGGCCATCACCCCGGCTCCCGCCAGGAAAAGCCCCGAGACTCCGAGCATCGCGACAAACTGTCCAAGCCTTGAGACGACCATGGTATGAAGGACTCCCTCTGCGAGCCTCGAAACGGATTGTGGTAGAACTCGTGACAGGGCGAAGGCGGCCCCCGAGCCGGATCGGAGGAGCGAGTTGCATGTCGATTGAACGACGAACGCGGGGATCGATGCCTCGACGTACCCGCCGGCCGCGAGTGCACCCGCCGTCGTCCCCACCGCGACGCCCCGGCGCGTGAGCCGGGACTGGAGCAGGGACCGGGCCCGGGAGAGCCTCCCCTTGACGCTTCCGAGCGGCCAGCCCAGTCGCCGCGCCGCCTCGGCGTGAGTGATCCCCTCCAGGTAGCACAGGATCACGGGGAGGCGATACCGGTCCGGCAGGCGGGCGATCTCCTCGTCCAGGATCCGCCGGAGCTCCGGATCGTCTCCACCCGGCTCCCGCCCTTCCACGACGTCCATCCTCACCCCGGCCCGCTCGCGGTCGACCCGCCGGGCCGCCTGCTTCCTGGCCTGACGCGCCACACGCACGGCCACGCCGTGGAGCCAGGCGCCCAGCGGCACGTCCGGCCCGAGCGTCGGCCCTCGGCGGATCAGGACCAGGAAGGTCGCCTGAAAGCAGTCATCCACCTCGGGCGACTCGCCGAGCTGTCTCCGGCAGACGCCCAGGACCATCGGTCCGAGCCGTGACACCAGGGACTCGAACGCCAGCCGATCGCGATGGACGACGAACCGGTTCAGGAGTTCGTTATCCGGAAGCAGCCCGACGCTCCCGGCGTCGAAAAGGCGGACAAGGTCAGGGGTACGATCCCGGGCGGCTTGCATGGTCAGCTCCAATTGGGGACGCTCATGTCCCTTCTATGAAGGCGGACCGCGATCTGGATACAGGAAAATCGAAACGGCGCGCGAAAAAGGCCCCACGCGTCCTGCGAGGGGCCTTTGAGGTCAGCGGAGGACGGTTTCGATCATCGGGCCTTGCGGAGCGTCACCGCATAGTCCGGCTGGAACATCACGCCGGCCTTTAGAGGCGCGATGAGAAGCCTGTCCCCATCCTCCTTGAGAGAGAACGAGCCGCCCGTGGATGGGTCGACGGGTAGGGGGACTTCCCTGACCTCGTCCAGCGACTTCGGCAGCGAGCCTCCGTGTGCCGCGGCATGGAGCCGGATGGCCTCGACGATCCGCAACTGAGCGACCTGGCGATCGAGCCGGGTCTCGGCGATTCGGGCCGACCACAGGCTGGGAAGAAACCAGGAGAAGACGGCAAAGGGTCCGCGTTTCGCCACCTGATAGGCCCCGTCCAGTTCAGGCTGGAAATGGTTCCCATCCGGGAACGGGAGGTAGATGGCCTTGAAAGCCGTGTCCCACTGAGTTCGATAACCGAGGACGATCGCCCGAGCCGTAACCTCGTCGTCGGAAATGGTCCGGACCGTTTCGTCGGTGTAACTTCCCGACGCGACGAGCTGCTTGCGGAAGGTCTCGAGGTGCTGGCGTTTGTATTCGCCGAGATCGGCCGGCAGACTTTCCTTCAGCTCGGCCGAGGGCGCCGTGCGCTCCGACAACTGACGCATCCGCCGGTACATCGATTCGACGAGAAGAGTCCACGCCCCCGGGGACCGCGGGGCCTCTGCGTCCCCCAGCTCCGGGACCATGTTCTCGGGCAGGAGCCGCTCCTGCTCCATGGCCTCACGGACACTCACCAGCGGGTGAGGAAGTGCGGTCAGCGCCCAGTAGAGGTTCGGGGAGCCCGGCTTCTGGACCCATTCGTCCACCCGATCGAGCATCGAACGCTCGATCGCCATGCCGACCAGGGCATTGATCATGAACGGGCCGGCCCCCACATGACGGCCGAAGGCGAACCCGGTCTCAAGGGTCCGCTCCGCATCCACGAATCGGCCCTCGGCGATCTCGACGTGAGCCTTCAGGGCGATCACGGATCCCCATGTCCTGAGGGACTCGATGTCGTACAGAGCGATGTCGATCGCGTTGGTGCGCTGCTCATCAAGCGGGAAGGCCCAGTCGCAGGTCTCTCGCCGGGCTGCAATCTCGAGCAGATCGATCCGATCGGCCCAGGGGGCCAGGGCGGCCTTCGCGTCCGACAGGAGACTCGCGTCCTTGGGACCGTTCAGCCACACCGCCAGCTTCTCCTTGAACGGTCCCCAGTTTTCGGACGTCTCCAGCCCGTGCTGTAGCCTGAGGTAGATAGGCGCTGCGTCTCCATGGCGAAGCCTCGCGGATGACGGCAGTAGCCGGTAGCGAAAGCACGGAGTCGGCTCCGCGGCCGGGGTAATCGTCAGCGTCTTCAGGTCCGCCGACTGAGAGGGCCCTGGGGATTCTGCCTTGATCACCTGAGCCCGAGCAGACACCGAGCCCATCACGAGACCTGCGGACACGAGAACGAAACAGGACCAGCGTGGAGACCGCATGAGGATTCCCTCGATACGAGAGGAGTGGACCGAGGCGCGGACGTCGAACGCGGACGCCGCCCGAGGCGGTCCAGGACACGGAGCGAAAACGACGGGGCACGGACTACAGGTCAGGCAGTTCGTTGATATGTCGGCGTAAGGGGGAAATTGGCCGAAGCGGGGCGTGGACTCCGGCCCGGACGCGCGGGGCCGTGCGGCTTTCCAGGTCGAAGGACGCCTGGGTTATCCGCCGCGAGAGGGCCAGATAGCTGAGCGGGTTCGGCTCGGCACGAAGGATCGACGAGGTTGGTGAGGGATGCGACGGAACCGGCTCCAGGTCTCTCCCGGGTAGCATGCCGCCGCGTTGATCTTCCTGCCGGGCTAGAAGGACGTCAGTTTGCAGTCGAAGGGCTCGCGAATGTTCGGCGTGCCACGCGACTCCCATGCCCATCGCCAGAACGGCCGCGAGTCCCGCGGTACCCATCGCGACTCGGGCGATTCTCCGCTGAGCAGCCGCGCCGGCGGCCCGGCCGGATTCGTACAGGAGACCGTCCCGATCGAGCCCTGTCGGCGACGGAGCCCAACCGCGGAGCCGGGACTCGAACGGAGTCATGGGGTCGTGGAAGCTGTCCGATGGCATGGCGTTTCCAGCCTTTCCTGGAGCCGGGAGAGCCCGGCGTTGTATCGTCGGTGGACCGTCGCCGTGGAGCATTCCTGCAAGCCGGCGATCTGTTCGAATGTCAGGCCGCCCCAGAGCCGGGCCACGATCGCCTCTCGGGTCTCCGGATCGAGCGCGGCGAGCTGAGCGCTGGCCTGACCCGCATCGAGCTGGTCGTCGACCGTCGCGAACCAGGGCTCCGCCTCGGCCTCGGAGCGGCTCGTCCGGGCCTCTCGAGCCTGCCGGCGGCGCGAGCTGCGTACCGCCATCAGGGCCGCGTTCCTCACGACGCGATGGAGCCAGGCCACGGGCTCGTCGGGGAGTCTCGACTGGCGGGCCAGGGCCAGGAACGCTTCCTGAACCAGGTCGTCCGCCTCGGCCCCGTCGCAACCTCGGAACTGACGGGCATACATGGCCAGGCCGGCCGCGTGGGCATCGAAGAGTCGGCCCAGCAGATCACCCCGCGCGTCCGGCATGCCTAAACGTTCTCCACCAGTCGTCGTTCACCTTCCATGAAGTTCATGCCGCCGTTCCAGTGTCATTTCAGCCGATACCGACAGAAGTCGGAGAATTTACAGTCATCCATCCATCGTGGAAATACTCCGATTGTGGCGTTCCCATCCTTGTGATATGGACAGGCCCGCGAGATTCTGCGCCCAGAAGGGGGAAGCGATGGAGGAGATCGGCCGGCCGGTCTGGTTCCTGGGCGACCTGGACGATCCCTGGGTCGCGCGTATCGCGGATTCGATCCGGGGCCTTCCCGGCCTGGCTATTCGATCCGTCGTGGGCGATCTGCCGTCGGCCGATCGGATGGCCGATCCACCGAGTCTGTTGATCGTCCACCGGTCGCGGCTGTCGGACGCGGACATCGCCTCGATCGAATCCTGGGTCCCGCCCGACCCGGATGACAGGACCGAGTTGGCGCCCGGGATCGTGCTCTGCTACGGCCCGCTGGTGCGGTATGCCGAGCTGGAACGTTGCGCGCGGCTATCTTGCCTGCTGATCCCGGAGGCCGTCGCGGCGGAGACGCTCGACGGCCAGGCCCGGAGGCGGCTGGGCATGGATCCCAGGGGTTCGGGCAGAGTGGGCACGCGCGGCCTGACGGTGGATGTCGTGAGCAGCAATCGGGCCCTCCGTGACGCCCTGGCGGAAGGGCTCGAGGGGCTGGGAATCCGATCGAGGAGCCAGCCCGATCCGGGGCTGCATGAAGTCATCCTGACCCAGGCGAGCGGTCGGGCGGACGTCATGGTCTGGGACGTTCCCGTACTGGAACCGGGCTGGACGGCCGTCCTCGAGCGGCGGGCGCGGCAGTCTGCCGTGATCGCGCTGCTCGGGATCGCGGATCGGGCACTCGTCACGGAGGCGAAGGCCGCGGGAGCATACGCCTGCCTGGACGTGCCGCTCGACCTCGAGGATCTGGCATCCGTGATCGGTCGCATCCACGCCGAGAGGGCCGGTCTCCGCACGGCCGCCGTCGCCCGAGCGGAGCCCCGGCATGCCGTCCCTCCCGGGCCTTCCGGCCGGTCGCGGTGGTCCGTGGACCAGCCGGCAACTACAATTCCTGAGCGTTCGTCATCCGACTGATTTCGCCCCAGGGCCGGGAATCCGATGCCCCGATTATCTCCCCGAAAACCCCATTCGGTCTCGCGGATCACTCCCGCCACCGCCGCCGCCGATCCCGCGGCCGGGCTCGGCGACCTCAAGGAGCTGACCCGGCAGATCCAGCTCGCCGAGGGCTTTCCGGAGATGATCGCCGCGCTCCGGAACGGCAAGGCGGCGACGCTCGACGGGGCGTGGGGATCGGCCGCGGGGCTCGCCGCCGCGGCCCTCGGGCTGCACGCGCCCACGACGCTGGTCGTCGTCCTTGCCCACAACGGCGACCTCGATGACTTCCGCGACGACATGACCGTCTTCGCGGGGGTCGCGCCGGAGGCCTTCCCCGCCTGGGAGAAGCTCCCCCGCGAGCAGGACGCCTCGGACGAGATCTCCGGCCGTCGGCTCCGCGTCCTGAACCGGCTGTCGGGCGCGATGCCGCCGCGTCTGGTCGTCACGACCATCCAGGCCCTGCTCCAGCCGGTCCCGGGTCCCGAGACGCTGAAGGGGATGTCGCGGCGGATCGCAGTCGGGGACTCGATCCCCGTCGAGGAGCTGGCTTCATGGCTCCTGGATCGCGGCATGCAGCGCTCGGAGGTGGTGGAGGTCGCCGGCGAATTCAGCCTCCGCGGCGGCATCCTGGACGTCTACCCGAGCGACGCGAACGACCCCGTCCGCGTCGAGTTCTTCGGCGACGAGGTCGAGTCCATCCGTCCCTTCGACGCCGAGTCGCAGCGATCGCTCGACCGATGGGAGAGCGTGACCCTCACGATCCCCCCGGTCTTCGACGAGAAGTCCCTGGCGGGCTTCGTCCCCCCGAGCGACTACTTCCCGGAAGGCACCTGGGTGGCCCTCCTGGAGCTGCCCGACCTCCGCGACGAGGGGAAGCACTACCTGGGCCGCCTGGACGACACCCGCGGGCTCTACTCGGTCGAAAGCACCATGGCCCGCCTGATCCGATTCCCGTCGATCGCGATCTCCGCGCTCTCGGCGGACTCGCTGGAGGCGACGTGCCACCTCCGGATCGAGAGCGTCGAACGGTTCTCCGGCGACCTCGCGAAGGTCAAGGCGGAGCTGGACGGGGCCGCCGCGGGCGAGAAGGTCCTCATCGCCTGCCACAACGCCGCCGAGGTCGAGCGGCTGGGCGAGGTGTTCGCCGACACCGAGCTCGCCCGTCAGGGACGCCTGCTCCGGGCGATCGGCCGCATCCGCGCCGGCTTCCATCTCATCGATGCCTCGACGATGGTCATCGCCGACCATGAACTTTTCGCCCGCGCGGACGTCCGCCGGCCGGTGACGCGGCGGCGGTACGAGAGCCGGGCGATCGACAGCTTCCTCGACCTCAACGAAGGGGACCTGGTCGTCCACGTCAACCACGGGATCGCCCGCTATCTGGGCCTCCACTTCGTCGATCGGTCGGACGAGCACGCCGAGGAGACCCTGCTCCTCGAGTTCGCCGAGGGGACGAAGCTGTACGTGCCGATCGCCAAGATCGACCTGGTCCAGAAGTACGTCGGCGGCGGCAAGGCGGCCCCGCCGCTTTCGAAGATCGGCGCCTCGTCCTGGGAGAAGCGGAAGAAGCGGGTCGCGGACGCCGTGGTGGACCTGGCCCAGGAGCTGCTGGACATCAATGCCCAGCGGGCGAGCCAGCCGGGATTCGCCTACCCGAAGGAAGACAGCCACTGGATGGCGGAGTTCGAGGCCGCCTTCCCGTTCGAGGAGACGCCCGACCAGTTGCACGCCATCGACGCCACCAAGCGCGACATGGCCGAGACGAAGCCGATGGACCGCCTGATCTGCGGCGACGTCGGCTACGGCAAGACGGAGATCGCCATCCGCGCGGCGTTCAAGGCCGTGGACGCGGGCAAGCAGGTGGCGGTCCTGGTGCCGACGACGATCCTGGCCGAGCAGCATCACCGCAGCTTCTCCGCCCGGATGGGCGAGTTCCCGTTCAACATCGAGGTCGTGAACCGGTTCCGCCCGCGGTCCGAGGTCCGCGAGGTCCTCAAGCGCGCCTCGCTCGGCGGCGTGGACATCCTGATCGGGACGCACCGGATCCTCCAGAAGGACGTCGCCTTCAAGGACCTGGGCCTGGTGGTGATCGACGAGGAGCAGCGGTTCGGGGTCGAGGACAAGGAGTGGCTGAAGACGTTCCGCTCCACGGTGGACGTCCTCACCCTCTCGGCCACGCCGATCCCGCGGACGCTGCACATGAGCCTGCTCGGGATCCGCGACATCTCCAACCTGGAGACGCCGCCCCCGGATCGCAAGGCCATCGAGACCAAGATCCTTCGGTTCGACGCCGAGACGATCCGGAAGGCGATCCACCGCGAGCTGAACCGAGACGGCCAGGTCTACTTCGTCCACAACCGGATCCACGACATCCACCAGGTCGCCGAGCGGATCCAGCAGATCGTCCCCGAGGCCCGGATCGCCATCGGCCACGGCCAGATGGGGGGCGAGGCCCTGGAGCGGACGATGCTGGACTTCATCCGCCGCAAGTTCGACATCCTCCTGGCGACGACGATCATCGAAAGTGGCCTCGATATTCCGAATGTGAACACGATCTTCATCAACGAGGCGGATAAATACGGCCTGGCGGACCTGCATCAGCTTCGCGGCCGGGTTGGGCGGTTCAAGCACCGGGCCTATGCGTACCTCCTGCTCGAGTCCGACCGGCCGGTCACGCCCAACGCCGTGAAGCGGCTGAAGGCGATCGAGGAGTTCACGTCGCTGGGGGCGGGCTTCAAGATCGCCCTCCGGGACCTGGAAATTCGGGGGGCCGGGAACATCCTCGGGCCGGAGCAGTCCGGGCACATCGAGAGCGTCGGCTATGAGCTCTACTGCTCGATGCTCGAGACGGCGGTCCGGTCGCTGACGAAGCAGCCGGAGAAGCCGCTCTTCGATTGCTCCGTCGAGCTCAAGTGGCGGGCCTATCTGCCCAGGGACTATGTCCCCGGGCCACGGGTGAAGCTCGAGCTCTATCGCCGCCTCGCGCGGCTCCGGAGCCTGGACCACCTCGCGGACTTCCGCAAGGAATTGGGGGACCGGTTCGGGCCGATCCCCCGGCCCGGAGAGAACCTCCTGTCCGAGGCGGAGCTGCGGATCCTCGCCGGCAACTGGCGGATCGAGCGGATCCACATCGAGGGGGAGTACGTCGTGCTCTCCTACCGCGACCGGCGGAAGATCGAGGCCCTGGCCCGACGCCATCCCGGCCGGGTGCGGATCGTCGATGAGAAGCGTGCCTACGTCCCGCTCGGAGACGAACCCCTGGCGCCGTCCCGGATCGCCTCCGTCGTCCGCTCGATGCTGAGCACGCGTGCCTGAGCCGGGCCCGGGCCGGCCCGGCATCGACGCCCGCGACATTCGGACATTCGTGAGACCCGGCAATTTGCTTGCATCGAGCCCGCCGATACGGTCCAATACTGGCCGCTCGATTGACGCGGGGCTGTCATGTGTTGCGCGAGTCGCGAGTGCGCCACCGGGGAGATCGGCCCATGTCCTCCGATTTGCTCCCCCTGACGCTCCTCCAGAAGATCGACGAGGTCTGCGACTCGTTCGAGGACGCCTGGCGTGCCGGCGAGAGCCCGCGCATCGAGGATTACCTGAGTCGTTCGACCATCCTGGCCCGGACGGCCCTGTTCCGCGAGCTCCTGGCGCGGGAGATCGAGCTGCGTCGGCTCTCCGGCCAGTGTCCCGAAGCGGAGGACTACGAGGTCCGCTTCGGCGATCACGCCCAGATCGTCCGCACGATCCTGAGCGAGGTCTCGCCGATGGCCAGGACCTCGATCCACCCGCTGATCGGGCGGGACCAGTCGACGGGGTTCGCCTCGATGGAGGTCCTGGACCGGACGGACGTGGTGACGACCGGGGACCGATCGGTCTTCTGGGACCGCCCCGGCGGGGGAGAGCATCTGCCCGAGAGGATCGGCCGCTTCAGGCCGATACGGCTGCTCGGCACCGGCAACTTCCTGGTCTATCTGGCTCACGACGAGAAGCGGGGCCGCGACGTCGCGATCAAGACGGCGAGGCCCGGCGACCCGCGCGGCCGGCGTCGGCTGATGTCGCTCGCCGATGAGGCCAGGCGGCTACGGTCCCTGGACCACCCCGGCATCGTTCGGCTCCACGAGTTCGTCCCCCCGAGCGGCGAGGCGGGCGACGATCCCGGGGTCGTGGACGGCTTCATCGTCCTGGAATACGTGGCCGGGCAGACGCTCGAGAACCTGATGAGCCGCGGTCGGATCGAGCCCGGGCGGCTGGCGAGGCTCGTCGCCGACGTGGCGGCCGCCGTGCACCACGCGCACAACGCCGGCTTGACGCACCGCGACCTGAAGCCCTCGAACATCCTCCTCGATGCCCTGGGCAATCCCCGAGTCTGCGACTTCGGGCTGGCGATCGACGAGGAGATCGCCCGGCTGCTCCGCGGCGAGGTCGCCGGCACCGTCCCCTACATGGCGCCGGAGCAGGTTCGGGGCGAAACCAACCGGCTGGACGGCCGGACCGACATCTGGGCGCTCGGCGTCATCCTCTACCGGGGCCTCACCGGCCGCCTCCCGTTTCGCGGCCGGCGGACCTCGGAGTGCTTCCGGGAGATCCTCAACCGCGAGCCGAGGCCGCCGCGGCAGTTCGGCGAGTTCATCCCGCGGGAGCTGGAACGGATCTGCATGAAGTGCCTTTCCAGGCCGATGACCGATCGCTATCTGACCGCCGCGGACCTCGCCTCGGAGCTCCGCCGCTGGCTCACCGGCGCCCGGCCCGATGAGGAGTGCGGCGAACGTCCTCCCGCCATCCCCCGGGGCATGAGGTCGTTCACCGGCGAGGATGCGGGGTCCTTCCTCTCGCTCCTGCCGGGTCCGCGCGGCAGCGACGGGCTGCCGGAGTCGATCCGCTTCTGGAAGCTCCGGATTGAGGGGGGAGAGTCCGCCCGCCCCTTCAGCGTGGGCGTGCTCTACGGCCCGTCGGGCGGCGGCAAGTCCTCGTTCGTCCGGGCGGGCCTGCTGCCGCTCCGAGATCGCCGGCTCGTCGAGCCGATCGTCGTCGACGCCACGCCCGACGGCCTCGAGGATCGTCTCCTCGCCGAGATCCGGCTGCTGGCGCCCCAGTTGCCGGCCGACCTGGACCTGGCCGACGCCATCGGCATGATCCGCGACGACCCGGAGCTGCGGCTGCGGAAGAAGATCCTCCTGGTCCTCGACCAGTTCGAGCAGTGGCTGCAGGGCCGACCGCTGGAGATGTCGAACACGCTGGTGCGCGCGCTCCGGCACTGCGACGGGAGGCGATTCCAGGCCCTGATCCTGGTCCGCGACGAATACTGGATGGCGACCACGCGGCTGATGCGGGCCGTGGAGATCCCCCTCATGGAGGGGGTCAATGCGGCGGCGGTCGAGCTCTTCGACACCCGGCATGCCCGCAAGGTCCTCGAGGAATTCGGCCGCTCGCTGGGGCAGCTCGAGGTCGGAACTCCGCCGGCGAAGGATGCGAATGACCGGTTCCTGGACGCGGCGGCCGTCGGCCTGCTGGGGCCGGATCACCGCGTGGTCCCGGTCCGCCTGAGCCTCCTCGTCGAGGTCATCCGGCACAGGCCCTGGACCGCGGAGACGCTGGAGGCGCTCGGCGGCATGGAGGGGATCGGCGTCAAGTTCCTGGAGCAGGTCTTCGATCCGGTCACGTCCGCGTCCGCGTCTCGATTCCGGCGCGAGGACGCGGAGGCGATCCTCGGGCAGCTCCTGCCGGCCCCGGCCTCCGCGATCCGCGAATCCCCCCGGTCGATCGAGTCGCTGCGGGTCGCCGCCCGCTGCGACGATCGCCCCGAGGAGTTCGCGGAGCTGCTCCGGCTGCTGGAGACCGACCTGCGTCTGATCACCTCCGTCGAGGCCCGACCGGGCCGCGAGGCGGCCGCCGGCCGGTCGGGCGCCCCCGGTCCGCGCGCAAGCGAGACGCACTACCAGCTCGCCCACGACTACCTCATCCGGCCGGTCCGTCAGTGGCTGGAGCGCAGGGCGCTCGGCACCCGCGACGGCCGGGCGCGCTTGCGGCTGCAGGCGGTGACCGCATCCTGGACCCGCGAGCCGGCTGTCCATCGATTGCCGTCGCTCCTGGAGTTCGCCGGCATCCTCACCTCCCTGCCGCGGAGCCGGTGGACGGCCGAGGAACGCCGGCTGATGAAAGCCTCGGGCCGGTATCACCTGTCACGCCTGGCGATCGCGGCGATCCTCATCGCGGCGATCCTCGTGGGCTGGTTCGAGACGCTCAAGAGCTACGAATCGAGGTCCGCCCTGAGCTCGGTCCTGTTCGCGAAGGACCAGGTGCTCCTCGACCGCATGGAGAGCCTCGGCCCCTATGAGAACCTCGTCGTCGGCGAGCTCGAGCGGCTGGAGCGCCGCCGCAAGGAGGACGGGGTCGACGAGCCCGTGGCCGGCATGCTGCTCTATCGGTTCCGGCCGAACCGGGACCGGGGCGAGTATCTCCGCCAGCTCCTCATCAAGGCTGAGGATCCGGATCGAGTCGAGCTGATCCGAGGGATCCTGGCGAGCGACCTCCATTCGGCGGGGCTCGCCGAGCTCCGGGAAACCCTCGCGGACCCGCGGGCCGCGCGCGGCGTTCGCCTCCGCGCGGCGTGTACGCTGCGATATCTCCTCCCCGCCGATCGATCGATCCCGGGGGATGCTTCGGGCGACGTCGCGAAGGCGCTGCTCGATGACGTCCGTCAGTCGCCAGGCTGGCTGCGCCTCCTCGGGCACGCGGAAGTGGACCTCGTCGATCCGTTGCGAACGACCTGCGGCGATCCGTCCGCCACGCCGGTGGAGCGGGCCTCGGCCTCGGAGATGATCGGCGACATCTTGCAGCGGCAGGAGGACCCGAGGCGGCTCGCCGCGATCCTCGTCGAGAGCCAGCCGGACGCGGCCGAGATCCTCCTCGGCCGGCTCCTCAAGCTCGATCGGCAGAGGTCCTCCGAGCCGACCTTCCGGTCCGTGCTGGCCGACCGGCTCGTGAGTCCGGAGCTGGCCGGAGTCGTGGACGAGCCGCTGGTCGGCCGCCAGGCCATCGCGTCGATCGCGCTCGATCTGCTGGAGATCGAGGGCCCGCTCTCCGCCCTCCTGGATTACGGGGCGGACCTGAGGGTCCGTTCGGTGATCATCGATCGCCTGTCGACCATGACGCTCGCTCGCGGCCGGTTGCTGAACCGCATCCGGTCGGCGGATCCGCGCCCGGGCGTGCGCCAGGCCGTCCTGATGATCTGGGCGGAGATCGCGGCCAAGGAGAAGTCCGTGGAGGAGAGGTCGACCGTCCTCGAGGCCGCCGCGGCGTCCTACCGCGACGATCCGGATCCCGGCGTGCATTCCGCGGCCGAGCTGCTCTTGCGGCGGATGGACGCCGGCCGGCTGGACCGGGCGCGGCGGGAGTTGATCGACAGGCCGCGTGTCGACTCCCGGGCCGGATGGCGGATCGGCCCGCTGGGGCTGACGTTCGCAACCTGCCGTCCGTCTCTCCCCTTCCTCATGGGATCTCCGTTGGGCCAGGCGGGGCGGCGCGACCTCGAGACGCCCCACTATCGGTCGATCGGGCGGGATTTCGAGGCGACCGTCTGCGAGATCAGCATCGAGCAGTTCCGCGCCTTCGATCTCGGCAGCAAGCCCGACGGCGCGTACAGCCTCGAGGATTCCTGCCCGATCAACGGCGTGTCGTGGTATCAGGCCGCACAGTTCTGCAACTGGCTCAGCGCCCAGGACCCGGCAATTCCCTGGGACCAGGCGTGCTATCCCGACGCGATCATCCCGGGGATGGCACTCGACTCGGGCGCCGTCGAACGGACCGGCTACCGTCTGCCCACCGAGGCGGAGTGGGAGTTCCTCTGTCGCGCCGGAACGTCGACGTCCCGATTCTTCGGGAACTCGGCGGAACTCTTCCCGCGATACGGCTGGACATGGCTGAATTCCGACGACCGCACCCGGCCGGTCGGCCGCCTGTTGCCGAACCCATGGGGTTTCTTCGACACCCTGGGCAACGTCTGGGAATGGTGCCACGACGGCGTATCCGACGGCTTCGATCCCGCCCCCTACCCCTTGGCACTCGGTCCCGGAGAGGCCGTCCTCGACCTGCCCGGCGGCGGCGAGTTCGGCGACCGTCCGGCGCGGGCCCTCCGCGGCGGAGCCTTCTGCTACTCACCGGGACAGGCGAGGTCCGCGCACCGATACGCGGCCAGCGCCAACTACTCCGAGGGGACTTACGGCTTCCGCGTCGTCCGCACGCTCCCCAGGCCGCGAGCCGCCCAAACGACGCAGCCCGTCTCGAGGTGACGACGGCAAGTCGTTGCCTCCTCCGTCGATTCTTTCGGCCGCTTTCGCGGTCCCCGGACCCGCGATCCCGATTCGTGGCGAGCCGTGTAATCTCTTCCCGCCGCCTGCGTAAAGGGAGTCGAAGGCGCGAACAACCGTACTCATGATCTCCCCGGGGATTTCAGCCGGAAATGGTTTGACAGGCACCGACCGCGCCCGGATCATCTTGTCTGCATACGATGGGTCGGCCTCCCTGTCGCCCCGGGATCATGAGTCCCAAGTGCTCGGCCCGATGCCCGTTCCGAACCACCCGCGACGCCGCCATCACCCCTTGTGGAGCCGCCCCATGGCCTCGAAACCCGTCCCCTCCCTGGAGTTCAGCGAGGGGCAGGCCCTCGCCTTCGACCTCGTCGGCACGGTGTCCCTCCCCGGTCCATATCCCGCCACGGGCGAGATCTTCCTGATCCGGTATCCGGGCCCGACCGATCCCAAGGCCAGGGACCGCCACCCGAGGTATTACCTCAAGTCGGTCCAGCATCTCAGCCAAACGCACACCGTGACCCGATTCGTCTCGATCCCCGACATCAAGCTGGTCCGCTTCGTGGACGAGGACGAGGCGGCGGAGGCGGGATGGGGCGGCGACGAACCGTGCTGGCTCTCCGAGGCGACGATCGTGAGGCCCGGCGAGATCCGCGACCTGATCGGCTCGCTCAAGTGGGACCCGAAGGCGGACGACGTGGCCTACGAGGTCCGGCTCCCGCAGGGGACGCGAGGCATCATCTATGTGCCGGAGAACGCACCGGTCCTCACGCGCCACGAGAGCCTGATCTCGGCGGCGGCGAGCGCGGAGGGGAGCTATTCGCCGGCCCGGGGCTGCGCCAGCATCAAGAAGGCGCAGGCCCTCTCGGCATGCCCCCACGGGAGGTGATGTGTGCTTCATCGCGGCCGAGGCCGACGTCCCCGGATGGCCCGTTGATCCGCGTCGGCCGCAGGACCCCATGGTGGAGAGTCCATGATCGTCGATCTGGTCTTGCTCAGCCGGGATCTCTCGCCGCCGCGAGACGATGTCTGGCGCGGGATCGCATCCCAGCGGGGCGTGCGGCTGAATGTGCATCGCAGCACGGGGCCGCGCCTGCCGGATGACCCGCATCGTCACGCCACGATCGCTCGCGCCCGCAATCAGATGAAGACGATCGGCACGGCGCCCCTGGTCATGTTCGTGGACGACGACGTCGTCCTGGAGCCCGACTGCGTCGCCGCCCTCGTCGATGGGCTCCGCCGGCGACCCTCCTTCGCGGCCCTGGCGGCCGATAGCGCCGGGGAGATGGCGAGGGAATGGGAACACTGGGACTATCCCACCCACGTCGGGATGGCCGCGATTCTCTTTCGCCGCCAGGCCCTCAACAGCATCACGTTCCGTTGGGAGCCGGGACGTTGCGAGTGCCTCTGCTGCTGCCACGACCTGCGGACCTCTGGACGCGGCATCGGCTATCATCGCGCCGCGCGGGCCTGGCATCGTCCCCTCGCCGATCCAGCCGTCAACCAGCCGGCCTGCGCGACAGCCCACACCGTGCCGGCGTCGACTCCAGTGGGCGCAAGACGGCCTCGTCCCGCCGGCCGCATCCTTGCCGCCTTCGACCGCCGCGACCAGCGTCGTTTTCGCAAGCAGTTCATGACCACGCTCAGGGAGTCCGGGAACGAGGAGCATGTCTGGGCCTTTGCCTACGGGCTGAGCCCCATGGAGACCGAACAGCTCGAGGCCCTGGACGGGCTGACGGTCGTCTCCATCCCGGCGAACGGGGATTGCCCCGCGCTTCGACGCCTCGACGATTTCCCGAAGGTGCTCGCGGACTGGCCCGCGGACACGCCCGTGGGGTACTGGGATGCCGGCGACGTCCTCTTCCAGTCGCGGCTCGGCCCGCTCTGGGATCTCGTGGCCGAGGACCCGGAGCGACTCCTCGTCTGCCCGGAGCCGCTCAGCTACCCCGAGAACCCCGTGATTCGGACGTGGTCGGACTATGTCATCGACCCGGTCGCCCGCGAGGAGACCTTCCGGATCATGTCGTCCCAGACCTTCCTGAACAGCGGCTTCGCGGCCGGCACGCCGGGCAGCTTGATGGCCTATTGCCGCGCCGGCGTCGACCTGCTCCGGTCCCCTGCCCTCTGGGGCATGGATTTCTGGGCCGACCAGCCGGCGATGAACCTGTACCGGCATGACCATCCGGAGGCCGTCAGGATCATCGATCGAGGCTGGAACTACGCGCTGGCGGGCCGGCCCCCCGAGCAGTATCAGATCGATGAGGACGGGCGCGGCTGGCGGGCCGACGGCGGCCCCGTGCATGTCCTCCACGGGAACTCGGGGACGCTCATCTGGCTGGAGCGGACGGCGTGGGGGCCGGCCGCACGCTTCGGACCGGCTCCCCCCCGGGCCATGGCATCGCGTTGAGCGGATCCCGGTCGTGAACTCCCACGGGCGAGGGCGGGGGGGCGGAGAGAATGCGCGCCGATCGACCTTGCCGGAGGATCCAATTCGGTTATGTTGGGGCCGGTACTCCGATCGCGGCGGGACTCGCCTGCGCGGAAGGGACCGCCGGACCGGGATCCACGCCGGCCCCGTCACATCTCTAAGGACCGTGGGACCGGGACTCGACAGGGATCGGAAATGCGTCGTCGGGACGAGTCCGCGCATGGACCGCGGCCGTGGCTCGTCCCTCAAGTGCCCCGTCCGCCGCTCGCCGCTCGAAGTCTCCAAGGATGGAGATGTGGGACAGATGAAACAACGAATTGCCCTCGGATTACTGAGCCTGCTCGCGGCCGGTTGTGCCCAGCCGCGACCGACCCTGCCGCAGCCGCCCGGGGCGGCCCGTCCCGTGGGACTGGAGCCGGTCCCGGTGCTGAGCGACACGATCAATCGAGGAACGGGTGATCGGGCCGTCCAGAGGACGGCACTCGGCGACCCGAGGAACCGCAAGTGGTCGGGGAACTTCATCCCCCAGGAATCGCCCGCTCCCATGGAGGCGAGCGTCGCGCCGGACCGCACCCAGTCGGTTCGGCCCTCGCCGTCGAGCCCTCACATGGGGACTCCGCCCGCCGAGCCTGCACCGGCGCACCAGCCCCCCGCGGCGAGCACGTCGGCGGCGCGAAATGCCGACGCGAGCACGGCGGCCGCCGCGCCGGCCGAGCTGCCCCCGATCGACGAGACGGCAAGCGGTGTCGAAGCAGGGCCGGGCGATCGAAAGGACGGACCGGTCGCCGCCGCGACCGCCGATCCGCTCCTGGGCCCCGATCCCAACGTCGCCCCCCCCGTCGAGCCGCCGCCGGCGGCCGGCCCGAACCCGAACTCGGCCCCCACGGCGCCTCCAACCGGCGGAGAGCCTCCGCTCGAGATGGCCCCCGAGCCGTCCGCCACACCACAACCGCAGGCATCGACGACGTCCCCGGCCGCCCCGGCGCAACCCGGGGCCGGCGTCGTGAAGGCATCTTACAACCCGGACACCCTCAAGGAATCCGACATCAACCGGGATTGGAAGCAGGCCGGCGGTTCGGCCGCGCGGGTCGGGAACGAGGTCATCACCTATCACGACCTGGTGGTCGCGGTTCAGGAGAGGATCGGCAAGATCGCGCCCGGCCAGCGTCCCACCCCGGCCGAGCTGACCATGGTCGCCAAGGTCGTCCTCACCGGACTCATCGAGCGCACCCTCATCACCCAGGAGGCCAAGCGGATCCTCAAGAACCCGAAGCAGCTCGATCGGCTCTACGCGGCGGCCGACCAGTACTTCCGCGAGCAGGAGCTGCCGATCATGATGCATCGGTATCTCGTCGAGACGGAGACGCAGCTTCGCGACAAGATGGCGGAGTCCGGCAAGTCGCTCGACGCGCTTCGGCAGAGCTTCCGGCAGGAGTTCCTGGCCCAGGCGTTCCTCGAGCAGAAGCTGATCGACTGCCGTAAGGTCGAGCTCCCCGAAATGCTCAAATACTATAGCGAACACATGCATGATCGTGAATTTGATCGCCCCGCCCAGGTGACCTGGCGTGAGCTGATCGTGGAGACCGGCGGGCATCCCGACCCGGCCGACGCGCGTCGCAAGGCCGAATCGCTCCTCGCCCGGCTCCGCAAGGGGGAGGATTTCGCCGCGCTGGCGAAGGCGGAAAGCGAGGGCCCGAGCGCCATCAAGGCCCAGGGCGGCCTGATGCAGACGTCGCCGGGGAGTTACGCGGTTGAGTCCGTCAACCAGGCCCTCTCCACGCTGCCGCTGAACCAGATCAGCCCGATCCTTGAAGGCCCCTCCAGCCTCCACATCGTCAAGGTGGAGAGCCGTCGCGACGCGGGCCCCGCCTCGTTCGAGGAAATCCAGGAGCAACTACGCCGGACCATCATGATGAACAAGATCCGGAAGGGCCGGGAGGAGCTGATCGCCAAGCTGAAGCGGAACACCCCGATCAGCTCCAAGGTCGTCGACACCGGCAGCGACCCGTCCGCGTCCGCCTCCGAGTGATCCGACCCACGAAATGCCCGGGCCGATGGCCCCTCGGGTTCCTCCGCCTCCATTGCCGGTATCCCGCCGCGGACGCTACGATGGGCATCCATGAACGCCCCCATCGCACCCAGCCTCGACACGGCCCCCGACGTGCCCGCGTCGTCGGGCTCGGCGATCGACGGGTCGGTCCGCCTCGAAACACCGGAGCGGATTTCCTTCGATTTCCCGCTGGCGGGCCCCTTCCGCCGCTTTCCCGCCTACCTCATCGACGCGTGCATCCTCGTCGCCCTTTCGATCGGGGCCCTCATCCTCTCCGTCAGCCTGGTCGGGAGTTCGGGAGTCGGCCTCGTGATGGTCTTCTTCTTCATCCTCACCTGGGGATACGGCGCCTTCTTCGAGGGTGTGCTCGACGGTCAGACGCCGGGGAAGAAGGCCCTGGGACTAAGGGTCGTCTCGGAGCGGGGCGTCCCGATCAGCGGACCGCAGGCGATCCTGCGGAACCTCGTCGGCTCGGTGGACGGCCCCGTGCCGTTCGCGTACCTGCTCGGGCTCTCGAGCATGCTCCTGACGAGACGATTCCAGCGACTCGGCGACCTGGCGGCGGGTACCATCGTGATCGTCGAGGAGCGCAGGCCCCGGCTCGGCCTGGTTCGCATCAATGAGCCGGCGATCCGAGAGCTTGTCGAGCGTCTGCCCGCTCGGATCGCCGTCGGATCGTCGCTGGCGCTGGCCCTCTCGGATTACGCGAGCCGTCGCCGGCACCTCGGCCGGGCGCTCCGTGAAGAGATCGCCGCCCCGCTGGCCGCGCCGTTGTGCAGGGACCTGGGGCTGCCTCCGAACCTTCCCGCCGATACCGTGCTCTGCGCGGTCTACCAGCGTGTCTTCCTGGGGGAGTAAGTCTCGGATGCGAGTCGGCGAACGATTGCAGGGGCGAGAAGCCGCGTGGAAGGACCTGGAAAGCCTGGTCGAGCGGCTCGGCGCGAGTCGCCCGCGCAAGGCTTCCGCCGAGGAGGTCCTGCGCCTGGGGCAGCTCTACCGCGGGGTCTGCACCGACCTGATGCTCGCCGAGGCTCACGATCTTCCCCGAGCGACCGTGACCTACCTCCACGGGCTGGTCGGTCGATCGCACAACGTCCTCTATCGAACCCGGGGGTTCTCGCCACGGGACCTGGGCCGGGCGCTCTTCGATGAGGCCCCCAGGCAGCTCCGGG
The DNA here is from genome assembly GCF_011064615.1 of Aquisphaera insulae. Taxonomy (GTDB): domain Bacteria; phylum Planctomycetota; class Planctomycetia; order Isosphaerales; family Isosphaeraceae; genus Aquisphaera; species Aquisphaera insulae. The sequence continues at coordinate 31,181 of NZ_JAALJH010000008.1, read as the reverse complement.
GCGATCCCGCGGTTAGGATCGCGGCGGCGGTCTTCCTCGTGTCCTTCCTGTTCGCCGCGCTCGCCGCGGCGGCCCAGCCGGACTTCGCGCGGCAGGTGGCGGGGGAACAGGCCCTCGAACAGATCGACCACATGTACGCGCAGCCCCTCTCCGGTCCCGGCTCGGAGTCGCTGGGTCGCGACGATGCGATCATGGCCGGGTTCTACATCCAGCACAATGCGTCGATCGGCCTGCAGTGCTTCGCCTGGGGGATCCTGTTCGGACTGGGAAGCCTGGCGCAGCTCCTGTCCAACGGCATCGGCCTGGGGACGATGTTCGGGCACATGGCCACGTCCCCCCATGCGCGGAACTTCTTCACGTTCGTGACGGCCCATTCGAGTTGCGAGCTCACCGCCCTGGTCTTCGCCGGTGCGGCCGGCCTGCGGATGGGTTGGGGGCTGATCGACACTCGGGGCCAGACTCGCCTGGAGTCGCTCCGCCGCGAGGCGGCGGCTGCCCTGCCGGCGCTGGGCGTCTCCGTGATCCTGTTCATCGCCGCCGCCTTCATCGAGGGCTTCGTCTCCGCGTCCGCGTTGCCGTACGCGGCCAAGCTCGCCGTGGCCCTGATCGCCGCGGCGCTCATCCTGAGCTACCTCTCCCTCGGCGGCCGGCCTGCGGTCCTTGCCAACGCGTCGCCCCGGGGTGGCGGCGGCGTTGCCTCGGAGACGTCGGAGCGTTAGCATCGTCCAGGGGCGGCCTGCCCTCGTCGCTGCGGTCGAGGCGTGCCCGCCGTTTCGGAGTCTCGAGGAGACTTGCCATGGCCGAGAGCAGCTCGTTCCACTACCAGCCGACGTGCTCCACGCCGGGGTGTCCCCATCCCGCAGTCTACAAGGTTGGTGCAACCTGGTCGGACGGCACCAGCCGCGAGTTGAAGAACTACGGGCTTGCCTGCGAGGCGCATCGCGAGGCCCTGCTGGCGAGGGCTCGTCAGCGTCGCGACCAGCTCCGTCTCGCCGAGGGAGAGTCTGCCGGACCGGTCGTCCTCTATCGCCTGGAGCCAGGCCGCCGCGACACGGCCCTTTCCCAGGCCTGAGTTCCTCTCTCCTCACGGAAGGACTGGCGGATGCGAAGGGATGGAGCCCGTCGGATCGGACGGATTCAGCGGCGAGCGACGCGTCAAGCCTTCGCGCTCGCCTGCGGAGCCCTCCTGGCCCTACTCGCCGCACCCCTCGCCAAGGCTGAGGGCCCGCCGGCCGGCGACGCGTCGATCCTCGATCACTTCCAGCTCCCGGAGCCGTGGAGGGCCGAATTCTGGGCGAGCCCGGACGCGAAGGCCCTCCTCCAGCTCGGTCCGCGCGACCTTTCCGAGCTCGTGCCGATCCAGGCCGGATTGCGGTACTGCCGATGCCCGGCCTGCGGTGCGAAGGAGCGTGATGAGCCCCTTTCCTGGACGATCCGGAATCCGAAGGTCGTCACCTGCCGATTCTGCAAGGCGGCCGTGCCGAACGAGAAGTTCCCGGCGAAGGGGGACCGGAAGGAGCCGCCGGAAGAGGCCGTCGAGGTCGTGCCCGGGGTCGTTCACCATTATCCCTACCACCAGGTCGTGGAGGCCGAGGCGCGTTATGCGGATGAGCGGCTCTACCTCCAGGCCCGGCGGGACTACGAGGCCCGAAGGTTCCTGGCGCGAGCCGCCCTCTACTGTGCCGCGGAGTTTCGAGCCAGGCCGCCGGCCCAGCGCGATCCGAGGCTTTCGACGATCGCCTGCGTCCTGATGCTGCGGTTCGCCCAGGTGTATCCGCGCTACGCGACCCACGTCGATCAGCCGGACCGCGCCAAGATCCTCCAGCCTTCGCGGCTGCGACCTCCCCTGCACCCGAACTACGAGATGGCCCGTTGGGAATGGAACGGCAGCCTCGAGGTGCCGGCGAACCTGGTCGTCGCCCGCTGCCTCCTTCGCGGCGATCCGGCTTGGGGCCGCGCGGGCGAGCTGCTGGGAGAACCCTCGCCGGAGAAGACGGTGGACCGGGACCTGTTCCTCTCCGCCGCCGAGATGGCACGCCAGCAGCCGGATGACTTCTCCGAGGATGCGCTCAACGTCTATCGCGGGATGCAGGTCGTGGGACGGCTGCTCGGGAACGACGCGCTGATCGCCGATTCGATGGCCAGGCTCGAAGGATTCGCCTCGCGGGGCTTCTATTACGACGGCTTCTGGCGTGACGGCCAGCTCGGCTCCCATTCGCGAGTCCTCGCGCAGCTCGACACCTGGATGGCGAACGTCCTGGCCAAGGACGTGGCGGTGCGGCCGGCGTCCACGGCGGCGCCGGCGGGTCGCGCCTGGCCGCCGATCCTCCAGCTCGCGAGGAAGGCCGAGGGGGTGCTCCGGATCGGACCGCGGGGCAGCAAAGTCGTGCAGGCGAGCTGGCCGGACCGCGAGGTCGAGGGGGATCGACGCCCGATCTTGCTCGGTGCCGCGGGACTGGCCAGGCTCGCCGTCGGCGAGGGCGACAACGCGATGGATGTGGATCTCCTGGGCCAGGACAGCTTCGGCGGTCCCCACTTTCAGCGGCTCGCCCTGCGACTCGCCGTGGCCGGGCGGCCGATGCTCGGCGACCTCGACGAGTCGGGCGCGGATGTCCGGGGCTGGCGTCTCGCCACGGCGAGCCACAATGCGGTCGTGGTGGACGGCCTCAATCAGCGCGAGCAGCCGAGGGCCGCCGCGGAGGCCGTGGCGGGGAGCAACTTCCGTTTCTTCGCCGCCGATCCCGATTTCCAGGTCGCCTTCGCGGACGACTCGCGAGCATACCCGATCTCCGCGACCCGATACGCGCACGCGGTCGTCGCCAGCGCGGGCCGCACCTCGCGGTACGCCGTTTCGGTATTCGAGGTCCGCGGCGGCACGCAGCATGACCAGCTCTTTCATTCGGCCTCCGGGCCGGCCGCGAGATGGGCAACCTCCGCGGCGGCGGAACGACCGCCGGCCAGTCTCCTGCCCGCCGGCCTCACCTTCCTCCCCTCCTCACGCCCGGAGGACGGTCGCTGGTTCGTCCAGGCCTACGGTGAATTCCATCCCACTTCTCGGGCGAGGCTCGTGAAGCCCACGGTGGCGAGCCTGGTCCGGGACGACAACAAGAGCGGCAAGGGGCCAACCTCCGGGCTTCGCCTGCACATCCTGGGCGACCTTCCCGCGATCGCCATCGCCGCGACCAGCCCCGACCCGACGGCCGGCGAGAAGGCCAGCGATTCCGCCGGGTCGGTCGGACGGGCCAGCCTCTTGATTCGACGGCGAGCCGAGGATGGGGGGGAACTCCACTCCGTCTTCGTGTCGCTCTTCGAGCCGATCGGGGGGACGATCCCCGCGCTTGTCCGGGTCGGCCGGGTCGCGTCCGAGCCGGGGGCCGTGGTCCTCACCATCGAGACGGCAGACGGGCCCGAACATCTGATCGTGAACCTGGAGCCGGGGAAGATCCGGAAGGTCGTCCTGTCGACGGGGCGACGCGTCGCCTTCGACGGGGTTGCGCTCCGGATCCGCGAGGGCTCCGTCGTGCTGGCCGGCGGCACATTCGCCGAGGCGGCGGGCAAGCTCGTCTCCCAGCCGAGCCTCCGAGGGACGATCGTCGGCTCGGAGCGGAGGGCCAGCGCGCACAGCCTCGGGTGGTTCGTCACGACCGAGTCGCTCGAGGCCACCGCGGCGCCGGCCTGCCGAACCCTGATCATCGAGCACGGCGACGGGACGAGCCATTGCTGGACCCTCGATGCCATCGAGCCGACCGCCGAGGGGACTCGTCTCCACGTTCGCGAGGAGCCCGGCTTCGTCCTCGGCTCGGCCGACCAGGCGGCCGCGTATTACCAGTTTCCCCAGGTCCAGGCCCCGGCGCCGCATCGGTTCCGGATCTCGATGATGTCTCGTTGAGCGCCCCGGGAACGAGATCCCGCACGTTCTCGGATCCCCGAGGTCGCCCGACCCTGGACGCGAGGCCGCGTTTCCGTTCCAATCGAGGCGAGAGCGTCGATGATCTGATCGCGTCATTCCGGCTCGCGTCGAGGTCATACTCATGTGCCGTCGCTTCGTCCTCGCCATCGCCTTCTGCCTTTCCGTGTTCCCGATCGTTGCGACCGCCTCCGCCCAGTTCATGTTCCCGGGCGGCTACGGCGGCTACGGGTACAGCAAATGGGGTGCAGATCCCGGCGCCGGGTACATGGCGGCACTCGGATCCTATGGACGGGCCCAGGGGGCCTATGAGCTGGAGAAGGCGAAGGCCGACGCGATCAACGTCGAGACGATGGTCAAATGGAACCGGGCGCTCCGCGCCCGTCAGGCCCAGTTGCGCCAGGACCACGAGCAGGAGCTCGCCCGGAGGGAGAGAGAGCGAGAGGCACGCGTGGCCGAGCGAGCGGTCGAGGACGGCACGACGCTGAACCGGCTCCTGCTCGAAATCCTCGATTCCGACCCGACGGTCGTGAAATCGACACTCTCCCGAGCCCCGCTCAGCGCCGACGCGATTCGGGAGATCCCCTTCGAGTGGGACAGCGAGGCCATCACGGGCTGCCTGGATGAGATGTCGGGATCCGACTCGCTGCCCTCGATTCTGATGCGTCCGACCTTCGAGACGGAGCGATCGGCCCTCAAGGCCGCCGTGCTCCCCGCCCTCGACGAGGACCGGAAGGGGGAGATCTCACCCGCGACCCTGGCTCGGCTTCGCGAGGCCGTCGCGAAATTCAAGGCCGCATTCGCGAAGAAGGGTTCGGAGTTCGATATCGGCTATCAGGAGGCGCGGGATTACCTGACGACGCTGGACAGCCTGAGCCGCCTGCTCCGCGACCCGAGCATGAAGGCGTTCCTGAGCCAGGTCGACGATGGCAAGCCGAGGACGGTCGGGGACCTGATCGGATTCATGAACTCGTACAACCTGCGATTCGGCGCGACGACGAACGAGCGTCAGGTGGATCTGTACCGTCGGCTGATCCCGCTCCTGGTGGAGATCCGTGATGCCGGGTTCGCCTCGCGGACCACACCGGCGAGCGCACCGGCGAAGGACGCGAAATCGCTCAAGGCCGCGGCGGCCGAGGCGTTCCGCGGCATGAGCTGGAAATCCCTGGACGCACACGATCGAGGCCGATGACAGGGGCGTTCCGCGGAGCCTTGCCGCGCAGGAGTCCTCGCACTTGCTCCGAATCCCCGGCGTCAGCATGCTCTGGCTCGTGCTCGCGACGAGTGCCATCCCGGCGCCGGCCGCCGACTACGCACGCGACGTCCGGCCGATCCTCGAACGTCGCTGCCTGGGCTGCCACGGGGCCGGCCGGCAGAAGGGCGGGCTGAGCCTGGACGATCGGGCGTCCGCCTTCAAGGGGGGAGGCCGAGGCGAGCCCGCCATCGTGCCCGGTCGGCCTGACGAAAGCCTCCTCTGGCTGGCGATCTCCGGCCGGGACGAGGAGCTCGTCATGCCACCTCGGGACAGCTCGGTGTCCGGGCCCACCGAGGACGAACGCAGGATCATCAGGACCTGGATCCAGGAAGGCGCCCCCTGGCCCGAAGACTCGCCGGCCTCGCGGGCCCGATCGGAGAAGGGCTGGGCCTGGAAACCGATCTCTCGGCCCGCTATTCCGGCGTCGGAGTTTCCGAATCCGATCGACGCGTTCGTGTCCGCCAGGCTCCGGCGGGAAGGGCTGGCGATGGCGACGGAGGCCGATCCTCGGACCCTGATTCGTCGCGCCAGCCTCGACGTCACGGGACTGCCGCCGAGCTTCGAGGAGGTCCGCGACTTCCTCCGCGATCCGAGGGCGGATGCGTATGAGCGGCGGATCGACGAGTTCCTGGCGTCACCTCGCCACGGGGAGCGCTGGGCTCGTCACTGGCTCGACGTCGTGCACTTCGGAGAGACCCACGGATACGACAAGGACAAGCCGAGGCCGAACGCCTGGGCCTATCGCGACTACGTCATCCGCGCCTTCAATTCGGACAGACCCTACGCGAGGTTCGTGCAGGAGCAGATCGCCGGGGACGTCCTCTTCCCCGACACGCCCGAGGGGATCGAGGCGCTCGGGTTCATCGCCGCCGGCCCGTGGGACTTCATCGGCCATGCCGAGCTTGCGGAATCGAAGGTCGACGGCAAGATCGCGCGGCACCTCGATCGCGACGACATGGTGAGCAACACCATCAACACCTTCTGCTCGGTCACGGTGCATTGCGCCCAGTGCCACGACCACAAGTTCGACCCGATTTCGCAGGAGGATTACTACTCGCTCCAGGCCGTCTTCGCCGCGCTGGATCGTGCCGACAGGCCATACGATGCGGACCCCGCGATCGCACGAAGTCGTCGCGATCTGGAAGGTCGGCGTAAGGCGGCCCAGGCGAGGCTGGATCGCGCCTCCGACGAGATCGCCAGGACCGGCGGTCCGGACCTCGCCGTGGTCCAGGCCAGGCTCGCCGCGGCGGAGCAGCCCTCGGGTCCGGGCCGGAAGCCGGAGTTCGGATGGCACAGCGCCGTCGCCGCGGCCGAAGGCGAGACGAAGTGGGTCCAGGTGGACCTGGGGCGCCCGATCGAGATCCGCCGCGTGGTCCTGGCACCCTGCACGGACGACTTCAATGGCATCGGCGCGGGCTTTGGTTTCCCCCGACGCTATCGGGTCGAAGCCGGCGACGACCCGAGCTTTCGAACCGGGGCGCATCGCCTGGTCGATCGCGAGGCCGGGGACGAGCCGAATCCGCGCGGCGATTCGCGGGCGTATGAAGTCACCGGCGTTCGCGCCCGATTCGTCCGCGTCACGGCCACGAAGTTGGCGCCCCGGCAGGGGGATTACATCCTGGCGCTCGCCGAGCTGCTCGTCCTGGACGCGGACGGCCGCGATGCGGCGGCCGGGGCGCCGGTCACCTCGCTCGACAGCATCGAGGCTCCCCCCCGCTGGTCGCGCGGGAACCTGACGGACGGGATCTATCCGTCGAGCCCGCGGGGCGACATCGACGCGCTTCGAGCCGAGCGAGATCTCGTGCTCCGGCGGGCCGTCGGCGAGACGCTCCTCCGGGAGCGTGACGAGGCGACGGCGGCACTCGCCGGGATCCGCTCGGAGATCGATCGACTCCCACCGCCGCGGATGGTCTTCGCGGGGACGGTGCACCACGGGTCCGGGACGTTCGTGGGAACGGGCCCATCGGGGGGGAAGCCGCGACCGATCACCGTCCTCGCCCGAGGCGACGTTCGAAAACCCGGGAAGCCCGCCGGACCGGGCTCGCTCTCCGCCGTCGCCGGACTTCGGTCGCGCTTCGACCTGGCGAATGATGCCCCGGAGGGCGATCGCCGGGCTGCCCTGGCGCGTTGGCTGACCGCAAAGGAAAATCCGCTCATCTGGAGGAGCATCGTCAACCGCGTCTGGCAGTTCCACTTCGGCGTCGGGATCGTGGACACGGCCAACGACTTCGGCCGGATGGGCGGCACCCCAAGTCATCCCGAGCTGCTGGACTGGCTCGCGGCCTGGTTCCGCGACGACGCGGGGGGCTCGCTGAAGGCCCTGCATCGATTGATCGTCACGAGCCGGGCCTATCGCCAGCGGTCGGACATCGACAACCCGAAGGCGAGCGCGATCGATTCCGAGGATCGTCTCCTCTGGCGGATGAATCGCCGCAAGCTCGAGGCCGAGGCCATCCGCGACGGCATCCTCGCCGTCGCTGGCAAGCTCGACGTCAGCCGGGTCGGCGGGCCGAGCTTCCGGGATTTCGTGATCGAGCGGCCCGATCACTCGCCTCATTACCGTTATGACCTCGCCGGAATCGAGGATCCCGCGCTCTGGCGACGCTCCGTCTATCGCTTCGTGGTGAGGAGCCAGCAACAACCCTGGATGGCTGCCATGGACTGCGCCGATCCTTCGCTCCTCGTCGATCGCAGGAACCAGACGATCACCCCCTTGCAGGCCCTGGCTCAGCTCAATGACGCGCTCATCCTGGTCATGTCGCGACACTTCGCGGCCCGGGTCCAGGGGGTGGGGGACGTGAAGGCCCAGGTTGATGCCGCATTCCGCCTGGCACTCCAGCGCGAGCCGGATGCCGAGGAGGAGAAGGTGCTCGCCGAGTTCGCGAGCCGTCACGGCCTTGCCGCCGCTTGCCGACTGATCTTGAACCTCAACGAATTCCACTTCGTGGACTGAGGGGATCCATGCGATCGACGACCCAGGCCCCGTGCTCGTCTGCGGGTCGAGAGCTGTCGCGAAGGGAGCTCCTCAGTCGGAGTGGCGGCGGCCTCGGCGGGCTGGCGCTGGCCTGGTTGATGAATGCGGAAAAGGCGCGATCCGAGGGCGTCACGCGGGCCGCGCTCCATCACGCTCCGCGGGCCAAACGGGTCGTCCAGTTGTTCATGGCCGGGGCGGCCAGCCACGTGGACCTCTTCGACTTCAAGCCCGAGCTGATCAGGCGCCACGGCCAGCCGAGCGACTTCGGCGAGCCGGTGGAGACGTTTCAGGACGGACTGGGCCCCTGGCTGCGTCCGATCTGGACGTTCCGACGGTATGGGGAGACGGGCAAGGCGCTCAGCGACGTCGTCTCCGACCTGGGATCGGTCGTCGACGAGATCGCCTGGATTCACAACATGGTCGGCAAGACCGGCGTCCACTCCCAGGGGACGCTCCTCCAGACGACCGGCTTCAATCGCCCGGGTTTCCCGGGGATGGGGGCGTGGGTCAGCTACGGGCTCGGGTCGCTGAACGAGGACCTTCCGGCCTTCGTCGTGCTGCCCGACCATCGCGGGCTCGCCTCGAACGGCACCAAGAACTGGGACGCCGCGTTCCTGCCCGCCCGCCACCAGGGGATTGTCCTGGATCCGACCTCCTCGACGCCGATCCACGACCTCTTCCCCGATCCGCGCGCCGACTTCCTGACGCAGGCCGGCGAGGCCGACGGACGACACGTGCTCGAACGACTCAATCGCCGACACGCGGCAGTGCGACCGGGCGACGACCGGCTCGAGGCCCGCATCCGATCGTATGAGCTGGCCGCGCGGATGCAGCTCGCGGCGCCGGAGGCGCTCGACATCCGCGACGAGCCATCTCACATCCTGAGACTCTACGGACTCGACGGCGGCCCGATGTCGTGGCCGTCGCAGATCAATGCCCCGGAAGAGACCTGGAATTTCGGGCTGAAATGCCTCATCGCCCGCAGGTTGCTGGAGCGAGGGGTCCGCTTCGTCCAGGTCTGGAGCGGCAACGACAACGGATTCCCGCGCCGGAACTGGGACTCGCACGAGGATGTGGAACGGGACCACGGGCCGCTCGCTCGGGGGATGGCCCGGGGCGCCTCGGCCCTGATCCGGGACCTCAAGCAACGCGGCCTGCTGGACGATACGATCGTCTACTGGACGACGGAATTCGGCCGCATGCCGAGCTCCCAGGCGGGCCGCGGGAGGGACCACAATCCGTTCGCCTTCACGACATGGCTGTGCGGAGGCGGGATCAAGCCCGGCTCCTGCGCGGGAGAGAGCGACATCTGGGGCTACAAGCCTCGCGAGCCAGGCCGAGGGACCGAGGTCTATGACGTCCATGCCACCATTCTTCACCTCCTCGGGATCGACCACGAGCGGCTCACCTACCGACATGACGGCATCGATCGCCGACTGACCGATGTCCACGGCCACGTCCTCAGGGACCTGATCGCCTGATGCGTCCCTTCGATCGATCCCGTCCCCGTTCGTGCTCATCCCAGGCGAACCAAGTCGATCGGTATCAGACCGAGATGAGGCCTGGGGAACGAATCGAGGCCGTCGAGGTTTCTTGTGCCGGGGTCTTGACAATGAGGTCGTCGGTAGTAATCTAACTCTCGTCAGACCGAACGGGTTATGCCATCCGCGGCCCGTCGGCTGGCCGAAGCGTCCGCTTCGATTATATGGCCTCTTCTCTGTTCCGGCCCCGACGACCCGTATCACTACGGGTCGCCGGGGTTTTATGCTATTGGGCAGTCGGAACCGAGCGGGGCGATGTCGGGCCGTGAGGCGAGGAAGCGACGTGGCACAGAGGAACTGGCAGCGAACGGGGACGTCCTATCGCGTGGAGTGGGGCGGTCGCCCGTGGGAATTGCGGGTGGACGGCACGTCTCCCGGACTCCGTCCCTGCGGGGCCGGGTCGGGGGGAGAGTTCCTCTGCCTCCGCGGCATCGCGGCGACCGGCCGTCGCGGGCTCGGGGCGCTCGGCGAGGCGTCTCTGCTCGGCAGCGAGCAGTTTCGATCGCGCGTCGAGGCGACGTACGCCCCCGCGGGTTGGGGCGACCTGCGCGTTCGCGCGTGCTGGTGCCCGAGCGAGGACGACGCCGGAATGGACCTGGAAGTCCAGGTCCTGGCATCCTCGGTCGGGGACCTGAAATCCCTCGAGGTCTACGAGGAGACCGTCACGGACCTCGATCCCTCTGCGGCCATCCGTTCCGCTCTCGCGTGGGTCATCGAGGCCAGAGACCGACGATCGGCGGGGCTCAGCTACGACGGCCGGGAGGATGACGAGCTGCTCGCGGCCGCGACGACCCTCCCCGTCCCCGCGCCCGGCGTTCCGATCTCGAGGCCGCGGGTCGTCTCCGGCCCCGATCCGATTTCGGGACGATCTTACCTGGAATTCGTCCACCCCGACGACGTCTCGCGGAGAATCGTGGAGACGAGTCAGGCCGGCCAGGAGGCCGGTCCCGTCGGGCGGTTGAGGCATGCGCTCCTGGGCCACGACCTGGAGAAGGGCGTTGTCATCCGGGGTCGACTGCGCGGCCTCTGGATGGCCGCGGACGTCGTCGAGCAACAACTCGGCGAGTCGTACTCGCGGTTCCTGGACGCGCCCCTGCCGCTCGGGATCTAGGCGGTCGCCCGCTCATCCCCAGGTGTAGACTCGCTCCGAGCGACCGAAAGGGAGCCGCTCGTTCCACGAGAACCGGGACGTTTCGCGGTGGAACTTCGGCTCTTCCTTCGACGGCAGGGCCCGCCAGGGGCCGAGCTCGGTGAGCTCCGGGCAGGTCATCTCGACGCGTAACTGGACGGGGACTTTCAGGTCGGACTCGATCCACAATCGGTAGGCCTTGGAGCCGAGCGGCCGCTCGAGACGATAGGAGAGCCGGCCGCACTCGAATCGCTGGGTGATGCCGGTGTGCGGCCACGCGGTCGGCAGCACGGGCCTGAGCGTGAACCTGCGATCGACCGCATCGTAGTCGAGCCCCGCGAGATCCAAGGTCGCATTGATGAGCATCGCATGGAGCCGCCAGGCTGTGCCCCCGGGGTTGGCGACCACCCGCGCGGACTCCGCACCGCGGCCGCCCGGCCTTAGCGCCAGGCCGAGGGAGCAGAGTCGACTCAGGATCGCATCGAGCATCTGGACGGCTCGCTGCCAGTGTGCCGCCTGGCCGGTCTCCCTCCCGAGCTGGATGAGGTAGCGTACCACCCAGAGCGTCGCGAGGCTGGAGACCTCCTGAGCCTCGCTGGTCGGCGACTGGCGATGTATCAGCGACCGCTCGTAGGTGAAGCGGGCCAGGACGTCCCGGTCGTTGCCCGACGAGAGGTTGGCCTGCTCGATGGCCTGGAACGTGCGCCGAAGGCGTGCGTCGGACGCCGGCAGCATTCCGAAGGGGACGGCCAGCGCCAGCACCCCGACGTCCAGCTTGTCCGAACGATCGAGGAGGAAGTCCGGGTGGCGGGTCCAGAGGTCGCGCAGGGTCGACAGCTTGCGTCCGCTGAAGAATCGCCCGGTCTCCGGATCGATGAGTCCGGGGGATTCGCTCCGGGACGCCGAGGGGGCGCGGTCGATCCCTTCGTACCAGATCCGGTCGGCCGCGGCGTTCCAGCTCCTCGAGACCTCTTCCCGCCCCAGGAGGACGGCGAGCGCGGCGGCCGAACGAAGTCCCGCCACGACGGCGGCATTCGAGAAGAGGAAGCAACCGAAGATCTGGTCCCCCATCCCGGCCGAGCTGACGAGCTGCATCGAGTCGTCCATGTAGAGCCCCGGGTGTCCCCCCGAGTTACCCTGACAGACCTCGACCGCTTGCTCGATCATGGGCCAGACGGAGGTCACGAAGTCGAGGTCCCCCGTCCGCCGGTAGTAGCATTCCAGCGACCACGGGATCAGGGCCGACTGGTCCACGGCCGGCGTCTCCCACTCGGGGATGCCGTCCATCGAGTATTTCTGGAACCAGTAGAGGAAGGGATGGTTCTTGATCCGGACCTGATTCAGGAACCGGAAGACGCCCTTGTTGATCTCCGGATGTCCGACCCGCTCGAGGGCCGAGCCGACCCAGAGTGCGTCCCTCGGCCAGCAGTAGGCGCTCAGGCCTCGGTCGAGTCCCGAGGCGACGGCGCCGGTCTCCGCATCCGCGTGGAGCGCGGCGGCCAGGGCGGATCGGCGGAAGCTCACCGCGTACGACGCCTTGGGGAAATGGATGTCGGGGATCGGCTCGACGAAACGGGCCCAGACCTGCGCCGTCTCCTGCTCGAGCGCGTCGAGATCCGCCTCGGGGGACCGGAACCAGGCGAGCGCGGGGCGGAGCCAGTGCTCGAAGGTCCCCATGTCGCCGCACCATCCCGTGAATGCTCCACTGACCAGCAGGTCGACCGTGACCGGAGAGCCGGCGGGCAGCTCGATCCAGCGGTAGAGGATGGCCTCATTCGGGCCGGTCGGCTCGCAATCGACCTCGCCCCGGGGGTCGAGAGCCAGCGAGAACGCGATCGTCGAATCGCGGGCGAGCTTCCGGTTGGTGTGCATGTGGCCGCGATTGAAGGCCAGCAAGGCGCGGTCCTGGTCGTGCCAGCTCAGGCCCGTGTCGCCCACGCCGCCGTTGACCTCCGCCTGGACATAGACGGCGATCATGGCCTGCCGGAGCTCCGCCCCTTCATTCGTGATCCGGAATCGCTTGATGTACTGCCCGGGGGACTTCTCGTGCCCGGCATTTCGAGGGAGTCCCTCCCCGGCCGCGACGAAGTCGGTGATCTGGACCTGGATCGGGCCGTGTCTCCAGGCCAGATCCGTCGTGAGCAGGTTCGTATCCCCCGAGTACTTCTGGTAGGACTCCCACGTGGCGTGCTCGGTGAACCAGTCGAGCCTGCGACCGATCGCGAGGCCGCCGACGATCGCCCGGAAGTGCGAACGGCTCTGGGGCAGGTCCCCTTCCCGGGGACGCACCTGGGCATGCAACCCCACGGTGGGGTAGTAGATGTCGTAGGTCGAGCCGCGGGCGTCGATTCGGACCGACATCATCCGGTTGCCGACCAGCCCTTCCGCCGTGCCGCCGAGCAGGTCCGCGGACTCGGTCCGATCCGGAAGGTTCGGCCGCACGATCGAATCCTGGTACGCCCCGAACGCCGTCTCCGACTCGTGCTCCACGACCGAACGATAGTGGAGGCGGACGCCGACGGCCTGGGGGGGGATCGGCACCTGCCAATGGCTGTTCCCGCCCTTGTTCTCGATCCAGTAGGCCGGAATTCGACCCAGGTCCAGGTCGTCGGCGAGGATCTCGAGCCAGACCCGCTGGTCATCCTGGATGGGATGAGTGCCGATGACGGCCGCGGACCACATGCCTGCCCGGATCGGGCCACCCCCGCGACCCTTCGCCGCCGTGTCGATCCAGGTTGCAAGCATCTTACTGGCTGCCTCGCGAGCTCGCCCGTCGTGGCGACCGAGTGTTTCTACAGGGCGGTTGCTTCTCGGAATCAGCCGCCGTCCGCCGCAGCGGATCCTTGCCTTGATTCTCTTCCCTGAATATCCTCGCGCCAAGTAGTGCCCGAGCGGCAATCGATCGGCGGTCTCCCCAACCCTCGAGGATTCTGTAGTCTGGGAGAGAAGACATCCCGCGGTATCTCGATCCATGACGAGGAGAGCAGCTCGCCGATGTTCGCTTCCTGGAATGCCCGCGCCGTCGGACTGAGTCAATCCGCGAGATCCGCGATCGACCTCGCGGCTTCATGCGGCTTTGATGGGGTGGATCTCCTGGTCCGGGATCTCGACCAGGGTGGTGAAGATCCGGTCGAGCTCCGAGCACGCATGGACGACCTGGGACTGCGCGGAGGGGCCTGGCCACTCCCCGTCATGTGGAAGGGGGACGAGTCGCGTTTCCTCGATGATCTGAGGATGCTCCCCCGCTATGCCCGAATCGCCGCCGTCCTGGGCCTGACCTGCACGGGCACCTGGGTCCTACCCGAAGTGCTAACGGACGGCGAGGGCGGCTCGTCGGCCGTGGACCAGCGTCGCCGAACAACCGAGTTCCACCTGGACAGGCTCGGCCGGGTGGCCAGGATCCTCGAGGATCACGGCAGCCGCCTTGGTCTGGAGGTCTTGGGGCCGATCTCGGCGCGCAGCGGGACCCTGCCGGAGTTCGTCTGCTCCTATCAGCAACTCTGCGACCGGCTGGCCGGACTGCGTGAGCGTCACGAGAACGTGGGCCTACTCGTCGACGCGTTCCATCTCTATGCGGCCGGGGAGGGCATCGAGGCGGGATTATCGTGGGGGATTGACCGCGTGGTGTGGGTCCATATCTCGGAGCCGTTGCATCCGGATCGCCACCGCCTGCTCGATGAGCAGAGGACGCTACCTAACGCTGCCGATCCGGCAAAATGCCGGGACCTGCTGCTCCTGCTCGATCGGCTGGGCTTCAACGGCCCGGTCACCGTCGAGCCGCTCTCGAGATGCGATGCCATACGGGACCTAGACGCCCGGCAGATGGCAGCGCGCGTCTCCGCCAGCCTCTCGTCGGTCTGGCCGCATGCTCGGCCAGGGCCCGAGAGCTGACATCGAAGCAATCCGTTCAGACGCCAACGTGCTCGAGGCTCGGATTCGAGGCGGCGCGGGCGGGTGCGATCTCTTCCCGATAGACGGGCACGTCGTGCGGGGCTTCGATTCCGATGCGGATCTGATTGCGATCAATCTTGACGACCGTGATGACGATATTGTCTCCAATCACGATCTTCTCACCCAGCTTCCTGCTCAGGACCAACATGGAACTCTCCCGGTTGTCGTGGTGAATGAAATGGATCGTTGGCGATTGGCCTAGCCTAAGAACGCCAGGAGTAAATTGCATCTCCCGTGCCACCCATGTCAAGAATCCCGATCCGATGATCTAAACCTTTTGCTGATTGGAACTTGAGGATCAGGATTCGCGCGGCGACGGTTCCCTCCTGTACAGTAATCTGTCAACAAGACCACTCCTTTTTCGGTTGACTTGTAAGAATGGGAAGTCGAGATGACAGTTCTGAATACCGGCAATACGGATCACAACGCTCCGTGATGACGACTTGGGATCCCTGGCGGACGAGGGCGTCCTTAAGCGATCGATGCGTTTTCCGGTTTGTGCAGAGTTGTCGCGAAGTTAGCGGCTAGGGGACGCCGGGGGACGATGACGGTCGGGATGCTGGTCGATTCGGAGGGGTGAAAAGCCGATCGCGTCCGCGGCGACGCAGTAGTAGCGGCTCCCTCGATGTTTCCCCTGGATGGCCCTCGACCATTGCCCGAGCGTGTGCAGGTGGCCGTAGACGCAGGCCGAGACGCCGGCCTCCTCGATGCGATCGACCCAGGGGCCGGGGCGGCCGTAGCTATCGAACGGCGGGTAATGCCAGAGGACGTAGATCGGCTGATCGGGGTCGCGCCGAAGTGCCCTGGCCTGACCCAGGGCCCGCTCGAGCTCGCCGAGCTCGTGGTCCGCGAGGACTCGTTGCTCGGGCGGATCGTCGGGCCACGGAGCCGGTGCGCCCCGGGATCCGCAGATGATCACGCCGTCGATCTCGATGGCGTCTCCGCCGACGGCCCTGATCGACGTCCTCAGGATCGGCCTGACCTGCTCCGCCCCGTTCCACCAGGTATCGTGATTCCCCGCCGAGAGGACCTTCCGGCCGGGGAGCTGAGCGAGCCAGGCGAGATCGGCCTGGACCTCGCGATGGTTGCGGGCCATCGAGAGATCGCCCGGCAGCAGGACGATGTCCCGCGGGCCGACGTTCTCTCGCCAGCTCGACTCGACCCGGGCGACGTGGTTGCGCCACCGCGCGGCATACCGCTCCCGGCGCTCGGGTCGCGCGAAGGAGAGGTGCAGGTCGGCGATCGCCCAGATGTCCATGGAGGCCCCGTCCCCTGGTCGTTCAGCGTCGCCGGGACGGTAGGTGCTGGCGGATGAACGGATTGGATTGACGCTCCCGCCCGATGGTCGTCGCCGGCCCGTGCCCCGGGTAGATCGTCGTCTCGTCGGTCAGGTCCAGGAGCTTCTCCTCGATCCCGCTCATGAGCTGTTCCAGGCTGCCGCCCAGGTCGGTCCGCCCGATCGAGCCGGCGAACAGGACGTCCCCCCCGATCACGAACGGCGGCGACTCGCCGGCGAAGACGTAGGCTACCGACCCCGGGCTGTGGCCGGGGATCTCCCGCACCTCGATGGCGAAGCCCGCCGATTCGAAGGACTCGCCGTCCTCGACGAGGCGGTCGGCCGGGGGGCTGATCACCGGGATGCCGAAGGTGGCGCTGAGGTTCCGATCGGGATCCTGGAGCGCGGCCGCGTCATTCCTCCCGATCACCAGCGGCGCGGCCGGGAAGGCGTCCTTCAGCGCCGCGTTGCCGGCGATGTGGTCCACGTGACCGTGCGTGTCCAGGATCATCGCGGGACGCAACCCGTGGCGTCGGAGCAGCGTCAGGATGGACGTCGAGTCGAAGCCGGGGTCGAAGACGAGGGCCTCGTCGCGGCCGGCTCGCCAGACGACATACGCATTCTGACTGAAAGGCTCCGATTCAACGATCTCGATCCTGAGGGATGCCTCGGGCACGATGTCATTCTCCGTGCTGACGTCGAACCTGGCGCGACCCTCGCAGCCGGACTCGAGGACGCTGCCGTTCCCGCGACGGCATCAAGTTCACGCGCGTCTGCTTCCGAGGATAACCCGGCCATCGAGAAAACGCGAGACTCCGACTTGGCGTATGAATTGCGTGATAGAATAATGAGTATGTGGTGCTCTACCTGATTCCCCGCGTCGAGCCCACCCACGGATCGACCCGACCGTTGGTCCGCAGCACCCGCTTTCGCCTCGTCGCCAATATGGGAACGTTCCGATTCGTTGGTCCGTCCAGGTGGGAGTTCCGGGGTCATGGTATTCAAGGATCGAAGTGACTTCCCGGAGCATTCTCCCCGGGGGATCCTCCGTCGTGCCAGGATCTCCCTCCTGCTCTTCGCGGGGGCCTGCTCCGCCGTCTGGATTCGCGCCGACCTCCCCGCCGTCGTCCCCGCGGGAGGCCGCGAGGGCGCAACGACGGAGCCTGGCATCGTCTGTCCCTCGGTCCCCGGCACGGCCGTCGAGACGCCTGCCGGCGCCACGATCCGAGCGTCCGCATCGGCCACGAGCTCACCGAGCCACGACTTGGCCGGAAGGGTGAAGGCTGCGTCGGACCTCCC
Source organism: Aquisphaera insulae (assembly GCF_011064615.1). Lineage (GTDB taxonomy): Bacteria > Planctomycetota > Planctomycetia > Isosphaerales > Isosphaeraceae > Aquisphaera > Aquisphaera insulae. The sequence goes on along the minus strand of NZ_JAALJH010000008.1, from coordinate 13,849 downwards.
CGAGGGGAGCATCGCCACCATCGTTCGCGACGACGAGCCGATGATTCGCGCCCTCGCGATCGTGCGGAGCTGCCGGGATAGTTTCGCGAAAGTCCGAGACTACACCTGTACTTTTTACAAGCGCGAGCTCCTCAGGGGCCGACTCAGCCCCCTCAACGTGATGAACATGAAGGCCCGGACAGAGCCCCGGAGCATCTACTTCAAGTTCGAGGAGCCGAATCGAGGTCGCGAGGCGATCTACGTCCACGGCCGCAATCGCGGCAACGTCCTCGTCCACGAGGCCGGGCTCGTGAAATTGCTGGCCGGGACGATGGAGGTGGCGCCGACGTCCGCCCGCGCCCTGCAAGAGAACCGGCACCCGATCACCGACGCGGGCATCGGCAACCTCATCGACACGGTCATCCGGAGATGGGAACTGGAGCTGAGCCCCCGTGAAACCGTCCTCGTCTTCGACCCGAGCGTGATCGAGGGGGGACGCCGTTGCCTCATGGTCGAGGCCCTGCATCCCCAGAAGCAACCCCACTTCCAGTTTTACAAGATCCGCCTCTTCATCGATACGCTGCACAACCTGCCGATCCGATTCGAGGGCTATGACTGGCCGGCGGAAGCGGGAGGTCCGGCGATCCTCGCCGAGGAATACGCCTACGGAAACCTGAAACTGAACGTCGGCCTGAACGACCTCGATTTCGACGTCGCCAACAAGGAATACGCCTTCGGTCGGTTCTGATGCGAGCCCGCCCGCCGGGCTCGACTTCGTCGCGAGAATGGTGGATCGGTTCGCACCAATCCGGACCGGCCCGCACACGCCGCTCCGCCCGCGGAATCCTCACGTCCGATTCCCCGCCTGGCCGATAGAGAGTCGACGGAGAGTCGCCCAACACGCAGCTCGGAAGCGACCTTGGCAGTCGGTAGGGGCTTCGCTAGAATCCCGCTCGCTCGGCTGGCACGCTCACTTCAGGGTCGTCTTCCCTTCGGTGCGTCAGGTTGGCCGCGACGTCTCTGCACATCCTTCGGTCTTCGATGCCCGATTCGGCTCGCACGTTCGCTCGACCCAGGCGATCCAGGATGGACGCCGAGCGGTCGTTTCAGAGTTCCACGGAAGGAGGCTCGATGAGCACGGTCCCCATCTCCCAGGCTCAGACCCGCGTGCACATCCGCTGGATGATCCGGCGCGACATGCCCGAGGTCATGGCCATCGAGCACGCCAGCTTCGAATATCCCTGGTGCGAGGAGGAGTTCCTCCGCGTGCTCCGCCAGCGGAATTGCATCGGCATGGTGGCCGAGCTTTCCGAGCGGATCGTCGGATTCATGATCTACGAGCTGCATCGCAATCGGATCCAGGTGCTCGACTTCGCCACCCATCCCGAATTCCGCCGCACGGGAATCGGACGTCAGATGGTCTCCAAGCTCGCCGGCAAGCTGTCCTCGCAGCGGCGAAATCGGATCGCGCTCTGCGTCCGCGAGACGAACCTGACGTCCCAGTACTTCTTCCGGGTCGTCGGCTTCCGCGCCGTGGAGGTCCTCCGAGAGCACTACCAGGACACCGGCGAAGACGCCTACGCCATGCTCTACCACCTGGACGAATCCGTGCTCGAAATGCCGGCCTCGGCGAATCGGATCGCCCGCCAGCTCGGATCCTGACGAGCAAAGTCCCCGACACGGTTGCCATCGAACCACCCACGCCGAGGCCGCTTGATGGCGCCGGCACGGGTGGTTTTTCTTTTTGCATCGCTCCGCTCCGGGAGGTGCATTGCCCGGCTTGATCGATCCGGGATAATCGTGGAAACCCCCGAGCTCCTCCGAGTCAGGCAACCCATGGCAGAGACCGAAAGAGGCGGAATTCCCCGCACCAGGAACCTCACGATCGCCCAGGTACTCGATCCGGCGGCCGTCGCGATCGAGCGCGGCTCCATCCTCCTGGGCCTGTTCACGGCCGTTCACTGCGTCCTCAGGGGGATGGCCACCACCGGCGGTTCGGGACTGCCCCTCCTCCTCGGGATCGCCGAGGGCTGCTACTGGCTGGTCGCCTATGTACTGACCGGATTCGTCGGGGCCCGGATTCTGAAGGCCCTGGGGATCTGGTTGACGGGACGTGACATTCTCGCCCGAGAGGTCACGGAGGCCCCCCTCCCCCAGGCGTCAGTCATCACGCCTGCCCAGACCGAGCCGGCCAGACCGAGCGTCCCCCCGTCCATCGACGCCGCGGAGGCGGACGAAGCCGGGCCCGACACGCCGGACGAACCTCGCCTGGATGGGGCCCACGACGAGCACGAGCTGGACGACGGCGCGGCGATCGAGAACCAGCTTGCGCAGCTTTCAGCCGCCCGGGACGTCAACGATCCGGAGCGGGTCCTCGAGCTGCACGCGGCCCTGTCCCCGGGCCTCGGCAAGGAGAGCCGTCGCGAGCTCGATGCCGACCTCTCTCAGTGGTTCCTGCGCCTGATCCACCATCGCCTGCGATCCGGAAAGATCCAGCCGGACCTCGTTCAGCTTGCCGGCCGGATCGCCGACGCCTTTGCCCATACCCACGACGGAGCCAGCCTCCGCGCCTCGCTCCCCACCCTCCGCCGAAGTGCAGGGCTGTGCCCGAGATGCGCGAAACCTTACCTCGGACTGGCCGCTGCGTGTCCGGAGTGCCTGGCCCCGTCGTTCCAGCCCGTGCGGCTCGCCGATGAGGAAGAGTCGACCTGATTCCCCGACGCGGACACCGGCTCAGGAGAGCCGATGGCCGGTCGCCCGATCGAACCAGGAGACTTCCCCAATTCCGACCTCGAGGGTCACGACGCGGCCGACGGCGCAAGGGTCGGCCGACTCGATTCGGACCGCGAGCTTGTGGCCTTCTCGTTCGAGCTCGACCAGGCGCGTCGCCCCCCGATACCGGGAGCCGACGACGCGGGCCTCCAATTGAATCCGCCCGTCCGCGATCCCCGGCTCGAGATCCCCGATCATCCGCACGGCCTCCGGTCGAAAGCCGAGTTCGTAGTCTCCGGGCGGGGGGAACATGGCGCGCGATCGTTCGGCAGGGCGGATCAGGTCGCGACCGGCCAGGACGATTCGCCGCGATGAACCATCCTCGAATATCTGGCAAGGAAGCAAGTTCATCCCAGGGCTTCCGACGAGCGCGGCGACTCCGCGGTGGACCGGGCGGTCGTAGACCGCCTCCGGGGTGTCGCACTGGAGGAGGCGGCCCTGGTCGAGGATCGCGAGCCGTTCGCCGACCATGAGGGCCTCGGACTGGTCGTGGGTGACCAGCACGAGGGTAGACCCGATTTGCCGATGCAGCGTCAACAACTGAGAGAGGAGCCCGGCGCGGAGGGGTTCATCGAGGCTGGAAAACGGCTCGTCGAGCAGGAGGATCCCCGGACGTCGCGTCACGGCTCGGCCCAGGGCCACCCGTTGGCGTTCTCCTCCGGAGAGCTCACTCGGCCACCGCTCGAGCAAACTGCCGATCCCCATCAACTCCGCGGTCGACCGGACCCGCTCGCGCCGTTCTCGGGCCCGGATGCCGCGAGCCTTCATCGAGAACTCGAGGTTCGCGGCGACGCTGAGATGCGGATAGAGGGGCTGCGACTGGAAGACCATCGCCACGTCGCGCTGATGCGGTGGGACACCGGACGCGTCGCGGTCGCCGATCCGGATCGTCCCCTCCTGCGGAACGTCCAACCCGGCGATCAGGCGCAGGAGCGTCGTCTTGCCGGAGCCGGACGGCCCCAGGACGACCAGTCGCTCGCCCGGCTTGATGGCCAACGACAGCCGTTCGAGCGCACGCGTCCCCGGAGAATGACTTCGCGTCACGCCGGTGAATTCAATCGCGTGTGGGGGCATCCTCGCACCGCCGGGCCCGGGTTCGATGCGTCACGATCCTCCGAGGTCGCCCGCGGATACGACGATACCGCCGCGTCCGGAATGCGCACAATCGGCAAGATCCGGCTCCCGAGTGCGGGGTCGCCGCGGCGGATCCCCGGCTCGTGCGGTCAGCGGTCGACCTTGACGCTCGCGGTGATCCTCATTAGCGTGTGCGAGAGCCCAAGGAAGGGGCTGACCGCTCCGAGTCGCTCGGGGCGTGATGGATGCGGTAAGAATCTCTGCCGCTGGCACCACCTCGGCGTGCCGCCAAGCCGCACCGGGTCGTGATCCGTTCTCATGGAGGAGTTTCGCCATGCCGTCCCAAGACCGTCGGTCCGCCGGACGCCGCCGCGCCTGGGGGCGCGGGCCCATCATCCTGAAGTTCGATGCACTCGAGCGTCGCGAGGTGATGTCGGCCCTCGGCTCGACCCTCCCCGACCTGGTGACCTCCTCGCTCGTGACCGATACGTCGGCGGATTGGGGCGACCCGGTGACGGCGACCGGCCAGGTCACCAATCAGGGCAGGTCCACGGTCACGACCGCCTTCAATGTCGGGATCTATGCCTCCAGCAAGAGCACGGTGGGCAAGTACTCCGTGCTCCTGGGCGAGGTCACCATCCCCGCGGGGCTCGAGCCCGGCCAGTCCGTCCCCTTCACCACCACCGTGAAGCTCCCCACCACACAGGTCCCGGGGGTCTCCTCCAACGGGGTGGTCTACATCGACACCAAGGTCGACCCGGAAGGGGTCGTGAAGGAATCGAACCGTCGCAACAACACGGGAGTGGGCGCGGGGTTCGACTCGGTCGCCCTCCAGGTGGCCCCTCATCAGCAAGCGGCGCTCACCGCCAGCGGGATCGGCGTCTACCCGACGGCCGTGGACTGGGGCGGAACCATGCAGGTGACCGCCCAGATCAAGAACGAGTCCTACGGGGTTGCGCCCGCGACCCGGGCCCTGGTCGTCCTGACGCCGGCCGGGTCCGCGTTCGGCAGCCTCTCCGACCTGACCATCGGGAGCATCTCTGTCCCGACCATACCGGCCTGGTCCTCCGTGAATGTGGAGACCAGCGTCACGCTCCCCTCCATGGTCCCCCGGATCGTCGAGGGCTCGAGCTCCTACACGCTGACGATCGTGCCGGACGGCGACTACGAGACCAACACCACCTATCCTCGGAATCCGGTCGGCGGCGTGGGCGTGGATCAGACCCCGGTGACCGTCAACACGACGGACACCACACCCACGACCACGGCCGAGACGGCTCTCCCCAACCTGGCCCCCGGCGGCGTCACCGTCTCCTCCGGCACCCTGAGCTGGGGGAACTCCTTCCAAGTCTCGACCGTCCTCCAGAATCTGGGCAGCGCGGATCCGGGTGCATTCCGTGTCCGATTCGTCCTCGTGAATGGGAATGGGGATACCACAGCGGGCCTGTTCCTAGGGGATACGGTCATCCAGGGATTGGCCCCGGGCACGACCCAGACGCTCACCCAGTCGCTCACCCTCCCCAATCGTCTCCCGGCGGGCGTGACGCTATCCAGCAGCGAGGTCGGCCGGATCGCGGTCATCGTCGATCCGGAGCATGTCATCAACGAATCGTTCAGCAATAACAACACGGCGATGTCCGGCCCCGTGAACCTCAAGCTGCTCGGGTCGGACGGCAGCACCTACGTCCCCAACTACCCCGCCCCCAAGCAGTTGCTCGCCGTCAACAACTCGAAACTGGCCGCCCGCGCGGACGCCCGCGCCGCCGCCGCCGCCGCCAAGGCGGCCTCGACCGCCCAGCATCGGAAGCTCTATCGGAAGCCCGTGAAGACCAATAGCGTCCTGCACTCTCTCAGCGTCTTCCCGAAGTCCGTCAACAACTTCATCAAGAAGTACGTCTGAACGAGGCGACCGGGCTCTGTCGTCCGGCCGAGCTCAGCCGGCGGACGTCAGAGCCTCTCCCCGCTTCGACCGTCATCGGGAAATGGGACCTAGAGTTTCTGCAAGATTCCCAGGTCCCGGATCGCGTTCAATCGACACAACCATGGCAGATTTCAAGGATTTGACCGGGTCCCGGATCGCCTTCCCCGAAACTTGAGACAAAATTGGAAATAACTGGGCGGTTTATTGAAGGGTGGCAAGATCGCGGCTATGCTTTCCCGAGTTCGCTGGCCTCAGCATGGTAGGCTGGGCAAGCTGGACAGGTTTGGGAAGGCCGCGTGATCGTCACAGCCGTTCAGAATCGTCCAACCCGACCTGACGTCGACACGGGAGGTTTCTCAGGATGACCAACGATCGGCTCAATGCTCCACCGTCCACGTCGACCTCAGCGTCCAGCCTCCTCGTCGAAACGCGCTTCATTCCGCGACAGTACGAGCCCAACTACGCCTATCCGCTGCTGGTCCTGCTCCACGGCCGGGGCGGAGATGAGGACCAGCTCGTGCGGGCGATGCCGGCCCTGAGCTGGCGAAACTATGTCGGGCTCGGGCTCAGGGGGCCCGAAACGGTGACCCGGCGCGATCGGCCCGCGGGATACGGATGGGGCCGGGACTTCGAGGTTGAGGATCGGACCGGCCTGCGGGCCCGGCCGCGGCGCCCCGAGGCCGAGGTTGTCCGTCGCGCCCTGTTCGAGCCGGAGCACGACGAGCTCGGCCGGCTCGAGGAAGGGATCTTCAACGGCATCCGCACCACCCGAAGCCTCCTCCATGTCCATTCGGAGCGGATCTTCCTGGTCGGCTGCGGCGAGGGGGCCGCGGTTGCGTACCGGCTCGGCCTGAGCTTCCCGGAGCGATTCGCCGGAATCGTGGCCATCAATGGCTGGCTTCCCTCGGGATTCCGACCTCTCGGGCGGATCAAGGCGTGTCGCGAGCTGCCCATCCTGGTCGTCCACGGTGCATGGAACATGAGGCATCCCCTCTCGGGCGTCCGCAAGGATGTCTCGACGCTTCGCTCCGGCGGATTGAGCGTTGCATTCCAGTCCTACCCGTGCACGCATCGACTGAACAACCAGATGCTCAGCGACGTGGATACATGGCTGATGAACCGCTGCACGAGCCAGGGCGGAATCTGAACGTCGCCTTCCGAAGGCCCCCTTCCCCGAACCGGAAACGACACCCGACTTCCAGATCGAGCCTCCCGCCTCGTACAATGTGCGGAGGGAGGCAACCATCCGGGTGCGTGGGGGATCGGGATGGAAGAATCGTTCGCTTGCCCGGAATGCGGACAATTCGTCGAAGCGCGGGGGCTGGCACCCGGGCGGCAGGTGCGCTGTCCGTTCTGCCGGCAACTCCTGGAAGTCCCCTACATACCGAGAGTGTCCGAGCCGTCCTGGGTCCGCAGGCGGTCGGGACGGCCGAAATGGGTTCCCTGGGCGTGGTCGTCGATGGGGCTCGCGGGCGTGGTCGTCCTTTCGGCGGGGATCTGGCGGTTGGTCCTGTCCCAGGAACGAGCGGGGACCGCCCGCACCATCTCAAGGCTGATCGAGGAATCCGCCTCTCATGAGGCAAGCGGAGAGCTGGGGGCCGCCCTCCTGGCCCTCGATTCCGCGATCTCGATCTCGGGCGAGCAGCCAGCAAAGGAGCGCGGCGAGTTAGCCGCTCTCAGGGAACGTCGCTCCGTACTGGCCCGACGCGACGCGACGGGCCTTCTCGATCGCCTTCGCACGGCGCCGGCCGCGGCGTTGCAGGTCGGAGAATGGCTCAACCTGAGGGCGAGGATCGCCAGCGATCGCGATCTCAGCTCGCTCCGGGCTCCCTTCGAGGATGCCTTTCAGGCGACGCTTCGAAAGCGGATCGATGGCGAGCTCGAGGCGGCCCAGCGGGCGGCCGGGTCCGGCAATCCGGTCCTCGCCTTCGACACCGGCGAATCCACCGGGGCATGGTTGTCCCATCTCCCCCCCGACGTGAAGGCGCAGTACCAGGCCCGCGCGGAGCGTCTGCTCGGAGGACTCATTCGCCTTCATGGCATACGCGTCGGACCGCTCCGGGGAGAATTGCTGGCCGGATCGCTGGCCAAGTACCAGGCCGAGACCCTGCCGGAGATCAACAAGGCCCTGCGTTCGCGCGGTTACCTGCCGCAACATGGCTCTCCCCACTGGACCCTGCCGTGGGCCGAGGCGCCGTATCATCTGGACATCGAGCTGAGGGAGTCTCGCGAGGGGAACTACCTCTCCTCGAAGAACCGGCTTACCCGGATCAATGCCCAGGTCCGCCTCTACTTCCGGGGTCGCGAGACATGGCACACGTCGCCCACGTCCCGGACCACGGTCCCCCTGCCCAACCTCCCGGCCTATTACTCGTCGCGGATCGCCCTCAGCCCCGATCGGATCGACGAATTCGAGTCGCTCCTCTACGAGGATGCGCGGGGGATGATCGGTGGCCGGCTCCTCTTCGCGATCCAGTCGATGCCGGAGTGCGAGAAGTCCGCCTCCGCGGCCTCCCCGGCCTCCGGCACCTGATCCTCGGGCTCCTCCTCGGGGAGGGATTCGGCAAGGGCGGATTGGCTTTCGTGTCGAGGCGGCCGGCGAGATCGATCGTCGTATGAACTTTTTGACCCGACGTCATACCGGCAGTATCATGGGCTGTACGTGAGCCGGGCCGGGACGCAACGGCGGCAAGTCTGCCGATGGGGGGGGGGCGCATGCACATTCCTTATGCTGTGCTGGAGCCGGAGATCGCCCTGGCGACCACCGTTCTGGGAGCCGCGGCCCTGGGTTACGGCCTGCGATCCGTTCGCAGGGAGCTGGGGGAGCGAACCACGCCCGCGATGGGGATGACGTCGGCTTTCATCTTCGCGGCCCAGATGGTGAATTTCCCCGTCGGGGCGGGCGTTTCCGGCCATCTGCTCGGCGGAGTCCTCGCCGCGGTGATCCTGGGACCCTGGGCGGGCGCGGTGGCCATCGGCGCGGTGCTCCTGGTCCAGTGCTTCCTTTTCGGCGACGGTGCGCTCGAGGCCCTGGGCGCGAACTTCCTCAACATGGGCGTCCTCGGCTCCGTGTGCGGGTATGCCATCTATGCGCCGATTCGCCGCGCCATCGGCGGCCGGCGTGGCATCCTCATGGGTTCGATGGTGGCCGCCTGGTTCTCCGTGCTGCTGGCCGCCGGGGCCTGCGCGGTCGAGCTTTCCGCCGGCCATCCCCCGAGGGAGTTCCTCCGCATCCTGAGCTGGATGGCGCTGGTCCACTCCGTCATCGGACTCGGCGAGGCCGTCGTCACCGGCATGGTGATCCGGCTCGTCCTCCAGGCCCGCCCGGAATTGATCTGGGATGCGGACGCGTCGGGCCTATCCCCAGGCGAGGTCGCCACGGGGTTCCCGTCCGGCGGGAAAAGGCCGTCGTGGGGATCGACCGCGCTGGGCGGCCTCGCCGTCGCGCTCGCCGTGGCGGTCTTCCTCTCGCCGCTCGCCTCGGAATTCCCGGATGGACTGGAGTACGTCGGCGAGAAGCTGGGACTCGTCTCGACATCGGCCGAGCCTTCCTGGCTCTCCGGACTCGTCCCCATGCCCGACTACTCGCTCTCATTTCCCGGCCCCGATCATCTGAAGTTCGCCACGGCCCTCGCCGGCCTGATCGGGACCCTGGCGGTTTTTGCCCTGAGTTGGTCGCTGGCCCGCGTCTTCGCGTCCGGAGACGGGCCCCCGGAAAGGCTGGGGGCGGATGTGGCCTGAGTCGACAGCCGCCCGCACCACCGGGCGTGGGCCCATCGATCGCGTCGATGCCCGGCTGAAGCTCATTCTCGCCGTGTGCTACGTGGTCGCGGTGGTCGCGGTGCCCCCGGGCCGATGGAAGGTCCTGGCGGTCCTCGCGCTCGTGCTGGCCTTCGTCATCGGGGTAAGCGGCGCCTCCTTGCAGGTGTTGCTGCGCCGCTGGGCGGGCCTCCTCCTCCTTTCGGGATTCCTGGCCGTGACCATCGCCCCCGGAATCGCGGCCCGAAGGGGCGAGACCGTCGGCGAGGTCGTGCTCTCGATCGTCGCCCGAAATGGGCTTGCGCTCCTCATGATGCTCACGCTGGCCGAGGTCACGCCGTTTCCGGTCCTCTTGCGGGCACTGGGCCGCCTCGGAGTTCCCCGCGTTCTCATCGAGACGCTCGAGTTCATGGAGCGCTACATCCACGTCCTGTTGGAAGAGCTCGAGCGGATGGCCACGGCTCGACGGGCCCGCTCGTTCCGGAACCGGCGATGGCTCCCCTGGACGACCCTGTCCGGCCTCATCGGCGTCCTCCTGATTCGATCCCTCGATCGGGCCGAACGCGTCCACTCCGCGATGCTCGCGCGGGGCTGGGACGGTAACCTACGCCGGCTCGACGACCCCCGGGCGGACGTCGCGGGAAGGCGACGGGGGGTTCATTCCCCGTCGGACCCGGAGGCAGCCGGCCTGCCATGAGTGACCATCCCCCTCACGCCACGCCGCCGGCCATTCGAGTGCGTGATCTGACGTATCGCTACCCGGATGGGAATGAGGCCCTGCGAGGGCTCAGCTTCGATATCTTCGCCGGCGAATGCGTCGCCCTGGTCGGTCCCAACGGCGCGGGGAAAAGCACCCTGCTCCTCCATCTGAATGGGCTGCTCCCCGACCGCAGGCGTTCGCCGCACGCGGGTCATCATGGACCCGGTCAGCATCCGGTCGATGAGGCCACGTCGCCGCGCGTCTGGATCGAGGGACTGGAGGTCAGTCCGAAGACCGCCGCGAACATCCGACGCAAGGTCGGATTCCTGTTCCAGGACCCCGATGATCAGCTCTTCTGCCCGACCGTGATCGAGGATGTCGCGTTCGGCCCGCTCAACCAGGGACTCCCGCGGGATGAGGCCAGGACGCTCGCGATCGAGTCCCTCGAACGCGTCGGACTCCGTGACAAGGCCGAACGGCCGCCTCATCACCTCAGCTTCGGGGAACGGAAGCGGGCCTGCCTCGCCGGAATCCTCGCCTGCCGGCCCTCCATCCTCGTCCTCGACGAGCCGACCGCGAATCTCGATCCTCGCGGCCGCCGGCGTTTCATCGAGCTGATCCGGAGCCTGGAAGTCACCCGGCTCGTCGCCACCCACGACCTCGAGATGGTCCTCGAGATCTGTCCGAGGTCCATCGTGCTCGACGGCGGGCTGATCGCGGCCGATGGCGACTGCCGGTCGATCCTGGGAGATCGGGCGTTGGTGGATCGCCACGGACTGGAGGTCCCGCTCAGCCTGTCGCTCGTCGAGGGCCGTCGGCCGGACTGAAGCCGCCGCGATCGCGAGTCCCGGCCGCGGCGATCCCGGCCCGTCAAAGCCGGAGGAATATCCCCCGCTTCTCCAGGTAACGGATCAGGATCGAGTTGATGGCGAGATACAGGAGGAACGCCGCCAGGACGTACCAGAGCGGCGCGTCGCGAGGGACATAGGGATTCACGGCGCCCTGGACCATCGGATGCAGGATGTACGCGGCCAGGGGGTTGAGACCGAAGGTCCGGAAGAGCGCGACCCGGATCCCGCCGCGGTCGCAGGCCAGGACGAATCCGGCGTAAACGAGCATCGAAAGTCCGGCGGCGAACGTGAGATAGGAAATGCTCCCGGTCCGCTGGCTCATCGTCCACATGTCCACGGGTGTATCTTTCGGAGGCTGGACGAAGGGCGGCGAAGGGAACGTGGCGGAGAGGCAGGAGAGGCCGTACCCGACGGTCATCAGGGTCGCCGCTCCCAGGAGGAGCCCTCTCAGCGGATCGGTCGGGATTCGAACGTCGCGACTCACGATGTCGTAGGCGAAGGAGCCGGCGATCGTCGGGATCGACCAGGACAGGAATCCGAGCGGCCCGCCGTCGATGACGGGCGTCTTCCAGGCGTAATCGAAGTAGAAGCGTTGCGAGAGCACCAGGTGGAGCACGGCCGAGGCGATCACGAAGCCCAGCCTCCAGCCGGGCCCCGCGGCGATGACCGGCAAGATCCAGAGCGACGTCAGGGCGATGTGCACGAGCGTCTGGAAGAGCTCGCGCCGGAAGGCCCCCGCGAGGACGCCTCGCCACCCGAGATCGGTCAGCTCGCTCCACGAATTCACCCGGCCATCCAGGTGGTAGAGCACGAAACCGACCAGGATCAGGCCCAGGCATCTCGCGATCGCCGCCCGGACCGCCGGCATGGCGCCGGACTTCCTCAGGCGACGCAGGAACGTCAGCCGGTAGGCGAAGCCCACGGCGAAGAAGAACTGGGGCATGATCGTGTCGGCGTAGCTGCAATACGTGTTGTGATGCTTCCAGACGGCCCCGACTTCCTGGAATCCCCCGATGTAATTGACGAGTAGCATCCCCACGACCGTGTACCCGCGGAATTGATCGAGGGAGTGTATCCTCGAAGGGACGTCGGCTGAGACTTCGCTGGACACGACGGCGCTCCGCTCGGGTTTCGTGGCTGGCCGCGACGATCTTACTTGCCCCCGGCGGTCCCGGCCAGCGACCTCATCGAGGCCGATCGGCTCGCGAGGAGAGGGCCTCGCGCCATTACACCATCAAATCCTGATCTAGCGGATGGCCTCCCCTCTCGAAGGCCGAGACGCTCGACCGGGACGAGCCGGTCCGAGCCCTGCCTTAGGTGTATAGTATGGCAAGGACTGGAGGGAACGCCCGCCACGCCTCGAGCGATCGGACCGGCGCGAAGGCGCCTCGGGCCGGGGGTCGGGGATGCAACGGATTATGCACCATCGCTGATCAATCGAGGGTCGAAGGAGCCATGGCCCCAGGGCATCCGGCTCCCGGAGAGAGGGAGCCGGGGCCGACCGCGAGCCGGTAGACCGCCCGCGGCGGCCGTGGGGGCAAGTCCGGCGGGTCGTGACGGTCCTATCGAATTCGAGAAAAATAGGCCGGGGACGGGTTGACGCAGGGTACTTTTCGTCGTATTTTGGCCCTCGGCAGTGGGACGACGGACGACGGAGCAACTTCTCGAGACGCGTCCCCTCGGTATCGAAGTATCCAACAGCGACCACTATTCTGTGTGTTGCCCTGCCTGCCGTGTGCCGGCCGGCATTCTCTCTATCTTCCCAAAAAAACCAGGTTTGATTCCGGGCGGCATGGATGATCCCGCGCGGTTCAACCTTTCTGTGTATGGGTGCACGTGACTCAGGTCGCGCCGCCCCGACACGGCCATTCGTTCCGTGATTCGTTTCCGCATGGATGTCGGGACGAGCCGGATCGAATGTAGCCTTGTTAAGCGTCACGATCCAGGGGCTTCGGCCCCTTTTTCTTTGCGCTTGGCGACGAGGGAGCGTGCATCAGCGGGCAGGTCATCGAGACCGACCGTTTCGAGATGCTCGCCGGTCAGGGTACGACGCGATCCCGATACGGCGCCTCGACGAAGTCGCGGAGCATTTCCTCGTCGGATACGGCCCTGCGGGAGAAGAAGGGGTTCCCCGACGGCTCGCTCGGGGCGACCTCGGGGATGGCCTCCGGCTCCTTGGTGCCGAGCCGGACCCCGACTCGATCCAGGAGCGCGCGAGAGAGGGGCTCGTCGCCGAACCAGCCGATCCGGACGGCGACCGTCGTCGCCCCCTGGAAGAAGCGGACCGTGGCGCTGATCGAGCGACGGTCGCTCGTGCGAGCCTGGACCCTGGAAATCCCGATCTCCCGGATCACCCGGACCTCGGACATGTCCAGGTCCGTCATCGCGGAGTTGAGCGCGGAGATGACCATCGAGGGGGTGGACGCGAACGATTGGGTTCCCCGGCCCGTCGAGTAGGCGAACGAGGATGTCGTCGCCGCGAGCTCGGCCCCGTTGGGGATGGTCGCACAGCCCGATACCAGCAACAACAGGCAAAGGACCGCCGGCGCCTTGCCCCGGTCCGGGGAGCGATCGAGTCGGAGGCCGAGGGTTCGACCTATCCGCCGGCACTCCTCGCCGGTCCCAGGGCCTTCGGGGCGCTCTCGCATCCGTGCCTCTGGTCGCAACTTCGCTCCTCCCGCGGGGCGACATTCGACGTCGGAGCGCTCGCGGACGCTCACCCATCGGGTCGCGTGGCGAAGCTAACCGGGTCGGATTGCGGGGTCAAGGCCGTCCGTTTCCTCCGCCCTCGAG
>NZ_JAALJH010000079.1 GCF_011064615.1 Aquisphaera insulae | reverse complement strand
TTAGACGAGTTCCCAGGACATCCTCGTTTATCGCAAGCACACCTGAACCGCGCACGGACATCGGGCCCGCGAGATCGAGGCGGGGACGCTGGAGGTCTCGGAGGCGGCGGGGAATTGTCCCGAAGCCTTCGTCTTCCCCGGTGTCGTCTTGTCGAACGGCGCAGAGACTCGCGCGACGCCCCCTTGACGGGCGGAAGGCCACCGGCATACACTTCCATCTCACAATTCGGCGCGCATCTTATCCAGAGTGGCTGAGGGAAAGGCCCTGTGACGCCACAGCAACCGGTCCACCGATGGTGGACGCTGGTGCTAACTCCTGCCCAGCGCGGCGAGGCCGCGATCCGGTCGAAGAGACGGGATCGTGCCGGCCGCGACAAGGGACAGATAAGATGGTCAGAGCGAACCGCCCCCCCGGCGCGTCACCGCTCCACCACACTCTGTCGCCAACCTGGTCCATCCGCCCCTCTGGATGAGTCGCCCGGATCGACCGCGGGCCCTGCCGCGGTTGCCCAAGACGCCTCATTGCACGAAGGGGAACCTTGCGATGGCCTCGGATCTCGTGACCGGTCTCCAGTGTCGCCTCTGCGGCAAGCGCTACCCCAAGGAAGCCCTCAACTTCTGCACCGAGGACTTCGGGCCGCTGGAGGTCACCTACGACTATGAGGCCGTCGCCCGGACCCTGACCCGCCGGGCGATCGCCGCGCGGCCCCGGACCATGTGGAGGTATCGCGAGCTCCTCCCCCTCGACGGCGAGCCGACCGTCGGGCGGCACGTCGGCTGTACGCCGCTGATCCGGGCGGACCGGCTGGCGAAGGCCCTGGGAGTTCGCGAGCTCTACCTCAAGAACGACGCGGTTAATCACCCCTCGCTCTCGTTCAAGGACCGGGTCGTGGCCGTGGCCCTTTCGAAGGCCGTGGAGCTGGGATTCCGCACGGTCGGCTGTGCCTCGACGGGCAACCTCGCCGGCAGCGTGGCCGCGAACGCCGCGGCGGCCGGGCTCGAGGCCTACGTGCTGATCCCGGACGGCCTCGAGCAGGGCAAGGTCCTGGGCGCGACGATCTACGGGGCCACGGTGATCGCCGTGGAAGGGAACTACGATCACGTCAACCGGCTCTGCTCCCAGATCGCCTTCCGCTACGGCTGGGGCTTCGTGAACGTCAACCTCCGGCCGTTCTATGCCGAGGGATCGAAGTCGATGGGCTTCGAGATCGCCGAGGACCTCGGCTGGCGCGCTCCCGACCACGTCGTCGCCCCGATGGCCGGCGGCAGCCTGATCGGCAAGATCCACAAGGCCTTCCGCGAGCTGGATCAGCTCGGGCTCCTGGAAGCCCCGGCCCGCACCCGGATGTTCGGAGCCCAGGCGACCGGCTGCAATCCGATCGCCGCCGCGGTGAAGACCGGCGCCAGCAAGGTCCGGCCGATCCGCCGGCCGGAGACCATCGCCAAGAGCCTGGCCATCGGCGACCCCGCCGACGGCTACTTCGCCTCCCGGATGCTCCGCGAGTCCGGCGGCTGGAGCGAGGACGTGGACGACGACGCGATCGTTGAGGGCATGACGCTCCTGGCCGAGACCGAGGGGATCTGGGCCGAGACCGCGGGAGGCGTGACCGTCGCCGTGGCTCGCAAGCTCATCGAGCAGGGCCGGATCGACCGCGACGGCTCGACGGTCCTTTGCATCACGGGCAACGGCCTGAAGACCCAGGAAGCCCTCATCGACCGCCTGGCCCGGCCGGCCGTCATCGAGCCCACGCTGGACGCCTTCGAATCGCTCGTCGAGGGCTCGCGGACGAACATCAAGGTGGAGACGGCCGCGCTGGCCGCGGTCTGATCGTTCACGACGCACACGCCTCCCTCCCGATTCACCCCGCCCCGATACGATCCGAAGAGAGACAATCCCATGCCCCTGGTTCGCATCCCGACCCCGCTTCGCCCCCACGCCGGAGGATCCGATCGCTGCGAGTCCGCGGGAACGACCGTCGGCGAGGTGCTCAACAGCCTGGGGGCCACGCACCCCGGGCTGAAGGACCGGCTCTTCGACGGCGACGAGCTGCGACGGTTCGTGAACGTGTACGTCAACAACGAGGACATTCGCTACCTCGACGACCTGGCCACCCCCGTGGCGGAGAAGGACGAGGTCAGCATCATCCCCGCGGTCGCCGGCGGCTGACCGCCCGCCCGACCCTCGCTCCGCCTGAGTTCCCCGCCCGCCTTCATGGAGTTGCTGATGCCCGCGCCGGAGATCGACCCGCTGGACCGCTATTCGAGACAGATCCGATTCCACGCCCTGGGCGAGGCCGGCCAGCGCGCCCTGATGGGAAGCCGGGTCACGCTCTGCGGCTGCGGGGCGCTCGGCACGGTCCTGGCGAATCATCTGGTCCGCGCCGGGGTCGGCAGGCTCCGGATCATCGACCGCGACTTCATCGAGACCCACAACCTCCAGCGCCAGATCCTCTTCGACGAGCGGGACGTCGCCGAGAACCTGCCCAAGGCGGAGGCCGCCGCGCGGAAGCTCCGGGCGGTGAACAGCTCGGTCGAGATCGAGGCGGTCGTCACCGACCTGGACCACACCAACGTCCTTTCGCTGGTGGGGGACGCCGACCTGATCCTGGACGGCACCGACAATTTCGAGACCCGGTATCTGATCAATGACGCGGCGGTGAAGCTGAACAAGCCGTGGGTCTACGGCGGCGTGATCGGCAGCGAAGGGCAGACGATGACGATCATCCCGGGGCAGACGCCGTGCCTCCGCTGCGTCATCGAGACGGCGCCGCCGCCGGGCATGACGCCGACCTGCGAGACGGCCGGCGTGCTCGGCCCGGCGGTCGCCGTCATCGCCTCGTTCGAGTCGGTCGAGGCGATCAAGATCCTCTCCGGCAAGCTCGACGCCATCAATCGCGACCTGATCATGGTCGATCTCTGGGACTGGACCTTCCGCCAGCTCCGGATCGCCGGCCTGCTCGGCAAGGTGGACTGTCCCTGCTGCAAGCATCGGAAGTTCGAGTGGCTGGACGGCGAGCAAGGCTCGCACACGACGACCCTCTGCGGCCGCAATGCCGTGCAGGTCGCCAACCGGCGGGCCGAGCCGCTCGACTTCCCGGAGATGGCCCGCCGGCTCCAGCCTCTGGGCGAGGTCCGGCACAACGCGTTCATGCTCCGGTTCGCCGCCGAGGGGTACGAGTTCACCGTCTTCCCCGACGGCCGCGCGATCATCAAGGGGACCAACGACATCGCCAAGGCTCGCACCCTCTACGCCCAGTTCGTGGGGAGCTGATCGGAACCATCATGATCTACCTCGACAACGCCGCCACCAGCTTCCCCAAGCCCGAGCCCGTCTATCAGGCCCTCGATCGCTTCGCCCGGACGAGCCTGGCGAACCCCGGGCGAGCTGGCCACCGCATGGCCATCGCGGCCGAGCGGACACTCGACGACGCCCGCCACAAACTCAACCAGCTCTTCGAGGGCGAGGCGCCGGAGCGATGGATCCTCACCCTGAATTGCACCGACGGGCTGAACCTGGCCATCAAGGGGCTCGTCCGCCCCGGCGACCACGTGATCACCACCGACCTCGAGCACAACTCCGTCAGCAGGCCGTTGCGGGCGCTCGAGAAGGCCGGCGTCATCCGGCTCACGCGGATCGCCTCGGTGGAGGGGTACGTCCGGGCCGGCGACATCGCCGCCGCCATCACGGACGGGACGTCGCTGGTCGTCATGACCCACGCCTCCAACGTCCTGGGGACCGTCCAGCCGATCGAGGAGGTCGCGACCGCCGTGCGAAAAGCCGGTGCGCTCTTCCTCGTGGACGCGGCCCAGTCGGCGGGCGTGGTGCCCATCAGCCTGCGCGAGCTGCCGATCGACCTGATCGCCTTCCCGGGCCACAAGGCCCTCTACGGTCCCACCGGCACCGGCGCCCTCTATGTCGGACCGCGGACCGACGGCAAGCTCCGCCCCTGGCGCGAGGGCGGCACCGGCGGGGACTCGTCGAGCGAGGTCCAGCCGACGTTGTTGCCCTACCTCTTCGAGGGGGGCACGCCCAACGTCCTGGGCGTCGCCGGCCTGGCGGCTGGCATCGCCTGGGTCGTCGACCAGGGACCGGCTCGGCTCCGGGCGCACGAGGTTGAGCTGCTCCAGGAGGTCGTGGACTGGGTAGATCGGAACGAGGACTGGCAGGTTGCCGGCCGCTGGGACCCGGCGCGTCACGTGGGCGCGCTCTCGCTCCGCGTCCCGGCAGGGATAACTCCTCAGGACATCGGCACGATCCTGGACACGAGCTTCGACATCGCCGTGAGGCCGGGTCTCCACTGCGCGCCTTACATTCACCGGGCTCTCGGCACCGCGCCGGACGGGACCCTGCGCCTGAGTCCTGGTCCCTTCACGACTCGCGCGGAAATCGACCTCTTCATCGGGGCGCTCGCGGAAATCTCCGCCAACTCGTTCTGAGCTCCGATCGGCACGTCTCACCCGATCAACGTGACGATGGCAGTGAGGACAGGAAGAGGACCGTCTGATAAACTCGTCGGTCGAAGCGGCTCGCCGAGTGGCGCCCCGGCGCCACCCTATCGACCGATGTCTCCCGACGAGTGCCTCCTGGAATCCCTGTCTCTCGAGGGCCGCGGACCGCGGTCACGTTGAATGAGCTTGCCTGCGTGGCTCGTGGCCGCCCTCTTGCTGATCAACCTGGCCGCCCTGCCGTTCGTCGCGTTCCTGTTGCTGACGAGCCTCGTCGCCGTCCTGGGCGGAAGGCGCGGCGGCGCGTCCGTCCAGCCGGCGGAGCGGTTCCTCGTCATGATCCCGGCCCACAATGAGGAGGGGGGCATCGGCACGACGGTGAGCAGTTGCCTCGCGATCGATTATCCCGCGGGCCTGTTCGAGGTGCTTGTCATCGCGGACAACTGCACGGACAGGACCGCGTCGGTCGCTCGCGACGCCGGGGCGACGGTCGTGGAGCGATCCCACGAGACGAAACGGAGCAAGGGCTTCGCCATCGAGTATCTGATCGAACGTCTCAAGGAGTCGGGCCGGTTCGAGCAGCTCGACGCCCTGGTCCTGGTAGACGCCGATACGGTCGTGGAGCCGAACATCCTGCGCAGCTTCGCGGACCTGATCCGATCGGGGGGGCGCTGGGGTCAGTGCTATTACACGGTGGCCAATCCGGATGCCTCGTGGCGGACCCGACTGATGACGTATGCGTTCGCGCTCTTCAACGGCGTGACGCCGCTGGGACTGTCCAGGCTCGGGCAGAGCGTGGGCTTTCGCGGCAATGGGATGTGCCTGACCACCGAGGGGCTCCGGCGCGTCCCGTGGACGTCATACGGCCTGGTGGAGGACATGGAGTTCTCCTGGAAGGTCCGGCTCGCCGGCGAGACGATCGCGTTCCGCCCCGATACGGCCGTTCGCGGCCTGATGCTCAGCCAGGGAGGGAAGGCCGCCGCGGACCAGAGGCAGCGCTGGGAACATGGTCGCCGCGAGATCGCCCGACGCTTGCCGGCCGCGATCCTCCGCTCCGATCGCCTGGGACTGCTCGAGAAACTTGCCTGCCTCATCGAGGTCAGGATGCCCACGATGATGATCCTCCTTCCCCTCATGGCCGCCCTGCTCGCCGCCAACGCAGTCGTGATGTGGACCACTCAGCCGGTATGGATCGTCGCCACGCTCGCGATCCTGAGCGCCATGATGGCCGTGGCGATCGTCGCCACGACGCTGGGTCCTTTCCTCTGCTTCGGGCTCCCCTGGCGCTATGCGCTGTCCCTGGCCTATGTGCCCGTCTACGCCTTCTGGAAACTGCTCCTGGCTCTCCGACCGCGCCCCGATCGATGGGTGAGGACGGTTCGCGAGTAGGCGGGCGGCCGTCGAGCCTCCGGTCAAGCCTCGGGACGCCGTTTCACGGGGATGGGATGCGGAGGCGGCACGCTTTCGAGGATCGGACCAGAGCCGAGGTGGTTGGCGGAGGTGATCCACCGCGGCAACCCAGCGGGACGGGCCGACCGCGACGCCTGTCGAGGATCGCCGTCGCCGTCGGATACGAGGACGTCCCCGGGAACCGGCCCCAGTCCCAATTCCTTCCGAATCGCGAGGATCGGAACGCCCGGGCGAGTACGATCGGAAAACCGAGATTCTCGGACCGGGACGGGGCGCCTTATCTAGGGAATCCGGAACGTCTTGAAGCCACGATCGGCGGCCGCAAGCCGCCGCGGCAACGGCCCAGACTCTTGCGAACGGGCCGAAAATACGGTCTGATCTGTCTATGCGACCAGACGGCCGGATGACCGAGCGGGTCCTCTCCATTCCATGAATGCGATGCCGTATGCATGTCCTCTCCAGGCCGACTCGTGCGGCGGAGATCGCGACGGCCACGGGGTCGAAAGCGGTCGGGGGGCGTCGTGGTGCTGGTCGCGAACAGCCAGATAAATGGCAGAAAGAACCAGGAGTCCAGTCATGGCAGTTCGTGTTGGTATCAACGGGTTTGGTCGTATCGGTCGGCTCGTCTTTCGTGTTCTGGCCGCGCACCCCTCGGATTATGAGGTGGTCGCCATCAATGATCTCGCAGACCCCAAGCACCTGGCGGTCCTGCTCAAGTACGATAGCGTCCACGGCCGGTTCAACGGCACCGTCGAGGCCGGCGAGAAGGCCCTCATCGTCAACGGCAAGACGATCCCGATCCTCACCGAGCGCGACCCGGCCAATCTCCCCTGGAAGAACCTGGGCTGCCAGGTCGCCCTCGAGTCCACCGGCTTCTTCACGAGCCGCGAGAAGCTCCAGAAGCACATCGACGCCGGCGCCGACAAGGTCATCCTCAGCGCCCCGGCCAAGGACAAGCTGGACGCCACGCTGGTGATGGGCGTCAACGATCAGATCCTCGACAAGTCGATGAAGATCGTCTCCAACGCGTCCTGCACGACCAACTGCCTGGCCCCCATGGCCAAGGTCCTCAACGATACGTTCGGTATCGAGAAGGGCCTGATGACCACGATCCACGCCTACACCAACGACCAGCGGGTCGCCGACCAGATCCACGAGGACGTCTACCGCTCGCGGGCGGCCGCCGTCAACGTGATCCCGACCAAGACCGGCGCCGCCAAGGCCGTCGGCGAGGTCATCCCGGAGCTCAACGGCAAGCTCACCGGCTTCGCCGTCCGGGTCCCCGTGCCCGACGGGTCGATGACCGACCTGACCGCCGTGCTCAAGAAGCCGGCCACCAGGGACGAGGTCAACGCCGCCATCAAGGCCGCCGCCGCCGGCCCCATGAAGGGCATCATCGAGTACAACACGGATCCGATCGTCTCCAGCGACATCGTCGGCAACCCGCACTCCTGCATCTTCGTGCCCGACCAGACCCTGGTGATCGAGAACCTGGTCAAGGTCATCGCCTGGTACGACAACGAGTGGGGCTATTCCTGCCGGACCGCGCAGCTCATCAGCAAGCTGGGCGCCCTCTGAGCGCCGCCCGACAACCGACTCCACCACGACGGATCCGGCCGGGGCCTCCCCGACCGGATCTGTTCACGCGCACGGGCCATCATTTCAGGGAGTTCCCATGTCCAAGCAGACAGTCCGAGACCTCGACGTGAAGGGCAAGAAGGTCCTCGTCCGCGTCGACTTCAACGTGCCCCAGGCGAAGGACGGCGAGGTCGCCGACGACCGCCGCATCCGCGCCGCGTTGCCGACCCTCAAGGACGTCCTCGACCGGGGCGGGAGCCTAATCCTGGTCAGCCACCTGGGCAGGCCGACGGGCGACCCGGCCAAGGACGAGCCGTTCCGATTGAACAAGGTGGCCGACAAGCTCGCCGAGCTGATCGGCCGGCCCGTGAAGAAGGTGAACGACACCGTCGGCCCCGAGGCCGAGGCCGCCGCGAAGGAGCTGAAGCCGGGCGGGATCCTCGTCCTCGAGAACGTCCGCTTCAACAAGGGCGAGAAGAAGGGCGACCCCGAGTTCGCGAAGAAGCTGGCCTCGCTCGCGGATGCCTACGTGAACGACGCGTTCGGCACCTGCCATCGCGACGAGGCCTCGATGGTCGCGGTCCCGGAGCAGTTCCCGGCCGACCACCGGGGCATCGGCTTCCTCGTCGAAAAGGAGCTGAAGATCCTGGACACCCTGCTGGCGAACCCCAAGAGCCCCTACGTGGCGGTGATGGGCGGAGCCAAGGTGTCCGACAAGATCCTCGTCATCGAGAACCTGCTCAAGCAGGTGGACAAGCTCCTGGTCGGCGGCGCGATGACCTACACCTTCCTGAAGGCGCAGGGCCACTCCGTCGGTAACAGCAGGGTGGAGGCGGACAAGCTCGACGTGGCGAAGCATGTCCTCGAGCTCGCCGGCTCCAAGCTCGTCCTGCCCGTGGATCACCTGATCGCGGACAAGCCGGCGGCCGACGCCCAGATCAAGGTCGTGGAAGGCCCGACGATCCCCGACGGCTGGTTCGGCATGGACATCGGCCCGAAGACGATCGAGCTCTATGCGAAGATCATCAAGGACGCCGGCACCGTGGTCTGGAACGGCCCGATGGGGATGTTCGAGGTCGAAGCCTTCGCCAAGGGGACGAAGGCCGTCGCGCAGGCGATGGCGGATTCTCCGGCCGTGACGGCCGTCGGCGGCGGCGAGTCCGCGGAGGCCGTCGAGAAGTTCGGCCTCGCCGAGAAGGTCAGCCACGTCTCGACGGGCGGCGGCGCCTTCCTCGAGTCGCTCGAGGGGAAGTCCTTCAACTCCCTCGGCGTGATCCCCGACGTGAAGTGAGCCGGGCCCGGGCCAGGGCCAGGGTCCGGACCCGCGATCAGCGGGCCGGCTCCGGGGGCGCCCCGACGACGATCTGCTTCATCTCGTTGTAGATCCCGGAGGGTACGCCGATGAACGTCGCCCTGGCCGCCTTGACGACCTTGTTGTTGCCCCCGTCATCCCAGTAGTCTCTCGGCTTGTACAGGATCGGGTGCCGATCCACGTAGCCGGTCGACTGGGCGGGCGGGGCCTCGACGACCGGCGCACCGGAATCGAGCGTGCCCGAGAGGGTGGTCTCAGGCGCCGCGGCCTTCTTGGAGCCGATCCCGTGGCAGCCTGCCGAGGTCAAGATGAGGGCGGGAAGCAGGAGCCTCCCCGGCCAGCGTCCGACGCGCATCCTGATCCGTCCTTTCCGAAGAGGGCGGCGTGTGCCGCCTGGGAGATCGCGAAATGCTCCGTCCATGGTGTCTTCAAGGATAGCCGACCGCGGCGGCGAGTCGGGATAATCTCTGAGCGGCCCGGTGCCGGAGATGTCGAGATTCGCGACCTTGCCGGCTCTTCGGGCGGAGGAGACTGAGGAGGGATGGTCGATGAGACCCAGCGGACCGGCTCGCGAATACATCGCCTTCGACCTCGAAACGACCGGCCTCTTCGCGCGGATCGATCGCGTCGTCGAGATCGCCGCCGTCCGTTTCACCGAGGCGGGGGAGGAGATCGGCCGGTTCGAGCGGCTCGTCAATCCCGGCCGGCCCATGGCCCCCGCGGCCCAGGCGATCCACGGGATTTCCGACGCCGACCTCGCGGACGCGCCCGGCGCCTGGGAGGTCCTGCCGGAATTCCTCGACTTCCTGGGCGATGATCGAACCACGGCCCTCGTCGCCCACAACGCGTGGTTCGACGCGGGGTTCCTCGGCACCGAGCTCCGCCGTGCCCGACTGGACGCGCCGGGCCACAGGGTCCTTGACACGCTCCCGCTGGCCAGGCGAAGGCGGCCGGAGCTACCCCGGCACCGACTCGAGGACCTGGTCCGGATCCTCGCCATCACGCCCCGGAGGTCGCATCGGGCGCTCGATGACGCGCTCTGCGTCAAGGATCTCTGGCTCGTCCTGGACGGCCCCGCCAGCCCGGCCGGGACTCTGGTCTCCTATCCGATCCATTCGGTCGAGGAGACGCCGGCGGCACCCCTGGGCTGGGACTTGCTCTCGTTCGCGATCGAGTCTCGATGCGTCGTCCGGATCGAGTATGATGGAGGGACCAAGGGCCGCGCCCCGCGACAGATCCTCCCGCGACGATACGTCCGCAAGGGGGGGGAGGCCTATGTCCTGGCGCACTGCCAGAAGGACGGGTTCGAGAAGGCCTTCCGCCTTGACCGAATCCTCCATTGCGAGCTCGCCGCCGAGCCCCCGCTTGTCCCCGTTGTTGAAGCCGGCCCGTCCGGCCGATAAACTAAACCACCGAAGCTCACGCGAAATCCTGCTCGGAGAATGAGATGCGAATCCTTGTTGCGCTTGCCCTGGCTGCCGTCGTGGTCGCTCTGAGGCTCGATCCCACTCACCAGGTGAACTTCGTCCCCATCGGGGCCCTGGCGCTCTTCGCCGGGAGTTGCCTCCCGTTGCGATTCGCCTGGGCTGTCCCCGTCGCGGTGATGGGCCTATCCGACCTCGTCCTGGACCATGGCACCGGACGTCCCCTCTTCGAGGCAACCCGGCTGCTGGACTACACAGCCCTCGCCCTGATCCCCCTGCTCGGCACCCTGACGCGCCGCTCGAAGGCCGACCTCTACCTGGTCCCCGGGCTGGCCGTGGCCGGATCGTTGATCTTCTTCGTCCTGAGCAACCTGGGTTCCTGGATCGACTTGCCGGGACTCTACACGCGCGACCTCGCCGGCCTGATGGACTCGTACTGGAAGGCAATCCCCTTCTATCGCAACTCGTTCCTGGCCGATCTCGTCGTGGCCCCGGTCGTCTTCGGCGCCGGCTACCTGGTCGAGCGTGCCTACCGGCGGATGCCGGCCGCCCAGGCGATCGCCCCGGAGACCGAGAAGCCCACCGCCGCCTGACAGACATGGCCGACCAACCGACATGGCGCAACTGCTCGTGAGCGTCCGCTCGGCCGCCGAGGCGGCCCTGGCCCATCGAGCTGGGGCCTCGATCATCGACGTCAAGGAGCCCGACGCGGGCCCGCTGGGCATGTCCTCGTGGCGCGACTGGATCGCCGTCCGACAGGGCCTGGGAGGGTCCGTGCCCGTGAGCGTTGCCCTCGGCGAGCTCTCGGACTGGATCGGCCCGTCGCCTCCGGCCGTGCCTCCCCATGCATGGCCCGGCCTGGCCTTCCGAAAGGTCGGCCTGGCGGGGTCCAGCCCGCGCTGGCGGGCGGAATGGGCCGAGGTCCGCGAGCAACTGGGAGACGCCGGGCCGGCATGGATCGCCGTCGCCTATGCCGATTGGAAATCCGCCGGAGCCCCCTCGCCGGACGAGGTCCTCGAGGCGGCGACCGAGTCCGACGCGATTTCGGGCCTGCTCCTGGACACCTGGTCCAAGGCATGCCCGCTTCGGATCGACCCGGAGCTGGTGGCCTGGTCGCGACGCGTCCGCGCGACCGGGAAGCGGCTCGCCGTCGCCGGGGGCCTCGATGCCGCGGCGATCCCCGGCGTCGCCTGCCTGAGGCCGGATATCGTCGCCGTCCGAGGGGCGGCCTGCGGTGGGGGGGACCGCCGGTCGTTCGTGGAACCCGAGCGAGTGGCGAAACTGGCGATGCTCGTAAGACGCCTGGAATTGACGCCGTGTCGAGACGATTGAACCAGCGGACCTTCCGCTTCATCGAGCGTCCCCAACGCCTCGCACGCCGATTCAAGGCCGGCATCCTCGCGGCCACGGCCCTGCTCGTCGTCCTGACGATCGGCGGCTCCTCGCACGGACGCAACGCGATCGCGTGGCTCGCCTCGCGCGGCCGATGGGCGGCGATCCGGGCCGTCGGCGGAAAACCGTCTCGCGCCGAGATCGACGCGGATTGGGCCCGCAGGCGCCGACATGACGTCGAACAGGCAAGAATTCGATTGCGGAAAACCTACGATCAGTACGACCCCGCAATGCGACGCCTGCTCGACTATGCCGGGCTCGATCCCGACCACGCACTGCTGCGGTGGGGGAATTTCGATCGGGTCGTCTATCTCCCCTCGACGGTCTTCGAGCCGGACGAGGACGGCCGATCCTACCGGCTCCGTCCCCTCACCCGTTCGGTCTGGATCCGGAATCTCAAGCTCAAGGACGGACTCCTTGCCTACTTTCCGCTTCCGGACGGCCCGCAGCTTGACGAGCTGGTCCAGGCGGCCGGCGCCGTGCTCGTCAAGACGTCCCGTCAGACGACCAGTTCGTGGGGCCTGCGGGGCCCGGAGCCGGAGCTTGCGGCCGATCTGCGGGGGATCGTGCTCGGCGACTCCTACATGCAGGGACTGTTCGTCGGCGACGACGAAACCCCGGTGGAATGCCTCAAACGCGAGCTGTCCGCGACGCTCAAGCGACGGGCCGAGATCCTGAACACGGGCCACCTCGGGTACTCGCCGGAGCAGGAGTTCTTCACGCTCCGGAGTCTGGCCGAGCGATTCCCGCCTCGATTCGTCGTCCTCAGCCTCTTCGCGAACGATTTCGGCGAGCTGTTCGAAGTGCTCGACGGCCGGGGAGACTGGGAGGAAAGCCGGTACTGGATCGAGCAGATCCTCGACTATTGCCGGACCCGGGGGATCGTCTGCCTGGTCGTCCCTGCCCCCTGGGTCAACCAGCTTCGGGGGCCTCGTCGGACGGGCCATTACCCGGGACGCCTCCCGGATCTCATCGACGTGGACTCGCTCGCTTATCTCGATCCCATCGAGGCCTTCGCCGCCGAGACGCTTCGGCTGTCCACCGGCCCGAAGGCATCCGCCGGCGCCGTCACGGCCAACCCGCTCTTCAATGGCGGCCTGGGCGATGGCCATTTTTCCGGCGCGGGATGCCGCCTCTGGGCGAAATCCGTCGCCGAGCGCCTGATCCTGCTGCTCAATCGGGAGGATTCGCCGCCTCGTGCGAGTGCCAGCCTCGGGTCGTCCGGTCACTCGCCGATGATCTTCACGAGCACCCGCTTGGGCCGCCGGCCGTCGAACTCGCCGTAAAAGATCCGCTCCCAGGGGCCGAAATCGAGCTTCCCCCGCGTGATGGCCACGACGACTTCGCGGCCCATGATCTGCCGCTTCATGTGGGCGTCGGCGTTGTCCTCCCCCGTCCGGTTGTGGCGGTATCGTTTGGGGGAGGCGTCGAACGGTGCCAGCGCCTCGAGCCAGTCCCTGTAATCCTCGTGCAGGCCGGGCTCGTCGTCATTGATGAAGACGGATGCCGTGATGTGCATGGCGTTAACCAGGAGGAGCCCCTCCTGGACCCCGGACTTGCGGACGATCTCCTCGATTCGAGGGGTGAGGTGGATGAACCCCACGCGCTCGGGGTGATGGATGGTGAGGTACTCGGTGTGTGACTTCATGCAGGTCTCGGGATCTCGTGATTCGTGAGTCGTTCCACGCCTACTTCCTAGCAGACGGCGTGCCGCCCAAGCCGGCACACCGCGAAGAGCGCCGGTGGTCGGAGTCCTGGCATCGCCTCAGGCGATGGGGAAGTTCCGCGTCACCGCCTTGGCGATCTCCATGTAGACGGGGATCCCGATGGTGACGTTGTACGAGAACGTGAGGCCCAGTGAGGCGGCCAGGGGGAGCGTGGGGCTCGCCTCGGGGATGGCCAGCCGCTGGACCGCCGGGACGGCGATGTAGGAGGCCGCGCCGCAGAGGACCGAGAAGAGGACGTAGGTCCCGAGGTCGAAGGGGACCCCGGTCGCCCAGGAGTAGGCATGCGCGACGACGATCCCGATCGTGGCGAAGAGGTTCGGCGCCAGGATTCCAAAGAGGACGTAGGGCAGCCCCGCGGTCTTCAGGTCCTTCAACTTCCGGGAGGCCGTCATCCCCATCTCGAGCAGGAAGAGGCAGAGGACGCCCTGGAACAGGTCGACGAAAAAGCTGTCGTCGGCGCGGGTGACCGCCTGGCCCTGCAACCCGCTGATGAGGCCGATGATGATGCCGCCGAACAGCAGGTAGAGGCCCGTATTGAGGAAGACCTCGTGGAGCAGCTTGCCGCTGATCAGCGGGGGCTTGCTCCTGACGCCATTCTCGCCCGCTTCTTCGTCGGGATGTTCCATCTTCTCGAGCGCCAGCTCGGCCTCGGATTCGACGTCCTGTTCGCGCTTCGTGGCGACGTGGGGACCGGGCTCGGCATGGGTCGGAAGCGGCGCGGAGCCTATGTCGTAGCCCGGTTCGTCGGGCATGTTGCCCTGGGGGTCCATGCCGTGGCTCCGGAGCCTGGCGATGAGGAAGAGGGCCACCAGACAGCCGGGGACTTCCATGACGGCCAGCATGACCGGCATGTAGGCCGCGTAGGCGACGTTGGCCGTGGTCAGCACGCCAAGGGCGGTCACGAACGTGCCCGCCGAGTCGGAGCCGTAGTAGCCCGCCACGGTCGCCTGATCGACCCTCCTCATCCGGGTCACGGCCCGGAGGATCAGGTAGGCGAGGACCCCAATGACGCCGTTGGTCAGGAAGCCGAGGAACATGAATCCCACGATCGAGCCGAGGTGTCCGGGATCGAGATGGGCCAGCTCCTCGCCCCCGTGCCAGCCGATCGCGATCAGGAGGTAGATCGTCAGGGCCTGGTACATGACGTACGGGAATTCGAAGTGCACGCGGAGGATCGGCACCAGGAAGCCCAGGTAGAAGAAGAGCAGGAGGGGCTTGAAGAGGTTGTGGCGGAAGTTGTTCCAGAACTCGGCCAGCATCGACCGGCCCTCGGGCTTCTCGGCCTCCGCGGGCGTGCCCTCCTCGACGGTCACCCGGGAGGCGGTCACCGAATCCAGGATCGTGACCCGCGAGCCGGGCTTCACGTCCTTCAGCTCGGAGACCCCCGAGGCGCCGGACTTCAGGGCCGTGGTCTTGTTGAAGTTGACCACCACGTCACGCTGGGCCTTCTCGTCATGGATGACCATCCGCGAGTTGTCGCGATCGATCGATTTGACGGTGCCTCGGATCTCGTCCGCGAGCAGCGGGAAGCCGACGACCAGGGTCGCGACGCCGAGGATCGCCGAGATTCGCAATAGTCTCATCGGTTCGAGCTCCTTGAACGTGAAACGGGCAGGACTCCCTCGGGCGCCCTCGGGATGGGGCGGCCGGAGATCGGCGACGCGAGGCCAGGTTCGATGCCGCCCGGTGCCGCCCCCGCCCGCCTCTCCGGCCCGGCCGAAGGAGGGGCTCCGTCGTGTTCGCCGGCGCCGGGGGCCACGTATTCCCTCCGTTCCTTGAGGATGGCGACGGCCGCCTCGTGTCGCGTGGTGACGCCGGGCTGGGGGAAGATCCCTCCGCCGAGAATGAGGGCGGAAAGGGTCAGCAGGGCGAATCGCTCCCGCTCCACGATCTTCAGGGGGATCGTCGATCGGTGCTTCGCCCCGGTGAACAGGATCAGGTAGGCCCGCACCACCGCGATGCCGTTCAGCGCCGCCGCCGCGACGACGACGAATCCCACGTACGGGCTCGCCTCGACGGCGCTGTCCACCAGCAGCTCGGCCGAGATGAACCCGACGGTGCCGGGGAATCCCACGCAGGCCAGCCCCGTCAGCAGGAAGCAGACCGCGAGCGTCGGCGAGTGCTCATAGATGCCCAGGTGATTCATGAGCGGAAGGCGGCCGTATCTCGACTCGAGCGCCCGCATCGTCAGCCCGAACCCGCCCAGGGACAGGATCACGCTGAACCAGAGGCAGAGCGACGCGGTGAGGGACATCTCCGTGTGCAGCTCCAGCCCCACCAGGACGAGCGACGCGTGGCTCAGGAAGAGATTGGCGAACATCCGCTGGCAGTCGCGCTGGATGGCCGCCATCCCCGCCGCATACGCGGCCGTGAAGAGCGAGGCGATCCCGATGCCCTGGAGCACCCACGCCGGCGCGATCGGCAGCACCAACCGGACCGCCGCGTAGACGCCGGCCAGCGGCGCGACGAAGAGGATCGCCACGCCGAAGGAGGCGTGTTCGAACCAATCCGTCACCCAGCAATGCGCCGGGACCGTGCCGCTGCGGACCAGGATCGCTGCCATCAGCATGACCACGGCCCAGATCGGCGGCGCCCCCCCGAGATTGGCCTCCACCCCGGCCCAGCCCAGGACCAGGAGCGTCACGAACAGGGCCATGTGCACCACGTAGACGCGCGTCGGGCGGCGGCGATTCCGGAGCTCGAAGTAGGGGGGGACCGTGCAGATCGAGAGCAGCCCCACCAGCAGCCAGGACGCCCTGCAACTGAACATGGCCAGGAGGATCGACTCGGAGGCCAGCGACCACGCGAACGAGAATCGCCGCATCCGGACCCGCGTGGTTGCCAGCGCCGTGAGGAAGTGGAGCAGGGCCGCCGCCGGGACCAGCGGCGCGCTCAGGTCATCCAGCGTCAGCAGGTCTCTACCGAAGAGCCGCGGCTGGAGGCTCGCGGCCCGGATCGCATCCGGATCCGCGCCGGTGTGGAAGCCCAGCCATGCCAGCACGCTGAAGGCGAAGACCGCCGCCGTGAATCCGAGCCCGATGCGGGCGGCTCGATGGGGATCCCGCACCCGGCCGACGGCGAGCGAGCCGACCACGCAGGCGCTGATCGTGATGTCCAGCCAGGGAAGCTCCAGGACGCTCATGAAGACTCCTCGATCGCCCCGAAGTGCGGCTTCTTCTCCTCAGACTCGCGCGATCGCTCCCCCGCCAGGAAATCCGTCCAGCGCCGCTCGAGCGCGTCGAGTCGACGCATCAGGGTCACGAACGGGACCGCGACGAAGTCCCTGAGGATCGCATCCAGGTATCCACGCTCCAGCGCCAGTCGATAGAGCCAGTCTCGCCGGCCCCGCCGCGGCCCGCCCCAGTCCGCCCTCCGCGGCAGCCGCCCGCCGATGGCGTCCTCGATCGCGTGGTAATCGCGGAGGATCGTCGGGGCTCGTACGAACTGGAGCGTCCGCAGGCAGGCGTGGCCCAGGATGTGAACGAGGGCCACATAGCGAAATCCGAGCCCGATCTCCGCGACGATGATCCCCACCTGCGAGAGGGACGCGAACGAGAGCGCCGACTTGATGTCGGTCTGGACGCTCCCGGCCAGGTAGGCGAAGACCGCGGTGTTCAGCCCCAGGAACGCGACGAGGGCGGCCAGCGGCGGGCTCGCGTCCAGCAAGGGGCTGGCCCGCAGCAGCAGGAACGCCCCGAGGTGGACCGACAGCGCCCCGTAGAAGACGGCGCTCGATGGCGTGGGCCCTTCCATCGCCCTCGGGAGCCATCCCGAGAAGGGGACCAGGGCCGACTTGCCGGACGCCGCCACCAGCAGGAGGATCCCGACCAGGAACGCCTGGTGGCCGGTGAGCGACGTCGCGACCTCCGGCCACAGCCCCGAACCCACGAGCTTGTCGAAGTCCCCCTCGCCGCGCAGGTGATGCATCGCGACCGCCGCGAGCAGCAGCGCCGCGTCCGAGATCCGGTAGATGATCCAGACCCAGAGCCCGTTCCGCGCCGGGCCCAGGCGGTGCTGGAAGAACGCCACCAGCAGGGCCGACGAGAGGCCGACCAGCTCCCACCCCGCGAAGAGGGTCTCGATCGTGCCGGCCAGCGACGTCACCACCATCCCCAGCACGAAGGTCGTGTAGAGCACGAAGAACCGGTTGTACCCCTCGTCCCGGTGCATGTACCGGCTCGCGAAGGCGCCGATCGTCCCGGAGAGGGTGAACGACAGGATCGCCATCGGCACCGAAAGTCGGTCGAACACGAACTTGATCGCGAAGTGGTACTGGCCCGGTATGACCACCCAGTCGCCGACCTCGATCGGGACGTGCCGCACGCCGCTCCAGAGCATCAGCCCAAGGTTCGCCAGCGCCGCGACCAGCCCCGTGACCGTGCCGGCCTTAAGGACCCGCGTCGTCGTCGATTCGCTCAGCACCCGCCCGAGCAGCGAGCTGATCCCGAGGATCAGCACCAGCAGCAAGGGGGCCGCGATCACGACATCCCCCAGGCCAATCATGACCTTCTCCACGGTCGGCATGTCCGGCAGACTCCTCGATTCCCCCGCCTCAACCCCGAGGCCCGATCTCCGCGAACTCGAGATGATCGCGCCAGCCCCGATACCAGCGGACCGACGACTCCGCCGACGGCAAGCCCGCGGCCTGCGGGCTATAGGGCCGGAACTCCCCCCCCTGATAGGATGCGAACTCGCCGCTGACGGGATCCAGCAGCGCCAGGCGGACCCAGCGGTTGCGGCAGAGCCGGCCGATGCCCTCCATCCGGTCCATGATCCGGGTCATCACGGCCGGCGTGGTCTCTATGATGAACAGCAGCCGCACCGGCTCGTGGCTCTCGACCATCTGCCAGGGGAGGCCCGTCCGCAGGTCGCTGGCCGCACCCTCCATGACCCCGAGCATCGCCGAGACGTTGTGCGGCAGTTTCGTCCCCGCGCCCCAGCCGTAATTGTCCACGTGGGAGAAGTAGTATTCCAGGTTGATGCCGCCGCAGACCGGGAACACCGCCCCCAGGATCCGTGCCAGGATCGTCCCATCCTCATCGTCCTGGCGCGGGTCGTACGAGGCCAGGAAGGCGCGACGGTCCAGGTAGAGGCCCCGGGACGACTCGCGCCGGCCCACGATGCAAACGGCGTTGGTCGCGTGCCCCCACTCCGGCCGGACCTGCGCGAGGTCCTCGGCCCGGCCCTCCACGTGCTGGCGGGCCGCCTCGAACGTCAGCGACAGTGGCGCCAGCTCGAACCGCCGGCTCCGCTCGTGGGCGTTGCGGGCGGCGGCGGCCTCGATCCGGGAACGAAAGGTCAGGAATTCGTCCGCGAGCGACTCCGGGACGAGATCCGCGTCGTAGAACGCCATCGACTCGTTCGTCGTGTTGTGCATCCCCCCCACGAAATGCGTCCCCGCCGGCACGGCGAGCCCCCGCCCCGCGAGGATCTCCCGGACCCCGGGGTGGTTCATGATCTGGGCGAACGCCCGCGCATTGGGACCGCCCCGTGCCCCGCCGCAGGCCCCGCAATCGTAGGCGGATTCGTGGGGATTGTTGATCGTGGAGGATCCGTGGCCGATCACGAAGACCAGCGGCGAGACGTACCGCGTCATGGCGATCTCGCGGAGGACCTTCTCGGCGATCGCGGCCATCTCCTCCACGGTGAAGCCCAGCCCATCCCCCTCCGGCCCGGGGTCGCACCCGCCGCGTTCCAGCCGGAGACGAGTCGAGGGCGCGGAGTCGACGAACCGCCCGAAGCGACGCCTCACTCGAGAGGTCGTCCGGGGGAAGAGCGTCCGGGCGACCAGCGGGATCGAGGCGAGGACCCCCACGAGCGTCGCCAGGAATGCACCGAAGGTCAGCGAGCGGCTGCCGACCTGGAGCTGGTACGACGCCAGCCCGAGCGCCCGGCGAAGCCGCTGGCGGACCCTCCGGCTGTCGCCGACGACGTCCTCCACGACCCAGTTTCGCGGCTGGACCATCCCCGGGCAGAGCGGCATGAAATGGGCATCGGTCGCCCCGCGATAGTACATCGGGACCGCGAAGTAGCCGGCCGTCCCGAACGTCTGGACCTCCGGCAGCAGCTCCTCGAGATGCCGCCGGATCGACTCCTCGCGCTCGTCGAGGCAGAAGATCGCCTGGAACCGTGGCTCGGCCGGCGTCGGCGCCGGCCTGCGGACGTGGAGCGCCACGGCGTCGGCCGCCTGGGTGTAGAATCGCCGCTCGTAGGCGAGATGATACACCCGCCGCCGCTCGAGGCTCCCGAAGGACTCGATCTCCCGGAGCATCGCCCCCCATTGCTCTCGCGTCAATCGATACAGGACGTCTGGGGGCAATCCCCGGAGCTGGACGAGCTGGAAGACGAGGAACGCACGCTGCTCCACGCTCGGCTTCGGAGGCCAGGGGAACTGGAGCCGGCAGACTTCGCGCAGGACGTCCAGGGCGACGGGCTCGCCGAATGCCTCCGCCGCCGTGTAATCGAGCGCGTAGCGGTCCAGGATCAGGCGGACCGCCAGGAATTCCACCAGGCTCCCCGCCGGGATCGGATGGACCACCCGGTCCCTGCGGGACTCCACCTCGCGGATCATCCCCGCCCAGCCCCGCAGCGCCAGCAACGTCGCCGAGATGAACGGCTCCCAGTGGGACGGCCCGACGCCGAGCTTCCGGAGCGACTCGCGGATGGAGGCGAGCGGCGTCACTCCGGCCTCGGATAGCTTCGCCAGCTCTTCCGACAGTCCCCGCATCCAGCGGTCCGGCGGGCCGTAGGGCTGGCCGTAGAGCCGGCAGAAACAGCGGAAGAACCCCTCGTCGCGGCCGGGCATCGACCAGCCGGCCATCCCCTGGTCCAGGAACGCGGCACAGAACCGGATCAGGAGCTCGTTGACCGGCCGGTCGGCGTCGAATCCGGTCGCCACCATGAGCTTGTCGCGATGCCGGATCGGCTCGGGGGCGGCCGACCGGTAGAGGGGCAGGTCGCGGACTCCGTCGCAGCAGAGCCTCCAGAGGGCCTGGACCGTGAAGCCCTCCCATTCGGACTCGCTCCAGTGCTCCATCCGCGAGTCGTCGAAGCGCTCCAGGAGCTCCTCCAGATCGCCGGGCCGCCGCGGCTCGGCCGGGGCCGTCACGACCGATGGGGCGTCGTCCTCGGCCTCCGCCGAGGTCCGCAGGTCGCGAATCACCCAGCGGCGGGTCTCGGCGATGAGCAGCGCCCGGTCCGCCGCCGAGACCTCCTGGCGGACGCGACGGAGCCCGTCGGCTTCCGCCACGAACCAGACCAGCTCGTCCGTCGGCGCGAATCGAGGGGGATGCTCCAGCATCTCGAGCTGCAGCTCGAGCCTGGTCCCGAAGCAGGGGACCTCCCGGCTTGCGGCGTCCCCCAGGTCCTGGACGAGCGCCTCGCGGAGGTCCTCGAACCGGATCCGCCCTCGGAGCAGCTCCTGGCGATAGCGATCCTCGCTCAGGTACGGCTCGCAGCCGTAGATCTCCGACGCCCGGTTCAGGGCCTCGTTGAACGGCAGGTCCTCGAACGCGTGCAGCGTGTTGTGGTGGATGAAGACGGTGATCGGGCCCTGCGCGGGCAGCAGATGGCCAGCGTGCTCGATCATCTCGCCGAGGTGCCCGAGGTCGTCCTCGAGCCCCTCTCCCGACGCAGAGACCGGCTGCCGTAGGCTCGAAGCGGACATCAGCGACACGCCGCCGTCATGACGGCGGGCTCCTTCACGGATAGCGATCATCCAGGTGAATGCGGGTGGTCAATCCCCGCGCCGGGCGACCTCGCCCCTCTCGTCGTCAGACGGATCGCGACCGGCGACGATCCCCGCCCGGCCCCGCGGTGCGAATCGATAGACGTCGTCACTCATGTTCATGGGCGCAGCGGTCCGCCACCCGTCGGAAGAATCCGGAAATCATCGAGGCTGCCCGGGTGGGAGAGGATGGGCATATGTCTCGAATCGATCTTTCATCGCAGATTGGACGCCGCAGAGAGCCGGCAAGTCCGACGATAGGATCATACCGGAAGCGCCCCGGTTCGGGCAAGTCCGACCGCGAGGGGAAGGAAACGTAGCAAGACGATGAAAAGGAGCTTCAGGCGGCGTCCCCGGCGATCATCTCGGGCTGCGGGCCAACGGGAGCCGCTCGCCCGAGGCCGATTCGGGATGCGGCGGTATCTCCGCCCAGGCCGAGACCCTTCGGCCCCGTGAATCGACGCCCACGGCCCGCACGACGATCGGGCCGGCCGATGCCACCTCGCCGGCCAGTGGCACGGGGCGAGAACGAAGGATGCCATGGCCGGCGAGGGCGGACGACCCGAAGGTGGACGCGATTCCGAGCATGTCCAGCCGCCCGCGAGCGACATCCACGGCACGCGGGGACGCGGCCGGCACCAGCGGCCCCCAGGAGAGCGCGACCAGCCGCAGGGGCTGGCCGTCCCGCTCGCGGACAACTCCGCGGAGTTGGGGTTCGCCGCCCGCGGAGGCGGAGACCTCCGCCTCCAGCCGCAGCGAGGGGAGCCCGCTCGGGAGCGGCACCAGGGTCACCTGAATGTCCGCTTCCTCCGGCCCCTCGATCTCGACCTCGACTCCTCCCGAGGCGCGAGAATCGAGCACGACATAGTGGCTGCTCGTCCCGGCCGTCGACCATCGATGCGGCTCGCCTCCCGGCTCCACGATCGACGCGCGAGGCCCCCCGAGCTGCCACTCCTCCTGGTCCGCGGACGAGGAGGCGTCTCCTCCATTCACCCCACGCCCTCCCGCTCCAAGGCCGGCGAGGAAGAGTTCGACCGACCAGTCGCGGTAGAGATCGGAGAAGCGGCAACCGGTCGCCGCCTCCAGGTTCTCCGTCCCCGACAGCGGCGATTGGATCAGCGTCGGGATCAGGTCCCGACCGAATCGCTCCGCACACCATCTCAGGAACAGGTAGGTGCTGCCCCGATTCCCGTGGCTCCGGAACAGGTCCGCCGCGTAGTAATCCCCCACCACGAGCTGGTAACGCTCCGGACCGGCCAGGTAGGCTGCCACGCGATAGTCGATGTTCGTCCGCGAGAAGGCGTGCATGTCCTCGGCCAGGTGGGCGATCGCCTCGTCGAGCCACCCTTCCTCCTCGATGCCCGGGGATTGCTCCTTCGACCGGCCGGCCGACCTGGACTTGCCCCCGAAGACCACGGCGTGCATGTACTCGTGAGCCAGGATCGTCCTCAGGTAGGGCCCGGCCGTCAGCCCGCTATTCACGTACATCATGTCGCAGCGGTTGCCGAACGGCGGCGCGAAGGCGAGGTCCAGGTCGGAGACCCGGACGAAGCCGTCCACGGCGTGCCGGCCATTCCCGAGCCGCCCGAGCCAGCCGGAGACCAGCACCGTGAACCGGCCGTCGCCGTCGACGTCATCCGCCAGCCCGGTCGCCTTCGAGGCCACGGGGTAGATCCGATCGTCGAAGGTCTCGACGATGTCCTGGAGCAGGTCGGGCCGGACCGTGGCCACCTCCTCGGCCCCCACGTAGACCTGGACCCGCTTCCCAACCGCCCGCAGGACCCCCCGGACCTCGCCGTAGTTGCTCGCGTTCGTGACGTCGCCGTCGCGCATCATGAGCTGGAATCGACGCTCCCGCGGAGGCGTCCCCTTCAAGGGCTCCGCGACCGGCTCCCCCCGATAACCCCGCAGTTGGGGCGGCCGACGCACGGGCGCCTCGGGCCGCTCGATCCGGCGCGAGCCCGGCGTCGCCAGGGCCGTCGCCCGGAGCTCGATCGGGAAGGGACCGGGGCGACGAGCCAGCGACGAGACGACCAGGAGCGATTTCTCTCCCGGCCCCGTCACATCCCAGGCCAGGCTGGCCCGCCCTCGATTCACCGCGACCGGGACCGGCTCGGCGAGTCGATCCCCGACCGGAACCGCCGCAACCGTCGGATGGCTCGTGTCGGTCCCCGCACGCACGCCGGCCAGCACCACCATAAGGGCTGTCACCAGGAGCCCCAGGATGCGGACCGAGGCAAGCGAGTGAGGCGAAAATCCCATTCGAGATCACCAGGCCGGGACGACGAATGACCCGGCCTCGGTGCCGCGGCCGGCACCTGGGGAAACGCCGAGACAGCCTTTCGATCGGCCCTGCCGGATGCCGGGCTTGAATCGATCGCGCAAGGAATCCCGACCGCGATTTCGGGGGGAAAACTTGAGGCTTTTCCCGCGATTCCGGGCCGCGAATCGGCCGCCCCGACGGACGGCCTGCCACGGAACAACCCCCTTCAGGATTAGAGGTTAGACCGCATGGATCGGTCACGCGGATTGATCGCCCGGGATCGGCCCACGATCCGGCGAATCCGGGGGCGCCCGGCGTTTCCCCGGACGATACCATTTCCGACCGCGCGGCCTTTCTCCGCCTACCAGGAGGTCCAGACCAAGATGCCCTCAGGACGACACGTCTCTCGCCGCAAGTCCTTTCTGATTCTCGGCTTCCTGGCCGGCTCCGTGGCGGGCTGCGCCTCCGATCGATTCGGCGGCCCCCCTCCGGACTCCACGAACGTCGTCCAGCGCCCCGTCTATCCGGTGCCGGGAACCAAGCCTCTCTACATCGGCGGCTATGCGGGCGCCTACTACGGGCCGACCCGGTTCCCGGGCCGATAAGGCGGGCCTCGCACGCGCCGCCGGGCCGGGACGAGGCACAGGTCGTCGAGCCCACCGCCTTGGATGCCGGACGGGCAGATCCTACAATCGGAAGGGTCGCTCAACGGGGACCTCTCGAGTGTCCCCGGCGAGATGCCCGCCAGGTCTCCCTTCCACTTGAGCCGCAGGCACTTCGCCGATCGTCGCGAAGAGACGGGCGGAATCATGGCGCAGGGTCAGATACGTATCGGGATCGTGGGGGCCGGCCAGGTTGTCCGCGCCAGGCACATCCCCGGATTCCTGAAGCAGCCCGGGGTGCGGCTCGTCGGGGTCTGCAATCGTCACCGCGAATCCTCGGCGCGGGTGGCCCGCGAGTTCGACATCCCTCGGATCTATGCGAACTGGGAAGAGCTGATCTCCGACCCCGAGATCGACGCGGTCCTGATCGGCACCTGGCCTTACCTGCATTGCTCCGTGACGCTGGCGGCCCTGGACGCGGGCAAGCACGTCCTGACCCAGGCCCGGATGGCCATGAACGCCCGCGAGTCGCAGCGGATGCTCGAGAAGTCGAAGGAGCACCCGAGCCTCGTCGCCATGATCGTCCCCAGCCCCTACGGGCTCACCGGAGAGTCCTTCATCCGCTCGCTCATCGACGACGGCTTCCTCGGCGAGCTCCGCGAGCTTCGGGTGGACAGCATCAATGGGGAGCTCGCCGATCCCGAGACCCCGATGGGCTGGCGTCAGATGACGCGCTATTCCGGGTTCAACATGCTGACGCTCGGGATCGTGTATGAGACCGTCCTGCGCGTGGCTCCCCCCGCCGATCGAGTCCTCGCCTACGCCTCGAAGCTGGTGGAGCGTCGGTTCGACCCCGAGCTCGGGAAGCTCGCCCGGGTCGGGACGCCGGACAGCATCCAGGTCCTGACGACCCAGGAAGGGGGCTCGGTGGGCGTCTACCGGATCAGCGGGGTCTCCTGGCACGACCCGACGATGACGATCACCCTGGTCGGGAGCGAGGGGACCATTGTCTACGACCTGCTCCAGGACGAGATCCGAGCCGCCCGGTCGAGAGAGACCGACCTGAAACCTCTGCCCATCCCGGCCGAATCACGGGGCCGCTGGCGGGTCGAGGAGGACTTCCTCGCGGCGATCCGGGAAGAGCGTCCCGTGACGCACACCGACTTCGCGACCGGCGGCCTCTACATGCAATTCACCGAAGCCGTCGCCCGCAGCTCCCGCCACCAGGTCCCCGTCCGCCTGCCGCTCCAGGAGTTTTCCAACCCCAGCCTCTAGCAGGCGTGCCCGAACCCACACCCCCGCGACGAGTTCCGACCAGCCGCTTCGACCTTGAAAGAAACCGGCGAACCTCGTACCATGACCTGTGTGGCCACGATTGGCCAACCGCCTACCTTTGGGGATTGGTGTAACGGTAGCACGACTGACTCTGGATCAGTTAGTCTAGGTTCGAATCCTAGATCCCCAGCTTAACCTAAGTCGCCATCAAATCAGGAGTTACGACGAAAAACAGAGCTCTTCGCGACGGGCTTTGGGGAAAATTTGGGGAATCCGCCGGGTCGCATTGGGGTTACGTTGGCGTCCTCCGCGTAAGATTGCGAGGGAGGACTGCGACGTGGCATCACTCGAACAGCGACCGGGCGGTCGGTGGCGGATCGTGTTCGTCTGGGAAGGGCGTCGGCATTCTCATTCGCTGGCGAAGGCCACCAAAGAGGAGGCGACCGCCTGCCGACACCGACTGGAGGAGAGCCTCCGGCTGGTCGATCGGGGAATTCTCCAGATCCCGCCGGGGGCGGACGTCGGACGGTTCCTGGTCTCCGGCGGCAAGGTCACGGCCAAACCGGGGGGCGAGGCCCCGCTGACCCTCTCGGCGCTCCTGAAGCGGTACGAAGCCGAGCACCCCGCCGGCCGCAAGGAGGCCAACACCCGCGACACCGAGCGGATCCACGCCGCACACCTCACGCGGCTCCTCGGCAAGTCGCTCCCCGTCGCCTCCATCTCTACGGAAGCCCTGCAGCGGTACGTCGACCGTCGCGGGCTCGAAAAGGGGCGACGGGGCCGGACCATCTCGCACGCGACGGTCCGGAAGGAACTGGGGACGCTCGCCAGCATCTGGAACCGGTGGGCCAAGCCCCTGGGACTCGTACCAGGGCCGCTGTCGCTCGCCGGGCTCACTTTCGGTAAGGTCCGCGGCAAGCCGCCGTTCCAGGTCCGCGAGCAGATCGAGCGGCAGATCGCCCGAGGCGGCCTCACGGACGCCCAGATCGACGAGCTGTGGGGGAGCCTCTTCCTCACGCTCGATCAGGTCCGCGAGCTCCTCGACGCGGCCCGGGAGAGGTGTCACGCCCGCTGGGCGTTCGTCGCCATCAGCCTGGCAGCCTACACCGGCGCCCGGCGGTCCGAGATCCTCCGGTCTCGGGTCGACGACCTGGACTTCGACCGCGGCGTCGTGACGCTCCGCGAGAAGAAGAAGGACCGGGGCAGCGAGCTCACGTTCCGGACGGTCCCCATGGCCGGCGAGCTGCGGGCCATCCTCCGCGAGTGGCTGGATTCGCAACACCCGGGCGGTCCTTACACCGTCTGCGGCAAGGGCGGGCGACCGATCTCGGTTCAGATGGCCGCGAAGGCGTTCCGTCAGGCCCTGAAGGGGAGTCCCTGGGCGGTCGCGCCGGGCTATCACACGCTCAGGCACTCCTTCGCCAGCAACTGCGCCCTCAAGGGGATCGACGAACGTGTCGTGGACAGCTGGATGGGCCACCAGACCGAGGCGATGCGACGGAGGTATCGCCATCTCTTCCCCGACCAGCAGCAGGATGCCATCCGGTCGGTCTTCGGCGACTGACAGTCTTTGACACCACCTGCGGAGCGGCACCATGTGGATCTTGCCCAGCGATGACGACGATGACGACAGCGAGGGCGTCTTGACCGGGGCGATGAAGGACCTGTTCGTGGCGGGCGTGTCGGCGTACTGGGACGGCGTCGAGCTCGAGCTCGAATGCTCCGACGACGACGAGCCCTGGAATCCCGACGGCACGCCCTTCGAGCGGCTGCCGTCGCCCGAGCGGCTCGTGGTGCTGGCCCGGGTGGCCGGGGGGCTCCTCGATCGGGACGTCCCGGCCGTCGACCTGACGGCCGTCGACGACGCCGCGGTCGCCGCGATCTTCGACTGCATCCGGGATCGCGTCGATGAAGAGATCCGATCCCGCCAGCGGGGCCGCGAGTTCCGGGTCCTGGCGGCCAGTGCCGCCCGCGAGGCCCTGCCGAACCGGCTGGACGGCTATCCGCGGGTCACGAGCACCGACAGGGAGGCGTGGGACGATCTGCTCGACGCCCTCGCCGACACGGTCCTCTTCGATGAGGACTTCGCGGAGGACCCGCTCTTCCAGGACCTGGACCCGGCGCGGGCGGCGGACGTGCGGCGGGCGGCCGGCATCCACGAGGACTATTTCGCCGCCGCGCCGCCGCTGGCGAGCCCCGCCGCGATCGAAGCCGCCCGCGCCGTCCTCCGGCGGGTCTGCGGCCGTCCCGCCGCCCACCGAATCTGAGCTTGCCCGGCCCCGCGGGGGGCCCGCCGTGACGCGGAGGAAACCACCCCTCAAGTCATAAGTCGTTAAATATCAATCCGTTATAATCAATAACGTTATCACCTTGGCATCTCTAACGTCTCGGTGAGGTCGTCGCGTCCTCACTCACGCGAACGATCAACTCGCCCGCGCCTCTATGCTCGCGATTTCCGCGTTCCAGAGCCTCTCGGCGATACTGGAGAGCGTCGGACCTTCGTTCGCTTTACGGACGGAAAGGACGCCCTCCATGACCATCCCGCAACTGCAGGCCCTGCTCACGGTCGTCCTCAAGTGGACGCTCTCGCATTCCGCCTCGTTGGGCGCGGTCGCCACGGCGCTGCTGGCGATCCTCTCTGGCGACGAGGCGGGCGGTTATCGCGAGTTGCTGGCCGCGGCGGCCGCAATCCTGTTCGGGACCGCGACGGTCCAGGCGAAGTCCCAGGCGGCGAAGGCTGCGGCTCAGTGAGCGTCCGCCGGGAAATGGAGGCCGTCGCGGGATGCGGCGGGATCGAGATGATCGCGTCGGGCTGGCTGGCGGAGGTTCTGACTCCGGGAAGGTCGGCGGTGCTGGGGGCGGTCGTGGGGCTCCCCTCCGCGACCCTGGCAGTCGTGGAAGGCCGGCCGGACCTGGTCATCGCGGGCGCGGCCATTGGTGTTGCCGCGTCGATCTGGGCGATCTGGTCGAGCGGGGCCAATGGACAAGTGAGGCTCCTGCGGCGACGACTCGACGAGGCCCAGGCGGATGTCGACAAGCTCCACGGCGAGGTCGACGAGAGCCGCGAAGCCCGCGCTGTCCTCAAGGTGGAGGTCGCGGAGCTGAAGGCCAAGCTGGCCGCCGCCGAGTCGCACCGGTCGACGGGAGGGTGATCATGGCCGCCAGGAAGAAGCCGCAGACGGGCACGGCACTGGAGAGGCCCCGGGTCCTAACGCCGGACGTCTGCAATACGATCCTCCAACTGGTCGCGGCCGGGAACTACCAGAAAGTGGCGCTGAAGGCCGCGGGCGTCACCCAGCAAGCCCTCAACTACTGGCAGCAGCGGGCGAGATCCGGCGATCCCGGCGTGCCCGCCGCGATCCTCGATTTCTTTGTGCAACTCGAGAGGGCTTCGAGCATAGGGGAGGCCCGGGCGCTGGACCGCGTCCTGAATGACCCGGCCAATTCGCCCGGAAATCGCTGGTTCCTGGAGCGCAAATTTCCGCAGCGGTGGGCCAAGCCGTCGGAGCGGCCGGCTAGTGCGGACACCGCCGATCGTCGCGAGGTCGTCGAGGAAGCCCAGCGGCGGGCGGAGGAGCTGCGTGCCGCCAGGGAGGCCGAAGAAAGGGAAGCCGGGCGGGCGGATGCCGAGGGCGTCGAGGGGGCATCCTGATGGCCTTCGACGCTGAAACGGACGCCCTGTGCGACCTCCTGGCCGAGTGCCACGACGATATCGCGCTCTTCAACACCGCGGTGTTGAACAAGCCGCCCCTCTGGTCGGGCCGACCCAGGGGATACGACGGCCAGCTGGAATGGGCCGAAGCGCTCCAGCGTTACAGGGTCGTGGTGGCCGAGACGGCCAACAGTTTGGGAAAGGACATGCTTATTGGCTCATTGGCGCCCTGGTGGCTCTACACACGCGTCGATAGTCTGGTCATCGCGACCGGCCCGTCGCAGACGCTCCTGGGGTCTGTGACCTTCAAGGAAGTCCGGCGCGCGATGGAAGGCTGCCCTTTCCGCAAGCACTTTCCGGAGATCTTCCAGGTCGATATCAGCGAGGGCGTGAAGGCATCGCCGCTGACGATGACGCTGGCCCCCGGGTGGGGGGCCCTGGCCTTTTCCACGACGTCGATCGAGCGCGCCTCGGGGCAGCACGCGGGCAACCTCCTGGTCGTCATCACCGAGGCCAGCGCGATCTCCGCCGAGATCGGGTCCGCCCTCGACAGCCTCAACGCGACCAAGATGTTCCTCGCCATGAACCCGGTCCGGGCGACTGGCTGGGCGGTCGACATCTGCGACCAGGGCGACCGCGACGCCAGGGAAAACGTCCCGCCGCACCTGGCCGTCAGGCACTTCGTGACGCCCGCGATGGCATCGCCGCACGCCCACCTCGACCGGAGCCCTTACGGCCTGGCGGACCGGTCCTGGATCGAGTCGATGGCCCGCAAGCACGGGAAGAACTCGCTCTGGTATCGCGTCCACGTCCTGGCCCAGCGGCCCAGGCTCGACCAGGACACGCTGATCCCGCCGGAGCACCTCGACGCCTGCACGTCGCCTGAGGCCGCCGCCGCGGCCGCCGAGGCCCGGAAGGCGGGCCGGGGCGGCCAGAAGCGGATCTCGTGCGACGTCGGGGAGGGTGTCGGCCGTGCCCGCTCCGTGGTCTTCGTGCGGGACGACGTCGGGATCCTGGAGTGCGACGCCTCGCCGTATACCGGCCCGTCCGGGGCCGCGGCGGTGATCGCCAGGCTCCGCGAGAAGTGGGGGGTCGCGGAGCGGGATTGCTCATAC
Organism: Aquisphaera insulae; assembly: GCF_011064615.1. Classification (GTDB taxonomy): domain Bacteria; phylum Planctomycetota; class Planctomycetia; order Isosphaerales; family Isosphaeraceae; genus Aquisphaera; species Aquisphaera insulae. Next base: position 13,186 of record NZ_JAALJH010000079.1, on the reverse strand, counting down.
GACGGCGCGGGCACGACCGGTAAGCGGATGTCCAACGCCCTCCAGGCCCAGGGCATCTACGGCGCCGTCCCGTACCTCGGCGGGGGAGCCGGCGGCAAGCGGTTCACGAATCTCCGCACGGCCGCCGCGATGGCCCTCGCCCGGCGCCTCGACCCCGAGCACTTCCTCGGCGAGGGCGTGGCCTGGCGGCCCTTCCACATCCCGGTCCAGCCCTGGTGGCCGGCCCTTCGCGAAGAGCTGCTGGCTTTGCGGTACAGCCTGAAAGGCGACAAGTCGGCCCTCGAAGACAAGGAGTCCATGCAGGAGCGGCTCGGGCACGCGCCGGACACCTGCGACGCCCTGACCCAGAGTTTCCGCGACGAGGCCGTCCGCGGCGACTGACTTACACTGGAATCATCAAGGAGGCCCAGGATGGCGAGCCCCGCGAACACGATCGTCGTCGCACCCGAGCGTCTCAACGGCCCTTGGCTGGCCCGCGTCGGCAACGAGACCGTCCGGATCGAGCACCGGGCGGACCAGCCGCTCGCGGCCCTCTCCGGGCTGCTGACCCGGATGCTGGCCGAGGGCTGGGCCTTCGATCCCACCCCCTGGCCGGTCGCCGAGGCCGCCGTCGAAGTGAAGGAGTGACGCCCCATGTCGATCACCGTCCGGACGCCGGGTTCGAAGCGGGTCGCGGCCTTCGGGGTCGGCGACATCGTCTACCTCCGGATCGACGACGAGCCGACTCGGGGGATGGTCACGGGGGTGAGCGTCACCGCGACCGCCGAGCTGTATCACGTGCTCTGGCCGAACCGGTCGGAGACGCGACATTACGACATCGAGCTCGCCGGCGAGTTCGTGCCGGAATACGAGCGGGCGTAAGGAGCCACCCACGTGCCCATCGAGCCGCTCCCCGACGACTTCCTGTCGGCGATCGAGGGCGAGATCCTCGCCGGCCTGCCCAACGAGCAGGGCCGTCGCGAGGTATGCCTGCGGTCGGCCGCCTATTACGCCCTGCGCGGCGTGGACATGATCCCGCACCGGGAGGCGGAGGACGACGCCGACTACCGCCGCCGGCCGAAGCGGTCGCTGCCGTTCGCCCGGCGGGTGGTCACCGTGCTGGCCAGCCAGCTCTACGCCCCCGCCCCGGCCCGGTCCCTCCCCGGGCACGAGGGGGCGGCGGACTGGCTGAACGCTGCCTACGACGCCGCCCAGGTCAACGGGGTCTGGCAGCAGGTCGACCGGATGTCGCACCTCCACGGGATGGCGGCCATCCAGGTGGCGGCGACGGGCGACCCGGCCCGGCCGCTCTCGTTCCAGGTCTGGTCGGGCTGGCACGAGATCGTCCCCTACGAGGCCCCCTGGAAGGCCAACGAGGTCGCCTGCTGCGTGACGATCGACTGCGCCGATAACCGCACCCGGTACACGTTCTGGACGCCCGAGTTCTTCCGCGTCTACGAGACCGATCAGCTCCGGCCCGGCCAGACGGCCGGCGGCCGGCTGCCGAGGTTCCGGCCCGAGCTCTCCGGCCAGAACCCCTATGGGGTTCTGCCGTTCGCCTTCGCCTGGTTCGAGCCGCCGACCTCGGGCATCGACGCCTGCGGCGGGCTCGGGCCCTTCCTCTCGGCGATCAACTCGACGCTCGACGTGGAGGCCTCGGACCTCGCCCAGGCCGTGCAGGAGTATCACGCCCCGATGGGGGTCGCCTTCGACGTGGACGTCGCGGCCAACCCCGTCCGGGTGATGGGCCGGTTCGCGAGGCTCGCGTCGCTGCCGACCGACCTGGAGAAGTCCCCGCCCGGCCGGCTGGAGTACCTCCAGGCGGACCTCGACATCGAGGGGGGCTGGACGAACATCCGCTCGGTGATCGACTCCGAGCTGGAGGGCCTGGGCGTCCCGGTGACGTCCTATCGGATGGGGAGCAAGCCGCTGGCCTCGGGTGCAGCCCTGGCGATCGAGCAGAAGCCGCTGGCCGACTACGCCACCGAGCGGAGGCAGCCCTTCCGTCGGTACGAGCGGGACCTGGCGGTCGCCTCGCTGGCGGTGGGCGGGACGCATTACGACCGGGCCGACCTGCTCGCCGCGGCGAAGGAAGGGCGGCTCTCGCTGGCCTGGCCGGGGGCCCAGGTGGACCTGCCGGGGCCGGAGCGGGACGCGCAGGACAGGGCGGCGATCGAGCTGGGGATCGAGTCCCCGGTGACGATCGCGATGCGGCGGTACGGGCTGACCCGGGAGCAGGCGATCGCCCACCTGGCGCAGGTGGCCGCCGACCCCGGTTTGGTGCGGGAGGCCGCCGCGAGGCTCGGGGTGCCGACGCCCCCGGCCGTGGATCCGGTCCAAACCAACGGAGGATGACGGCGATGGCCGAGAAGGCGGCTGATGAGCGGGAAGGCGCGGGGGGCAAGGACCCCCGCAAGATCGCGAGCCTGTACTACAAGATGCGGAAGGGGCGGGACGAGCTCGCCGCCGTCGAGAAGGAGCGAGACGCCCTGGCGGCCTCCGTGGCCGCCCTGACGAAGGAGCGGGATGAGTTGGCGAAGCGGGCCGATTCGTCCGCGGCATCCAAGCGGGTCGCCGAGCTCACCGCCGAGCTCCGCGGGTTGAAGCATCGCCGCGTCTTCGACGCGGCGGCGACGAAGGCCGGGGCCAGGCTGGACGCGGTCGGGGACCTCTGGCAGCTCGCCGGCTACAAGGCCGAGGTCGACGAGCCCGACGAGGCCGCGATCGCCAATCTGATCGAGGAGCAGCGAACGACGCGGCCGTACCTATTCGCGGAGACCTCGAAGGGCGAGAATCCTGGCGAGAAGCCGGCCGAATCGGTGGCGGCTTCTCAGAAGCCGGGGCCTGGGGCGGGTCGCGGGGGCCTGGTCAAGGAAAGCGGGAAGTTCAGGGTCAGGTCGAGCGACCTGAGGTCCCGCGAATGGATGGCGGCCAACCAGGCGCGCTATAGCGAGGCCCTCTTGACGGGCGGGGTCGAGCTGATCGACGGGTGACGGCATTTCGGCCGGCGGCGGCGCTCGCGTAGGATAGAATCATCACCCCGGCGCCCGCCGCCGAGGCCACCCCGGACAGGTGGCTCTCCAGGTCAAGTCGATCACGCCGCGAAAGTTGCCGGACTTTCGCAGAGGGCTAACAGCCCTTCGGAGCCCGCCGAGAGGCTCCTCGAATGGCGAATTCCGTCAGCGGCATTTTCGAAACGCGCCTGGTTCCCGCCACCGTCATGGCGATCCAGTCGCTCACGTACACCAAGGCGGCCCTGGGGAGCATCTACTGGGACTTCCAGGCCGCAGGGGGCGAGATCGGCCAGACGATGAACGTGCCGATCCCGCGCGTCGACCAGTCCGACGCGGCGGACATCGGCGGCGGCCCGCTCCAGCCGTCGGATACCCAGCACGACCTCGCCCAGATCACGCTTTCCAACCATATCTCGGCGAGCTTCGTCATCAAGAGTTGGGACGCCGTCCGAACGCCCGAGAAGCTCTCCGAGCTCTACGTGCAGCCCAAGCTGGAGGCGGCGCTGCGGCAGTGCAACTCGCTGGTCACCGGCCTGTTCACGAGCAGCAACCTGAACGCCTACTCGTCGCTCACCTCGGGAGCCGCCAGCACCTTCCAGCGCGCGGACGTCAACAAGCTGTGGGGGTACTTGGTCGGCAACGGCTGCCCGACGTCTCAGTCCGGGAACCTGACGTTCCTGACCCACCCGGCGGCCTATGCCAACATGCTCTCCGACACCGCGTTTTACTCCGCCCAGGTCGTAGGGGAGGACGCCGCCCGCATGGCCCAGCAGGGGGGCGTCCTGGTGCCGGCCCTGGGGGCGACGATCAAGTTCGACCAGCAGATGCCGACCCCGAGCAGCAAGTACGCGGGTGTCTTCCTGCATCGCTGGGCCGTCGCGGGAGTCTGCGCCCCGCCGCCTTCCAACGCCGAGTTGGGAGGCGTCGAGGAGACGTACGTGTACCCGCTCGCCGACGCCCCCAAGTTCACGTTCCAGATCCAGATGGGCTACAGCCTCCGCGACCAGGGCACCCTGATCAACATCCACACGAACGTCGGCTTCAAGATCGTGCGGAAGGACTTCGCCGCCTACGCCGTCACCGCCTGATGCCGCGTCTCGCCGCGGGCACGGGAGCGTCCCGTGCCCGCCGCCCGCGCTCCTATCCGCCTTATTCGTGGAGATCCGCAGATGGCCAGTGAGCTCGTCGCGTCGGTCGTCGACGCCCTCCAGCGCGAGACGACCATGGGTTACGAGGCCGGCCTCCAACTGGTGCCCACCGGCACCGTCCGGGGCCTGGCCCTGCCCAGGAACAAGAATGTCGGCTACGACGCCGTCCTGAAGATCCCCGGAAACGCGACCCTGACGACCGGCCTCAAGGTCGACGTCGTGGTCGTCGATGACGGCTCCAACGCCGCCGACCTGGGGACGGCCGTGGTGATCGGCGCCTCGGTCAAGCTGCTCGCCGACAACACCGACAGCCTCGACCTGACCTCCGGCGCCGGCACCGAGCAGACCGCCACGGTCACGCTCGCGTCGACAGCCGGCGTCCTCCGCGTCGGCACGATCTCGATCGCCAACGCCAACCTCGACTCGGCGGCCGCCGGCAACTGGATCGGCGTCCGGATTCGCCGCGTGGCCGACAACGCCTCCGACACCTGCACCGGCCGCGTCGTCCTCGCGGGGGTCGCGATCTACGCCTACTAACCTGCCGGCCCGGGCCGCTCGTCGCGGCCCGGGCCGCCGCTCGTACGGAGGAGGGTCGATGAGCGGAGTCCCATCCGGGCCGTTCGCCGACTGGATCGGCTCGCAGGTCGCGGCGATGGCCGGGGGCTGGTCGCTCGCCACGGACCAGATCCTGGCGAATTTCGCCGCCATGCGGGTGGCCAATCCCGTCGCCGAGGCCCCGCTCGTGACGCGGCCCGTCGCCTGGACGTGGGCCGACGTGCTCGCGCTCCTCTCCGACGCGAGCTGGAAGCGGCTCCGCGAGTCGGGCTTCCAGGATCGGCTGATCGCGGAGTTCAACAGCGAAACGCCGAGCCTCGCGTCCGCCATGGACCTCCTGACGGCGACGGCGCCCGACCCGGAGTCGACGACCCGGCCGATCATCACGGGCGGCGAAGAGGCGTCGCTCCGCGAGCGGCTGACCCGCACCGAGGACGTCCCGGACGCGGCCTGGTCCGCCGAGATCAGCCTCGCCCGCAAGCTCTTCGGCCGGGACGTGACGGCCGCGGACATCCTGTACGTCAGGCCGGCGACCGCGGAGGAGGACTGAGCCATGGCAGGACCCAGCATCGCCTATTCGACGGCCGGCCAGGACAACGGCTCCAACACCCTCTACAACGGCTCGCTCGCCGCGGCCACGACGTCGAGCCCGTTCACCTTCGACCTCAGCACCGGCGGCGCGTTCGGCGGGGTCGTCGGCTTCGAGGTCACGGCCGGCGGCTCCGTCTCCGGGACCAACGGATGCCGGCTCGACCTCTACGACAAGGCCGACGCCAGCAACTACGAGCTGACCCCCTCGATCAGCTACACGTTCTCGCCCGTCGTCGTATCGACGACCTATCGGAAGGCCGTGCGAGTCCCGACCGGTCAGTGGTCGGGCAAGGTCACGAACCTCGATGCCGGCCAGCCCCTGAGCAGCGTCAAGGTCACCAGCTCGAAGCTGTCGTAAGGGGGCATTCGATGCGCTGGCTCAACAAGCCCCTGTTCGGCACTCGCGTCGACCCGGCCCATCCGCTCGGCCGGGACGTCACGCTGGCGCTCGCCGTGAATGCGGGGCAGGGCGCGTCGCTGGCGAACGATGCGGGGCCGGACGCCTGCACCCTCACCGGCTCGCCGGCATGGCTGTCGACCGACCAGGGCTACGGGCTGGGCTTCACCGGCACCCAGTACGGCCTCGTCCCGGCCTCCGCCCGGTATCGGCCGACGGCGGGCTTCACGCTCCTCGCCCGTGTGTACATCACCACGTCCACGAACCTCTCGACGGTGATCCGCCTCGACGACGGCACGAATCGCGTCGGCATCCTCGACGGGATCGGCCTGGGGACGTTCCGGGCGCTCGCGTTCACGGCGGCGGGGAACGTGGCGGCGACCAGCGGCAATGTGCTCACCAATAGCACCTGGGCCGACCTCGCCGCGACCTACGACGTCGCCACGGCGACGGCCACGGCCTACCTCAACGGGGTCGCGGTGGCGACGGCGACCGGGACCCCGGGCTCCGCATTCGTCGGCACGGCGGCGGTGCCGGTCGGAATCATGGTGAACCCAAACGGACTCGGGTCGATCGGCCGCGGGACGCTCGCACACGCACTGATCCTGAACCGGGCGTGCTCGCGGGCCGAGATCGCCTCTCTCGCGTCGAATCCCTGGGAATTGTGGGAACCCCCGCCGTCGTGGCGCGAAGACCTGCTGACCGCCTACTACTACTCCGGCGCGACCCCTCGCTTCCGACGCACGATCTCGCCTCGATTCGGGTCAAGGAGCGTGGCATGATCAGTTACCCGCTCAAGCAATCGAGCACGTCGCAGCCCCTGCTGTTCCTGCTCGTCGCGTCGACCGACCATGTCGCGCCCGTCACAGGGGCGACCCCGACCGTCGTGCTCAGGAAGCCTGGCGGGTCGTTCGCCTCCCCGTCCGGCCTCGTGACGGAGATCGGGAACGGCTGGTATCAGGTGGCCGGCAACGCGACCGACACCAACACGCTCGGGCCGCTCATCCTCCACGCCACCGCGACCGGCGCGGACCCGTGTGACGTGATCTATCCCGTCGTCGCCTTCGACCCCCAGGCCGCGACGAATCTCGGACTGTCCGCCTTGCCCACGGCGAGTCCCGCGTCGGCCGGCGGCCTGCCGACCGTCGGCACCGGCTCGGGCCAGGTCAACCCGGCGTCCGGCAAGGTCCCCGCGACCCTCTCCAGCGCGGACGTGTCGGGCAACGTCGCGGCCGACCTCCAGACCATCAAGACGCAGGCGGTCACCTGCGCGGGCGGCGTGACGGTCCCGGCCGCGACCCTCGCCAGCACGACCAACATCACGACCGTCGGTGCCGTCTCGGGGGCGGTCGGCAGCGTGACGGGGAACGTCGGCGGCTCCGTGGCCAGCGTCACCGCGGCCGTCACGCTGCCCTCGATTCCGGCCAACTGGATCACGGCCGCGGGCGTCGCCGCATCCGCGAGCTCGGCCTTCGCGACGGCCGTCTGGACCGATCTGACCACGGGGGCGGATTTCGCCGTCTCGAACAGCATCGGCAGGTCCCTGGCGGCCGCTGCGACGGTCCAGGACCTCGCGTCCGCGATCCTGGTCACTCCGGCCAACAAGCTGGCGACCGACGCATCCGGCCGCGTCTTGCTGGCCGCCGCCGGCCTCGACGCCGTCCCGATCGACGGCCTCAACGCCCGCCAGCTCCTGGCCGTCCTGGGAGCCCTCGTCGGCAAGCGGGCCGGCCTGCCCAACGGCCCCCTCACGCTGACCGGCGTCGACGGCTCGACGGTGCGGGTGTCGACGACCTTCGACCCCAGCGGCAACACCACGGCGATCACGATCACGCCGCCGGCATGACCCGGAGGATCCGCCATGTTCCCGAGCTCCTTCTTCCCGGAGGCCTTCTTCACTCCCCGGTTCTTTCCGAGGCCCGCGACAGCCGCCGGCTGGACGCTCTTCGACGCCTTCCAGTCCGCCCTCGTCGACGCGGCCGCCGGCTTCGCGGCGATCGACCCGGGCCGCACCCTCGCACTCGCGGCGGACGCGGCCCCCGACGACTTCGCGGCGGTCGACCCGAACCTCACCCTCGCACTCACTGCGGCGGAGGTGGCCCGATGAGCGATCCCCTCGTACTCACCGTCGGCACGTCCCGCGACTTCCCCTTCCAGGCGATGACCGCATCGGGGCCCGCCGCGAGCGTCTTCCTGGCCACCGACGCCCTCGTCGCGAGGCTCTGGCCGGGCGACGACCGCGCCCCGCTAGCTACCCCCTCGGCGAGCTGGATCGACGCGCCCGGTGCTGCCACGTTCCAGGTCAGCTTTCAGGACGCGGACACCGTCGGCATCCCGCCCGGCGACTATCCGCTCCAGGTGTGGGCAAGCCGCTCCGGTCGGACGACGACCCTGCTGCCGCCCGGGACGACCCTCAAGCTCCTGGCCGCACCGGGGACGGCCACCGCCCCGTCGAGCTACTGCACGTTCGCCGACATGCAGGCCGAGTGCGGCTGGATCGGCAACGTCGCGAACACCGACGCCGACCAGGCCGGCTTCGCCGAGCAGCGGGCGCTCGCCAGGGCCTGGCTGGACTCGCTCATCGCCGCCGCGATGCCCGGGGGGCCGATCGGCGGCGGTCCCTGCTTCGACTCCCTCGCGGCGATCCCCGGCGGCAACGCCGGGTCGCCCCTGGCCGGCTCGTGGTTGCAGTCCGCTCTCGACGGCGGGGCCGTCCTGCTCACCGGCCCTCGCGGGGCGGCGGTCCGGCGGGCGACCGCCTGCCACGCCCTGGCGGCCGTCCTGCGCAGCCAGGCGTCTCCCGGCGGGGGCGCCGACCTCACGCGGTACGCGGCCGTCTTCGCGAGGATGGCCAACGCGCTGGCCTCGAACCTGACAGTCGACCTGGACCTCGACCTCGACGGCACGGCCGACGCGGCCGTCAGCCTGGGACAGGTCAGGGTCCGGCGGGGCTGAGGAGCTTCCCATGGCAGGCGGCACGAATCTCGACACGACGGCCCTCGACGCGAAGTTCGCGGAGCTCTCCGCGGCGTCCCGGCTCGACTTCGCGCCGCTCCTGGCCGGGTGGGCGGCGATCGTCGAGGAGGAGAACCGCGCCGGGATCCTCGCCGGCCTCGACGCCGCCGGCCGGCCGCTGGCCCCGGTGACCTACCGGCCCCGGCCCGCGACCCATTCGCCCGACTTCACGCCGCTGGCCCACGACAACCTCAGCGGCTCCGCCTACAGGGTCCTCTACGGGCCGCCGACGGCCCCCCGGGGGGCGGCCAGCCGCGTGATCACCCGTTTCCACGCGGAGCCGGCCGGGCAGGGCGACGGCTGGTCCGTGCTCGGCTCGTGGGACGACGTCGTGGACGCCAACGGCCTGCCGTTCCTGGAGGACCTCTTCGCCGGCCGCGGGGATTCCCCGCCCAGGGACCTGGCCGGCGTCCGGCCGAACGCGGTCCGCCGCTGCGTCGAGTCCCTGCGGTCGTTCGTCCTCAAGGCCCTCGGAGGTGGCTGATGCCCCTGGTCTCGCCGAAGCTCGCGCTGCCCGCGTCGCCCGAACGGCTCGCCTTCCGGGCCGTCGACTCGATCCTCCGAGAGGACCCGACCCTGCGGCGGGTCGTGAAAGCGTTCTCGTCGTGGACCGGCGAGGCCGCCGACTCGCTGCCGCCGACGCTGGCCCGATTGCCCTATCTCGCGACCGGTCCGCTCCCCAGCTCGTCGAGCTGGGAGGCCGAGGGCATGCACCGGGTCGACTTCACGATCGGCCTGCGGCTCGTGGTCGCCGGCACCGACGTCGATCCGCTCCTGGACCTCTGGGGGGCCGTCCGCGACGCCCTCTGGCCGGCCGAAATGGCCAGGTTGAACGCGATCCGCGCGAAGGTCGCGGCGGTCGGCGTCGTCAAGCCGGAGCTGAAGCTCGTGTCGCTGGGCCACCGGAACGCCGACGCCGGCATGCACATGCTCGCGGCCGACGGGACGCTGCGATTGCTGCTCCACGTGCCGACCTGAACCCCGACTTCGCGGGCGGGCGGCGATAATCGGGGTAGGGGACCCGCGGCGGACATTCGGATAAGGAGAAGAGCATGGGATGGGGCGCGCAGCAGTGGGTCCGGTGCACAAAGGAGGCGACCTACGGGACGTTCAACGCGTCCGCCACGACGCCGGACATCGCGTGGTTCCGGATCGTCGGCGACGACGCCATGACCGTGAGGGCCGTGCCCCAGCGGCAGGTCATCCGCTCCGCGGACGGCGGGAATCGACGTCGCCAGGTGGTCGCCAACCGGAAGGTCGTCTCGGGCGGGCTCGCGACGCTCTTCTACCCGAGCCAGGCCAGTTACCTCCTGGCGGCCGCCACGACCCTCACGTCCAATGACCTGAATAGCTACACGCTGGACTATTTCGACTCGACCCAGGTCCAGAGGTTCCTCGGCTGCAAGGTCCAGCGGCTGGCCGTCGCGGGGACGGCGCAGCAGGATTACCTCACCGCCGCCCTCCAGTGGGTCGGCCAGTCGAAGTCCACCGCGACGCTCGCCCAGCCTGCGGACAGCGTCTTCCCGACCGAGAACCCCTACGCCCACTACGAGAGCAAGGGGCTCCTCTCGATCGGCGGGACGGCCACCAAGTATTCGAGCCTGTCCGTGACGGTCAGCAACACGCTCGCCCCGACGTGGGACGAGGACCAGTGGATCACGGCGCTCTACTACGCCGGCCGCGACGTGGACGCCTCGGTGCGGCTCCAGTACGTCTCCGCGACCCTCCGCGGGAACCTCGAAACCCAGGCCCCGCTCACGGTCTCGGCGGCCTGGGCCCGGAGCGGCGGCCTGACGACCACCATCGACCTGAAGACGAAGAACTACGTCGCCTCGGTCGACGACAACCTACCGCTCGGCGACGCGACCTACCAGACGATCGGCATCCAGGCGTTTTATGACAGCTCGGCCTCGACGGACCTGGCCTTCACCGTAGCCTGACCCCGGGAGGGATGGCCGATGGCCGACGAAGCCCGCGTAAAGCTATCGCTCGACAACTCCGAATTCGTCGCGGCTCTCAACCAGGCCACGGCGACCGGCTCGGAGTTCCTCGACGCGCTGAAACTCTTCGGCCCCGAGGCGTCGAAGGCCGAGACCGCCACCGAATCGCTCGCCGACGCCCTCTCTCGCCTCAAGTCCGACGAGATCGCCCTCCAGCCGGCCGTCGCCCAGACCTCGGCCGCTGTGGCCTTGGGCGTCGAGAAGGTCGAGAAGGCCGCCGAGGCGGCCGGCAAGCTCTCCGGCTCCCACGCCAATCTCGGCCGGTCCGCACTCGAAGCGAGCCGTGCCCTCCAGGATTTCGCGCAGGGCGGCCTGGGAGGCATCCTCAACAACATCGAGGGCTTCACCGCCGCCGTAGGCGGCGGCCCCGGCCTCGCCGGCCTGATGGCCGGCCTCGGCGTCGCGGCCCTCCTCGCGAAGCCCCTCGTCACGAAGCTCTGGGACGCGCTGGCCGCCGGCGCCGCCAACGAGCTCCCGACCAGCCGCGACCGCGTCAAGGAGCTCACCGACGCCCTCGACGAGAACAGGAAGCGGCTCAAGGAGCTTGAGGACCAGCACAAGCTGACCGCCGGCCAGCTCCAGGAATACAACACACGCCTGGCCGCCTCCGCGAAGCTGGAGCGCGAAGCCGCCGACGCGAAGAAGACCCGGGCCGCTCTCGAAGCCGCCCGCGACCGGCCCACCGATGAGGCGAAGGACATCGCCGCGGACGTCCAGGCGGTCGTCGGCAACGACCCAGACTCGCTCATCAAGGCCGCCCAGGCCGCCCTCCTCAAGTCCGGAAGCTCCGGCGGCGAGCTCGGCAGACGCCAGGAGGCCCTCCGCAGATCGATCCGGACCTATCAGGAACAGGTCGCCAGAGATCCCTTCAACCTGGTAGGAACGCAAGGCGGGATGGAACGGGACATCGAGGCCCGACGCAAGGCCGTCGAGGCCGAGCGGGGCCGCATTGGCCAGCAGGCCGAGGACCTCGTCGGCCGGGCCCTCCGCGGCGACTCCAGGGCCCTCAATGACCTGGTCGGCACTCTCCCGGCCGGCCGCACGCGGGACGACCTCTCCAGCCTCACACCCGACGCCCGACGCCGCCAGGATGAGGAGGAGCGGGCTACCGAGGCATTCGGCGAGCGGGCCCACGACGCGGGAGTTTCGCGGAGGAAGAGGGCCGGCGAGGATCGCGCCTTCCGCGAGGCCGCCGCGAAGGAGGCGAAGCAGGCCCAGGCCGAGGAAGAGGCCGGGATCGAGGCCGCGTCGAAGGCCGAAGAGCAGGCCCGGGAGAAGGCCGCCCACGAGGCGGAGCAGGCGAGGAAGCGAGCCGAGCGCGACGCCGAACCCTCCAATAGGCTCCGGGCCATGCAGTCAGCCCAGCAGGACGCCCTCACCGCCGAGGCCCTCCGCCAGTCAGGCAACGGCGATCTCCCCACTGTCCGCACGCCCCAGCAGCTCGACCGGGTCGTCCGCGACGCCGTCGACCGGCTCCCCGACACCGACGGCAACCTCGCCGCCGCCATCCAGCAGGCCGCCTGGGCCGGCTACCGGAAGAGCCAGCAGGCAATCGCCCGCGGCATGCAGAGACAGCAGGTCGATTCCGAGAGCTTCTACGGGGGCTTCTGATCGTGGCCAGCGTCCTCGCCATCAACGGGTCCGTCGTCAACCGCGGCGCCGCGCGTATCGTCCTCAATCGGCTCACGCTGAGCATGGACGGCCCCGGCTCGCTCGAATTCACCGAACTAGTGACGACGACCCCGGGATCGTACCGCCAGGGCTGGCCCGTTACCCTAACGGTCGACGGCACCCTGCGCTTCACCGGGGTGATCGTCAGCCTGCATCCCTCGGGCATCGGCTCCGGCCCGATCAGCGTCGGCTACCGCTGCCTCGACTTGACGTGGTTGGCCAATCAGATCCCGATCACGGCCAGCGACGGCACCGGAACGCTGACCTTCAACTTGCCGAGCACCGACGACGATTACGTCCCGTCGCTGTCCGGATTGAGCATCGGCGACATCCTCAAGAGGCTCTACGACGGCCACGCGGCCCAGCTCGCCGCCACCGGCATCACGGGCGGCTACGACCCGGTCGAGCTTGCCGCGCTGACCGCGGTCCCGACCGCGCCCGTGGTGCTCCAGGGAAGGCTCTGGAACGCCGTCGTCGGGCTGCTCGCCCAGTGGTGCAACAAGTACGGCAGTTGGATCTCGGCGGATGGGGTGATCCACCACCCGTCCCTCCTGTCATTGCCAACGACCACGTTGACATTGGACGGCGATCCGGTCGTCCTGGACGACATCGCCGAGGCCTTCTTGGAGTGCTACACCAGGGTCGTCTTGAGGGGCGGCCCCTGGGTCGAGGCCGCGTACCTCTCGCTGGCCGATGGCTTGGTCGCACCACGCTGGACAGCGGCCGAGCAGGCGGCGTGGACGATCAGCGACTTCCTGACGCCGAAGGGAGCCTACGAGCTCGGAACGGTCACCTCGATGAGCTCGACGACACTAA
>NZ_JAALJH010000078.1 GCF_011064615.1 Aquisphaera insulae | reverse complement strand
AGCGAGCCCTCTGATGCCCTCCCCCCCACGTGGGGGAGGGTTAGGGAGAGGGGGCGGATGGAGCGAGCCGTCGAGCGGGGGAACGGCCGAAGATTCCGGTGAGCCCGATCATATTAATGATCGCTCACATGTCATCAGCGATCACCCCCTCTCCCTAACCCTCCCCCACGAAGGGGGGAGGGGACCAGACGGGGGGAGCCCGGATTTGTTCCCCTCGTTGCCAGGTGGGGATTCGGGGAGGGCTTGTGAGATCAGCAACGAGCCCGAGCACGAAGCGACTCCCCCCGTCGAGGCCGACCGCTGGGAGCCGGCCCCGATCGTGATCGCGGAGGACGACCACGAGCCGCTGCCGGAGGACGTGCGGAATCCGAAGCGGCCGGAGCCGGCTCCCGCGCCCAAGGAGATGCCCATCCCCCAGACGCCCAGGGAGATGCGGGAATGGGTTGAGGCCAGCGGACAGGGGCACGAGCGAAGCGAGCGAACCCAAGGGCTGACCGCCGGAGGGAAGGAAATCCGGACGTTCATCGACCTGCTGGCCCTCAACCTGGAGACCCCGATCGGCCGCGGGCCGGATTATCGCAGGCTGCCGCGGCGCGAGTAGGGCTCGCCGGGGAGGAACAACGGTCGAGCACGCCGCGGATTGGACCCCGACCGCTCCCGTTTCCAAACCCGCCACCGAGCCGCTAAGATACTCGTTGCGACGGCCGCTCCCGGCGACCGTCGGCGATTCCCTCAGGCCGCGCCCCCTCGATCGAGGACGTCCCGTTCATGTCCGAATGGTCTCGCCGGATCCCGTTCAAGGTCGACGTCGCGGGCGTGATCCAGATCATGGGGACCTCGCTCTATAGCCGGGCCGAGGCGGCGCTCCGGGAGCTCCTTCAGAATGCCCACGACGCCGTGGTCCGGCGGCGGCGGGGCGACCTCGGCTACAAGGGGCGGATCGACGTCGTCGCCGATCCCGCGGCCGGGACGATCTCGATCTCGGATGACGGCGTGGGCCTGACGCCGGAGGAGGCGGAGAAATACCTCGGCACCCTCGGGATCGGGATCACGGGGATGCTCCGCCGTCGCGCGGGGAGTCCGGACCCGGTCCGCGACCCGGACGAGGATCTCATCGGTCAGTTCGGCATCGGGCTCTTCAGCGCGTTCATGCTCGCGGATCGCCTGGTGGTGGAGAGCCGCCGCCAGGGCGCGGCGGAGGCCGTCCGCTGGAGTGCCGGCGACGGCCCGGACATCGAGATCTCGTCGTCACCCAGGACCGAGCCCGGGACCACGGTCACGCTCCACCTGAAGCCCCAATACGCGGCGCTCGTCGACGACGCCTCGCAGATCGAGGCGGCCGTGAAGGAGTACGCGGATTTCCTCCCGGTCCCGATCCACCTCAATGGCGCCGGGCCCCGGACCAACCTCATCGAGGCCTCCTGGTTCGCGCCGACGCCGGACGTCGAGGCCATCGAGCAGGAGATCCTCACCTACTTCGACGAGTCCCCCCTCCACGTCATCCCGATCCGCGTGGAGCAGCCGACATCCATCGCCGGGGCCCTGTACGTCACGCCCCGGCGCACGCCCGGGTTCGCCGGCGAGCCGGTGCTGACGACCACGATCCGCCGGATGGTGATCTCGCGGAGGACCGCCGGCCTCCTGCCCGAATGGGCGAGCTTCGTCCGCGGGGTCCTCGAGCTGGCGGACTGCTCGCCGACGGCCAGCCGGGAGGACCTCGCCCGCGACGCGAGCTTCCAGCGGGCCCGCACGACCATCGAGGAGATCCTCCTCGGCCACTTCGAGTCGCTCATCCGGTCGGACCCGCAGCGGCTCCAGTCCCTCATCGCCTGGCATCGCTACTCGTGGGCCGGATCGGCGCTCGGGCACCCGCGGCTTCGCGGGCTGATGGCACGGGCCTATCAGTACACGACTTCGATCGGGCCGATGACCTTCGAGCAGATCCTCCACCGGAGCCGGGCCGACGGGCTCGTCGAGGCCGACGCGGACCGGGTCATCTGGTACAACACCGACCGTCGCCAGGAGCGATGGGTCAACGAGCTCTTCCAGGGGCAGGATTCCCCGTGCGTCCACACCCTGCGCGGCTTCGAGGAATCCCTCCTGGTCATGATGGCGGCCGACGCCAACGAGTCCGGGACGGCGACCGACCTCCGGATCGCCAGCCCCGGGACGCCGGGCTTCGGCGCGCAGGTCCTGGGCCTCCAGGATCTCGAGGCGGCCCCGGTCCGCTGGCAGCTCTTCCTGGAGTCGTCGGGGGCGAAGATCATGGTGGCGACCTTCCGCTCCGAGCAGCCCGCCATGGCGTTCCTCAACGAGAAGCACGACCTGGCGCGGGCCTTCGACGACCTGGGCAAGCAGGGCACGGTGCCGCCGGGCTTCCGTCGCCTGATCGAGTCCCAGTACGGCGGCGAGGACAAGCCGCGCAACGAGGTGATCCTCAATCGGGGCCACGACCTGGTCTCTCGTGCCCTCGACCAGAAGACGACCATGCCGCTGGCCAGCGTCCTCCGCCTGCTGGTCCACAACGCCCTCACCACCGCGGGCGCCGCGCTGCCCAGGGCGGCGCAGCGAGAGCAGGCCGAGGACCTGAGCTGGATCGCCGATTGCCTCAAGGGGAAGACCCCCTGAGACCAGCCCGGCGAGCCCCCCCCTCCCGACCCGACCGACATCCGTCCCTCGCGAGCCAGGACCATGACCGACGACGCGACCAGCGACGACCTCGACGAGCGGTTCCAGGAGCTTCGGCAGCGTGCATACGAGCTCAGCCAGCGCGGGCTCTACCGCTCCAACGCGGCCGTCGCCGGCGAGCTCCGGCGGCTCGCCCGCGCCGAGCAGCGGATCGTGGACTACCTCCACGGCAGCTTCGAGCTGATGAACCACGCGAGCAGCCGGCTCGAGCCCGAGACCCAGGCCGCCGTCGCGCTCGAGCTGATCGCCGCGCTCGAGGATGAGGAGCACGCCCGGACCATCCAGCCCGACCTCCCCGAGGCCGAATACGCCGCGACCCGGGCCTGGATGACCGCCTGCGCGTACGACAACCTCGCGTACGCCACCGGCTACCAGAAGGGCCTCAATTCCGA
The DNA here is from genome assembly GCF_011064615.1 of Aquisphaera insulae. Taxonomy (GTDB): domain Bacteria; phylum Planctomycetota; class Planctomycetia; order Isosphaerales; family Isosphaeraceae; genus Aquisphaera; species Aquisphaera insulae. The sequence continues at coordinate 40,218 of NZ_JAALJH010000078.1, read as the reverse complement.
AGGGCTCCACGCCTGCATCAACGAGGGGATCGAGGTCTGCCGCCGGACCGGCAAGCTCGAGTGCATCACCTGCTTCCGCGAGTATGCCACCGAGGTCTACCGGTCGGCCGACGACCTGGACCTGGCCCTCCACTTCGCGCGGCTCGGCGAGTCGCACCAGGTGGTCGGCCGCCACGATCGACGCTGGGTCGGCGCGCGAGACCAGTCGCGGCTCCATCTCCTCCAGGGCCGGTTGGAGACGGCCCTCGAAGACGTCCTCCGCGCCTGGAAGCTCGCCGGGACCTACCACAGCCCCCGGATCGCGCGCTGGAAGACCCGGCTCCAGCTCGAGACGATCCTGCTCCTCATGGGCCGCGACGAGGATCCCGCCGCACTCCTCGGGCCTGCCCCCGCGACTGGGGCGGAGGCGGACGAGCCCGACGAGCTCCCCCCGCCCGGCGAGTTCCCGGAGCTCGAACACGTGCGAGCCCAGGTTGAGGCGCTCCGCCACCTGGTGAACAATCGGCCAGACGAAGCGGCCGCGATCCTCGAGAAGTACGATCGCCTGCTCGACCAGCGGAACTTCCTCTCCGAATGGTTCGAGAACCGCCTCCATCTGATCGCCGCACTTCGGACCGGGGGGCGGGCCGGCGATGCGATCGGGCGGCTGGCACGCCCGCTCGAGGAGCGGGCCCGCGAGGCCCGCGACTGGTTGACGCTCAGGCGGCTCGCCCTCCTCGTGGACGAATCCCGGACGCCGATCCCGATGGCCCTCCTCGTCGATCCGGCCTCGGCGGGCCGACCGGCCCCGGCCGAGCCGACGGCGGAGGTCGAGCACGGCACCGATGCCGACTCCCAGGGACCCACGCTGTCGCCGCTCCAGACGAAGGCCCAGGAGATCATGACGCGGGCCAGCCAGTTGGGCGCCGAGGATCGGTCGGATCAATGGCCGCCGCTCGTCGCCGAGGCCCGTGCGGTCGACCCCGCAACGATCACGCTCTCCGACGACGCGGTGGCACTCCTCTTCGTGGTCGATTGCCTGTTGAGCGAGGACTCGGACCCCGCGGCCACCTGGTCCTGGGCGATCCGGATCGCCGACCGATTCCCCGAGGATCCCCGGGTCCAGAGCCGCGTCGCCGAGCTCGGCGGCAAGCTGCTCTCGTTCCCCGATTCCCCGCTCGAGGGGCTGATCGCCGCCGAGGACCTCGAGCGCCGTCATCGCCGGGCGATGGACCTGGCCCCGGAGGATCCGGGCTGCTTCGCCCGGGCCGGGGTCTTCTACCTCGACGCGGAGAACCAGAGCGAGGCGGAGCGCTGCCTCGCCCGCGGCTTCCGGCTCGATCGCACCAGCAGCTTCTTCGCGCTCAACCTGGCGCGGATCTACCAGCAGTCCGACCGGCCTCGCGACGCCGTCGCCGTGCTGGACCTCTGCCTCCGCGAGGGCTCCGAGGACCCGACGATCTCCTGGCAGGCGGCCACCCTGGCCGCGGCCCTCGGTCAATGGGAGTCGGTGCTCACCTACATCGATCATTATGAGGCCCACGACCCCGGCGAGCCGTGGGCGAGCTATTACCGGGCCTTCGCCTTCGTGAAGCTGGATCGCCCCGACGAGGCCCTGGAGGCCGCGGCCGAGGAGGGCCGCCGCAGCCCGGAGCGTCCCTTCGCCTGGGAGCCGCTCGCCGCCGCGGCCGCCGCACAGAAGGGCGACCTCGACGACTTCCGAGCTCGGCTCGAGGCGATCCTCGATCGGCCCCTCTCCGGCGTCGACTACCTCACGCCCCGGGGCAAGGTCCAGATCCTGGAGCTCCTCCGGACCGCCGCGAAGTCCCTGCCGGCGGACGACCCATCCCGTGCCCGGCTCGACGAGATCCTCCTCGCCTCGGGGCTGGCCACCAACGAGTACTTCGACGAGATCCGCAAGCAAGGCGAGCCGGTCAATGACGTGAACTTCTACGAATGCGTCATCGATCAGCCGCTCGACGCGGACTGGCCCGGGTCGCCCGGCTGCCTGGCGGACGAGCAGGGCTGGACGGGCTACACCATCGCCTGGGGCGTCCTCGCCCGCTCCGAGGACGAGGCCCGCCGGATCGCCCTCGACTGGCAACGCCGCTGCTACCCCCTGCCGGCCCGTTCCTGCGAGGTGCAGGAGAATGGCTCCGGCTTCCGCGACGCCGTCGGCGTCGTCTGGCAGGGGTTGCGCGAAGGGCGGACGGAACCATGAGGCCGGAGCCTTGCAGCCAGGCTCGACCTGCCAATTCCGGTCCCCTCCCCCCAACGTGGGGGAGGGGACCAGAAAGGCCCGCCTTCGCGGTAGGGTCGGGCTCGGGTGTCGAAGGCGATCGCTCCGTGTTCACGCCCCGAGGGACCACGCCGTGAACCTGTCCACCACGCTCCGCGGCGAGCGATTCAACTTCCCGGGGCTGCGTGAGGTGTTCGCCCGCGCCAATGAGGTGAAGTCGGGGGACCTGCTCGCCGGCATCGCCGCGGCCAGCGAACGCGAGCGAGTCGCGGCCAAGGTCGTGCTCGCGGGACTTTCGCTCCGGGAGATCCTCGACCATCCCCTGATTGATCCGGACGAGGACGAGGTCTCCCGACTCATCCTGGAGTCTCACGACGCCGGGGCCTTCGGGCCGATCGCCGGGCTCTGCGTGGGCGAGCTCCGCGACCTGATCCTCGGCGACGATTGCGACGGAGAGGCCCTGGCCGCGATCGGGCGGGGCCTGACGCCGGAGATGGCCGCGGCGGTCGCGAAGCTGATGAGCAACAAGGACCTGATCGTCGGGGCCGGCAAGATCCGGGTGGTCACCCGCTGTCGGAACACTCTGGGCGAACGCGGGGTGCTAGGCGTCCGCGTCCAGCCCAATCATCCGACCGACGACATCGGGGGCATCCTCCTGGCGGCGGCCGACGGGCTCATCCTCGGCTGCGGCGACGCCGTGATCGGCGTCAATCCGGCGGCCGACTCCGCGGAGACGGTCGCGGCCATCCTGCACGCGCTCGACCGCCTGATCCGCGAGCTGAGGATCCCGACCCAGGCCTGCTGCCTCGCCCACATCACCACCCAGCTCCAGACGATGGAGCGGGGAGCGCCCGTGGACCTGCTCTTCCAGTCGGTGGCCGGGACCGAGGCCGCCAATCGCAGCTTCGGCATCGACCTGGCCATGCTCCGCGAGGGCCGCGACCGCGTCCTCGAGCATCACCGCGGCCGCGACGTCTCGTGGGCCGGAGACCAGGCCATGTACTTCGAGACCGGCCAGGGCTCGGCGCTCTCGGCGGGTGCGCATCACGGCGTCGATCAGCTCACGCTCGAGGCCCGCGCGTACGGCGTGGCGCGGGCCTTCGACCCGTTCCTGGTCAACAGCGTGGTCGGGTTCATCGGCCCCGAGTACCTCTTCGACGAGCGGCAGATCATCCGGGCGGGGCTGGAGGACCACTTCATGGGCAAGCTCCTGGGCTTGCCCATGGGCGTGGACGTCTGCTACACCAATCACGCCGAGGCCGATCAGAATTCCGCTGACAACCTCCTCACCCTCCTCTCCGCGGCCGGCTGCAATTACTTCATGGGCGTCCCCTGTTCCGATGATGTGATGCTGAACTATCAATCCACAAGTTATCACGATGCGCTGGCCATGCGTCGGCTCTTCGGCCTGGGCCCGACGCCCGAGTTCGCGGCCTGGCTGGAGGAGGTGGGCCTGACGCGGGGGCTCGCCCTGGTCGACTCCCCGCCGGCCCGGCGGGCGATCCTCGGGTGCGTGAGCTCCGCCGTCGACCCCGCCGGGAGGTCCCGCGGATGAACCCACACGCATTCGTCGAGGGCGAGGAGGTCGAGGACGAATCGGCCCGGACCGCCCCGGAGGACGCCAGCCGGCTGCATGCGATGGGCTACGCCCAGGAGCTGGCCCGGCGGCTGGGCGCCTTCTCGAACTTCGCCATCTCGCTCTCGATCATCTGCATCCTGGCCGGCGGGGTGACCTCGTTCCACCTGGGCCTCTGCGCCGCGGGGGGGGCGTCGATCGGCCTGGGATGGCCGCTGATCTCGGCCTTCGCGCTGGTGGTCGCGGCCGGGATGGGCCAGCTCGCCTCGACGTTCCCGACCGCGGGGGGACTCTACCACTGGGCCTCGATCCTCGGCGGCCGGGGCTGGGGATGGGCCACGGCCTGGCTCAACCTCGCGGGGCTCGTCACGGTCCTCGCGGCCATCAACGTCGGCACCTACCGGTTCGCGTACGGGGCCCTCGGGCCGGCCCCGGGGACGTTCTCGCCGTGGGGCGAGTACCTGCTCCAGGCCGCGGCCCTGGTCCTGATCACGGGGTCGCAGGCCGCCGTGAATCACCTGGGGATCGGCGCGACGGCGAAGCTGACCGACTTCAGCGGCTACTGGATCCTCGCGATCTCGGCGGTCCTGACGGCCTGCCTGCTCGCCTTCGCCCCGACCTTCGAACCGTCGCGGCTGGTGGCGTTCGCCAACTTCGGCGGCGAGGCCGGCGGCGGCACGTGGCCGGCGACCGATCAGGTCTGGCTGCTCTTCACCCTCGGCCTGCTCCTCCCCGCCTACACGATCACGGGCTTCGACGCCTCGGCCCACGCCTCCGAGGAGACCCTCCACGCGGCGACCGCCGTGCCGCGGGGGATCGTCCGTTCGGTGCTGGTCTCCGGCATCGCCGGCTGGATCTTCCTGGCGGCCGTCCTGCTGGCGGCCCCAAGCCTCCCCGAGGCGGCCGGGCAGGGCGAAGGGGCCTTCCTCTGGATCCTCAACCGGACGCTCCCGGACGGACTGTCGCGCGGGCTCGTCGCCGGGATCGTCCTGGCGCAGTATCTCTGCGGGCTGGCGACGGTCACCTCGGCCTCGCGGATGGCCTACGCGTTCGCCCGCGACGGCGGACTCCCCTTCTCCGCCCTGCTCCGACGGGTCAGCCCGTCCCGGCGATCGCCGTCGGCCGCCATCTGGTTCGTCGCCGCGGCCTCGGTCCTCTTCACGCTCTACACGCCGGTCTACTCGACGATCACGGCGGTCTGCACGATCTTCCTCTATCTCTCGTACGTCGTCCCGACCTATCTGGGCGCCAGGGCCCACGGCCGGACCTGGACCGAGATGGGCCCCTGGAACCTCGGCCGCTGGTATCGACCAATTGCTTACATCAGCATTCTCGGCTGCCTGGTCCTGATCGCCATCGGGATGCACCCGCCCAACGGCCGCGCGGCCTGGGTCGTGGGGGGCGCCGCGGCCCTGCTGGCCCTGGCCTGGCACGGCGGCGAGCGGTCGCGGTTCCCGGGCCCGCCCAACCTGGATCGGCTCGCCGCGGGGATCCGCCCGGGGGGGCCGTCATGAGCGACAATGCGCCGATCCGCCAACGAGACCCCGGCCCGGCCGAGGGGCCGGACCTGGATCGCATCCGCGCCCTGACCCCGGCGCGGATCCTCGCCGGGCGAGCCGGCGGGTCGTACCGGACCTCGACCCACCTGGAGCTCCGCGCCGACCACGCCGCGGCCCGCGATGCGGTCCTCGCCGGGATCGACCTCGCCCGCGACCTGGGGGAGGGCTTCGCGGCCCGCTGGGGCCTGTTCGAGGCCCGGAGCCGGGCCTCGTCCCGCCAGGAATTCCTGGTCCGCCCCGACCTGGGGCGACGGCTCGACGACGCGTCCCGCGAGGCGATCCGCCGGGGCTGCCCCGCGTCGGCCGACCTCCAGGTCGTCATCGGCGACGGCCTCTCCGCGACCGCCGTCCGCGCCCAGGTGCCGCACCTGCTCCCGTTGCTGCATCAGGAATCAGAGGCGCGCGGCTGGCGATGGGGCCGGCCGTTCCTCGTCCATCACGCCCGGGTCGGCATCCTCAACGACGTCGGCGAGATCCTCGACCCGGCCGTCGTCGTCCTCCTCATCGGCGAGCGCCCCGGGCTGGCGACGGCGGAGAGCCTGTCGGCCTACATGGCGTTCCGCCCCCGAAGCGACCACGACGACTCGCGCCGCAACCTGATCTCCAACATCCACGGCCGGGGCGTCTCCAGCTCCGACGCCGCCCGCCGCATCGTCGCCCTCGCCGCCCAGATGATGGCCGCGTCCGCCAGCGGAGTGGCCGTCAAGGAGACGGGCATCCTGCCGATCCCCGTCGACAGTCATCAAGGTTCAATCACATAGGTTGTGACGAGCTCGGCCTGGACCTGCTCCAGAAAATCCGCCTCCAAAGTTGCTCCTCGGCCCTGCGAAGACGACGCTCGCACCCCGGCAGGCTCTCGCCCCGCGCGAACACGGTGAGGATGGGCTCTCCCGCCGCGATCGGCGTCCCCGGCCATGGTACGTCGGCGATCCGCGGCAGGGCGAAACGATCGACCAGGGCCGACCGCGGCAGGGGGATGTCCGGCGCGATCAGGGCCTCTCTCGCATAAAGGATCAGCTTGCCGACGACCGGCGCGGCGGCGGCCATGGCACGACGATCGGGGGCCCCGCCGCCGCAGGCCCTCAGGTGCTCCGCCAGCAGCGAGCGGCCCGTGGCGAATTCGAGGACCTCCACCGAGGCGGTGTAGCGGGGGTTGACCTCGATCGGCACCGGCTCGCCGTCGTGAAGGACGAAGTCCACGCCGAAGAGGCCGATCAGGCCGAACGCCTCCGCGAGGACCCGGCCGGTGGTCCGCAGCGTCTCCATCACGGTCGGCGGCAACTCGCAGGGCCCGATGCTGCCGCGATAGATGAAGGGCAAGCCGGGCTCGCCGATGAGCTGGCGCGATACCCCGATGAGCTCGACGGGCCGGGCGCCGGCCAGGAAGAGGGCGGAAAAGCTGGGGCCCGCGATGAACCGCTGGGCGTAGCAGGTCGAGGGGTTGAAATGCGATCGATCGAAGAGCCGGCGAGAACCGATGCCTCCCCCGGAGGCCCGCGGCTTGATCAGCCAGGAGCCGTCCGTCGGCACGCCGAGCACGTCCCCGGCCACCTCGGCGCGGGGCAGGCCGTGGAGGCCCAGGACCGTCGCCAGGCGGAGCGGGTCGCGGACGGCTCGGAGGACGTCCGGCGGATTCCCCAGGAGAGAATGATATGAGGAGATTGTCCCCACGACATCCGGGTGGTTCTCGAGCGGCCCGGTGTAGATCCACGCCGAGCTCGGGAGGCTCAGGGCGCGGTCCCTCAGCCCGTCGGTCTCGTCCGCCGGCTCGACACGCTCGACGGCGCCAAGGGCGGCCAGATCCCGATCGGCGAAGTGGTCCACGCACCGCGGGACGACGCCGGCTCGCACGGCGGAGGCCGCCGCGGCCCGCGTGCAGGCCCCCACGATCAGCAGGTCGTGCGGTCCGTTCATGAAGACGGCCCCGGCCCTCGCATCAGCGTGGACCGGGGCCCGCTCCGGCTCGGGTCGATCAGGGTCGAGAGGCTCGCTCAGTCGACCTTCTTGATCTTGTCGGTCACGGTCACGACGAGCTTGTCGTCCTTCTTCTCGCAGGTCCCGGTGACCTTGACCTTGACGGGCTCATCCTTGGAGGCGCCGCAGAAGCCGGCGCTCTTGTGGGCCTCGTCGGAGAGCTTGCCGGTCAGGTAGTAGGTGGTCTTCTTGCCGTCCTTGGTCACGATCACGACGTTCTGGCACTTCTTCGCTTCCTTGTCGACGCCGCCGCACTTGGCGCACAGGCCGTCGCCTTCGATGGTGATCTTCTTGGCATCTTCCGCGGCGTGGAGGAGGCCCATGCCGGAGAAGATCACGCCCACGGCCACCAGGGTCAAAAGCTTCCGCATCGGTCGGTCTCCATAGGGGATTCGGGGGAGGGACACGGGGGATTGAGCGGTCGGGACGCGTCGCGAATCGGGTCGCGGCGACCTTGCCACATCGTCATTGGAACAATCCCGGCCGCCCAGGACAATCGAATTCCCGGATTCCGCGGGGAGTCGGCCCGCCGCCAGGGTTGCCCCGCAACCGTCTGGCGTCTATCATGCTCGGTCATGAGCCGGGGCGACGCGGGCTCCTCGCCCGAGCCTCGGGACCGCCAACTCGACACACCGATTGCCAGGGAGAATCCAACGATGGCCAGCGAGATCGTCATGAACATCGGCGAGGGACTTGTCGGCGAGGGGAACGAGATCGCCCACATCGACCTCCTGATCGGCAAGAAGGACGGCCCCGTCGGCGCGGCCTTCGCCAATGCCCTCTCCAACCAGTCCGCCGGGCACACCAACCTCCTCGCCGTGCTGACGCCCAACCTCGTCTGCAAGCCGGCCACCGTGATGATCACCAAGGTGACCATCAAGGGGATGAAGCAGGCGGTCCAGATGTTCGGCCCGGCCCAGTACGGCGTCGCCAAGGCCGTCGCGGACAGCGTCGCCGACGGCACCATCCCCAGCGACCAGGCCGAGGACCTCGTCATCGTCTGCGGCGTCTTCATCCACCCCGCGGCCGAGGACAACGCCAAGATCCTCAAGTACAACTACGAGGCCACCAAGCTCTCGATCGAGCGCGCCATGAAGGGCTCGCCGACCGTCGGCGAGATCACCGCCCAGAAGGACAAGGTCGAGCACCCCTTCGCCAAGTGAGCGACCCCCCGGCCATGAGCACGCCCGCCAAGCCCAGCATCCTGGTCCAGCTCGACACGGACCCCCAGCCCAGCGTCTTCGACGCCGTGGTCGCGGTGGATTCCGGGGTCGAGCACCTGTTCCGGCACGGGGGCGTGACCCCGGAGAACGTCCGCGACCTGGTCTACGGCGCCCTCTTCACGAGAGGTCCCGCCGACCTGTCGCGGACCGCCCTGTTCATCGGCGGCTCGAAGGTCTCCGCCGCCGAGGCGGTCCTCGAGGTCGTCAAGAAGACCTTCTTCGGCCCCTTCAAGGTGTCCGTCCTGTTCGACGCGAACGGCTCCAACACGACCGCCGCCGCCGCCGTGCTCGCGGCCCTCGAGTCGTGCGGCGGCTCGCTCCGGGGGGCCCGCGTGGTGACCCTGGCGGCCACGGGTCCCGTCGGCCACCGGATCGGCCGGCTGCTCGGCCGGCTCGGGGCCGAGGTCGCCGTCGGCTCCCGCGACCTCGGCCGGGCGACGGCCCTGGCGGAACAGCTCAACCAGACCACGGGCACGACCTACGTCCCGTTCGAGATGGGCCGCCCCGAGGCGCTCGCGGAGCAGCTCGAATCCGCGGCCGTCGTCATCAACTCCGGCCCGCCCGCCGTCCCGGTGCTGCCCGCCTCGCTCTGGCAATCGCAGAGTCGGCTCAAGGCCCTGATCGACCTCAACGCCGTCCCGCCGCTCGGCATCGAGGGCGTGGAGCCGGGAGACAAGGGCAAGGACCGTTCCGGCGTCCTCGCCTGGGGGGCGCTCGGCGTCGGCGGCACCAAGATGAAGATCCACAAGAAGGCCGTCCGTCAGCTTTTCTCCGCCGATCATCAGATCCTCGACGCCGAGGAAGTCCTGGAGCTGGGGCGAGCGCTCGACTGACCGGAGCCGGTCGCCTACCTGGTCGTGGCCCCGACGTGCTCCGAGCTCACGATCAGGCCGCGCTCATCCTCAAGGTTCAGGAAGCACGCCGTCGTCCCCGCGGGCAGGTTCGCGACGGCGGCGTGTGCGGCGGGCTCGATCTTTGCCTCGGCCGTTTCCCAGCGACGAGCCGTCCAGGGCCCGTCGTCCTTCGTGTAGAGCAGCTCGGCCTTCACGACCTTCGCCTCGCCCCGGAACTGCACGCGCAACACATTCTCATGCCTCGATTGGACCGTGATCTCGACGAGCGGCCGGCCGCCGCGGAGGATCGCGTCCGCGAAGGCGTGGATCTCCGCCGGGTTCTCGCCCGCGCCGCCATGGCCGTGCGGCATCCGCAGGCGGATGGCCAGCGTCGAGCGCCCACCGGCCTTGCGGTAGGACTTCTGGAGCGAATCCATGGGATAGGCGAAGTCGTTCGTCCCGGTGACCCAGAGCTTCGGCATCCCGCCCGCGGCGAGGTATTGCGACGGATCCCAGAGGTCCAGCCAGCGCCGGCCTCGGGGGCCCAGCTTGGCGATCTCGTCCCTCCACACCGAGTCGTCGCCGAGGAATCCGCAGCCATAGACCGGGACGGCAAACCGGAAGCGATCATCGACCCCGGATGCGATGCACGTGAGATAGCCGCCCCAGGAGATGCCGGTGACCCCGATCCGATCCGGATCCACCTCGGGCCGCGAACGGAGCAGGCTGTGAGCCAGGACCACGTCCGCGACCGCATGATAGGGCCACTGGTCCGCCGGCGGTGCCTCGGAGTCCTCGAATCGATTCCCCGGCGGGCCTCCGGCCTCGTGGCGTTCCCAGTGACCGTAAGTCCCGCGCGGGACGGTCCCGCAGGTGTCCATGGCGATGGCCGCATAGCCGCGTCCGGTCCAGAGTCGCACCCAGACGTCGAAGGCCGTCCCGCCTCCTCCGTGGACCAGGACGATGCCGGGGACCTTCTCGCCGGGCGCATACTTCGGCATGCCCATCCAGGCGAAGACCCGGGTGGGCTTCCCCTTCCAGGACAAGCCGTCGTAGAAGATCGCCTCCACGCCCTCCGCCCGGAAGCCGTCGGCCGGACGGGTCGCCGGCGGGCGGAGCATCTCCGGAGTGGCTCGGATCCGTTCCCCGCCCGACGGCTCCTGGGCGGCGAGGGACGACCCGGAGGCGACGTGGACGAGGATCGCGCAGGCGATGCTCCGGCAAGGGCTCAGGACGCGGCGGGTGCGGTTCGCGGACATCTTCCACCCCGATACAATGGGCCCGGCGAGGACGAGACGGCCTCGCCGCACATGATAACAGGCCGACACGCGATGATCAGCCGGCGAGCCCGGGAGGGAAACCCCATGATCCGAGTCGTCGGGACCGACCCGGGGACATCGAGCCTGGACCTGATCCTGCTGGAGGACGGGCTGGTCCGCGAGCAGGTCCGGTTCGAGCCGGCGGAGCTGAGGGCAAACCCCGGGGTGCCGATCGAGGCCATCCGGAGCTGGGCCCCAATCGACCTCGTCGCCGGGCCGTCGGGGTACGGGCTCCCCCTGGTTCGCGGTCATCGGCTCGATGAGGACGCCATCGACCAGATGTCGCTGGTGCGGCCGGACGAGCGCGGCGAGGACCACGGGGTCGTCGGCTTCCGCGCGTCCCTTCGCGCCTTCGCCGCGAGCGGCCTGCCGGTGGTCTTCCTGCCCGGCGGATGGCATCTCCCCACGATCCCCGCGCACCGCAAGGTGAACGCGGTCGACCTGGGGACCGCGGACAAGGTCGCCGTCGCGGCCCTGGCCCTCGAGCACGACGCGCGCGAGCATGGCGGATACGCCCGATCAAGCTTCGCCCTGGTCGAGGTCGGCTCGGCGTTCACGGCGGTCCTGGTCGTCCGCGAGGGCCGCCTCGTCGACGCCTCCGCCGGGACCCGCGGGCCGATCGGCCTGAAGTCCGGAGGGGCGTGGGACGGGGAGCTCGCCTGCTGGCGGAGCCCGCTCTCGAAGCGGGACCTCTTCCGCGGCGGCCTCGACGACCTCGGCCCGGAGGGGCCGGCCGCCTTCCGCGAGTCGCTCCGCAAGGCCGTGGCCGGCCTCCGCGCGGTCACGACCTTCGAGCGGATCTATCTCTCCGGCGCGGGGCTGGATCGCCCGGGAATCGAGGCCCTGGTCCACGAGTCGCTCGATGGCCTCGGCCGGACCGAGCGCCTGCCGTCACTGCCGGACGCCTGGGTGAAGCACGCGGCGCAGGGGTCCGCCCTGCTGGCCGACGCCCTGGCCGGCGGTCGTCATGGGGCGCTCGCGGCGTCGCTCCAGATTGAGGCCGCGCGAGGTTGCCTCTGGGACGCCCTCGCGCGGCCTTGACCTCAGGAACTCTGCCTCAGCGGACCTTGCCCTTCGTCAGGAGCTTGACCCGGCCGAGGTACATGTCCGCGGTGATGAAGAGCGTGTCGCCGTCCTCGCCGAAGCAGCAGTTGCCGGTGGCCTCGCCGGTCGCGAACGTCCCCAGGTGGGCGCCGTCCGGGGCGAAGACGAGGACCCCGCCGGGGCCGGTCGCGAACAGGTTCCCCTTCTCGTCCACCTTCATGCCGTCCGGGAGGCCCTTCTTGGAAGCGACCGAGGATGTCACGTCGGCGAAGACCCGCCCCTCGCCGAGGGTGCCGTCGTCCTTCACGGGGAAGGCCATCCAGATCGCCTTCTTCGGGTCCGAGTTGGCGACGTAGAGGGACTTCTCGTCGGGCGAGAAGGCCAGGCCGTTGGGGAACGTCAGCTCCTTCGTCAGCAGGGTGACGGAGCCGTCGTTGGCGGAGATCCGATAGACGCCGTTGAACGGGATCTCCTTGTTCGGCGAGTTGTTGAGGCCGATCAGGCCGTAGGGAGGATCCGTGAAATAGATGTCGCCGTTGGACTTCAGCACCAGGTCGTTGGGGCTGTTGAACCGCTTGTTCATGTAGCCGCCGGCGATCGTCTTGAAGGACTTATTCGGCTCCAGCCGGGCGACCTTGCGATCACCGTGCTGGCAGAGGAGCAGCCGGCCCTGCTCATCGATGAGGAGCCCGTTCGATCCCGGCTCCCCGCCCCGCGGGGTCGCGCCGGTGTAGCCGCTCGGCTCCAGGTAGACGCTGACTCCCTTCCCCTCCTGCCATTTGTAGATCTTGTTCTGCGGGACGTCCGAGAAGTAGAGGCAAGCGTTGCGGCGATCCCAGACGGGGCCCTCGGACCAGTCGTAGCCCTCGCCGATCCGCTCGACGACGGCGCCGGGGGGGACGAGCGCGTCGAACCGAGGGTCGAGCCGCTCGACGGTGCCGACCGCCGCGGGCTTGCCCTGGGCGAGCGAAGTCCGGGGGCCGGCGAACGATGCCGTCGCGATCAGGGAGAGTACGGGAAGGATCAATCGGAGTTGCCTTGAATGTGCATTCATCGCCCGGGTTCCTGGAGAGGAGGGCCGTGTGCACGGCTCGTGGAAACGGTGAGACGGCCTCAGACGCCGGAAGCCCGCCCGAGAACCCGGTCGCCCATCCGGGCGTCGGCTCGCTGGACGAGTTCCGCGACGGGCAGCCCGTGGGGGCAGGCGTCCTCGGCGGCGGCGAGGTCGGCGGCGGCGAGGTCGCGGGCCTGGGGCGGGAGCGCCTGGTAGAGGGCCCGGGCCTCCTGCCGCTTGCCGTAGACCTCGTAGTAGCGCAGGTAGCGCAGGACCGTGGCGACGGGGACGCCCTTCGCGGTGGTCTCGCAGAGGTGGCCGCAGCCGTGGCAATAGAGATGGGCCGTCCGCCGGCGGTATTCCTCGAGGAGCCTCTGATCGCGGGCCGTGAGCGCCTTGTCCTGGCTGGCGGCGACATTCTCGCGGAGGTCGCTGCGGGTGGTCATCTCGCTCACGGCGACCTGGATCCGGCCGTCGAGCCAGACCGATTTCACGGCCGCGACTTCCTTCTTGAAGCCCTTCGCCTGGAGGTCGGCCATCTTGTCGGGGAAGTTGATCGCGCCCCCCTGGGTCTTCATGGCGATCAGGCCGAGGTTCGCCTTGGCGGCCTTGTCGATGGCCCGCTGAAGGTCGTCGTGGCGGTCCACCCCGCCGACGTCGCGGAAGTTGTACTTGAACATGATCTGGTCGATCCAGCCGCAGTCCACCGCCGCCTCGATGATCTCCGGCAGGCGGGCGTCGTGGCAGCTCAGGCCGAAGAACCGCGTCTTGCCCTGCTTCTTCAGGGACTCGAACGCGGCCTTCACGCCCGGATCGGCGAGGAGCTCGACCTGATTGCCCGCGATCCCGTGGAGGTAATAGCAGTCGACGTGATCGGTCTTGAGTCGTTCCAGGCTGGCGTCCAGGTGGTCCTGGAACATCTTCGCCGCGCCGGTGCCCATGGTCCGGCGGAACGAGGCGTTCTTGGTGACCAGGTAGACATCCTTGCGGAGCTTCGTGCGGTCGAGGACCTCGCCGAGGATCTTCTCGACCCGCGCATTCTCATACGTCTCCGAGGTATCGATGTAGCGGACGCCGGAGGCGATCGCGGCCTGGACGAAGCTCGGCGACAGGGTCCAGCTCGTCCCCATGCCGAGGATCGTCACCTTCTCGCCGGTCCGACCGAGGGTGGCGGTGGGCACGGCCTTGCCGGCCGCGACCGGCTCCTGGGCCGACGCCAGCCCCTGGATGCCGATGGTCGCGGCGCCGCCGGCCGCCGCCGCCCTCAGGAAATGCCGGCGGTTCGAACCGCCGCAGGGAGTCTGTCCGAGGTCACTCATGCAAGGGATCTCCTCGAAGCTCGATGACTGCAGGACGGTCGACACGCGCGAATTGCCGCCGCGAGCCCCTCGCGGACAATGCCGGGTATTGTGTCAGCCGCCTCCCGCGACCGTCAACGACAGAACTCGTGAAATCGCGGATCCGCGGGCCGGGATCGATCAGAGCTCCGCCAGGACGCGATGCGCGCAGGTGACCGCCAGGGCCCCGTCGCCGACGGCGAAGGCGACCCGCTTGGTGGTGTTGCTCCGCACGTCGCCCGCGGCGAAGACCCCGGGGCAGGTCGTCTCCACGATGCACGGCTCGCGGTGCGAGAGCGGCCAGCGGTCGGACTTCGCGGCGTCGGCCCCGGTGAGGATGAAGCCCTTGGAATCGACGGCGACGTCCCGGGGCAGCCATTCGGTCCTCGGCCGGGCGCCGATGAAGACGAACACGCCGTTGCACTCGACGGTCCGGCGGCTGCCGTCCTTCGAGCCGCTCACGGTCACCCCATTCAGGCGGGATTGGCCGTCGATGGCGGCGATCTCGACGTGACGGAGGACCTCGATCTTGGGATGGCTCTCGATCCGCCGGGCCAGGTAGTCCGACATGCTCTTGCGGAGGTCGCCGCCCCTCAGGAGGAGCGAGACGCCGGCCGTGTGCTCGGCCAGGAACATCGCGGCCTGCCCGGCCGAGTTTCCCCCGCCGACGACGACGGCGCGGCCCTCCTTGCAGGAGCGGGCATGGACCGAGGTGCACGAGTAGTAGACGCCGGCGCCGTCCCATCGCTCGCAGCCATCGATCGGCAACCGCTGATAGCTTGCCCCGGTCGCGATCAGGACCGACCGGCCGCTCACCACCTGTCCATCGTCCAGGACCAGCTTGTGGATCTTATCCTCGCACGACATCGACCGCACCTCGACCGGCGCGACGAGCTCGGCCCCGAACTTGAGGGCCTGGAGGTAGCCGCGGTTCGCGAGATCGGCGCCCGTCAGCCCGGCGGGGAAGCCCATGTAATTCTCGATCCGCGAGCTGGTGCTCGCCTGTCCCCCCGGCCCGAACCGGTCCAGCAGGAGCGTGGAGAGCCCCTCCGAAGCCCCGTAGACGGCCGCGGCGAGCCCCGCCGGCCCCGCGCCCACGATCACCAGGTCGAAGGGCTCGGTCCGGATCGGACGCTTCAGGCCCAGGCACTCCGCCAGCCGCGTCACGGTCGGCCTCGGCGACCGGGTCCCGCGGTTGCATGCCACGAAGGGGAGGTGCGTGTCGTCGATCTCCAGGTCCTTCATGGCGGACTGGCCGTCGGACGTGTCGGCGTCGATCCAGGTGTGCGGGATCTTGTTCTTGTCGAAGAACTCGCGGATCTGCGTCAGGTCGGGGTCGTCCACGCGACCGATCACGCGGGTGCCGACGAAGCCCGAGCGCTCGAGGAGGTAGCGCCTCATCTGGAAGGCCTCGAGCAGCTTGTCGCTGAGCTCGGGGATCTGCTGGATGACCTTCCGGAGGTCCTGCTGGCTCACGCAGTAGGCCCGGGTCTCGCCGCGGGCGTAGGCCGAGATGATTGCCGGACGATCGGTCAGCAGGGAGACGTCGCCGGTGAACGATCGCGGGCCGTGGATCACGACCGACTTCGACACCGGCGTGGACTCGTCGACGATCTCGATGTGCCCCGAGTCGACGACATAGAGCGGCACCCCGCGCCGGCCGGCCTCGAAGACCGGCTCGCCGTCGCGGAACGTGCAGACCTTCGCCATCTTCGCCAGCGATTCCATCTCGGAATCGGTCAGCTCCGGGAAGGCCAGGTGGTCGACATAACCTTGACTCGTCACGGCAACGGCCCCTGCGGAGACGGATCGCACGCCGGGCGCCACGGCCCGGAATCATCCCGCGATCATCGTCCCAACATGGGGAAGTCGTCAACCTCCGCCGCCCGCCCTCGAGGCTCAGGGCTCCGCGAAGAGCCGCTTCAACTCCCCCGCCAGTCGATAGCCGGCCAGGGCCATCTGCTTGCGGGCGAGCGCCACGGCGGCGGCATCGTAGCCGTCGGGCGCGGCGGCGACGATCGGGGTCTCGGGGTCGAGGCCGTCATAGACGGTCGACAGGCAGTGCTGCACGCTCTCCTCCGCCCAGTCGCGGATGGTCGTCTTCTTGAGGGCGTCGGCGAACTCGGAGGTGGGATGCTCGGCGATCAGCTCGTCGGCGACCTGGACCGCGAGGTTCGCGTCCTCGTCGCTGCCGAGCAGGTCGTCCCAGTAGCCGTGGAGGTTGTTGAAGCGATCGTTGGTGGACCGGGGGTTGGGGATCTTGACCTCGTTGCCGCCGCGATCTCCCTTGGGGAGAGCCTTCGAGAACCGCGCGACCGCGTGGAGCGGCATGTGGATGTCGCCCGCCTGGTGGATGATCCAGGAGAGGTCGATGGCCTTATCCTGGTCGCTCACCTTGGGGTCGCGGACATGCTTGAGGTGCTGTTCGTACGAGTCCAGGATGTTCTCATCCTTGAGCGGCGGCTCGACCTTGTTCCCCTGGTCGGCCAGGAGCCGGTAATTCACGTAATGGGCCTTGCCGACGTGGTAGTCCTTCCAGGGCGCCTCGCGGGCATCGTCCGGGAAGGTCGCGGCGTTCCAGAACAGGTTGAGGACCTCGTCCTTGCCGTTGGTGGCCCGGTCGAACCAGAGCCTCTGAGAGGCGGGATGCTGCTTCAGGATCGCGGCGATCTTCTGCCTGGTACGGTCGTCGAGCTGCCTGTACGCGATCGTCGAGACGACCCGGTGCCCCTTCGGATTCCATGCCCTCGCCCCCGGCGGGAAGGCGAGGACGGCGGCGGCGAGGAAGACGATCAGAGGCGTGCGGGCTCGGCTCATGGGCGGATTCTCCGGATGGGATCGTGCGCTCTCCCGGCGCAGGAACTGTTCTACCACAGGCGGCGCCGCCCGCGACCTTTCTTCGAGGGAACTTCACCGAACATGGAAGAACGACGCCAGTGTAGGTGCCGGCGACCGGCGATGACAGCGCCCGAGACTCACTCGTTAGGAGAGGCCTCTTCGCTCGTCGAGATGTGGACCGAAGGGAGCCTCGCTCGGAGCTTCGCCACGCAGGCCTCGCCGACCTTCGTACCACTGATCCGAAGTTCATGGAGGTTTGTCAGAGCCCCGAGTTCGGGAAGTCCCTTCTCCGTGATCGGCGTGGAGGACAGGTCGAGGGTTCGAAGACTGACCAGTCCCTTCAAGTGGTCGAGCCCCTCGTCCGTGAGATCGCAGCCCGTCAGATCCAGGGCCCTCAGCCGCGACAACTTCTTCAGCAGGACGAGCGCCTGGTCGCCGACCTCGGTGTGCGACAGGTCGATCTCCTCTAGCGAGGTGATTTCCGTGATGCCGCGGAGCTCGGGGAAACCGATCGGGGATCCGCTGACATCGAGGCAGCGCAGACCTTTGAGCCCTCGAAGGGTCCCGAAGCCGTTCTCGGTGAGTTGCTGACAGCCGCAGAGCCTCACGACTCGCAGGGTCGGGAGAAGAAGGAGCGTCGTCATTCCCTGATCGGTGATCGGGTTGGCGGACAGAGAGAGCTCCTCCAGGGGCATCCCGGCAAGGGGCTTAAGGTCCTCGTCCGTCAAGTGGTTAGCACCGAGACCGAGCCTCCTCACTTGCACCAGCCGGCGGACGTGACCGAGGCCTCCCTCCTTGATGCTCGTTGACGCCAACCCCAGTGAACGAAGCTCGCCCAGCCCCCTCAGGTGAATCAAACCGTTTCCCTTGATCTCGGTGGCACCGAGGTCCAGCTCACGGAGGGATTTCAGTCCCTCAAGTGAGGCGAGGCCAGCGTCAGTGATGTCGTTCATGGCAAGCTCGAGCTTGCGAAGCGATCTTAGCGGGGGAATCCAGTGATTGAGATCCGCGTCCTTGATCCCCTCTTCGCGGAGATCGACCTGGACTGCATGGCCATCGCGCGGCGGCTCGCATCGGACGGACCATCGACTCAACTTCCGGAGGGCGGAGATGGCCCTCGATTCCTCGAGGTCAAGAGGTCCGTCATCCCGACCGGTGAAGCCAAGCGCGAGCATCCCCAGCATGAGCCTTCGAGTGAACACGGCCCAGGCTCCGTGGAGGCAACGTTTTTCGGATCCTTATTACCTCGGCAAGGAAGAAGCTCACCGTAATAGGGTTCTTACCGCCGACAGGGAAGCCGGCCCGCATTTACTTCCCCCCTTACGAAGGGGGGATTCAGGGGGGTGAATTCGATCGCCCTGGCCGGCACAAAGCACCCCCTCCAACTCCCCCTTCGTAAGGGGGAGAGCCGGATTTCGCCTCCCCGAGCGTGGGGGGATTCAGAAGGCCGTTCGATATCCGTGAGCTTGATCAACTTCCTTGCCGGGGTAATACTTCTCGAAGACCCGATCAGCATCTCATTCGGAAATGAGAATACAGAAGTCGCCCCGGGATCGTCCACCCACCGTTCACGCCAGCAACGACTTCCCCTCCATCGCCGCGCCCTTCGGCACGCCGAGGGCGGCGAGGATCGTCGGGGCGAGGTCCAGGAGGTCGGGGGCGTCAGCACGGAAGGGCTGGTTCATGAACAGGACGCCCGGGACGAGGAGCGGGTCGATGATGTGATCGCCGCTCCATTTCTTGATGTTGTCCTCGAAATGGCCCTCGGGAAGGCCGCCGAGCGACGTCCCCCACGAGGTGCGATAGCCGGGGGCGAAGTCGACGAGCAGGTCGGGGGCTTCGCCCAGGAAGGCCCCCGAATACGCCTGCTCTCGGGTGCGGACCTGGTTGATCGCCGTCGCGCCAAGGACGGGATCGACGAGTCCGCGGAGGCGGTCGACGATGGCCGAGCGGACGGAATCGGCCTCGCCGGGGGCCACCTGACCCTGGCCCTCTCGGCCCTGCAAGTTGAGGTAGATCCCGCCCAGGCCCAGGGCATACGCCTTCGTCCCCGACCAGTCGACGTCGTGGAAGAAGTCGCGGCAGTCGGGGCCGGGCCTCGCGCCGTCGCGGAGGGCCATCAGGCCCATGTCGTGGAGGATCGTGTTGACGTTCACCCCGCGCCGGAAGCTGCCGAAGCCGTGATCCGAGAGGACGACCAGGAGCGTCCGATCGTCCGCATGGTCCAGGGCCTTGCCGACGATGGCGTCGCTGCGGCGGTAGACGTCCGCGATGACGCTCGAGAATCGTGGATCGGGGGCCTTGCCGCGGTTGGCCGGATGGTCGGGCTCGCCGTACCGCCAGAAGAGGTGCTGGACGCGGTCGGTCGTGTCGTACAGGCAATAAAAGAGGCCCTGATCGAACCGCTCCAGCTCCAGGAGCATCATCGCCTCGCGCTCGCGCCAGGCGAGATCGCACTGGTCGAGGAAGGCCTCCTCGGTGAGCCGCTCGTTGACGAGGCCCGTATGATCCTCGACCATCCCGGTCGTGTGGTAGGTGCCGATCGTCGCGGCGAGATCCCCGGCATAGGCCGGCGGATGGCTGATCGGGAACAGCGGCGCCTCGGGGTCGAAATTCACGGGCGACGCATACAGCTCCACCGAGGGCTCGACGCGGACCAGGTGGAGGCGGACCATGCCCCGGATCGACTGGAGCAGGCCCAGCTTGAACTTCACGTGCAGCCAGTCACTCCACTCGCCCTCGCGGATCGCGACCTCGGCCGGCGAGCCGGCGGAGCGGATCACGACCCGACGCGCGGCGGGCTCGGGCCGTATCGTGAACGGGAAGCGAAGGTCGGAGCGATCCTTCGGGTTGCGGGGGCCGATGAGGTGTGTCTCGATCGTGCCGTCGGCGGACGACTTGAGGTGGACGACGTTCTCGCTCTCGCGGGGCGTCGCGGCGGCGTCGAAGGTGTAGAAGGTCGTGGTGCCGAGCCCGCCGCGGAGATCGGGCACGCCCATGCCGGCGAGCATCCGGCCGCGGACCGGATCCGGCGGATACGTCACGGGACAGCGAAGGATCGACGAGCCGACGCCGGCCTCGCCCAGGATCTCCCAGACCGGCGTGCCGCCGCGGAGGTTCACCGCCTTCGGAGGCAGGAAGGCGCCCCGCGACTCGTATCGGTTGAGGGCGAGGTCGGGCAGGTAGGTCCTCGGGTCTCGCTTGATGAAGTCGAAGATCCCGTGCCCGCCCGGGTTGAGCCCCGTGGCGAACGACGACCACGCCACCGGCGTCTGGGCCGGCGTGGTCGTGCCGACGCGCGAGTACCCGCCCTGCTCTCTCAGCCTGGCGAGGTTCGGGAGCTCGCCGCGTGCGAGCATCGCGTCCACGATCGTGGGTTCCAGGCCGTCCAGGCCGATCACGATGACCTTCTTCAACGGGTTGTCCTCCTGGACCGTCGGGGGATCTCGTCAGGCGATCCGGTCGTCGGCCGTCTCCGCGGCCTCGCCGCCGACCGTCACGCCCGTGGCCCCGTGCGACCGAACGTGAGCTTCACCGAGAGAGAAGTGCGGGCGGGCGACCGTCCCGATCCCGATCCCCGCCTGGCCCGCGGCCTTCCTCATCCGCTTCCGCGACATCCGCAGCAGGATCCCGCCGAGGACCAATCGGAACAGCCCCCTGCCGAACATGGCGACCATGGCCGCGACCGTGGCGATGATCGAGGTCACGGGCATCACCGTCTCCGGGCCGAAGTATCCAAGTATCATGACCAGCTCCAGTCATTTGGAAAGTCGAATGTCGAAATCCTGCTCATCCCTTCGACGACCCGGCCATGGCTGCCGGTCATTTCACGGCGGCGGGATGGATCCGGGAATCCACGCGGCGGGGAAGGTCTCAGCAGGTCAATCGAGGAGAGCCATCGTCCCCGGAGCCCCAGGCGCGGGGGCTATCGAGCATCGCGAGGAGACGTCCGGTGAGGGTGCCGAGACCGGCGGGATGGGGAGTGGGGAGTGCGGGGGAGAGATGGCCCGGATCGAGGAAAGCGGTCCTGGGATCCTGGGCCTTGGTCCCGAAGACGGCGAGGCAGACTTCATCGGGCTCGTCCGTCTCTTCGTCCTCGCGGGGAGTGAGAGGCAAGTCGGCGTCCTCGGCCTCCTCGTGGTTGCCGAAGCCGATCCAGGGGGCCGACAGGATTCGGGCGTCTTCCGTTCCGCTCACCACGCTCGCCGTCATGCGAAGGAGCCGGGAAGAGGCCAAGCTGTCGGTCTCCGGCGTGATGCCCTGGACGGCCGCCGCCACGAGGAGGACGGCAATGCCGCAACGTCCGAGGCCGGTTCTCCAGCCCGGGCGAGGCTTGCCCTCCTTGTCCTTTCTTGCCGGCATCCGTCAGGCATCCTGTCTCGAGACCGAGGGATGAAGGACCTCTCCCTCTGTAGCGACAAAACGAGAGACGTGCGTATCGCCTTTTCGGGATTCGGTCCGGATTGAAGGAAATCCAGACGATTGCAGGGCCGCGGCGATTCGCGGCCGCTTCGAATGCTGTCCGTAACTATCGGGCCGGCGAGTCGGCCCACTTGAACGATAGGACGAATTCATGAGTCGGAATTCAGGGCCACAGTCGAGGCCACGGTCCGATGGCCCGTGCGAGTCACTCGCCGCGGACCTGTTCCAGCAACCTTCGCAGGGAATCCGCGGTCGAATCATCGCCCGCGCCGATCCGGTTCCGCGTCTCGTCGGGATCGGCCGTGCGGTCGTAGAGTTCCTCCACGCCATCCCCGCTACGCATGTAAACATCCCGGTCCGTGGTCACCGCCTGGACCGAGGAGAGGCTCGCCGGGACGCCCGGGGTCCGGGCGACGGTCGTCTGGTGCCCGACCTCGGAAAGGACCGGATTCACCCCACCCGACGCGGGCTCCGAACTCGGACGGAAACACCGGGTCAGCGACCTGCCCGGGAACGGGCTGCGATCGCCGAGGCCGGCGAAATCCGCGACCGTGGCCGGGATGTCTCGAAGGCTGACCGGTTCGGGGATCGATCGCCGGGCGATGGCGGCGCCGGACGGCGGCACGACCACCAGCGGGACGTGGATCTCTCGACGATAGAGGCTCAGCCCGTGGCCGTAGAATCCTCGCTCCTCGAAGTGCTCTCCATGGTCGGAGGTGACGATCACCAGCGTGTTTTCGAGCAGGCCGCGCGATTGCAGCTCGTCCATCAAGCGGCCGATCTGCTCGTCGAGGTAGGCGATGCTGCTCTCGTACCCGTCGCGCTTCACGTCCTGCACGACCTTCCTCGCCCTGGCCTTGTCGTCGGCCGATGCCGAGGGACTCGCCATCGTCTCGTGGGCATGCTTGAGTATCTCGACCTGCTCCCGCTCGGACAGCTTGCAGAGGCCGAAGCGCCGGGTGGCGTCCCTCGGCGGGAGGAACGGACCATGGGCGTCGTAGTAGTTCAGGAAGAGGAAGAACGGCCGGTCGACGGGGCGAGACGCCAGCCAGTCGAGGGCGCTCCAGTTGATCGTCGCCGCCGTCTTGCGGGTGTCGACGTCCCCGGTGGTGAACCTCATCGAATAGCCCATGAGCTGGAGGATCCCCTTCCCCAGGCTCGAGCTTCGAAGCAGCTCGAAGGGGGAGATCGTGAGGTTCTCCAGGTAGTCCTCGTACCGGGCGAATCCGCGATCGAGGCCGTAGCGCGCGTTGCAGTAGTACGTATTGGCCACGAACCCGGCCGTCGCGTAGCCCCGGTCCGCCAGGAAGCCGGCGAGCGTGGGATGGGACGAGTCCAGCCCGTGCGTCCAGTCCACCGAGAGGTCGTGCGGCCATCGCCCCGTGAACATGCTGGCGTGCGAGGGGAGCGTCCAGGGCGCCGTGGATCGCGCCGAGTCGAACCGCACCCCCTTCCCCGCGATCTGCTCGAGCCGAGGGGTGGTTGGCCGGTCGTGGCCGTGCAGGCTGAGGCTCTCCGCCCGGACGTCGTCCATGACGATCAGGAGGACGTTCGGACGTCCCGGCTCCGCGGCCGGGATCGCGGCAAGGGCTCGGCGCTCGGCCGATCCCAGGGCGGCGATCGCCACGACCGTCAGGCTGATCAGCCCGGCGCCCATCCAGGGCAAGGTCCGCCGTGCGAGCCGCTCGATCCGGATCGCATGGGCATTCAGCCATCCGAACGCCTTCACCCCGACCGCGGCCGAGATCACCACGCCGGCGACGGTGTGGAGCCACTCGACCGACCAGAACGCCGCCAGCGACAGCCCCGCCGCGATGGTGAAGCAGGCCGGCAACTGGACCCGGCCCGGTCGCCGCCGCTCCCAGAGGGCGAAGATCAGGCCGACGGCCCCGAAGATCGCGACGTCCGCCACCGGGATCATCCAGACGAAATGACGGTTCGTCCGCAGGCTCTCCAGCGAGATCCGCGCGACCAGGGTCCTCTGGGCCAGGACCAGCGCGAGCTCGACCAGCCCCGTCAGGAATCCGAACCAGAGCGCCAGGACGAGCAGCCCCTTCGGCCCGATTCCGGCCTGGGGTCCCGGGCCGTCCGCTCGCGGGATCAATCGCCGCAGCCGCTTCCGATCGGGACGCGAATCGGCCTGGATCCGGGCGAGATCATCCATGAATCGCCACCCCTACTCCTCGCTTCGCTCAAGCCTGCGCCGGCACGCCGATCCGGCTTATCGACGCAAGATAGTGCAAGCTGGCGATTGCGGGAAGGGCAGTCGAGGGGGGTGACAGGCCATGAACGGAGCCGCGGGGCCGCCCCGATCCCTCATCCCGTCCATTTCGAGCTGGTGAATCCGTCGCCCGTCTTGGCTGCATAGTCGGGGGGAGGGAGATCGTCCTCGGCCGGTGCAGCCGCGGCCGTCCCGGCCTCGCCCACGTGACCCGATCCGCCCCAGATCCGGCGGCGAGCCACGACGATGGTGCCGGCCAACAGGGTCATCAGGGACCCGAACACGGCGCTCAGGAGGATCACGACGCCGAGGCGGCTGGTGAGTTCGCCGAGCCGGAATGGAAAGGCGACGGTGACCAGGGCGTCGTTCACCCAGACGAACCAGAGCAGGACGCCGAGCAGGACGGCCACGCCGACGAGCCGCCGGTAGACCCAGAAGTTCCTCAATATCGAGGGCTTGCGACGCTTGTACTGGTAAGCCATGAGT
Source organism: Aquisphaera insulae (assembly GCF_011064615.1). Classification (GTDB taxonomy): domain Bacteria; phylum Planctomycetota; class Planctomycetia; order Isosphaerales; family Isosphaeraceae; genus Aquisphaera; species Aquisphaera insulae. Next base: position 16,114 of record NZ_JAALJH010000078.1, on the reverse strand, counting down.
CACCTCGATCCATCGGGAGTGCGAAGCGGGGAGGGTCTCGCGACCTCAGACGGAGGGGCCGGCGTCCACGTTGAGGAAATACCAGAAGATCCAGCGCAGGGTATCGAAGATGCCCGCCGCCCAGCCGGGCCAGAGCCATCGCCAGGAGAGCACGAGCGCCAGGGCGCCCGCGCAGAGATAAGGCCCGAAAGGGACTTCGCGGTCGACGGCCGATAATTTCCGGCCACCAAGCAGCTTCCGGTACTTGTTGAAGATCTTGACGATCGCGGTGCCGAGTCCGAAGAAGGGCCCGATGAAGAAGGTCAGTACGGCCGCCTGCCAGCCGAGGAAGGCGCCGATCATCGCCATCAAGGTCACGTCGCCGAACCCCATCGCCTCGACACGGCAGTACCGATGATTGACCAGGCTGACGATCGTCGTCGCGACCAGGTTGGCCAGGCGCCGGACGGCCTCCATCAGGCCGCCCCCGACGAGGAGCCCGACCAGTCCGACGGCCAGCCCCTCCCAGTGAGATTCGGCGGTCGAGGGGGTCAGCCGGATCGCCGGCACGAGCCATCCCCCGGCGATCCCCACGATCATGCCGGTGACCGTGATCGAATCGGGGATGACGTAAAGGTCGTAGTCGATGAACGTCGCGGCCACCAGCAAGGCGACCAGGAATGCGTGGTAGAAGAAGGTGGCCAGCGGGAGTCCGATGTCATAGCCGTATCGGCCCCGCGGGCCGTACACCACGTCGACGACGAAGACGGCCACGAAGAGGAGCCCGACCAGGAACTCGACGAGCGGATACCGCGGTGAGATCGAGAGCCCGCAGCGACGGCATCGCCCGCGGAGGATCAGCCAGCCGAGGATCGGGATGTTGTCATAGGCGGCGATCGCGTTCCAGCACCGGGGGCAGTGCGAGGCCGGCCAGATGACGCTCTTCTCCCACGGCAGGCGATAGATGCAGACGTTCAGGAAGCTGCCGACGACCGCCCCGATGAGGAACACGATCACGCCCAGGATCACCATGACCGGTCCCATCGCCATCACGGAGGTCGCGTCCTTCCTGCCCGCGAGGGCTCAGGCTCCGGCGTCCCAGAGCGCGAGGATTCGATCGGCGATCAGGTCCGGCGGTCCGGCCTGGGCGTCCACCTCGTGATCCGCGATTGCCTGGTAGGCGGGGGTCCGGGCCGCGAGGACGGCCGGGATCTCGGCGACCGGGCCGGCGGCCGTCAGCCCAGGTCGGGTGGCATGGGAGTTCGCATCGGCCTGGATCCGACGGGCGAGTTCCGACGGCTCGACCCGGAGCCAGACGACCGAGCCATGCCGACGAAGATGCTCGCGGTTGGCCTCGCGGAGGACCGTGCCCCCGCCGGTCCCGAGCACCGCGCCGGGGTTTCGCTCGACGAGGTCGAGGACGACCGCCGCCTCCAGGTCCCGGAAGAAGGGCTCGCCATCCTGCTCGAAGATGGACCGAATGCTACGACCGGCCCGGAGCTCGATCTCGGAATCGACCTCGACGAACGCACGGCCCAGTCGACCGGCGATGATCCGGCCCACGGTGGATTTGCCCGTGCCGCGATAGCCGACCAGGACCAGGCCCCGACCACGTTCCCCAGGGTGCGTCTGCATGGAGTTCACGGAATCTCGCGTCATTCTTCCTTGAGCGGCCCGAGCTTGCGTTTGAGCACGGCTCTCATGAGATCCAGGGGCGCGTCCTGCCCGGCGTATTGCTTGAACTGGAGGGCGGCCTGGCGGAGGAACATGTCGACGCCCGAGATCGTCACCGCCTGCCGCTCGCGGGCCAGCTTGAGGATCATCGTATGCTCGGGATGATAGACCGTGTCGAAGACGACGATCCCCGCGCGGGGGAACGCGGAGGGGGGGAGCGGTGTGTCATCGACATTCGGATGCATGCCCACCGGCGTGCAGTTGATGATCACGTCGGCGATCACGGTCGCCCGCTGGGACCAGGTCACCATCCGGCAGCCGATCTCCTCCGCGAGGCTCGTGGCCCGCTCGTCATGGCGGTTGGTGATCGTGACATGGGCACCTCGCCGGGACAGGCCGCGGGCGATGGATCGGGCCACGCCCCCCGCGCCCAGGATCAGGACCTGCTTGTCCACGAGGGGGCTGTCGCCCTCCACGCCTTCCACGCTCCCCATCCCGACCTCGAGCGAATCCATGGCCGCGCGGTAGTCGGTGTTGTAGCCGCGCAGCCTCCCGTCCTCGTCCACCAGGACGGTATTGCAGGCCCCCGTCCGCTCGACGGCGTTCTCCTTCTGCTGGAGCAGCGGGACGATCGCCTCCTTGTGCGGGATCGTCACGCTGAAGCCCTTGAGGCCGAGCCACTGCGTATCCTTGAGGAACGACTCGAGGCCGCCGTTGGGGACGAGGAACGGCACCAGCACCTTGTTCAGGCCCAGGTGTCGGAACGCCGCGTTGTGGATGGCCGGGCTGAGGCTCTGCTGGATGGGATCGCCGATGACCCCGTAGACCTCGGTCCGGTCGTCGATCTGGCGATAGTTATAGTCGTTCTTGAGCTCGTTGTACTGGAGCATCCCGGCGGCGAAGACGCGCTCCGGATTGATCCCCGCGTAAGTGAACGGCGAGCCCAGCCTGGCGCCCAGGACGCGGGTGAAGACCCCGGACTCGCCCATCGCGATCGGGATCGTCGGGAACTTGCCGGTCGTCCCGAGCTGGAGGACCCGGCAGGCGTCCGCGAGGCTGGTCGCATTGGTCGCGATCTTGACGATGTCGGGATCGAGCTTCTCGCACTCGTCGGCGATGTCCTGGAGCTCTGCGGGCGTACCCTTGAGGTTGTGGTAGCTGACGATCCGCTTGGTCTTGCCGAATCGGCGAATCTTGCCGGCGACGTCCTGCTCCAGGTCCACGTAGTCCACCCCCATCGCGATGGCCTCGCGGAGGAGCTGGAGCCGTCTGTCCTCGTTGCCGCGCCAGAGCCCGCCGTCGGACCCACGGCGGGCGGTGAAGACGACCGGCGTGGGCCGGTCCTGGAGGATCCGCTTCAGGTCCGGCTCGCGGCGGAGGCAGTCCATCCGGAGCTCGGCGAGTTCCGCGCCGGCCTTGGCCGCGGCCTGCCACTCCTCGATCAACGACGAGTGCCGTCCTCGCCCGATTGTCACGCAGATCATCGCCACGAGGCACCCCGCTCCGGAGAGACGACCGAAGGTGTTTCGTCGCACGCCGAGGGCCGGCGCGATGCGAGCTTCCATCGATCACGATTCTACGACACGCCGCCCCCGCCAGCAAAGGGGCGGGAGTCGATCCGCTCAGATCCGGCCGAACTGCTTTTCGAGCTCGGACTTGGTGAAGATCAGGGCCGTCGGCCGGCCGTGCGGGCAATGATGGGAGTCGGAGACGAGGTGACGGCGGGCCAGCAATGCGGCGATCTCCGCGGGTTCGAGCCGGTCGCCGGCCTTCACGGCGGCCTTGCAGGCGACCATGTGGAGGATCTCGGCGACGAGGCCGTCCGTCGTGGGCGGGATCGGGTTCGACTGGAGATGCTCGGCCAGGTCGCGAAGGAGCCGCTCCGGAGCGAGGTGACCGAGCATCGCCGGGGTGCTCCGTATGACGACCGTGTCCCCGCCGAATGCCTCCACCTCGAGCCCAAGCCCGGCCAGGACGTCCCGTTGCTCGAGCACCGCCGCCGCCTCGTCGGCGGTCAGATGGACGGGTTCCGGAACCAGCAGCCCCTGGGACTCGACCTTCCCCTCGGCCACCCGCAGGCGGAGCTCCTCGTAGATGATCCGCTCGTGGAGGGCGTGCTGGTCGATGACCATCATCCCTTCCGGAGTCTCGGCGATGAGGTAGCTGTCGTGGACCTGGATGGCCTTCAGGGACAGGTCCGGTGACGTGAGCGCCGGGTCGGCCGGCCTGCCGCCGCCGGCAACCGGCTCGGGGTCGAGAGGCGGGCGGGCCTCGTCCGATGGGGAAGCCCCCGACGGCGCCGGCAAGTCGGAAGATCGGCCGCCGCCGAACTCATCGAACTCGTCGCCCGATCCGAACTCGAACCGGCCCGGCAGCGATCGCGACCACTCCGGGGGCTCGATTCGGCCGACGGTGTCCGGGATGCTCGGCGACGTGGGCGGCGTGGCGGAGGGACGGCTGCCGTCGAACCAGGAGGCCACGGAATGCCGGTCGGGTGGACGGTCGAAGAGCGAGGGCGGCGTGCCGGTCGATGGAGCGGGATCGGTTGATTGAGTCGTCGCCGTCGCCGCCGGCGACGGGATGTCCTGCGCGGCCTGGAGCCGGGAATGGAGGTCGCTGCTCAGGAATGTCTGTCGAAGCGTCGAGAGGAGATGGCTGTAGACGCGCTGGGGATCGCGGAAGCGGACCTCGATCTTGGTCGGATGGACGTTCACGTCCACTTCCTCAGACGGGATCTCGAGGTGGAGGAACGCGACCGGATTGCGGCCAACCATCAGGAGTCCGCGGTACGCCTCTCCCAGGGCATGGCCCAGGGAGCGGTCCCGGACGTATCGCCCGCCCAGGAAAAGATACTGCCCCTTGTTGCTGGATCGGCTTTGCGAGGGATGGGCCACGTAGCCCCAGAGGTGGATGTTTTCGAGCCGTCCCTCCACCCAGAGGAGCGACTCCGCCAGCTCGCGGCCGAAGAAGGTGGCGATCCGATCGCGCATGCCCGTCACCGGAGGCAGGTCGTGGAGGATCTTGCCGCTCGAGCGGAACGTGAGGTGGACCTCGGGATGGGCGAGTGCGATCCGGAGGAAGGTCTCGGAAACATGCCCCGCCTCGGTCTGGTCCGACTTGAGGAAAGTCCGGCGGACCGGGACGTTGAAGAAGAGGTTGCGGACCTCCATGACCGTGCCGACGGGGATCCCGCACCCCTTGATGGGGCCGGCGATGCCCGCCTCGATCTGGATCTCCGACCCCTGGTCGGCGTCGGCCTGGCGGGTCTGGCAGCGGACCCGCGAGACCTCCGCGATCGCCGCCAGGGCCTCGCCCCGGAAGCCGAGCGTCTTGACCCGGTACAGATCCTCGACGTCCGCGAGCTTGCTCGTCGCGTGGGGCTGAAACGCCAGCAAGAGATCGTCGGGACTCATCCCGACGCCGTTGTCGGCGATCCGGACCAGGTCCTTGCCGCCCCGTTCCACGGAGACATCCACCCGCGTCGCCCCGGCGTCGATGGCGTTCTCGAGCAGCTCCTTGACCACGCTCGACGGCCGCTCGACCACCTCGCCCGCGGCGATCTGGTTCACGACCGACGGCGGCAACTGGCGAATCACACCCATCCCCTACCCTCCCCCACGGAAACGGCCGCTCATTGCATTTTACCCGCTGATCTGGTGTACAGAAAGATCGCGTAAGGATCCCGACGGTGGAGGCTGGGAACGAGATTCGGACCGGGATCTCATGATACTGGCCCCGTGGCGTCACGTACGGCCACGAGCCGGGAGGATAAGCTCGGGGGCTCCGATGCCGTCTGCAATGCGGCGGCCATGAGTCTACTCGCTCCGGAGATCCTCGGCGACTCCGCCGGCGTCCGGAGCGAGTCTCGAGCCAAGGCATCGTGCGGGAAGGAACAGCGACATGACTCGAATCGATCGAATGACAATCCTGGTCGTGTTGACGACGGTCACGCCCGCCGCGGTGCAGGCGGACGAGCTGAAACGATCGGCCTTCTTCGGGGCGAAGCTCGCCCCGCCCTCGGCCGAGGATCGGTCCCGGGCGAAGGTCGAGCGGGGAGGAGCGCTGATCCAGCAGGTCCTACCCGATTCCTCCGCCCAGGCGGCCGGCCTGCACGAGGGTGATCTCATCACGGGGCTGGCCGGAAAGCCCGTCGACGGGCCGGCCTCGATCGTGGCCGCCGTGGCGGCCCGGAAATCCGGGGAGTCGATCCGCGTCGAATGGTCTCGCAGCGGGGACAGGCTCGAGAAGGACCTGACGCTCCGCGAGCGGCCGCGCGAGCGCAGTGACGCCTTCGACGTGGTCTACGGATCGATCGCCGGGAAGTCCGGACGGCTCCGGACCATCCTGACTCGCCCCCGCGTCCCGAACCGGCGCCCGGCCTTACTCCTGATCCAGGGGATCGGCGGCTACTCGGTGGACACCGCCCTCGGCGGCCCGATGGGATACGCCGAGCTGATCGACGCGTTCACACGCAAGGGCTATGTCACGTTTCGAGTGGAGAAGCCCGGCCAGGGGGACAGCGAGGGCGGCCCCACCCGCGATGTCGACTTCGATACGGAGCTCGACGCCTATCGGCAGGGGCTGAAGGCCCTCCGCTCGCTCGAGTTCGTGGACGCGAGCAAGGTGCTGATCTTCGGCCACAGCATGGGTGGCGTCTGGGGGCCGTTGCTGGGGTCGGAGGGCGGCGTCAAGGGCATCGCCGTCTATGGCACGGTGACCAGGACCTGGCATGAGTACATGCTCGAGAACGTCCGCCGTCAGGAAGAGCTGGCCGGCGTCGACGCCGCGGAGCTCGACCGGCATGTGCGCCAGGAGGCCCTGATTCAGTCGCTCCTCCTCGCCGACGGACGCTCCGCGGAGGAGGTCGTCACGCGGCACCCGGAGATTCGCGAACGGATCGATTCGACCTGGCAGGACGGACGATACATGGTCGGACGGAGCCTTGAGTTCTTTCGCCAGCTCGCCTCGAAGGACATCGCGAAGGCCTGGGAACAGTTCGGTGGTCACGCCCTGGCCATCTGGGGTGAGTCGGACTACGTCTCGAGCCCCCTCGACCACGAGGCGATCGCGCGACTCGTGGACCGCGGTCATCCGGGGAACGGGAAGTTCCTCAGGCTTCCGGAGAGCGACCATGGGTTTGCCCGGATGCACTCGCCCGCGGAGAGCTTCGCCAAGGACCACACGCCCGGTGCGACGGGGGAGTTCAATCCGGCGGTCATCGATGCCCTGCTGAAGTGGGCCGACGAGGTGACCGGGCCCCGTGCGATTCTCCCCTGATGAGGCTCCCTCGTGGTGTGCCGCGGCCGTGACAATTTGCAGGAAGCCCGCCGAGGCGGCTGTCCCCGGCGCTCCCGGCCGCGGAGCATTTTCTACCCGAGATGACGATCGACGCGGTCCTCTGCGAGCTCCGCCGGGCCTTCGAGGCGTCGAGTCGCGAGGGGGGATCTCGCTGCACGACGATGTCATCGACGATCAGCGACTCCGTCAGCTCCGACCGCACCCTCGAGTCGTTGACCCGGTCTCCGGACCCGAGCTTCGCGATTCGAAGGCTCGGGGACTTCATGGACGCCGATGCCGCGAGCGAGACCATCGAGGACTACCGGGGTGAATTCGCTACCGACGAGATGGGGGACCACGGCGGACGCGCCGGATCAACCTCGTCGCGGCACCCTCTCTGGCGTGGCCGGTCGCACCTACCGGCGGCTATGATGGCGGAAGCAACACGGCCTCATCGACGAGCACCGCCAAAGGGAGATCGCCCCGTGAAGAAGACCTTCATCCTGACGCTGACGGGCCCGGACCGGATCGGCTTCGTCGAGGAAGTCACCCGGCTCCTCCTCGATCGGGGCGGCAACGTCGAGACCAGCCGGATGGCGCGGCTCGGCGGTGAGTTCGCCATCCTCGTCCTGCTGACGATCCCGACCGATTCCCTGCATGCCCTCGATTCGGACCTCTCCGCGCTCACCTCGCGCGGCTACAGGGTCACCAAGACCGCCGTGGAGCGCCCCGGCATCGAGGTTCGCGACGGCTGGCGGCCCTACCGGATCGCCGTCGAGGGCGCCGACCACGAGGGCATCATCAATGGCATCGCCCGTTATCTCTCCGAGCAGGGGATCGACATCGAGTCCGCCGACTCGGATTGCTCCCCCGGGGCGGAGAGCGGCGTCCCCCTTTTCTCCATGACCGCGCGGGTCCTCGTGCCGCCCGCGCACACGGGAGCGGGGTGGCAAGACGGGCTCCGTCAGATCGGGGAGAAGCAGAACGTGGACATCACGGTCGTCGAAGGCGGGCTGACCTGATCGGGATCACCGCTCGGTCTCCACCAGCGACTGCATCACGGCGGTCTCGAAGTCCGGGTGCATCGCCCGTCCGTTGGAGGTCTGGATCAACAGGACGGCGACGAGCTGCTCCTGGGGATCGACGAAGAAGTGGGTCCCGAAGGCGCCGTCCCAGCCGAAGCTGCCGGCCGAGCGGTAGGTGCCGATGGCGATCGGATCCTGGACGATCTCCACGGCGAAGCCGAAGCCCATGCCCTCGCCGCGGCCGATGACGTTGTGGAAGAGGTCGCCGACCTCGTTGGTGGACATCAACGCGACGCTGCGCGGACAGAGGACCTGGCCGCCATCGGAACGGCCGCCGTTGAGGAGCATCTGGCCGAAGCGGAAGTAGTCGGCGGCGGTCGAATAGAGGCCCGCGGCGCCCGAGGGGTAACTCCGGGCGAACACGAGGTCGTTGGGATTCGGCTCGAGTCCCTTGTCGGTCTTCCTGTAGACGGTCGCCATGCGGTCCTTGCGGCTGTCCGGGACGACGAAGGCGGTGTCCTTCATGCCGAGCGGTTCGAAGAGGTGCGTGCGGACGAACAGGTCGAAGGTCTGGCCGGAGGCGACCTCGACGATCCGGGCCAGGGTGTCGATGCCGGCGATCGGGCTGTAGTTCCATTTCGTGCCCGGCTGGAAGTCGAGCGGGAACTGCGCGAACCGAGGGGCGGCCGTGGCCAGCGTGTCCTCGGCCTTCGGCCAGTAGTCGCCCCCCTTCGGGGTCTTCATGCCCGGTCCGCCGGTAAGCAGGCCCGACGTGTGCGTGAGGAGATCGCGGACGGTGATCTCGCGGTCGGCCTTCACGAGCTCGATCTCCGTCGAGCCCTCCTTCGCGACGGCGACCTTCATGTCCCTGAATTCGGGGATGAACCGGGAGACCGGGTCGTTCAGCCTGATCTTACCCTCCTCGACCAGCATGAGCACGGCGACGGCCGTGACCGGCTTGGAGCAGGAGGCCATCTTGAAGATCGTGTCGACGGTCATCGGGGCCTTCGTCTCGACGTTTCGGACGCCGTGGGCCTCCAGATGGACGACGAACCCGCGGCGCGCGACGAGCGTCACCGCGCCGCTGATCTTGTGATCGTCGATCTGCCGCTGGACGGCCTCGTGGATCCGCTGGAGCCGCTCGGTCGAGACGCCGACGGACTCCGGCGTGGCCCGCGGCAGGATGTCCTGGGCGCCCGCCGACGGGTTCGGCAAGACGATCGACGCGGCGATCAGGCCGAGGATGCGGCAGTACGAGCTAGCCCGGGGCGGAGAGAGAGTCATGAGTGCTTCCCTTGGGGATGAATCGATGCGTCCTCTTGAGCCTCGTCGGCGACCCTCGCGGTCTCAGCCGCCGCCATACTCCTTGAGCTTGCGGTAGAGCGTCCGTTCGCCGATGCCGAGGATTCGAGCCGCCTCCTCGCGGTTGCCGCCGGTAAGCTTGAGGGTCTCGAGGATGTAGTACTTCTCGGTCTCCTCGAGCGACTTGCCGACGAGCGAATCGGCCCCCGGCGACGGGGCGAGAGACGGCGCGCCCGTCGAGACGGCCTGGAGGTCCTCGGTGAGGTCGTCGACGTCGATGACGCCGTCGGAGTCGATGACGACCATGCTCTCGACGACATTCCGGAGCTCGCGGACGTTCCCGGGCCACGAGTATTGGCGAAAGACCTTCCGGGCGGCCGGCGTGATGGCGGTGATCTTCTTCTCGTGCGAGGCCGTGAACTCCCGGAGGAAGTGGTCGATCAGCAGGTCGATGTCCTCCCGCCGCTCGCGGAGAGGGGGGAGCTTGATGCTGACGACCTTGAGCCGATGGTACAGATCCTGTCGGAAATCCCCCCGGGCGATGGCGTCGGCCAGGTCGCGATTCGTGGCCGAGATCAGGCGGACATTCACCTTGATGGGCTCGTTGGTGCCGACGCGGACGATCTCCCCATTCTCGAGGGCGCGGAGGAGCTTCACCTGCGTGCCCAGCGGGATGTCGCCGACCTCATCGAGGAAGAGGGTCCCGCCGTTGGCGTGCTCGAACCACCCCTTGCGCTCGCGGTCGGCGCCCGTGAAGGCCCCCTTCACGTGGCCGAAGAGCTCGCTCTCGAGGATGTTGTCGGAGAGTGCGGCACAATTGAGCGTGACGAAGGGCTTGTATCGCCTCGGGCCGTTGTTGTGCAGGGCCTTGGCCACGAGCTCCTTCCCCGTGCCGCTCTCGCCGGTGATCAGGACCGAGGCGGAGGTCGGCGCGATCTGGCGGAGGCGGGCGACCACCGTGTGCATGGCCGGCGAGTTGCCGATGACGCCTTCGAAGCCGAACTTCTCGTTGAGCTGCTTCTGAAGCTCGATGTTGGACCGCGCCAGCCGCTGGGACTGCGACGCCTTGTCCACGACGGTCCGGAGCTCGCCGATGTCGAGCGGCTTGGTGAGGTAGGTCGTCGCGCCGGCCTGCATCGCGGTCACGGCGGTCTTGATGGTGCCGTGCCCGGTCAGGATCACGACCTCGGCGTCCGGGAGCTCGCGCTTGGCCTTGGCGAGGATCTCGAGGCCGCCCACGCCGTCCATGATCAGGTCGGTGATGATGATGTCGAAGGTCTGCTCCTCGATGAGCTTCAGCCCCTCGCGACCGCTCGTGGCGACGACGCACTCGTAGCCGACGCGTTCCAGGCTCTCGGCCACGGCCTCGGCATGGGGCTCGTCGTCATCCACCACGAGGACGCGGATTTGATGGTCCATCGGCGGTCGCTTTCTCCCCGACACGGCCCCTCGAAGCAGGCCATTCTAGCGAGGCGGCAGGTCCATCACCAGGCGCGGGGATCGGGCGAGGACGGGCGCGTGTTGGTCACCGGCGGCTCGGATTCAGGCCGGGCCGCGGAGATGGCTGCGGAAGTCCTTGAGGCTCTCGCAGACGGCCGCGACCTTCACGAGGTCGTTGAGGCGCCGATCGTCTTCAATGGCGGCGAGCTTCGGCCGCACTGACGAGGCCCGGGCGCCGAAACGCGCGGTCAAGACTTCGATGATGCTCCCGACCCGAGTGGCATGGGCCGCCTCGCGGGCCGCCTCGCGGGCCGCCTCTTCGGCCTTGCGAGTGGCCTCCGCCGCGGCCTCTCGCATCCATTTTTCCTTGAGCTTGTCCAGGAAGGGCAACTCGAGCATGTCCTGTTCTCCCCCCAGCCAACGGAAGAGCCCTTCATCATCATATCGCAACCGCGCCAGGACCTGCGAGACCGCCAGCAGGTTCTCCCGCTCCTCCGGCGGCGCCTCGCGGTCGATCCGCTCGCGACAGCGACGGAAGAACGGCTCGGGCGGGCCTTCCATCTTGCCCAGCAAGGACCACGGCACGGCTCCCACGTCGCCGGACTCCAGCAAGCGGCCTGCGGGGATCGTCCAGAGCTCGACCACCCGCCAGCGGAGGTGCAAGCTGGTCCAGCCGCCGACGCTCTGGATCTCCGACTCCCGCGGCACCTGGACGCGGCCCTTCGGGCTGAGCACCACGACCACGACTTCCGGCAGGATCTTCCGATCGAGATAGACGAGGGCCGCGTCGCGGATGGCCTGCTCGGCGACCCTCGGCTCCGGATACGTCGCCATCTCCAGGACGAAGAGCCGCGGCTCCGACTCCCCTTCCAGCAGGGCCTGGATCAGGCTGTCGGGCAGGGCACGCGGCTGCACCACCTCCGATTGCAGCGCTTGCCATCGGACGATACCCACCACCCCGGCCAGGCGCAGGATGGCGTCGCCGTAATGCTGGATCAGCCACTTGCTACTCCGGTCGTAGTCGTGCATCGGCGCACCACGCGCCCTGGGCGGGACCGTCCCCGCTCGGGCGATTCAGCGTGACTCGGAAATCGGCAGCCGGATCGTGAACCGGGACCCCTTGCCCGGCTCGCTCTGGACCTCGATGGATCCGCCATGAGCCTCGACGATCTTCCGGGTCGTGGGCAGGCCCAGGCCGCTGCCGCCGGATCGCGTCGAATAGAACGCGTCGAAGATCCGCCCCAGGACGTCGACGGGAATGCCGGTCCCCGTGTCGGTGACCTCCACGATGACCGACGTCCCCTCGCGGCGAGAAGTCAGGATCAGCTCGCCCCCCTCGGGCATGGCGTGCTCGGCATTGAGCACCAGGTTGAGGAGGGCCTGCTTGAAGAGGTCGGCGTCGAGGGCGACCGGCGGCAATTCGGGCGCGAGGTGGGTCCGCAGCACGATGCCCTGAGTGGCGGCTTGCGGCTCGTAGAAGTCGCAGAGTTCCTCGATGACGAGGTTCAGGTCGGCCGAGGTCGTCTCGACCTCCTGGAAACGAGCGAAGCGGAGGAAGTTCTCCACGATGTCGTGGAGCCGCTGGACCTCGCGCTTGAGCCGCTCGACCCGCTGCTTGACGCGGCGGTCGCGCGGGGTCTCCGGCTTCTGGAAGTCCTCCGACAGGAGATCCAGGTTGAGCGAGAGGGTGGAGAGTGGATTCCGGACCTCGTGGGCGAGCCCGCCGGCAAGCTGGGAGATCTCCGCGTATTGCTGGCGGAGCCTCCTGGTGGCGTCGGACTCCACGTCGCGGTATTGCGAGTCGCCACCGGGGGTCGGGACGGCCGCCGCGCGATCGGAGAGTGTGCCGGCGAGGGAATCGGCCATCGGGGTAGCTCGATCGGTTTCGAGGGACGGATCGGACGACGGGCGGGCCCGGGGAGAGGACTCCCCGGGCCCCATGTGCTTCGATCAGGGCCGCGAGGGCCCGCGAGACGGGCCGCGGTCGCGATCCCGGTCGCGATCTCCGCCATAACCGCCGCCACCGCCGCCACCGGCCTGCGGGGGCCGACGCGGCGGGCCGCCCTGGGGACGATCGGGGGCACCGGCCGGGCGGGTCCGGGAGGCGAACTCGTCGACCTCGCCGCGCTCGGCCAGGGCGGCCTTGCGGGAGAGCTTGACGCGGTCCTGGTCGTCGACGGCGATCGCCTTGACGAGCATAGGGTCGCCCACGCGGCAGATGTCGGTGACGCTCGCCACGTAGCCGTCGGACAGCTCGCTGATGTGGACGAGCCCGTCCTTGCCCGGGAGGATCTCGACGAAGGCGCCGAAATCCTTGATCGAGGTGACCCGCCCCTCGTAGATCCGGCCGATCTGGACGCCCTCGGTCATCGCCACGATCTTGTCGCGGGCGGCCTCGGCGCCGGAGGCGTCGGAGCTGGACAGGGTGACGACGCCGGAGTCCTCGATGTCGATCTTGGCGCCGGTCTCCTCCTGGAGACGCCGGATCGTCTTGCCGCCGGGGCCGATGACGAGACCGATCTTCTCGGGGTTGATCTGGATCTGGATCAGCCGGGGGGCGTTCGAGGAGATCTCCTCGCGCGGCCGCTTGATCGCCCGGAGCATGGCCCGAAGGATCTCGAGCCGGGCCTCGTGGGCCTGCTCGAGGGTCTCACGGATGATCTCCTCGGTGATCCCCTTGTTCTTCAGGTCGAGCTGAATCCCGGTCACCCCGCGCTGCGTGCCGGCGACCTTGAAGTCCATGTCGCCGAAGTGGTCCTCGTCGCCGATGATGTCGGTGAGGAGGATGTGGCGGCCGGTGTGCTCATCCTGGACCAGGCCGATCGAGATGCCCCCGACGGGGTCGGAGATGGGAACTCCGGCGTCCATCAGGCTGAGGGTCGCCCCGCAGACCGAGGCCATGGAGCTGGAGCCGTTGGACTCGAGGATGTCGGAAACGACGCGGATCGTGTAAGGGAACTGCGCGGGGGTCGGCAGGATCGGGGCGACCGATCGCTCGGCGAGGGCACCGTGGCCGATCTCGCGGCGGCCGGGCCCGCGGATGGGCCGGATCTCGCCGACGGCGAACGGCGGCATGTTGTAGTCGAGCATGAACTTCTTGTGGAACTCGTCCATGATCCCATCGACCCGCTGCTCGTCCGCGGAGGTCCCCAGGACGGTGGTCACCAGGGCCTGGGTCTCGCCGCGCTGGAAGAGGGCGGAGCCGTGGGCGCGGGGCAGCAGGCCGACCTCGCATCGGATCGCCCGCAGGTCGCGGGGGCCTCGGCCGTCCGGCCGCCGGCCGTCGAGGATGAGCTCGCGGACGACCCTCTCCTCGACCGCGTAGAAGGCGGCCTTGATCCGCCCGGGGGTGACGGCTTCCTCGCCGCCGGCCGCGAGCGCGACGACCTGGCCCTGCCCCTCGGCGGGGATCAGGTCCTTGATGATCTGCTCGACCAGCGCCTTGGTCGTGGCGTTCCGCTCCTGCTTGAGGAAGATCTGCTTGGCCTCGCGGAGCTGGTGGCCGTATCGATCGTAGAGGAGTTGCCGGAGCGGATCGGCGGGGGTCTCGACGTGTTCCGGGATCGGCCGGCCCAGGGCCTCCAGGAGGTCGTACTGGAGCCCGATGAGCTCTTGGTTGAGCCGGTGGGCTTCCATGATGGCGTCGGCCATCTCGGGCTCGGGGAGCTCCTCGCCGAAGCCCTCGATCATGACGACGGCCTTGGAGGTGCTGGCGACGACGAGATCCAGGTCGCTCTGCTCGATCTCCTCCGCCGTCGGGAAGGGGATGAGCTTGCCGTCGATGCGGCCCAGCCGGACGGCGCCGATCGGGCCCTGGAACGGGGCCTTGGTCAGGAGCAGCGACGCCGACGCGCCGATGATGGTCAGGACGTCCGGGTCATTCTGGCGATCGGCCGAGATGGGCCCGGCCTGGATCTGGACTTCCTCGCGATACCAGTCCGGGAAGAGGGGCCGGATCGGCCGGTCGATGAGGCGGGAGGTGAGGATCTCCTTGGTGCTGGGCCGGCCCTCACGCTTGATGAAGCCGCCCGGGAACTTGCCCGCGGCGTAGGTCTTCTCGCGATAGTCGACGGTCAGGGGGAAGAAGTCCAGCCCCTCGCGGCCGGGGGCCGCCATGGTCGCCACCAGCGTCATCGTGTCGCCGATTCGCACGACGACGGCGCCACTCGCCTGCTTGGCCAGGAGGCCGGTCTCGATGCTGATCTTCTTGTCGCCGATCGTCCGTTCGACGGACTTTCGGGAAGTCACGTTGTTCGACATGGAATGCTACCTGCAAGGCCGCGCCTGCGGCCAGCAAAAGAAAATGGATGGGAAGCGGTCCTCGCAGCCTGCTCGATCCACCTCGCGACGCAACTTCGATGCGTTCGTGGGGGATTCCTCGAATCCCCTCGGGTGAATCACGGGGGAACATCCGGGAAGGGCTCTCGCACGTGCCCGGCCGGAGCGGAGCGGCCATGGCGAAGGACCGTGAAACTTGCTGTAAGGGGCCGGCTCGAATGGCCGACGGCGGGGGGACCTGATCGAGGCATCCCCGAAGCCGTCGAGACTCCCGGGACCGGCCTGACAGGGCCGTCGCGGCCGCCCGTTCGAGCGAGGCGCCGCGCGTGCCCTGGATCGGCGAGATCCGGATTACTTGCGGATCCCCAGGCGGCTGATCAGTTCGAGGTACGTCTTCCGATCATGCAGCCGCAGGTACTTGAGCAGGCCGGACCGCTTCGAAACCATCTTCAGCAGCCCTCGGCGGCTGGCATGATCCTTGGCGTGCGTCTTGAAGTGGTCGGTCAGGCCGTTGATTCGAGCCGTCAGGAGTGCGATCTGCACTTCCGGCGAGCCGGTGTCGTGCTCGCCACGCTTGAAGGTCCCGATGAGCTCCGTCTTCTTCTCCTTGGTGATCGCCATCTCTCTCCCCAACTGCGCGGCCCGTTTTCGTGGGCCAATCTCATTTGTGATCCAGCACCGCTTTAAGTGGTTCACAATAGGCGATTCCGCCCAGGAATTCAATCCCTCTCGGCCATCGATCGTCGCACCGGGAGAAAGTCCCGGACTGCAAGGTCTGAGCCCCGACACCCCTGGCGCCCAAGCACTCTATCTGGGTCGCCGCGTTGGAGCGCCTCCGAGCCGAATCAGCGACTTCCCCGGACGTCGCCGTATTTCGTGTACCAAGCCTCACCTTGCCCAGTCCTCGCAGACACCCGAGTTCAATCGCGACACCCTGAATGCCCGTGTCTCCTAACTCGCCTCTCCTTCTGGTGGATAAAGCGTTGGCCTTTTGATCCTCCCGGGCTGAATTCGACGCGCCCAGGCCGTCGAATCCCGGGCCCGTCCGACTCGGCACCCGGCGCGGTCGCGGATCCAGACCGGGAGAACGAGGCTCCCGCCGAGTCGAGCGGGGGCCGTGATCGCGCCGCGGCCCACGC
>NZ_JAALJH010000077.1 GCF_011064615.1 Aquisphaera insulae | reverse complement strand
TCGGCGCGCGCTTCGGCCGGATGAGCCTCTTTTGGAGGGCATGGAGCTTCAATTGCCGCTGCCACTTGCATACTCAGCCCGGGCTTTCCCTTTCTTGATGTTATACTCAGGAATAGATGACAAGTGACCATTCATAAGCTTCTCAACCGTGGGGCGGATAAGGGGTCAGGAGCCTTATTGTGGGGCGGATAAGGGGTCAGGAGCCTTATTGGGGCGGATAAGGGGTCAGGAGCCTTATTGAGGGGCGGATAAGGGGTCAAGTATAATGACGTTCGCTCGGCCAGCCGGGGGGCCGCTGGGCTAGGTCGTAAGGCTGCGAGGGATTTGATGTCATCGGACAGGCCGATCAGCTATCCGTTCGTGCCGAGATCGACCGCCAACCTGCTCCCTGGGCAGTTCTTCTCCTTCCGACTCTCTGATGGCCGTTTCGCCTGCGGTCGCATCCTGGCAACCTGTTGGCCTCACTCGACTGGCCGCCGAACCCTCTTCTACTGCGGGCTCATGGACTGGTGCGGCACTTCCCCAGCCTCAGCCGATGACCTCTCAGGATGCGGTCTGCTCTACGAGGATTGGTTCCATGTCGTCATCTTCGAGGACTACGGCAGTTGCGTCGACGGCTTGCGACCTCTGGAACTCGATGGCCTCGCCCCGTCCCCCGGTGACGATAGCGTGTCGGGGCGGGCGATCCTGAAGAACGTCGCTGAGCGGCACTTCGTTCCTCGAACCGTCTGACTGCCCCCTGTCAGATAGGGTCGACCCTATCTGGTGCATGCCGGGGCCGCCGACACTGAATGCCAACGGGGTCATACTGGTTCATGATCGGTGATTAGCAGATTAACGCAGGATCCCTCTTGTCCTGTGTCTGGAGAACCTGCACTCGGCCGCTGCGATGTCCCGGAACTCAGTCGAAGATGTCGGCGACAGGCAGTTCTCCGAGCGTCTCGCCGTTGATCGCGACCGGGACCGCCTTCGAGCGAGCGACGGCCTGCCCCGCGGATCGCACTGACGTGCGAGGCTGGAGGCTTCGCCCGTCCGAGCCACGATCTGACGATCGTGGTCACCCAGGCTTGCAGGGCCATGCCGGCTGTCACCCCTCGGGAGCCGAATTCTCACCGTGTCGGGACGATGCCAATGTGCTGATGTCGGTGCCCGTCGCCTTTCCTGGGCCCTGACACCTATCCTGGGCCCGGCTATCTGCCGTCGTCACGCCGGGCTGATACAATCGGCCCCTCGGGCAGGACGATCGCTCATCGGTGCGGAGAAAACCATGCCTCCGACTGTGGACCTGTACGGCACGGCTTACGGGAACTTCGCGGAGGATGTCCTGACTCAGGTCCGCCGCGACACCTACGGCGAGGACTTCGGCCAGAGCAGTTGGGTGACCGGCATCGAGTACCGGCGGTTCTTCCAGCTTTTGAAACTGGCCGCCGCCGACCACGTCCTGGATGTCGGCTGCGGCTCGGGTGGCCCGGCCCTCTTCCTGGCGCGCGAGGCCGGCTGCCGCGTCACGGGGGTGGACGTCAATCAGGCGGGCATCCAGGCCGGCCTGACCCTCGCCCGACAGGCCGGCCTGGAGGACAGGGTCCACTTCCGCCGGGCCGACGTCCGCGAGCCGCTGCCGTTCCCCGATCGTTCGTTCGACGCCATCGTCTGCATGGACGCGATGTGCCATCTGCCCGACCGGGGGCGGATACTCGGGGAGTGGTGTCGCGTCCTTCGGCCGGGCGGCCGAATGCTCTACACCGACCCGGTCGTGATGACCGGCCTGGTCACCAACGAGGAACTGGCCACCCGCAGCTCGACGGGCTACTTCGAGTTCTGCCCTCCCGGCGTCAACGAGCGGTTGATCGGCCAGGCGGGATTCGAGCTGGTGCGGGCCGAGGACGTCACGGACAACGAGGTCGAGGTTTCGCACCGCTGGCACGCGGCGCGGCAGCTCTGTTCCGCCGAGCTGATCCGGCTGGAAGGCGAGGAGACGTTCGCCGGCCTCCAGCGGTTCCTCGCCACCGTCCACCGCCTGACCAGCGATCGGCGGCTGTCGCGGTTCGCCTACCTCGGCCGCAAGCCCGAGTGATCGCCTCGAGCCGATCGGAGCACCGTGCGCCGGGCGGAGGGCGAGCGGGTCATCCGGATGTCTCGGCACCGTCTCAAATTGCTGGGAGGCAGGGCGTGGGGCGTTTGACAGGTGGCACAAAGCGGCAGTGGGGTGGCCGTGGTGGACGCGCAGCGACACCACGGTGAGGCGAGCTGTTGCGCCGGACGGACTTTGCTCCGGGGACGAGGCGGTCCCATGGTGTTCCACCACGGCCACCCGGAGACCCTGCGTAGCGGCCAGGAGTGTCCTGAACCGCCCTCAGGATTTGGGACGGTGCCGATTTCTCGGGAGCGAGGCCGCCCGCCCGATATCCGGAAGTCCTGTTCGGAATGCCCCAGCTTGAAGCCTGGAGATTCCCCGATCCACGCTGCGGTCACTCTTCGTTTGAGAGGTGCGTGCCGGCCGACCGGGCGTGGGAATCGATCCTGGACTCGATCCGTCGATCGGGGATCAGCCAGAGGAGGGCGACGGCAACGTAGAACGCGAGGGAGATCCACGGGCTGACGAATGCGGCCAGGATGCCGGCGAGGTAGCCGACGATCGAGAGCTTCCCCTTGAGGTCGTCCCCGACCGCCTCGCGGAGGCAGGAATCGCGGCCCTCGCAGCGAATCAGGGCCGACTGGAGGATCGTGTAGGCGATGGCGGCCATCAGGAGGATGACGCCGTACGAGGCGGCGGGCAACCGCGCGAAGCCGCTCGACGCCAGCCAGCTCGTGGCGAAGGGAAAGAACGAGAGCCAGAAGAGGAGGTGGAGGTTGGCCCACAGGCTGGCGCCGTCGACGCGGTCGACCATCTGGAGCATGTGGTGGTGGTTATTCCAGTAGATGCCCAGGTAGACGTAGCTCAGGACGTAGGTCAGGATCCGCGGCATGACCGACCAGAGGGCCTCCGCGCCGTC
Source organism: Aquisphaera insulae (assembly GCF_011064615.1). Classification (GTDB taxonomy): domain Bacteria; phylum Planctomycetota; class Planctomycetia; order Isosphaerales; family Isosphaeraceae; genus Aquisphaera; species Aquisphaera insulae. Next base: position 42,407 of record NZ_JAALJH010000077.1, on the reverse strand, counting down.
GCCGGCGGGGGCCTTGATGTCGAAGACCATGATGGTGATCAGGATGGCGACGACGCCGTCGCTGAAGGCTTCCAGGCGGCTCTTCTTCATCGCTCAAGATGCATTCCAGGGGGGACACGATCTCTGATCGCGACGGCAACTCCGGGCACTTCTGGTAGCCACGCAGAGCCTCGGCGTGGCCGTGGTGGAACACCACGGGACCGCCGTGGCCCCGAAGCAAAGTCCGTCTGGCGCAACAGCTCGCCTCACCGTGGTGTCGCTGCGCTTCCACCAGGGCCACTCCACTGTGCAGCTCTGTGCCGACTGCCAAGCGGCCCGGAACTCACCTCCTGGAACTTCAGGACGAGTCAGCCCCTGGAATCCGTCTTGTGCCGTCTTCATTTCATCTGATAGCGGGCCAGGACGGCGGTCACGTTGTCCTTCGCCCCCTTGGTCAGGGCGGCGTCGATGAGGCCGTGGACGGTCGCGTTCAGGTCGGTCGCGCGGGCGAGCATGGTGGAGATCTCGGACTCGGGGACTTCCTCGGTCAGCCCGTCGGTGCAGAGCAGCAGGAGGTCACCATCATTCAATTTCCGCCGCTGGATGTCCACCTGCACCCCGGGGCTCGGGCCGCCGACGACGTTGGTGATGACGTGGCGCCTCGGGTGCTCCCTGGCGTCCTCGGGCGACAGGGCCCCGTGGTCCACCAGGAGCTGGACGAGCGTGTGATCCGAGGTGATCCGCTCGAGGTGATCGTCCCGGAAGAGGTAGGCGCGCGAGTCCCCCGCGTGGGCGATGAAGATGTCCTCGCCCACGCTATAGGCGACCGTCAGCGTGGTCCCCATCCCGTGCAGTCGAGGCTCCCGATCGGCCTTCTGGAGGATGTCGTGGTCGGCACGCTGGAGGGCGTGGCGGAGCTCCGCGCTCAGGGTCGACTGCTCGTGGCCCTCGCCGTGGAGGAACCACTTGAGGGCGTCGAGGACGAAGGACTCGACGGTCCGGATCGCCAGGGCACTCGCCTCCTTGCCGCCGGCGACCCCCCCCATGCCGTCGGCCACGACGACGAGGTAACCCTCCTCGTCGGAGAACTTCAGGGTCTCGGCGTCGGGGAGGCTCGAGCCGCAGATCCGCATCGACTTGGCCAGCTTGGCGATCAGGTACTGGTCCTCGTTCCGGTCTCGCACCTTCCCCGGATGAGTCGCGCCGGCGAACCTGACCTCGGTCCGAGCTCGCACCGGACCTGGCAACGTCGGGAACTCGCCGGTATCGGCCTCATCGGACCCGGGCTGGACGGCGACGCTCATGGCAGGCACCTCGGCGTACGGTGGGCTGGCCGACTTTACCACGCGTGCCTGCCATGCATACGACGTGCCGCGATCGGCGGGTCCCGACGGTTCCCGACGAGGTGGCGGCGATCAGGGCCGCGGGACCAGGCGGAGCTCCTGGATCAGGGCGGCCGGATCGGCGTCGAACCGAGCGGCCCAGGACGCCGAGTCGAGCAGGCCGAGGATTTCATCGATCCGCGCCAGATCCGCGGCGGCCGACTGCCTCGGATGGGTCCCCGTGGCCAGCCGGGCCGAAATGGCGTCGCCGTGGGCGGCGATCGCGGCATGGACGGCCGCGAGGTCCACGCAGGCGAACGAGTGGGCGGAGGGGAACTCCGCCGACTGGAGCCGGTGGAAACGGCCGGTGGCCGAGCCGGCCGAGGCGGTCGCGGCGAGGACCCGCTCGACGGCCTCGGCGGAGCTCCCGATCACGAGCCGAAGGCCGGCTCGGTCCGCGGCGTAGGCGGCGGGGATCGTCGGGAAGAGGGTCCGGACCTTGATCCCGGACGCTTCCGAGACCGCGGCCCATGGCTTACCGCCGGGGTTCCGGGGCTCGAGGGAGACCGCGGCCAGGGCGGTCTGGATGGCGTTGTCGATCGCGTCCACGACCTCTCTCGAGCCCAGCTCCAGGGAGACCGAGAGCGGGAGCGGAGACTTGCCGGCGAGGACCGGGTCCGCCTTGCCGGCGAGGTCCCAGCTCGCCGGCTCGCGGGCCGCCAGGGTGACCTGCGGGCCGATCCGGGGCAGGACGTCCGTGCGGACGTCGTGGCCCAGGAGGACGCCCCGGCCCACGGCTTCGATCTTCTCAACCCGGGCGAGCTCGGCCGCCGGGAGCGCTCGCCGGAAGACCTCGTAGAGGCCGGCGAAATCGACCTGAAAGGCCGCGACCGCGAGCGAGCCCTCCGGGAGCGGCCCGATCCGTGCCGGCTTCGAGGCGCCGGGCAGGCGGCCGGCGATCGCGGCGAGCTTCTTCGCGTCGAACGACTCCGCGACCCGGATCGAGAGCCCCCGGGCGTTCACGCTCAGGGTCGCGCCCGCGGCGTCATGCGCCTCAATGAACTTCCGCAGGGCGGTCTCGCCCGGCGATTCGGGACGCGGGGCATTGCGGAGCAATCGCTCCACGATCCGGGCATCGAGGAAGGCGCGGACGAGCGCCCGATCGGGCAGTCGCCGATCGACCTCGCGGAATCGGTCGAGCGCCGGCTTGTCGCCCTTGGACGACGAGCCGACGGACTTGCCGGCCTTGCGATCGATCGCCTCGCGGATGAGGGCCTCGGAATTGGAGAGCGCGAAGACGCCGTCGGGCCACGAGACGTACGCCTCGTCGAGCTTTCCCGACCCGGACGGGAACTCTCGGACGGAGAACTCGACGTCGCCGTGCTTGCGGCGGGCGACGGCCGCGATCTCGCCGTTGTTCCGCTGCCCCTCATTCATCGCCTCGATGACCCTGGACAGCTTCTCCGGGGCCTTCGCCTTGAGGACGACCAGCCCGCGGGCCAGGTTGGGATCGGTCGCCTCGGGGGGGAGGTGGAGGGACAGGACCAGGGCGTCCCCCAGGATGTCGTCGCGAAGCTCCTCGAGGGTGAGCTGGAGGATCTGCTCGACCTGTCCCCGGAACGCCTGGAGCTCCTGGAGCTTGTCGGAGCGGAGCCAGCCCTGGACGAGCTGCGTCTTCGAGAGGGAGTCGAAGATCTTCGTGGCCGCGAGGTCCTGCCACTGGGCCCGGAGGTCGTCGACCGTGAGCACCAGCCCGCTGTCGGGCGGGATCAGCTCCAGCAGTTTCGACGACCCACGCGCGGCCGGCACATCCTGGGCGAGGATCTCGGTCGGCGGGAAGACGAACAGGCAGAGGCCGGCGATGAAGGCGGCCGCGAGGCTCGCTCGCGGGCCGACGTGGGGGAGATCGCAGCGGCGGCGCATTCGGGTCAGGCTCCTTTGGTAGAGGTCGAAGAGGAGGGCGCGGCCGGCCGGCCGGCGGCGCGGACGCGGAGGAAGCCGAAGGCCCGCTCCGCGGTGGTGGAGAGAGGCCGGACGCTCGTCGAGAGCCCTTCCCCGACGTCCTGCAACCAGCCGAGGCCTTGATTCTCGATCGGCTCCGCCGAGGCGGAGGAAAGGTCCGGGAATTCGGGCAGGACCGCGAGATCCCCGGTCGAGTCCGGACCGCCCCGATCCTCGCCGCCGCCGGCGGCCTCGAGGACCCGGCGGCCGAACTCGGCGGCCTCGCCGGTCGTGGCTCGGGCCAGCCCCCAGGTCGCGGACGTCGCCCCCGCCAGGGCCTCGGCCAGGTGCGGTCCTCGCGGCGACGGCCCGGGGGCGGGGGGCGAGGGGCGGGGGACCAGGGAGACGCCGACGAAGAGCGACGCGGCGATGGCCGACGCGACGCCCAGGTCGAGCCAGCGGCGCGGGAGCATGCGGCCACGTTCCGACCAGCTCGGCGTGGCGGAGGCGGAGGCAATGATCCGGTCGACCATCGCCGCCGACGGGTGCGGGGCCGGGCAGGTCGCGGTCCAGATCCGGAGGGCCCGCCGGAGGGTCAGGTTGCGGGCCTGGATCGGGCCGCACCGCCGGCAGCTCGCGGCGTGTCCGGCCAGGTCGTGATCGATGTCGGGCTCGCCCGCTCCCGCGGCGCCGGCCGCGGTCTCGGCGTCGAGCAGGACATCCCATCGGCGGTCGAATTCCGGGCAATCCATGAGGGGTTCCCTTCCGGCTGGTCGCTCGCAGGTCCGAGTCGAGCCGCGACTCATCGGCCGATCCCTCGTCGTGTCAGGTCCTCGGCGAGCTCCGCCCGGGCGCGGTGGAGCCAGATCTTGATCGTCCCGACCGGCCGCTTCAGGCTGCGGGCGATCTCGTCGTAGGCCAGGTCGTGTTCGTGGTAGAGGAGGAACACCATGCGATACTCGGGCCGGAGTCGGTCGATGGCGGCCGCCAGCTCGGCCCCGAGGTCGTCGGGGTCGCTGACCCCCGCCTTCCGGTCCGGGTGCCCGCTCGCCTCGGAGACCGGCGCGAGCCTGGGCCGTCGGGCCCGGACCGCCAGCGTCGTCCGGCAGCGGTTGGCGGCGATCTCCAGCAGCCACGGGCGGATCGGCCGCTCGGGGTCGAAGCCGAAGATCGCCCGGATGGCTCGCAGGAAGGTCTCCTGCGTCACGTCCTCGGCGTCCTGGCGGTGGCAGAGCATCCGGTAGCAGAGGCCGAAGACGATCCCGTGGAAACGCTCCACCAGCAGGCGGGTCGCCTGGGCGTCGCCCGATCGGATCGCCTTCACGAGCGCGGGGTCGTCCATTGTCATGCGATAGCCTGCACGCCCTGGCGGACCCGCGCCGCCTCCGTCTTCCCGGACATCGGGTATTACCCCGGCGCGGGGCGGTTCGTTTCGATATTCGCCGGGTTGCCGGGAATCTTCCCCCGACTCAGGCCTCGGCCCGCAGGGGGAAGACGCGGACCCGGACCTCCCGCGCATAGTGGGCGATCGGCTCGACCCCCGGGGGACGGGCCAGCCCGGCGGCGGCGAGGAGAGTCTCCTCCAGCCGCAGGACGCGTGCCGGCTGGAGCGGATAGGGCGGATGGTGGACGCGGCCCTGCCGGAGCCTCCCACGCCGGTCGGCATAGAGGATGTACCTCTCGGCGAGGAAATGCTCGAGCGTCCCGGGTTCCGCCGCCGAAGGGCGGCCCTCGACGTGGTAGGCCAGGTCGCAGCCCGCCGGCGTCGGGCCCGGCCAGAGGCGATCCGAGCGGTAGGCCACGCGATCGCCTTCGATCGTCAGGCTCATCCTCGCCCGATGATAGGGCAGGCCCCACGCTCGCCTCGCCACCAGGACGGCCAGCGGATTCGCCGCGTCCAGGCTGAAGAACCAGACGCCCGGATCCCGGCCCTCGCGATGGACATACGTGCGGACGTTCACCTCGTGAAACTGCGTCGTCCCGGGGATCGATGGCGCCCGGGCGTAGCGGATGCCGGACATGGTGAAGGGGACGAGGCCGACGTAGGCTCGGCCCTCGTATGTGTCGATCTCGAGCCCATGCGGGACGAGCGGGCGGATGGCGTCGACGGGGAGCGTCCAGTGCAGGAAGAGCAGCTCCGCCCAGCGCTGGAACATGACCGGACGAGCGGGCGGACACCGGGTCGGAGAGATCCGATCGATTTCGGTCGCCATGGCCAGAGTCTGCCCCGTCGATCGCCTTCAGACGTCACACGGGCGGACGGCGGCCTCCACCGTTGCGGAGGCCGCTCGCTCGCCCGGGGCTGGGGTGGCAGCATTCGGGAAAGCAAGCCAGGGGCTCGGGAAGAGCCCCCGGGGTCATCGGCAGAAGTGGAAGAGGCCGTGCTTCTGCACCGGGACAAGAACGTCTACGGGCGTGGCGACCGTCTGCACGGGCGCCGCGACCTGCTGGACGAACTGGACGGTCTGAACCGGTGCCGGTGCCTGAACGAGTTGGACGGTCTGAACCGGCGCCGGCGCCTGGACGAGCTGGACGGTCTGCACGGGTGCCGGTGCCGGTGCCTGGACGAGCTGAACAGTCTGGACCGGTGCCGGCGCCTGGACGAACTGGACGGTCTGCACGGGTGCCGGCGCCTGTGCCTGGACGAGCTGGACGGTCTGGACGGGTGCCGGCGCCTGGACGAGCTGGACGGTAACGGTCCTCGGCGTGGTGGCGACTTCCGGTGTCCGGGGCGAGGCGATCTGCGGGCTCGCCGTGGTCTGCGGCGAGGCGGCGACCGTCTGGGGCGAGGAGGCGACCGACTGCGGGTTGGGCGCCGCGATCGTGATCGGCGCGGCCTGCACGACCTGGGCGGTGCAGGCGGGCGCCGACTGGAGGATGTAGCCCTTCACCAGCTCATATTTCGTTCCGTGATGGTGTTCGCCGGCGGCCGCGCTCGCCACCAGCATCCCTGCCATCGCCGGAGCCAGGATGCCCGCGGCGTACCAGCCTTGATAAGAAAAGCGGCGCATGGAACACCCTCGTTTCGAGAGGCCGAGCTTCTCGGTGCCCTTCCGTGAGACGTCGAGAACCGATCGCGACGGGTTTTTGGCTGGAGGGGCTTCTGACTCTCCGGAAACATACCACACGCCCCGGGATTCCAGCCGGATTCGAGCGAATCGGCCACCCGGCCGGCCGCACCCGGTCGGGGCGTTCGGCCCGGACCTCGTCGACTCCGTTGCAGGAGAGGTCGGAAAATGAGGACAACGCGCAGGGTCGACTTAGTTTTTCCATGTTGCCTCCCTTGTCTGGTTTCAATGACAAGTTATGCTTGATGGGCTCATCTCGCCTTCGAAGCCCGGATTTCATCGACTCCGGTCCATGTCCGGGGTCCGCGGCAGGGGCGTGGCGGGGGCTGGAACCGTGTCCGTTCGGTCATCCCTAAGGGGAGGGGGTCCATCGTGATTCGAGGGACGCGTTGGTACGCGATTCTGTCCGCCGCGGGGCTCACCGTGGCCGCAATGTGGGGAACAGGGCCCGGACGATTGGCGGCCCAGGATGCGGGCGAGCCCAAGGTCTCGCTCAAGGCGGCCCCGAGGGATGCCCAGCAGGCGCTCCAGAAGGTCGCCCAGGCGGACGCTCCGCCGGCCTTGCTGGCCGTCGCGGGGAGCCGTAAGGTGAACCGCATCTTCTCGTCGGCCCTGCAGGAGGGCCTCCGGGACTTGCAGGCGACCTCGCCGGCGGTTCGCTCGGCGTTCACAAAGACCGGCGACGACCTGCCCTCGCTCTCCAAGAGTCTCGACGAGGGCACGCTCGACGCCGCGGTCCGCCGGGGATTGAAGCGGTGGACGGGCCTTCGCCCCCCGATCGAGGGCCTCAAGGCCAATGCGACGAGGTCCGGCGGCGAGCAGAAGGCCCTCCTCCAGGCCACCCGACGCACCCGGGGGGCCGACGAGCCGGACGAGACCCAGCCGTCCGGCGACTGGCGGAAGGCCAAGGTCATCATGGCGATCGACGGCAAGCTGGAGAACGGCAGCCCTCGCCCCGACCTCGACGAGCGGAACCAGGGCATGAGCTTCAACGCCGCATCCGGCAAGTACGAGCTGGAAAACACCTGCGGTTGCTGCTGGGCGTTCGGGACGGCGGGGGCCTATGAGCATGCCTATGCGATCCGCTTCCGGAAATATGTGAACATCGCCGAGGAGGAGCTGCTCAGTTTCGCGGATCCCGCCAACTATTCCTGCAACGGCGGCTGGTGGGCCTTCGACTACATGCTGACCAACAAGATCCCCTCCGAGAGCCTCAACCGGTATATCGGCAGGCAGATCACCTCGAAGTCGTCGGCCCCTCGCTTCACCGTGGACAAGTGGGGCTACGTGACGACGGATCGCGAGGTGCCGGGCATCCCCGCCATCAAGGCGGCCCTCTGCGAATACGGCCCGCTGGCGATCGCCGTCAATGCCACCCCCCGGTTCAGCAATTACTCCGGCGGGATCTTCCAGGAGAATGACCCGGGGAACGTCAATCACGCCATCCTGCTCATCGGCTGGCAGGACGCCAGCGGGACCGATCCCGGCTACTGGATCATCCGCAACTCGTGGGGTTCGGACTGGGGCGAGGGCGGATTCATGAGGATTTCCTACACGACCAACCGGGTCTGCTTCGGCGCGGCCTGGGTCATCCCGGCTCTGGCACCCTGATCGGCCCGCGGACCAGCCAGAGCAGCCCCTCGATCCACAATAGCGCCAGGCGCCGGCCCTCCCCGGTGACCTGGCGTCTTCGTTTGGCAACGGACCGCTCCAATCCGGCGGAAATCCTCGTCGTCCGCTCCATGCATCTTGAGGGAGGCGGTTCCGGATCGATAATTCACGGGTATTCGATCCATCCGAGCCCTCGGGAGCCACGCCAATGAATCGTCCCACCCGTGCAGCCTGCCTCGCCTCGCTTTGCCTGGCCCTGTTCGAGGGATCGCAGGTCGTTGGCGGCGCCCAGGACGAGGGCGCGAAGCCGCGGCTCACGAAGATCACGGCGAAGGAGAATGGGGCCACGGTCTCGGTCCGCGGCGACCGCTTCATCGTCCGGCTTCCTCGCCAGGGCGGGACCAGGTACGAGTGGAAGCCGGTGGTGAAGGACGCCGGGGCCGCGGGGGCACCGAAGGAGCTGGTGGAGCTCCGCGAATACGTCCGGCCCGGGGAGGGACTGCCGGGGGGCGCCGAGCTCCAGCAAAGCACCTTCGAAATGCCGGCATCCAAGGAACCCGTGAGGCTCGAGCTGATCTACACCTATCGGCGTGATCCCTCGGAGTGCCCCAGGGATGGCGCCCTCTACAAGCCGGAGAGCGAGAACGTCCAGCCCGAGCCGAACATGCGATTCGTGGTGACCGTGAAGCGCGAGCCCTGATCCGGCCGGATGAGTGGGGCGCAGGCGACTGGAAATGAGATCGCCCCCGCGGCGTAAGGCCCCGGGGGCGACGAGGAGTAGCTAACGCCCGACGGCGATCGCGCGAGCGATCAGGGGACGCTTGCCGCGTGCTCGCTGGGCGATTGGGAATCCGGAGTGATGCCCGTCGGAGTCTGCGGATCCACGGGCGGCTTCGGCGGCGTGGGGCCGTTGGGGGTGTCATTTCCGCCCGGGCCGGAGACCTCCTGGATCGTGATCAGGAACGACCTCTTGCCGCCGTCGACGGGGAGCAGATTGCCCGGGATGACCGTCCCGTTCTGGTCCGGGGTAACGGCCGGCGGCGGGGGCGTTGGAGGGGTCGGCTGCTCCTTGATGATCGTGTCGATGAGGTCGTTCAGGATCGGCTGGAGGAGGGGGATGAACGGCCCGAACGGCGTGTTCTGGAGGAACTTCACGGCCTCGTCGAGGAGGAACTTCGCCACCAGGTTTCGCGCCGGCAGGTTGTTCCCGTAGACCTCCGCCAACCGCTTCAGGAGCTGGTCCTTGAGGGCCTTGAACCAGCCCGAGGCGTGCAATTGCTGGAGCAGCACGTGCTGCTGGGCGATCTGAAGCTCGCCGAGGCTCGACTGCTGCAGGAAGGTCCCCTGCACCGCCGTCCCGGTCGTCGCCTGCACCTGGGGGACCGTGAAGCTGATCGTCGTCACGCCGGACCGCTGGAGATCGACCGCCTGGGACGCCTGGAGCTGGGGCACCGAGATCATCTGCAACTGCGGCGCGGGGGCCGACTGGAGCTGGAGGGTCGAGCCCACCTGGAGCTGGGTCGGGGCCGCGACCTGCAACTGGGCCGGGGCGACCTGCAGGTGGAAGGTCGCGGGCGAGCTGACGACGGGCGTCGCCATCTGGACGAACTGCACCTGGGTCGGTGCCGCCGCAATCCCCACGGACTGGCTCACCACCGTGTGGCCGTGATGGAAGAGGAAGCCGTCGGCGCGGCTTTCTGCGCTCCAGGAGAGCCCCAGGAGCGTGCAAGCGAGGGCGGCGACGTGCCCTCGAAGGATGATTCCGGTTCTCGTCATGATGCCCTCGGAGGAATCGGATCCCTGGTGACGGGACGGGTGAATCCATCCAACCCGCGGACACGTGATCGAAATCCTGATGGAAGCAGGGTAAATTTGGCAAGCTATACTACATTACGGCCCGGCGACAGTCCATTTCTCCGCCGATAATGCCACATTCGAGCGCGTGAAGTGATCGGCTATCCGGGAAGCGCGGCGACCCCGCCTGCTTCCCGGGGGGGAGCAGGCGGGGTCGAGCCGTGGTCGCATGGGGTCGACGGGGGAGAATCGACGGCCGCGTCGGCCTCGATCCTCAATGCCCGTGGTGGCCGCCGTTGTCCTGTGAGCTCGGGACCGGATAGTTGGGCGCCGACGGCGGGCAGGGAGGACGGCCCACGTCCGGGGGGCCCTGCTGCTGGATCGGCACGATGACCGTGCTCGGGGGCTGACTGACCGGGGCGGTCGACGTCGTCGAGATGGTCGTCGTACCGGGGGCGGAGGACTGGATGGAAGGAGCCTCCAGGGTCGTCTCGTGGATCGTCTCGATCTTCGCCTGCCCGAGCTTGGTCAGCCGCTCTCCGAATCGGGCCAGCGACGAGGCCACCAGGCCCGGTCCCCGGACCCGGACGCGGGTCCGGTTGCTCGAGCTGGGGAGCGAGAGCGAATGGTTGGTCATGGTCGCCACGGTCGTCGCGGTCGGGGCCGCGCCGACGGCGACGGCCGTCGTCGGTGCGGCGGCCACGGTCGGGGCCGGGGCGGCGACGGCGACCGACGGCTGGGGTGCGGCGACGGCGAGCGAGGGCTGGGGCGAGGGGACCGAGAGCAGCATGTTCGCGGTCGGCGCCGGCGCGGGAGAGGCCATCATCATCGGTCCCCCGGCGGAGCCCTGCGGGACGTAGACGACCGGGGCCTGCTGCGGGGCCATGAAGACCTGGGGCGCCGGCTGCTGGATCAGGAGCGGCTGGCTCGGGACCTGGATCACGTTGGCGGTGGTCGTGGTCGCGACGGTCGGCTGGGACGGCATCGTCACGAACTGCTGGGTCGTCGGGACCGGGCTAGTGGCGACGGGCTGGGGCGTCTGCACCGCGGGCCAGCCCCCCTGGGGCGTCGCGCGGATATCCTGGTTGTGAGAGGCGCGATCGATCCTGGCGTCGGCCTTCGCCGGCGGCTCGATCCCGATCTGCAGCGACATTAGCCGCTCCTCGAGCGCCCGGGCGGTCGAGCAATCGCCGATCGTCGCCAGGTGGCTGACGCCCTGGGCCGACCTGGTATAGACCCTCGCGGCCGGGACCTTGATCACCCCGGCGGTCTTCGCCAGGCCCGGCTCATCCTCGATGACGATGTTGACGACCTGGACGAGCCCCCGGTTGGCCCGGGCCCACGCCCCGCGATCGAATTCATCCCAGAGCTGCCGGGAAGGGGCATCCCCCCGGGAGGTGAAGACCGCGACGGTCGCCGCGCCGGTCGAGCGGGTGACCGCCAGGGCGGCCCCGAGGGCGGAGGCCGCAGGTCGATCGTCGGCCCCGGCGGGGGGGGCATTCCAGTGTGGAATTGCGGCCGCCAGCGTCAGGATGGCGACCGATCTTCTATATCGAGAAAGAGACATCGCATTCCCTTCCTTGGGATTCAGACCGGTGCGTATCCTGCCGCACCGAACTCGGGCTTCGCCACAGTTCAATATTGGGGTTGGCAACGGGACGGGCAGGGATGCCGGTCCTCCGGACTCTCCGATTCGCCTGGCTCTCAACCCGGGGGACAGGCATTCCTGCCTGTCCTGCGTCCCGAATTCTCGGTGTTCACAGGGCACGAGGGGTGCTGCGCCTCAGCGGGTCGCGGCACCGGCGCGGAACGCCCGCGCGAGGTTCTGGAACTGCTCCCGGACGAGTTCCTTGTGGCGCGGGGTCAGGGGCTGATTGAGCGACTGGGGCTGGGTGAAATCGAGGCCGGCCGCGAGGAGCTGATGGGTCATCGCCTGGGTCACCGGGGCGAAGACCTTCTCGTTCCACGCGGTGCGAATCTGGGGGTCGCGGGGCATGATGACGTCCAGCCGGCGGGACAGCTCGGACTGGATCGCGGCGTAGGATTCGTAAAGGTTGGCCCGCTCGGCGATGACCTCCATGATGTCCGCGATGGGGGAGCTGAGGGTATCGCCCCGGGGAAGATCGGGGAGGGCCGAGGACAGGACCTGATTCAGGGTCGGCGGGGCGGGCATCGCCGCGGCCGGGGGCGGGCCGGGGGGCGATCCGACCACCACGGCCACCTCGTCGGGCTCGGACAGCTCGCCCCCCGCCGCGACGATCAGGAGGAACTTGTAGACATCGGGAGTCGTCGCCACGAACGAGAAGAAGTCGCCGTCGGCCTGGGGCGAGACCACCGGCGGGCCGGCGACCTGGAGCCAGCGGACGGCCCGGCCGCGGCTCGGGGTACTCCTCGAGCCGTTGAGCGTCACGCGGTGACCGACGAGGCCGATCTGGTCATCGCCCGCATCGGCCTTCACGGCCGCGGAAGGTCCGCTCCCCCAGGAATTGGTCGGCGAGCCCTTGATGGGGACGATGACCCTCGCCGCCCGAACCTCCTGGTCGTTGGCGGCGATCAGCAGGAAGGCCAGGCGGTCGGCCCCGGCGGGGATCGTCACCTGGATCGACGGGCGGGTCGAGTCGCCGATCGAGACCGGGGGGCCCTCGGTCTGGATCCATCGGAATCGCGTCCCCTCCGGCGCGTTCTTGCCGGCCTCGAGCGCGAGCCTGGCGCCGGGCACGGCGGGCTGGGCGGTCCGCACCTCGGAATCGATCAGCTCGATCTCCGGCGTCGACAGGGGGGGCCGCGGCGCGGCCTCGTCGCGGACGTTCGCCGGCGGGTCCTGGGTCGCCGCCCGGACGGCCGCGTCGCGGGCGGCACGGGGGAGCGGAAATTCCCTGGGTGGCGGCTCTTCCCCGGGGGGCGCCCCACCCGCGAGGAGGCCGGAAAGGGCGAGAAGCGCCCAGCCCGGTCGCCGGCGTCGCAGGATCCTCCCGCGCCAGCCCTGGCTCGTCATCACGCCCTCCTCGGCGATCGGCCACCTTAGGGATCGATGCGTTCCGCCACGTTTAGCTGATCGGCGTGCCCCCGCAGCAGGCTTGAGCTGTTCTGACGCGCACGATCCCGCCCCGGGGTCCGGGCCGGGTCGGAACAAAAAAGCGACCGACCGACCGCGTCGTGCGGGCTCATCGGCGCCGGCACGGCCGCGGTCGGTCGGTCGAGATCGAGAGCCCTGCCCCATCCGCCCGATGAGGACGGCGTCGGGGCCTCCCCTAGCCGGCCAGGGGCTCCGCCGTCGCGCTCAGCTCCGTGAGTTCCTCGGCGGTCAGGTCCTCGAAGCAGCGACCTTGCTGCTCGATCCCGGCCTCGAGCCGGAGGGCGATCTCGTGCAGCTCCGGCGAGTCGATCCGCCAGGCGAGCTCGGCGAGCTCGAGCGGGCTGAGATCGCCGAGCCGCTGGTTGTTGCGGTCCAGCTCCAGCTCCATCATCAGGACGGTCTCCCGGAGCGCGGCGTGGGTCTCCTCCGAGCCGCCGAACACGAGCGACTGATCGCCGCGGGTGAGCCGCTGGTGATCGTCGATCGTGTCCAGTCCGAAGCCGATGAAGGCGGCTCGAATCCGTCGCGGGCGTGTCGACGATGGTTGCGTCATGGTCATCTCGGGGCGAGCCTTTCGCGTGGGGAACCCGATGTGGCGGTCCCCGCGGGAGAGGGCCGTTTCGCCCGTCCGCAGGAGCCGCCTGTCACGCGATACTTATCGGCCCCCCCCCTGCCCCGCGTGCAACTCGCGCGGGCCGGATTCGACGCCCCGACGACACACGACCGGCAACGGTCTTACGATCCGCTCAAGCAATCCTTCGCGATGGTGCGGGCCTGGCGATAGGCCATCTTGATGGTCATCCCTCGGCCCTCGATCTGGTCCTCGCCGAAGAGCCGGCCCTCGCTGGGGGGCAGCCCCGCCAGGGCGATGGTGAGCGGGAGCAAATCCAGGAACTGGCGGTACTTCTGCTGAAGGTCCGGGGGTGTCGTCGGTGCGTCGGCCACGATTCTCTCCTCCGATCGGGGTGGTCGCCCCGAGGCTCCGGAGGCCCACCGCGGGCCGCCGGCCTGTCCGGGTCCGTCGAGGCGGGCCGAGCCGGCGCCCCGCGGCTCGACCTGGCGTCGCGGGGCTGAAGACCGATGGCTCGACCCTCTATGACACTAGCGCGCCGGACGGCGTGGTCGCAAGCGCCGAACCGGCTTTCCGCGCCGGGTCGGCTTGGTCCCTCCCTCGGCGAGGGCCGGCATCGGCCCGGGGACCTCCAATCTCGGCGGCCGCGAGCGGAGTCCCTTTGACGGGCCGCGAAAAACTGATACTATCATGGAAGTTCAAACGAGCAAGATTCGCCAACGACACCCGGGCCGCGGCAGGCGCCTCGGCCCACCCACCCAACCGCGAGATCAGCATTTCGGAGGATTTTTTGAGTCGAAGTGTAACGGAGGAACCCGCCCCGGGATTCCGTTCGATGGGGCTGAGCAGCACCATGCTCAAGGCCCTGGCCCGCGCCCGCTATGTCAAGCCCTCGCCCATCCAGTCCGAGTTCATCCCCCGGGCGCTCGACGGATTCGACGTCATCGGGCAGGCCAAGACGGGCACCGGAAAGACGGCCGCGTTCGGCATCCCCCTGATCGAGATGATGGAGGCCCGCTCCCAGGGCCCGCAGGCGATCATCCTGGCCCCCACCCGCGAGCTCGTCCAGCAGATCGTCGTCGAGCTCCAGAAGCTGGCCGACGGCCGCGATGACATCGCCATCTGCGGGATCTACGGCGGCGAGCCGATCGAGCGCCAGCTCCGCGCACTCAGCCGCGGGGTCGAGATCGTGGTCGGCACCCCCGGCCGCGTCATGGACCACATGGAACGTCGCACGCTCTACCTCGGCGACATCGTCCACGTCGTCCTGGACGAGGCCGACCGCATGCTCGACATCGGGTTCCGGCCCGACATCGAGCGGATCCTGCGGAAGGTCCCCGACCCCCATCAGACCCTGCTCCTGTCGGCCACCATCAGCGACGACGTCCGCAAGCTGGCCGGCCGCTACATGTACGAGCCGGTCGAGGTGAACCTGTCCACGGACGAGCCCTCGGTCGAGTCGATCCAGCAGTACTACATCTCGGTGAACCACGACCGCAAGGTCGAGCTCCTGGTCCACCTCCTGAAGCGGGACAAGCCGCGTCAGTGCATCGTCTTCACCCGGACCAAGCGCGGGGCGGACCGCCTCGCCGAGCGGCTCCGCCGCGTGATCCCGGGGGTGGCCTCGATCCACGGCGACCTCGCCCAGACCGCCCGCGACCGCGTCATGAAGGGCTTCCGGACCGGGAGCGTCCCCGTCCTGGTCGCCACCGACGTCGTCGGCCGCGGCATCGACGTCGAGGGCATCAGCCACGTCGTCAACTACGACATCCCCGACGACCCGGAGAATTACGTCCACCGCATCGGCCGCACCGGCCGGATGGGGAAGGACGGGATCGCCTACCTGTTCGTCGGCCCCGACCAGGGCGAGCCCCTCACCCTGATCGAGAACCTGATCAACAAGGTCATCCCGTCCCTCAAGGTCGAGGGCTTCGAGGTTGCCAGGTCCCGCTCCGACACGCCGGCCGCCCGCGAGATCTACAACAACGTCGGCGGCCGTTCCCGAGAGATGGCCGTCCGCTGAGACGGCCCGTCCGATCATCGCGGCGATCGCCGCCCCCCGAGGAACCGCGGGAGGCCCACTCTCGGCCTCCCCAGCTCCTTGAAGAGCGCCGCGGCCTCGATGCGGGCCTGCGCCAGACCATCGACCGCTTCTCGGTCGGAAAAGAGGGCCAGGTCGCACCACTCGACCAGCCTACCGGCCCGTTCCGATTGCTCCGCGGAGCCGGTCAGCGAACGGAAGACCGCGCGGGCCTCGCCCGGCGTGAGCGCGCCCGCCGGCCGGTCCGATGCCATCGAGGCATGGGCCGTCAGCCGTTCCATCAGCTCGGCCGCGAATCGGTCGGCGGGCGGGACATCGCCGGAGCCGAGCCGGCTCGCGTACGATCGGGCGCCCCGGCGGGCCAACGAACGCCGGCTCTCGAGGTCCCGGCCGGCCTCCTCCCTTCGTCGCTGGAGCCAGACCGCGAGTCCGACGACGACCGGCCCCGTCACGGCCGCGAGCAGGACCATGAACCGCGTTAACCCGCCGCCGGCCCGCGGCTCGACCCGCGACTCGACCGCCGTCGACTCGAGGACGGGGACCGCCACGGCGTGGAATGGCAGGCTCCTCGTGACCTTCGTGAAATACCGGCCCGAGCCGGGATCGAAGGCGGAGACCGCGACCGGCGGCAGCACGGCGTCACCCGGTTTCGTCGGCCGGATTCGATACGCGAAGACCCGGGACGGCGGATCGTCGACGTTCTCCTGCGGCAGCTCCTCGACCCGGGGAGCGACCGTCAGCTCCGCCAGCTTGCTTAGGTCGGGCGCAAGTCGGCTCCCCCAGGCCGCGGGCCCCTGGATCGCGATCCTGAGCGTGATCGGCTGGCCGAGCCTCACGCTCGCGGCCGACGCGGTCGCCTCGACGCGGAAGTCTCCGACCCCGCCGAGGAACGTCGCGGGGCGTCCCTCGGCGGGGACGGGCTCGACCTTGAGACGAATCGCCTGCGTCTTCCCGACCCGCTCGCCGAGCCGAGCGACGATCGCCGGGATCTCGAGCGGGCCGGCCTTCGCCGGGATCACCCGAAGACGAGTCAGGAAGAGATTCTCGCCCGTCTCGAGGCGGCCGATCGACGACGAGCTCACGGCTCGCACCGAATTCCCGGCCGACAGGATCCGCGCGTCACGTAGCGGCGGCAGCTCCAGCACGGGGCGCTCATCCCTGCCCGTCACCGCGACCCCGAGCTCGATCCCCTGGCCGACGTAATGGGGACCCCTCTCCGCCTCGATCCGGAGCTGTAGCGGGGGACCCTCATCGGCCGCCGCCCCCGGCGGCTGGCCGGTCGCGAGCAGAGCGATCACGAGCCCGACATGGCCGAGGCGTGACCGATCGAGGCGCGTCATACGCTCACCAGTCCTTGCGGTTTTCCGCGGCCTCGACGGCCGGCGCCTCGTCGGGCAGGCGATGGTCGAGCGCGTTGCGGATCTCATCCACGGCCTGGTCGAGCACGTCGTCGGGCGTCTCCCCTGCCCGCGCCGAGGCGTCCTTGCTGCTCCCGCCTGCTCCCCCCACGCGTCGTCGCCGGTTCGGTGCCCTGCCGGGCTGTTCTCCCTGCCGGCCCGGGTCCTGCCCATCGGGACCCGATTTACCCGCGCCGGGATCGTCGCCGTCGGCCTCGTCTTCGCCGTTTGGCCTGTTCGGGGGCCTGCGTCCGCTTCCTCGGGGCGGATCGCTCGGCTCGTCCTGGTCCGAGGTCGCCGAGACCGACGGCGGCGCCTGCTCGAGCGCGAACCGACGGTTCTCCGCGGCGTCCGCCCGGACGCCGTCCAGGCCGGGACCACGAACGACGGAGGAAACGCAGCGATCGTAACTCTCGACCGCACCGGTCAGGTCGCCCAGCGCGAGCGCCGTGTTTCCCAGCGCGAAGTCGATCTTCACGCGGAGCCTCTCGTCGGCCAGCTCGCGGGCTTCCTGATACCGACCTGACGCCTCCGGAAACCGGCGGAGCTGGAACAGGGCCGCGGCGGCGTCGAAGCGCGGCACGGCCTCGCGCGGTGCCAGCCCAATGGCGGCTTCGAAATCCGAGAGCGCCGCGTCGAACCGGCCCGCTCGATAGGAGCGTTCCCCGGTCGCGACGCGATCCCTCGCGAGGCGGCCCGGCGCCTCGCCGGCGCCGAGGCCGGTGACGACCAGCGTCGCGATCAGGACGGCCCCCGCCAGCCGCCTCCAGGCCCACCGCAGCGGTCCCACCCTCCCCGGCGGCCAGCTCGCCGACAGGACCAGGCCCATCGCCGTGGCCAGGAAGAAGGGGAACCGCTCCTCCCGCTCCGGCGGATGCGTGGCCCGGCGACGAGCCAGGGCCGCCGGGGCGATCCGCTCGCGATAGAGCGAGCTCATGTCCATCGAGGCGAGCCCGAGCGGGACGGCCGCACCGCCGGTTTCCTTGGCGATCGCCACCAGCGGCTCGTCGACGCGACGAGACTCGACCGGCTTGCCTTCGAACCGCAGGGGCGCCCCGGACTCGCCGCCCGGGACGGGATGGCCCAGGTCGGCGTCGCCGATCGCCACGGTGTGGACGACGACGCCCGAGCCGACCAGCGACGCGACGGCCTCCGGCCAGCGTCCGACATGGTCCTCGCCGTCGGAGAAGACGACGATCGAGCGCCCGTCCAGATGCTCATCCTTCCCGAACGCGTCGACGGCCGCGCGAAGTCCGGCCCCCAGGTCCGAGCTCCCCGGCTGGACCGAGCCGGGCCGAAGCCGACCCAGGACGTCGGTCACGGCCCCGAGGTTCTCGGTCATGGGGTAGCGGAGCACGCCCCGGCCGGCAAATGCCACCACGGCCGCCCGGCTCGCCGGCTCCGCCGCCAGGGCCGCGACCAGGGTCCCGGCGGACTCCACGGCGACGCCGAGGCGGCTCGGGACGGCGTCCTCCGCGGCCATGCTCCGGCTGACATCGACGAGCAGCACCACGTCGTGACCGGGCGGCGGCGACGGCCCGATCGGCGACCCGAACCTGGGCCGGGCCAGCGCGATCACCAGCAGGACCATCGCCAGCACGACGCTCCAGGACCACAGGCCCGGCGGCCTCCCCCGCTGGACGAGCGAGATCCAGGCACGGGCTCGCGCCCGGCCCTCCCGCCTCAGCAGCAGGCCGATCGGGATCGGGACCAGGAGGAGCCAGAGCCAGAGCGGGCGGGCGAAATCCACGGATCGACGATCACCTCGGAATGGTCCCGAACCGGGGTCGGCCGAAGGCACCGGGACCGATCCACCCATTAGACCGGAGCCGCATCCCGCCTGTCGAGCCGGCGGCTCAGATCCGCCCCGCCTCCTTGAGCGAGGAGGCGATCAGGTCCCCGAGCTCGGTGAACGCGTCGCTGCTGGCCGGGAATTCCCCGAAGATCTTCTCGTTGGACTCCTGGGAGTCCACCGGCAGCGCCCGGACATGCTGATCCGCCAGGTCGAAGACACCGTAGACCACCCGCACGTGGGCGCCTCGGATGGCGTTGAT
The DNA here is from genome assembly GCF_011064615.1 of Aquisphaera insulae. Taxonomy (GTDB): domain Bacteria; phylum Planctomycetota; class Planctomycetia; order Isosphaerales; family Isosphaeraceae; genus Aquisphaera; species Aquisphaera insulae. Next base: position 23,553 of record NZ_JAALJH010000077.1, on the reverse strand, counting down.
CTCGCTGCTGACGTCGAAGGCCGTGAGCGCGGCGTTGAGATAGACGGCCGTATCGATGAGGGCGGCTCGATACTCGGGATGCTGCTTCACGTCGACCCCGCAGACGCGCGCCAGCGACCTGGCCGCGCCCCGCACCGCGATGTGGAGCCGATCGACGAGCGAGCGGAGCGCGAAGGTGTAGCCGATCTCCGGGTAGTCGTGCGGCGAGAGATACGAATCCACGGCCGCGGAGACCGCCCCGCACGCGGTATGCCCCAGGACCACTAGCAGCCGCAAGCTGCTCCGGAGGTTCATGACCGCGTAGTGGATCGACCCCAGGCACTCCGTCCCCAGGACGTTGCCGGCGACCCGGACGACGAAGATCCCGTTCGACGGCTGGTCGAAGATCCGCTCGATCGGCGCCCGGGCGTCGGAGCAGCCCAGGAACAACGCATGCGGGGCCTGCACCTGGGCCCCCAGGGCGGAGAAGCCCAGCGAGAGCGGGCTCGCCTCGATGACGATCGGCGCCTGCCGCTCCTCGTTGACGAGCTCCCTCTCCACCCGGTCGATCATCGTGCGATAGCGCAGATGACCTTCCTGCAGGTTGTGGATCACGTCCTCCGCCGTCCGCGACGGACGTGGATGAACGCTTGCGTGCGGATCATAGCGATAGGTGATGTCCATGCTTCCCCCTGGCGGCTCGCGTTCGTCCCATACGACGACCGCAGTCCGGCAGTTCTATGATAATCAGTGGGAGGTTCAATCCCAGTCCTGACGAATCCACGCCGTGGTGATCGACGACTTTCGCAGCGGAGTCGGTTATCACCCGTCGGGCGGGTCCGTCAATCCGGATCGAGGGGCAAGGAGCCTCGTGCTCCGTCAACACTCGGGATTCGGGTTGCGGGACGGACAGGAATGTCTGCCCCCCGGGCTTAAAGCCAGGTGCGTTGGAGACTTCGGGGGACGGGCATTCCTGCCTGTCCCGCTGCCAACCCGAAAATCAAGCGGTGACAAAGCTCTAGGGGATGGTACGTCGGTAGGGCTCGTTGCGTTCGAAGTGATAACTCTCGCGAATGCGAGCCGGGGTCAGTTCCAGCTCCAGGAAACCGTGTGGCCAAGCGTGCCGACCCTTGTTGCCGTAGCAGTTACATCCTTCCGGAGCATGCCAGGTTGGCTCGTCGGAGGGGGTAGGGCCGGTTTGGGCGGGAGACCACTTCTCGAGGAAGGCTCCGTTGCCCACGCAGGCTCCCCAGAAACCGTACTGGCCCTTGCTGTAAGCGGCGAGGTGGTGTTCATGCCCCCAGTACCAGGCGAACACGTTGTCCCTGGCCCAGTCGCCAAGCTGTTCCCGGAGGGACTCGATCGGCGAATGCCAGTGTGAGCGGATGTAATGATGACTCATGAGGATGAGGGGCTTCGCCGGTTTACCGTCCCCGAGCGACCTTAGCCATTCGAGCTGGGCCGGGTCGAGCACGCCGTCGTTCATGCGGAAGTCCAGGGCTCCGAACGCCGTGTCGAGGCAGGCGATCCGCCAGTCGGGAGATTCGATCGCGAAGTATCGTCCTTTCTGACCGAGGACACGGAGCGCGGAAAGATAGCCCCGGCATCCGTAGTAGAGGTCGTGGTTTCCGCAAAGCGTCACGATCGGGCAGGTAAACCGGGAGCGAAAGGGCTCCAGGAACGAGAGCAGGAATTCCTCGGGGGTGCCGCCGAAGTAGGTGTCGCCCAGGTGCACGATCATGTCGAAGGGATCAGCCGCGTGGCGGTCGCCGATCCTGTCGAGGACGCGGGTCTGTGCCGTCCCGCGATGCCCGGCATCGCCGACGAGGGCGAGGCGAAGCGTCGGGCCCTGGAGTTCGTAGTGGTCGTGCGGGACGGCCTCTTGCAGGAGGACCAGGGCCGGATCGTTCCTCATCGAACGGAACCTTGCGATCCCGACGCGGATCCAATCCACGATGGCGAGGTCGGAAAGGTCCGAGCCGTCGCCGGCCGCCTCGACGCCCAGCGACCGGGCCTCCTCCAGCGCCCTGGCCGCGGCGGCCAGGATGGGATGTTCATAGGTGAATAGCCCGTCCGGATCGCCGCCGGCGATCTCCGGATGCGACTCGAGATAGCTCATCGCGTCGCGGATCAGGGCTTGATCGTCGTCCCCAACCTCGAAGTCATCCGCCTCGTCGGGACCGGCGGCCTCCGCCGTGGTGTCGGCGATGACCCGGAGCATGGTTTCGAATTGCGCTCGACGAGTGGAGCCCATCGCTTGCCATCTCCCGGAGCCGGAAGCCGTCCCGTCGCGGGATCTCGCATGGCTTCAGTTGCCGTACGGTGACCGCAGCTCCGCGTCGAAGGCGTCCGCGTCGAATTCCTGGTGGCTGGCGGATATTTCGGTATCCATGGCCTGCTGGAGCATGTTGTCGAGCAACGTGTCGAGCAACTCCTCACCATCGGGGGTTCCGTTCCGCACGTCCTCCACGATCTCGTGGATCGATTTCGTATTCCCCTCGCCCTCACCCCCGGCGCAGGCGACGAAGACCTGGTTGGGATCGGGGCTGGCCTTCTCCCATGCCTCCAGATTCTGGACGACACGATCCCTGATTCGTTCGAGTTTCCCATGCAAATCAGGCACGTCAGGCTCCCATGAAAGAACGGCTTCTTCAGCCCGTATGGCTTCAGAAGAGGGCCCGAGCCGCCGCGACTTCCGTTCCTCAATCTTACTCAGAGCGTCGAGCTACCAACACCGAGAAAGTCATGCCCCCTCGCATTATGCGACATGAAGCCAGAAAAAACCTGCTGCTGGATCACCTTCGACCTTGAAAGGTGCCGGGCAAGCAAGGTGAACGCGCGTCTCGTTTCGTCGCGAGCCTCCTTGACCGTCTTACCTCGCAGCAAGACATCGAGCCCGGCGTGAATGCACGCGTTGATGCTCCGCTCTATGTTGGGGTCCCACGAACAGTGGGGATAGAACTTCCTCCTGAATCCCAGGATGGTCGCCCCGTGCGACGAGCTGGCCTTCGCCATGACCGTGAGCGAGTGGCAACAGAGGGCGACAACGAGGCGATTCTGGAGGGCCAGAATGGCTGCGGGACCGACGGCTTGCTGCCGGTCCTGACCCTCGTATCCTTCCTGGGGATGACCGGGCTGGTGCCCATGTCCCAGCAGGATCAGCGCGACGCCGGGATTGCCTTGCAGGCCGTTGAGAATCTCTTTGCCGTCGGGGAGGTTGGAGGCCGGACGGGGATGGAGCCACAGCGTCGGCCACGAGGCCCTGACATTCCCGGCATCCGTGACGAATTGAGCGCCCACGCGAGCCAGGGAATTCGTGACGCCGTCGTAATCGGTCGCGACCACAATCATCGTCAGGGCTTCCCAGGTTCGTGCGAGATGCGGAAGAGCCTGCGACCGCAAGCATGATCCCCCGCGCGCTCGCTTCCCGTCAAGGTCGCCGCTTCAGCCAGGTCGCGACCAGCAGTCGATCGAGGGCCAGTAGCGCCACGGCGGCGGCGGCCCAGGGGGCGAAATGCTCGTCGTATCGGGTCAGGACGCGGGCCTTGATGAGGCTTTTCTCGAGCCGGTTGATCTCGGCGAAGATCCGGTCGAGGGAGTCGGCGTCGGTCGCGATGAAGCACTTGCCGCCGGCGAGCTCGGCGATCCGCTCCAGGAGGGGCAGATTCGGCCCCTCGGTCTCGGCGATGAGGGGACGGCCCGTCTGCTCGTCGGTCCTCCGGACGACCCCGCCGGGCCGGCCGATGGCGATGGTATGGATGGTCATCCCGAGCTGGCTGGCGAGGCCGGCCCCGTGCTCCGGGTCGAGGGGCTTTCGCCCGGCGGGCTGGTTGTTCCCGTCGGTCAGGAGGACCAAGACCTTCCTCCTCGGGGCCGTGATCCGGAGGGCGTCCAGCGACCACGCGATCGCATCGCCGATGTTCGTGCCGTCGTCGCCGGGCCGGGCGATCGAGATCGTCGGGATCGTCTCCACCAGCCACCGATGGTCGAGCTCCGGCGGGCAGGCGAGGTCCGGCAGGTTGGCGAACAGGACCAGGCCGATGACGTCGTCCGGGCGCCCCTCCACGAACCTCATCAGGGTCTGTTTCGCGGCCTCGAGTCGGCTGATCGTCCGCGTCCCCCGATCGGCCGGGAAATCCTCGGTCTTCATGCTCGAGCTCTGGTCGAGGGCCACGACGATCGCCACCCCCTGCCCCGCGATCCGCTCCACGCCCCCGACGGTCTGCGGCCGCGCCAGTGCCAGGCCGATCGAGGCGATCGCCAGGCCGCGAAGCAGCGGGGGCAGGAACCGCAGCCCGAGGCGGCCCGAGCTCACGCGGGGTCTTCCGCCCTGGGCCGGGTGCGGTGCGTCCCGGAACCCATCGAGGGTCGGCCAGGCGATCCGGGGCCGCGCCCGTTCCAGGAGCAACGGAATCGGCACCAGCACCACCAGCCAGAGCCATCCCGGGTGCGCGAACTGCATGGAGGGCGTCTCCGGACGCGTCTTCTACCGGATCAGGGCCTCACGCGCGGCGCGGACGCGAGCCAGGGCCGCCCCGGGATCCGGGTCGACGACCGTCAGATGGCCCATCTTCCGCCCGGGGGCGGGCTTGCGTTTGCCGTAGAGGTGGACCTTCACGCCCGGATCGCCCCGGAGCGCGGCCTCCCACCGCGGCTCGCCCCCGGCCGCCAGCCAGACGTCCCCCAGGAGGTTGGCCATCGCCGCCGGGCACGTGAGCTCCTCCCGGCCCAGGGGCAGGCCGCAGAGGGCCCGGACCTGCTGCTCGAACTGGCTGGTGACCGCCGCCTCGATCGTCAGGTGTCCCGAGTTGTGCGGCCGCGGGGCGATCTCGTTGACCAGGAGCGTGCCGTCCCGCCGGAGGAAGAACTCGACGCAGAGGACCCCCACGGTGCCGAGCGCCTGCGCTACGGCCAGCGCCGTCGTCCGGGCGTCCTGGGTGACGATCGGGCCGACGGGGGCGGGCATCACGGTCGTATCGAGGATGTGCCGCTCGTGCTGATTGAGGCCGACCGGATAGGCCACGGACTGGCCGTCAGCCCCGCGGGCGACGACGACGGACACCTCCGCGGCGAACTCGACCCAGCCCTCGGCGACGCACGGCACGTTGCCGAGCCCGACCCAGGCCGTGGGGAGGTCGCCGGCCTCATGGACCAGGACCTGCCCCTTGCCGTCGTAGCCGGAGCTCGCCGTCTTGAGGATCAGGGGAAGCCCGAGGGCCCGGCCCGCCGACTCCAGTTCCTCCACCGTCCGGACCGGCCGCCAGGGCGCGTGGGGGATGCCGAACCGGGTCAGGAACGCCTTCTCGCGGAGGCGATTCTGGCTCGTCCAGACGGTACTCCAGCCCGGTCGGACGGTCCGCCGCTTCGCCAGCCAGCGGAGGGCCGGGGCGCTGACGTTCTCGAACTCGACCGTGATCGCCTCGGCCCGTTCCGAAACCATCCGGAGGGCCGACAACTGGTCCGGCGGGCCGATCACGGTCCAGTTGGCGACCTGCGCGGCCGGCGCGTCCTCGGTCGTGCTCAGCACGCCGGCGCGATAGCCCATCCGCTGGGCCGCCTGGACGAACATCCTGCCGAGCTGTCCGCTGCCGATGACGGCGAGGGTCGCCGGGGGCGTGAGGACCTTCTCCGCGATGGCGTTCATGCGGGCGATTCCCCCACGGCGTCGGTCTGGGCGCGGCGGTAACTGGCGAGGGCCTCGCGAATCGCCGGATACTTGCGCGCCAGGATCGCCGCGGCGAGGAGCCCGGCGTTGAGGGCCCCGGCCGCGCCGATGGCGAGCGTCCCGACCGGGATCCCGCGGGGCATCTGGACGATCGAGAGGAGCGAGTCCATCCCGTTCAGGGCCTTGCTCTGGACCGGCACGCCCAGGACCGGCAGGATCGTGATCGCCGCGAGCATCCCGGGCAGGTGGGCGGCACCGCCGGCGCCGGCGATGATCAGCTCGAGGCCCCGCCCTTCGGCCTCGCGGGCGTACCGGAACAGCCGATCGGGCGTCCGATGTGCGGAGACGACCTTCGTCTCGGCCGGGATCCCGAGCGAATCGAGGACCTCGGCCGCGTGCCGCATGGTCTCCCAGTCCGACGTGCTCCCCATCACGACGCCGATCACGGGCGTCTTCGGTAGGTCCAGGGTCATGGCGCGGTGGGCCTCGGCTTCGGGCGGGATATCGCGGGACACCGAGATTCTACCCCATTCGCCGCGCCGAATTGACCCTCAATCGACCGGCGCGGACAATGGAATGTCCGGTCATGCCGGGCCCGCCCGCTCGCCCTTCCGCCGACCGGCCGCCCGGAGGGAGACGTCACGATGGTGCTCACCCGGCTCTACGAGAAGAAGCTCCTGGACCTCCCCGACATCCCGCCGACCCGCGAGGACCTCGAGGTCGTCGGCGTCTTCAACCCGGGCGCGGTGCTCGCCGGCGATGAGGTCGTCCTGCTCGTCCGGGTGGCCGAGCGCCCCCGCGAAACTCGCCCGGGGTTCACCGGCCTGCCGCGATGGACGCCGGCCGGGGCGATCGAGATCGACTGGGTGCCCGACGCCGAGCTCGAGCCGGTCGACCCCCGGGTGGTCCGGCGGAAGTCGGACGGCCTGATCCGCCTGACCTTCACGTCGCACCTGCGGGTCGTCCGCTGCGGCGACGGACGGGGCGTCGTCGAGGTGAGCGGGACGCGCTTCGACCCGGCTTCGGAGCTCGAGGAATACGGCGTCGAGGATCCGCGGATCACCATCCTGGGCGGCCGCACCTATTTCACGTATGTCGCGGTCTCGCGGCACGGGGCGGCGACGGCCCTGGCGGTCACGGACGACTTCCGCGGCTTCACCCGACTGGGCACGATCTTCTGCAGCGAGAACAAGGACGTCGTCCTCTTCCCGGAGAGGGTGGCGGGGGGATACGTCGCGCTGCATCGCCCGACGCCGGCCTCGGCGTTCTGCCGGCCGGAGATGTGGATCGCCCGCTCGCCGGACCTGGTGCACTGGGGGAAGCACGACGTCCTCCACGGCGGCGGTGCCGACTGGGAGACCGGCCGCGTCGGCGCCGGGCCGCCGCCGGTCCGGGTGGACGAGGGCTGGCTCGAGATCTACCACGGCAGCCGGCGGAGCGAGGTCCCCGGCGAGGTCGGCACGTACTCCACCGGCCTCCTCCTCCTCGACGCCGACCACCCCTCACGGATCCTCCGCCGGACCCCGCATTCGGTCTTCGAGCCGACCGCCGAATTCGAGCGCCGGGGGTTCGTCCCCAACGTCGTCTTCCCGACGGGGATCGTCGACACGGGGCCGACCTACCTGGTCTACTACGGAGCCGCCGACACCTGCACGGGGGTTGTCGAGTTTTCGAAGGACGAAGTGTTCGGCGAGCTGGGTCTGTGATTCACCCTCGCAGGGTGAGCCCGCGGTCGGCTCGATGCGCTCTGCAACCGACGCGTGTCCGGGCGGGCAAGTGCTTTATCACAACTTGATTCTCGGGCTGGCCTACAGGACAGGCAGGAATGCCTGTCCTCCGAAATCTTGAATGCGCCTGGCTTTAAATCCGGGGGACAGACATTCCTGTCTGTCCCGCATCCGACTTCTGAGTGGCCAGAGCACTAAACGCGCACCATCGCCGCCAGCACGTCGGCCAGGGGGACCACGCCGAAGGTGCTGGCGAAGTCGGACATGGCGTAGGGGATGATCAGGTCGCCGTTGTGGACGACGGCGCCGCAGCTATAGACGACGTTCGGCACGTAGCCCTCGCGCTCGTTGGCGTTGGGCTCGAGCAGCGGCTCGGCGAGCCGGCCGATCAGCCGGCTCGGGTCGTCGAGGTCCAGGAGGAACGCCCCCATCGCGTATTTGCGCATCGGGCCGACGCCGTGGGTGAGGACCAGCCAGCCGGCCTCGGTCTCGATGGGTGAGCCGCAGTTGCCCAGTTGGACGAACTCCCAGCCGTAGGTCGGGCGGGCGATCAGCTCCTTGGTGTACCAGAAATGGAGCATGTCGGAGTACATCAGGAAGATGTGCTCGTTGTCCTGGCGCGAGAGCATGGCATAGAGGCCGTTCACCTTGCGGGGGAAGAGCGCCAGCCCCTTGTTCCTGACCTCGGGCCCGTTCAGGGTGCTCGCCTTGAAGCGCAAGAAGTCCTCGGTCTCGAGGATCTGGGGGAGGATGACCTTGCCGTCGAAGGCCGTGTAGGTGGCGTAATAGCGGACCGAGCCGTCGTCGTCGGTGAAGGCCACGAAGCGGGCGTCCTCGATGCCGTTGGTCTCCGTCGGCGAGGTCGGGAAGAGGATCCGCTCGGAGACGGTCAGCTCCGGGGCGAACGACACCTCGTAATTCGCCTTCACGAGCGTGATCATGTGATGGGCGACCGGCTCGAGCTCGTGATGGCGGGGCCGGCTCCCCTTCAGCAGCCGGCCCGCGGTCCGCTCGATCTCCTCGGCGGTGAACTGGTCGCCCAGGGCATCCAGGACCTGGCCCACGAACGGGCCCTCGACGCCGAGCTCCGCCAGCTTCCGCGCGTAGAGCCGCTTGTCGTAGAGGGTGTTCGGCCAGACGTCGGGCGCCGTGACGTAGCGGGTGGGCTCGTCCATGTGGATCGCGGTGTTGCCGTCCACCACGCCGCTCCGGAAGGTGATCGACGAGATGTGCCCCTCGCCGGTCGCCCGGAGGCTGAGGATGAACCGCCGCGAGCCCTCGGGGAGGCCGGACTGGTCCGGATGCCAGATCATCGACGGGTTGAACAGGGCGGCCGATTCGAGCGAGTACTCCTGGGTGAAATACGCCCCGATGAGCAGCCTGCGATTCTCGGAGAGGCGCTGGTCGGTCAGGAGGAAGCCGCGGACGTCCTCGAACCGCTTGAGGAAGTACGGGCGGATCTTCTGGTGCCGGTTCCAGAATTCCTGCATCACCTCGTCCAGGAGGGCGGCGACCTCGGGCTCCGAGAGGGCCGCGACGCGGGCGAGGATCCGCTCTACGCGCTGCTCGCTGGCGGGCTGGAAGGGGCGGATCACGACGCGGCTGTTGTTCGGCTTGAGGATGATCCCGGTGCGCCGGACACGGGGCGAGGCGGGGCCGCCTTGCCCGTCGTCGGCGGCATGACTCCCCTCCACGAGCCCGGCGGCAAGGGGCACGTTCGTCGCGTCGTCGCCATCCATCGGGAATGCACTCCGGCAGCGCGGCTAGGCGTTCTGGCCCTGGCGATACGGCGCCAGGGTGCTCTCGAGGAGCTTCATCTCGGCCAGGGACAGGAGGTAGGAGAGGGTGGACTCCGCCCCTTGGTTCTGATTCACCCGGTCTTCCTGGAGGCCGTCCCCGCAGCCGCCGGTGATCGCGTCGTAGAGCTCGAGGCCCAGGTCGTTGCTCCCGAGGAACCACTCGAACGCCAGGCGGGCCTCGTTGAGCCAGGAGGCGTCCTCGGTCACGTGGTAGGCCTGGAGGCACGCGGAGATCGTGGCGCACGCCTCGACCGGCTGCTGGTCGAACTGGGCCCGTTCTCCGCCCCGGGGATGGAAGCCGTGGCAGCCGATGGGGCGGAAATGGCCGGCCGGCGCCTTCTGCTCGCCGACGAGCCATTCCAGGGACCTCAGGCCGAGGTCGACGGCGCGATCGTTGCCCGCGGACTGGCCGCCGGCGAGGAGCGCCTGGGAGAGCCTCGCATTGTCGTAGCTGAGGACGTCCTCGAACCAGAACCAATCCGGCGTGGCGACCCGCTCGACGCAGCGGATGAGCCTCTCGAGGAGTGTATCGCGGGCCTGGCTGGCCTGGCGGGCGCCGCTGAGCCGATCGAGATAGTGGCCGATGCCGAGCAGGCCGAAGGCCCAGGCCCGCGGCGAGGCCGCCTCGAGCAATCCTTCGAGCCCCAGGTCGAAGAGCTCGGAAGCCCAGAACTGGTGCTCGCGCCGCTTGGACCATCGGACACAGGCGCCGAGCGCCCAGAGGGCCCGGCCGTGGCTGTCTTCCGATCCGGCCGCTTCGAGCCAGCTCCGGTCGAAGCCCATGAAATTCCGGAACCGCCGCGTCTCGCGCACGAAGGCGAAATTCAGGAACGCCGAGTAGGTCGAGGCCAGCCGCCGGACCTGGGCCGAGCCCATCCCCAGGCGTTCGAGGTAGAGCGTCAGCAGCAGCGCCCGGGCGTTGTCGTCGGTGCAGTAGCCGTCGGCGAGCCTGGGGATGGTGTAGGTGGCGTGCTGGATCAGCCCGGCAGAGTCCGTCATGCGGATGAGGTGATCGAGCCGCCACCCGGGCAACTCCATCGGCTCGTCGGCGAGCGTCCGGACCGCGAGCGGACGGATCGGGACGTCGAGCCGGGCCCGGCGGGCGCGCTGGAAGGAATCCATGTACTGGTGCGAGACCTGGCTCCAGATCATCTCCCGGCCCAGCATGTAGCCCTTCTTCCGCATGGCATGCCGCCGGGTGTCGTCGCGGAGCAGGTTGCGGATCTCGGTCGAAATCGCCTCCGGATCGGCGAACGGGACGAGGACCCCGCGACCCTCGGCGAGCAGCTCCTCGGCGTGCCAGTACGGCGTCGACACGACCGCCTTGCCGCACCCGAACGCATAGGCGAGCGTGCCCGAGGTGATCTGGGCGACGTTCAGATACGGCGTGATGTAGATGTCGGCCACGCCCAGGAACTCGAGCAGCTCGTCGATCTCCACGAACCGGTTGTAGAAGCTGACGTTCGACTTGATGCCCAGCGAGGTGGCCAGCCGCTCGAGGCTGATCCGGTATCGCTCCCCCTGCTCGCGGATGAGGTTGGGATGGGTCGCACCCAGGACGATGTAGACGAAGTCGGGGAACTCCCGGAGGATCGAGGGCATCGCCCGGAGCATGTGCTCGATCCCCTTGTTGGGCGAGAGCAGGCCGAACGTCAGCGCGACGAACTTCCCCTCGACCCCGAACTGGTCCTTGTAGAAGGCCGGATCCACGAAGGGCATATCGGGGATGCCGTGGGCGATCAGGTCGATCTTCGACTCCGGGACGCCGTAGATCTCGCGGAGGAACCGCCGGGCCCGCTCCGTCATCACGACGACCCGGGCCGACAGATCGACTACCTGGCCGAAGACCCTCCGCTGCTCCGGACTCGGATCGCCGAGCACGGTATGGAGCGTGGTGACGATGGGCATCCGCAGGTTGCGCAGGAGCCGGACCACGTGGCTGCCCGCCGGGCCGCCGAAGATGCCGAACTCGTGCTGGAGGCAGGCGATGTCCGCGTTGGTGAAGTTCAGGAAGTCCGCCGCGCGGAGGTACGACTCGAGCTCCTGCTCCTCGATCTCGAACCGGACCTCCCGGGGGTAATCGTAGCCCTCCGGAAGGTCATTGACCGGCATCACGAAGCAATCCGAGCCGGGGAACTGGGTGGCCACCGAGGTGCAAACGTCGTGCGTGAACGTCGCGATGCCGCATTTCCTGGGCAGGTAGTTCCCGATGAAGGCGATCTTGCGGATATCCGTATTCCTGTTCATGGCATTTGGGACGAGGTCGAGGCTGTCGCGTCAGTGCAGGGATGCTACAGCAATTCGGATCGGCGCGTCCCCCTCCGTTCGTCCGTTATAGCGTTCGCCAGGACTCAAGTCGCGACTTTTCCCGGACCAGACCATGCAATCCACGGGCCGGTTCGTGCCCGAATCCCGGTGACGTACCGTAACGAAAAGGCCCTGCTCCCATCCGAGGGTGGGGCAGGGCCGGCAGTTCCGCATCGTCGTTGATCGGGTCGACTCGCCTCAGCAACCGCAGCAGACCGGCATGCCGTTCATGCAGACGCAGCAGGTGCAGCCGGCGTCGCACATCGCCATCATGCTGTCGCAGCAGGCCTGGATCATCTTGCAGCAGGCCTCGTCGCCGCTGGTGCAGGTGATGCAGACGCCGTTCTCGGTCGTCTCGCACTTGCACATCCCCATCATCATGTTGCAGCAGCACATCATCATGCCGTTCATCATCATGCAGCACGAGCACATGCCGCCGGCCATCATCGTGCAGAGGTTCTGCATCATGCTGGCCGTCATCGCGTCGTCGCTCGAGCAGGTCATCTTCATCCCGCCCTTGCACTTCTCCATCTTGATCGTGCACCGCGGGACCATCATCATCTGCGGGGCGGTCGCCATCGCGCCGGCGCCGGCCATCGGCCCGCCGCCCATGCCGGGCATCCCCATCCCCATGCCGGGCATCCCCATCCCCATCCGCTCCATCATCATGGCGCTGGTCATCTCGATTGCTCCCCGATCGTGCTGGTAACCGGCTGGATCTCCCGGGGCCATGCTCACGGCCCCCAACGCAGATCATTATGCACGGGCCAGCTATGTTTGCAACATAAAAATAAAGAATCTTTGATGTAACATGACCTACCTGATCAGGATGATCGGGATTCGGCGCGAGACGGCATCCGTATGCATGCGTGCTGGCCGCGTGTCGTCCGTCGAGTCGATGGCTCATCGCCGGCATCGACGGAACGGGTGATTTCGGAGGACAGGCGTTCCTGACGGTCCCGTAGCCAAACCTGTCGCGTGGCCAACCCTCTCCCGTAGCCAACACCACAGACTTGCCGCGACAAGACACGAGACTCATCAAGCAAGACCCCCCCGGATCCGCCGTGAAAGTCCCCGTCCCCTTTCCAGAGCTCTCGGCATTCCTCTCGGTCCTCAGCGACCGTCGTTCCTCCCTGTCGCATCATCTCGATCCACGAGTGGCGTTGAGCTCTCCTCTGCCGCGGTCCGACCTGCGAGACGGTCGCCCGTGCTGGCCCACGCAGTCGCCATTGCTGCACAGGGCTCAGTGAACGCGTGAGGATTCGTTGAAGACGCATCCAAGCGTGCATGTCGCTGTTTGTGGCCCCGGGACGTGGTAACGGTCTCTCGGTGCGAAGTGGCGGTGCGTCCCTCGGGTCATCGGTCCGCGTCCAAAGTCATCGTGGAAAATGGTTTGCGAGCATTCACTATTATCTTGATCGAGAAACTGAAGTCTCAACTTGACAGAGTCGATGGGGATAGTAATGATTCAGGGGACAAACGCCATCAACCTCCAAGTTCGGGATCGCCAGCCATGTCGAATCGAGTTTACGGGACATCCAGCCTGGTCGAGTCGTCGCGTGGGAGCCTGGAAGTCGCCGCGCCGGTGGTGGCGGCCCCGATGGCCTGCGGGTTGATGGTGGGGCCGGGCGGCAGCCTGGCTGTATCCGGCGCGTGGGCTGAGATCTATCGGCTGGCCTACGAGCAGGCGCGGGCGGCGCTGGCGCCCTCGTGGTTTCAGAGGATGACGCAGCCGTCCTGGAACTGACGAGCCGGCGGATGGAGCCCGGCGGGGAGAGCAATCGGTGAGAATCTCGGCCAAGGCGGAGTATGCGTGCCTGGCGGTGGTCGCATTGGCCCTGCGGAATCAGGAGGACGGGCCGATGCCGATCCGCGAGATCGCCGGATCGCGGGGGATTCCCGAGCCATTCCTGACCCAGATCCTGCTGAAGCTGAAGGCCGCGGGGATCGTGCAGAGCACCCGGGGGTCTTCCGGCGGCTACCGATTGGCGAAGCCGCCGGAGGAGATCACCCTGGGAGACATCCTCAGCGTGATGGACGGCTACGCGATCACTCCGCGCAATCCCCAGAGTCCCGCCGCGCCTTATCTGGCCAGCATCTGGGACCAGCTCCGGGATTCCGAGACCCGGGTCCTCACCCGGACCTCGGTCGCCGACCTGGCGAAGCGGGCCACGGCCCCGGACTGGGTGATCTGAGCGAGCCACGATGCCGGCTCAACTGGTGGAATCCCCGCGGATCTGGTAAATCCTGACTTGTCGGAGACGAGCGTGCTCGGCATCGGGCGGGCGCCCGGGCCGTCCTCATTCACGTCGCGGCCTGGCAAGGAGACGCCGAGATGCCGGGGACCATTCTTGACTTCGTCGGCAAGACGCCGCTGATCCCGCTCCGCCGGCTCGATCCCCCGAGCCGCGTCCCGATCCTCCTCAAGGTCGAGGCGTTCAATCCCGGCGGCAGCATCAAGGATCGGGTCGCGATCGCCATGATCGAGGAGGCGGAGCAGCAGGGCTGGCTCCGGCCGGGGGGCACGATCATCGAGGCCACGGCCGGGAACACGGGGGTCGGCCTGGCCATGGCGGCCGCGGTCAAGGGATATCGCACCATCTTCGTCATGCCCGACAAGATGAGCGGCGAGAAGATCCGCCTCCTCTCCGCCTACGGGGCCGAGATCGTGATCACCCCCACCTCGGTCCCTCCCGATTCGCCGGAGAGCTACAACGGCGTCGCCGATCGCCTGGCCCGGGAGATCCCCGACGCCTGGCGCCCCAACCAGTTCGCCAACCTCGCCAATCCGGGGGCCCATTACCACACGACCGGCCCGGAGATCTGGGACCAGACCGGCGGCAAGGTCACCGCGGTCGTCGCCGGCGCCGGCACCGGCGGCACGCTCTCGGGCGTGGGCCGCTATCTCAAGGAGCGGAACCCGCGGGTGAAGATCGTCGGCGCCGACCCCGAGGGCTCGATCCTATCCGGCGACTCGCCCCGGCCCTGGAAGGTGGAGGGGATCGGCGAGGACTTCGTGCCCAAGACGCTCAACAGCCACGTCGTCGACGAGTGGGTCCGCGTGGGCGACGCCGAGGCCTTCGAGACGGCGCGGACCGTGGCGCGGAGGGAGGGGATCCTCCTCGGCGGCTCGAGCGGCACCGCCATCGCCGCGGCCGTCCGCTTCGCCCGAAGGCTCGGGCCCGACGACCTGATCGTGGTCATCTGCCCGGACACCGGCCGCAATTACCTGAGCAAGTTCTACGACGACCAGTGGCTGGCGGAGAACCACCTGGTCGTCGAGCCCGCCCGCCCCGGCTCGATCGCCGACCTCATCGAGTCCCGCGGGCCCCGCCCGCTCACGACGATCGACCCCGAGGCCACGGTCGCCGCCGCCGTGGAGCTGATGCAGTCTTCCGGGATCTCTCAGCTCCCGGTCCTCCGCGACGGCCTCTCCGTGGGGTCGATCCAGGAGGTCACCCTGGCCCGGATCCTCCACGACCGGCGCAAGCCGTCGGGCGTCACGGTCGGCCAGGTCATGGCCCGGCCCCTGCCCCAGCTCGAGACGACGACCCACCTGGACGAGGCCTACCGCCTGCTCCTGGCAGGCAACACGGGCGTCCTCGCGACCGAGGAGGGGGCGGTCCGGGACATCGTCACCCGCATCGACCTGGTCCAGTACTGGAAGCAGCTCGACGCGTCCTGAGGAATCGCATCGCGGAACGCTGGTTCCCTACCGTCCCCCATGAGGCGACCGATGAGCGCAGACCATCGCCGGGCCGGCTTCTCCACCCGTGCCATCCACGACGGCCAGGACGCGGACCCCGCGACCGGGGCCACCGTCGTGCCGATCTACGCGACCTCCACCTTCACCCAGTCCGCCCCCGGCGAGCACAGGGGCTTCGAGTACTCGCGGAGCGGCAACCCGACGCGTGCGGCGCTCGAGACCTGCCTGGCCTCGCTGGAGGGGGCCGAGCGGGGGCTCGCCTTCGCCTCGGGCCTGGCCGCGACGTCGGCGGTGCTCTCGCTCCTGAAGCCCGGCGACGAGGTCGTCGCCGCCAGCGACCTCTACGGCGGCACGTATCGCCTGCTCGAGAAGGTCTACCGGCCGCTCGGCATCGTCGCGCGTTACACGGACGACCCGCGCCCGGAAGCATTCGCCGCGCTCCTGACGCCGCGGACGAAGCTCGTCTGGATCGAGTCGCCGACGAATCCCCTGCTCCGGATCCTGGACATCGCCGCGATTGCCGAGGCGGCCCACCGCGGGGGGGCGATCCTGGCCGTGGACAACACGTTCGCCTCGCCCTACCTCCAGCAGCCGATCGCGCTGGGGGCGGACCTCGTCGTGCACTCGACGACGAAGTACATCGGCGGCCACTCCGACGTGGTCGGCGGTGCCGTGGCCGGCCGCCGCGACCTGATCGAGCCGATCAAGTTCTACCAGAACGCCGCGGGGGGCGTCCCCGGCCCGTTCGACGCCTGGCTCACGCTCCGAGGGCTGAAGACCCTGGCCGTACGGATGGATCGGCACTGCGCCAACGCCCGGGCACTCGCGGCCTGGCTGCTGGAGCATCCGCGGGTCGAGCGCGTCTACTATCCCGGCCTGCCCGACGACCCCGGCCACGCCCTCGCCGCCCGCCAGATGAAGGACTTCGGCGGCATGATCAGCATCCGGGTCGAGGGGGGCGGCCCCGCCGCCCGCCGATTCCTGACGCGGACCAGGCTGTTCAGCCTCGCCGAGAGCCTCGGCGGCGTCGAGTCCCTGGTCTGCCATCCCGCGACCATGACCCACGCGAGCATCCCCGCCGACATCCGCTCCGCCCGGGGCGTGGACGACGGCCTGATCCGCCTGAGCGTCGGGATCGAGGACGCGGACGACCTGCGTGGAGACCTGGAGCAAGCTTTGAGGGACGCGTGAGCCGCGTCCCGCCCGATCTTCCTTCGTCGCTACCGGACCGGGTAGAACGTCGCGCTGATCCAGAGCAGGATCCCCAGCAGCACCAGGCCGAGGGTCAGGCTGCCGGCGATGAGGGCCTTCTCGATCGGCAGCAGGGGCTCGTGTTCGATCTTCGCCAGCTCGTCGGCCAGCGTCGGTGCGGGCTCAACCACAGGCTGCGGTCGGTGGTCGTTCATGTCAGCCTCCGTGTCCCCCCGGGGTGGTCGGGGGCATGGCGCCGTGGAAGAAGAGCCACGAGATCGCCAGGCCGATCCAGAGGATGAAGCCGAAGAGGCTGACCGCGTAGACGACCGCCAGCCGGCCGATCCCCTCGGCCCAGAGCTTGCGCAGGTTGGTGGCCAGGCCGATGGTGAAGAACGTGAGCGCGAAGAAGAGCCCGCGGAGCGGGTCGACCTCGGCCGTCGCGGCCTTCAGGCCGGCGATCGTCCCCGGCCACCTGAGGGCGATCAGGAGCGTCGCGAGGAAGAGGGCGAAGTAGCCGATCACGAACGCGGGGAAGCGGCGGAGGATGTCGCGAAGCGGGACGCCCGCCCCGGGCTTGCGGTCGATCCCGTAGGCCCAGACGACCGCCAGCACCAGGGCCCAGACGCCGATGAAGACGTCGATGAAGATCTTCACCGTGGCCGTGGTGTTGAGCATCCAGCCGGGATCCCAGACCAGCCCCGCCCCCTGGGCCTTGGCGCGGATGAGGGACTCGGTGATCGTGCCGGAGGCGAGGGCCGCGCCGTCGGTCTTGACGGCCAGGCCCATCCAGGCGGCGGCGACGAGCGGCTCGCGCCAGAGGAACTCCCGCGCCGCCAGCGGCAGGATCAGCAGCTCGACCACGCTGAAGACGACCACCAGGGACGAGACCATGATCGGCACGACCGGCCGGGCGCGGATCGCGGCCCCGGTGGTGATGGCCGCGGAGACGCCGCAGATCGAGATCCCGGAGGCGAGCGGCGCCGCCCACTCCCGGCTGAAGCCGAAGACGGTCCGCGCCAGCAGGTAGACGAGGGCCCAGTAGATCAGGTAGGCCTCGATGATCGCCGCCAGGCCGCGGAACATGATCGCCGACATCAGCCCCGCGGCGTCGGCCGCCTTCGCCCCCATCGCCGCGCCGAAGATCACGATCGCGGTCTTGATGAACCACTCCGGCCGGGCGGCGGCGGAGAGCCACGCCGCCAGCCCCGGCAGCAGGTTGCTCACCGCCAGGCCGGCCCCGAGCGCCACCAGGAAGCCCGCCTCTCCCGTGAGGCCGAGCGACCACGAGATCCCGAACCCCGGCCGCTGGTTGGGCGTCGCCGCGATGTAGGCATTGTGCCCCGCGACCCAGCAGAGCGCGCTCAGGGCGTAGAGGACCGCGAAGCGCGGCAGGAACCTCCGCGGGTCGTACCCCAGCACCTTCGCCCCGACCCCGACCAGCGTGGCGACGAAGGAGAACGTCAGCAGGGCGGAGAGCGCCGGTGCCACCCCCGCATACGCCTTCGACACCGGTTTGATCGCCGCCGTCGGATCCAACCAGACCTGCGGGGCCGCGATCCAGCCCAGGAGGTCATGCCCCGCCGCCGCCGGCATCGCCAGCAGGACCAGGACCGCACCCAGCCAGACGGCCAGCCAGTCTTCCGAGATGAACCAGGATCGTTCGCCCGCCACGCGCTCGCCCCATCAGGAAACCGCTCGTCGTTCCCGTCGCCCGCAACAGGAGGCTACCACGGCCGCGCGCGGAATCCCACCGACCACCGATCCCGGAATCAGGTCTCGCGCGGCGCCGCCCCGCCGATGGTGACCACCTGGGGCGTGCCCGTCGAGCACTTCGCGCATCCGCCCCCGCAGCTCCCCGACTTTCCCCGGCGGACGGCGGACCCGGCCAGATTGGCCAGGTAGCCGGCCGCGGCGAGGACGATGGCGATCGCGACGAGGTCCTGCCAGCCGAATTCCACGAGATTTCCTCCGGGGCGAGCGGGCGAGTCGGCCTGTCAGAGTCCCAGCCAGGTCCCGCCCTGATAGGCGATCAGGGACGCGACGTACGCCGCGGCCGTCATGTAGACGAACGTGAAGGCCGGCCAGGTCCACGTCCCGGTCTCGCGGCCGATCACGGCTAGGGTGGACACGCACTGGGCACAGAGCGCGAAGAAGACCATGACCGAGAGCGCGACGGGGACGTCGAAGAGCGGCTTGCCGGAGGGCCAGGTCGCCGACCTGAGGGCCTCGCCCAGCCGCCGGGTGCCCGCGTCCTCCTCGACGTCCTCGCCGACGTCGAAGATCACGCCCATCGTGGCGACGACGACCTCGCGGGCGGGGAACGACGCGATCACGCCGCTGCCGATCCGCCAGTCCCAGCCCAGCGGCTTCACCGCCGGCTCGATCAGGTGCCCGAGCCGCCCGAGGACGCTCTGACGCTTCTGCTCGCCCTCGATGTGGTTGGCCAGGGTCGCCAGGGATTCGGCCGCGGACTTCTCCTCCTCCGCATCTCCGGCCGCCCGCGCCCGCTCCCGCTCGGACTCCAGCCGGGACTGCTCGGCCGCGAGCGGGGCCATCCGCTCCGGGGACAGTCGCGGGTAATAGAGCATCCCCCACATGACGATCGAGACGGCGAAGATGATGGTCCCCGCGTTCCTGAGGAAGTCCCAGCCGCGCTCGAACATCCTCTGGAAGACGACCCGCGGCGAGGGCCACTTGTAGACCGGCATCTCCATCAGGAACGACGGCGCCTCGCCCTTCAGCAGCGTCCTCTTGAGCAGGAGGGCCGCGATCGCCGCGACGAGGACGCCCAGGGCGTACATCGCGAAGAGCACCAGCCCCTGGAGCCCGAGCAGGCCCCCCAGGAACCGGCGGTCGGGGATGAACGCCGCGATCATCAGGGTGTAGACCGGCAGCCGTGCGCTGCAGCTCATGAGCGGGGCGATCAGGATCGTCGTCAGTCGATCCCGCCGGTCCTCGATCACCCGGGTCGCCATCACGCCGGGGATCGCGCACGCGAAGGACGACAGGAGCGGGATGAACGACTTGCCGGAGAGCCCGACCTTGACCATCAGCCGGTCCATCAGGTAGGCGGCCCGCGAGAGATACCCGCATTCCTCCAGGCTGGTCAGCAGGAAGAAGAGGATGAAGATCTGGGGGAGGAAGACCACCACCGCGCCGATCCCGCCGATGATCCCGTCGGTGAGGAGGCTGACGAGCGGCCCGTCGGGGAGCCGCTCCTGGACCTGGCCGGAGATCCAGCCGATCCCCGCGTCGATCGCGTCCATCGGCACCGTCGCCCAAGAGAACACGGCGCTGAACATCAGGAGCAGCACCGCCGCCAGGACCAGCAACCCCCAGAGCCGATGGGTGAGGATCGCGTCGAGCCGATCGCCCCAGGTCGCGACCGGGGCATCCGGGTGGCTCAGGATCCCGTCGACGATCCGGGCGATCCACGCATACCGGGCACCGGTCTCCACCGCGGGGACCGTGCAACCCGCGGCGGCGAGACGTCCCCTGGCGTCGGCGAGCGCGGCATGGACCGCGTGGGCCTCGCCGTCGCCGTCGCCGTAGAGCCGGCGTTCGAGGTAGCCGCCGGTATCCAGGAGGAGTCGCTCGACCAGGTATCGCGGCAAGCCATGCTCGCCCGCGAGCGTGCGATGACCGGCGAGGAGCCGATCGAGCTGCTCGGTCTCCTGCCGGAAGGGGGTGGGGAAGAGCCCCTCGACGGCCGGGCCGGGCTCCTCGCCGGCCTTCGCCAGCGCCTCTTTCAGCTCGTCCAGGCCGATCCCGCGATGGGCCTGGAGCTGGACCACCGGCACGCCCAGCCGCTCCGCCAGCGCGGGAATGTCCATCCGCACGCCCTGGGACTCGGCGATGTCGCCCATGGTCAGGGCGACGACGACGGGCCGGCCCAGCTCCAGAACCTGGCTGAGCAGGTAGAGATTCCGCTCCAGGCTGTTGGCCGCGACCACGCAGAGGACGACGTCCGGCGCGGGCAGGTCGTCGAGCCGGCCGAGGAGGACGTCGACGGCGACCATCTCGTCGGGCGACCGGGGGGCCAGGCTGTAGGTCCCCGGCAGGTCCACCAGGGTCCAGTTCATGCCCTCGTGGAGGATCGTCCCGAGGGTCTTCTCGACCGTGACCCCGGGATAGTTTCCCACCCGCTGGGGCACGCCCGAAAGCGCCCCGAAGAGGGTGGACTTGCCCGTGTTCGGGTTGCCGATCAGCGCGATCGTCCAGCGGCTACGTGGCGTGGCGGGCGGCATGAAGGGGACCGGGGGAAAGACTTCGTGAATCAGGGCCGCCGCGAGCGGGTGCCGTCCCGGATCAGGATGCGGCGTGGATCGGGCGGACCAGCACGCAGGCGCATTCGTCCATCCGGAACCCCAGGCGCTGGCCCCTCAGGCCGATGATGCACGGGCTGCCCGGCCGGATCATCTGGACATGGGCCCCGTCGTGCATGCCCAGCTCCCGGAGCCGATGCACCTGGTCGCAACGGCCGAGGATCTCCCCCACCAGCCCGCGCTCGCCGGCGCGAAGCGAGCCCAGAGGAACCACCTCGGCCATGACTCCCGCCCCCGCGGTATGCCCCGATGCCTTCATTCCTGGCCTCGTCTCGACTGGGACGCTCGATGATTGCCGCTCAACAGACTGAGATTCAATCTCAGCAGCAATTATAAGGTGCACGGCATCGAGGAGGAAAGGGCTCTCGACGGAAATCGCGAGGAATGGCGCCGGCGAGTCCGGCCGGGCGGGCCCGGCGGAAGTGGCGGGAGGGATGGAGGAGAGTCAAGGGGGCCCGGGGCATCCTTGCCCCTGGGTGCCGTCCGTGGCACCGGCCCCACTTGCACTTGTATTGACATGAAAGTCTGGGCTCGGCCCGATCGACGGCGAACGCCGAGACGACTGCGGGATACCTGGACGACTGCGGCCACGTCCGCGTCGAGACAGAACATACCGAGGCACCGGGGCGGGGTCCAGACCGTTCGGCCAATTCGGTCGCAAGTCGTCTGGCGGCAAGCCGTGTGGTCGGGGGATGGGGCGTGGTGCCGGCCCAAGCCCGGGGATTGCTGGCGGGCTGCCGCGTCGGAAGCCGTCCTGGTTTGCGGCCGGATCACCGGCCCGTGGCGAGCACCCCTTCGACAACTCGACTTTCGATGGAGACGATCCTCATGCGGCATGCCGAAAGCCCCTGGCGATGGCGGTTCGAATTCCCAGCCCTGGTGACGATCGCGATCGTGTCGGCCTTCGGGCCGGTGCCGCTGGCCGCACGGGCCGGCTCCTACATCCAGACGAACCTCGTCTCGGACATCCCCGGGATGGCCCTGACGACGGATCCCAACCTGAAGAACCCGTGGGGGATCTCGTCCTTCACGGGCGGTCCGTTCTGGGTCTCGAACCAGGGGACCAGCACCTCGACGCTCTACACGGGCGACGGCACCGCGAGGCCGCTCGTCGTCACCACGCCGACCATCGTCGGCGGTCCGAACGGCCCGACGGGGCAGGTCTTCAACACGTCGAACGACTTCGTGCTCGCGAACGGCGGCAAGGCCCTCTTCCTCTTCGCCGACCTGAACGGGACGATCTCGGGCTGGAACCCGACCGCCGGCACGGTCGCCCAGATCGGCGTGTCCCCCTCGGGGGCCGTCTACACGGGCCTGGCGCTGGCCACCAACGGGGGGAGCAGCTTCCTTTACGCCGCGGATGCACGCAACAACAAGATCGACGTCTTCAACGGCACGTTCGGCGCCACCTCCCTGGCCGGCTCCTTCACCGATCCCAACCTGCCCAGCGGTTTCACCGTCTACAACATCCAGAACATCGGCGGGAAGCTCTTCGTGACCTACGAGAACGAGGCCACCGGGGGGGGCGTGATCAACGAGTTCGACCTCAACGGCAACCTCATCAAGAGGCTGACCTCCAACACCGACGGCGGGCCGCTCGATTCGCCCTGGGGGATGGCGCTGGCCCCCAAGTCGTTCGGCCAGTTCGGCGGCGATCTCCTGGTCGGCAACGAGGAGGACGGCCACATCAGCGCCTTCGACCCGACGACGGGGGCCTACCTCGGCCAGCTCACCGGCCCCGACGGCAAGCCGATCGCGAACACCGGCCTCTGGGGCCTGGCGTTCGGGACCGGCGGCCTCAACGGCGACCCGAACACGCTCTATTTCGCCGCCGGGATCGACGACGAGCGCCATGGCCTCTTCGGGGCCATCTCGGTCATCCCCGAGCCGAGCTCGATCGCCCTGGCGCTCATCGCCGCGGCGACGCTCGCGGCACGTCGGCGATTCGGACGACGGGTGGCAAGCAGGCCCTGACCCCCGCACCTTCGGGCTCGCGGGTCACAGGCCCTTCAACCAGTTCATGCGATCCTCGAGCGATGGGGCCGCGAACGCCAGCGACCCCATCACCACCGAATCGGCCCCGGCCCTGCGGAGGAGCGGAACCGTCTCCTCGCGGATCCCGCCGTCCGCGGCGAGGAGCCTACGGCACTTGCCCCGCGACGGCGCGATCAGGACCCCGGCCTCGATCATGCGAATGATCGACCGCGAATCGAGCCCCCTGCCCTTCACGCCGATCGGCGTGCCGAGGAGCGTGAGGAACCGAATCCGGTCGAGGAACGGCCAGGCCGCCGCGACCGGCGTCTCGACGTTCAGGACCAGGCCGGCCGCGACCCCTCGGTCATCGAGGAGGTCCAACGCCGCCGCCGCGGCGGCGTTCTCGGCGTGGACGCTGATCAGGTCGGCCCCCGCGGCCGCGAATTGCTCCGCCTGGTCGAGCAAGACGTCGTCGGCCACCATGAGATGGACGTGGATCGGCCGACCGGTGGCACGACGCACCCCCGCGACCAGATCCGGGAAGAAGAGGAGGGCGCGCGAGAAGTGGCCGTCGGCCACGTCGACGTGGAAGAGATCCGCGTGCGGCTCCACGCGGGCAATCTCCGCCTCCAGCCGCAGGAGATCCGCCGACCAGAGCGAGAATTCGGCGATCAGCCGGTCGTCCGGCAGGCGTTCGATCCAGTCGTTGGCGGGGCTCGGCATGATCGGGATCCTGCGGGGACGGTGGCTCACGCGAGTATATTACCTCGGCAAGGAAGAAGCTCACCGTAATAGGGTTCTTACCGCCGACAGGGAAGCCGGCCCGCATTTACTTCCCCCCTTACGAAGGGGGGATTCAGGGGGGTGAATTCGATCG